>DATCGV010000026.1:0-43290 GCA_036508755.1 Candidatus Limnocylindrales bacterium | reverse complement strand
CCTCGCCGCCGCCGCCGTCATCGTTGTGGCCCTGGTGATCGCCTGGCCACGCAGCCCGTCCGTGAGTGGTCCCGGTGTGAGTGCGTCGTCGGCTTCGGCAACGGAGGTCGAGTGCCTATTGGACGGCGCCACCTGGCAGATTGCGATCTCGGACGAGACTGGACTCATCGAGTCATGTTCAACGATCCCAGTTGAAAGGCTGAGTTCGCCGACCGCCACCCGCCAGGGCGTTCTGACGACAATCGAACTGCGCCTGTCCGGTTCACCATGCGACATCCTCTCGCCGCTGCGGTTCACATACGAAGCAGCGGGCTACTACCTGCGATCCTCGAGACCCACCGACGGTTCGTGTCCTGCATCGTTGATGGAAGCCGCTGTCCGTCTCAATCTGCGCTCTCCGATCGACGCCTCATCGGTATCGGTCTTGCTCGGCGCCGCGGCCGCAACGCCATTACCGACCCAGCAGCTCGACTGTGGCGAACAGATATCCGTGAATGACCACTCTGGGCTCATCCAGCGCTGTGAGGACGCCGGTACCGTCGATCGTCACTCACAGGATCCGAACGTTTCAAACCCAGGCGGCAACCTATACAGAGTTCACGTCTGGTGGGGCATTTCGGAGAGCTCGACAGTGACAGCCATCGATGTTTACAGAACCTCGGACGATGCCTACTACATCTCTGTCGTCAACGTAGCGTCGCCCGACTCCTTCTTCAGGCCCGACGCGCACGCAGTAGATTTGGTCTTCGACCTTCCCGTGCCTGCGTCGAGTGTCACCCTGCGCACATACAGCGGCGCGTCGGAGTCCACGACACCGTCTACGTCGCCATCGTCGTCGGCGTCCGCATCAGAGCGCGCGCTGCAGTGTGGTTCGACAATGACGTTGCTCGACACGACCGGGCTTGCTGAATCCTGCGATCTCCAAGCTGACGTGGCTTTTCCGCCGCCGTGGGGTGGTTATCAGGTTGGCTGGACCATTTCCTCGGGGCAAATCGTCGCCCAATGGCTTTCCCCGAACTGTCCCAGCGTGCTGAGCTCGTTATTCCAAGGAGCCGGCGACGGCTACGAACTCGCCATTTCGGCCGATAGTTCGCCAGTCCCGACAGCCTCTCCATCGTGCGCGGTCGGCCCGCTGGGAATGACATTGACCTTGACGCTGCGCGCTCCGGTCGCGGGCACTGTCCACGTGATGGTCAACGGTCAGGATCTGGCGCCATTGCCTGCGCCATCGGCCACGCCCGACGCGATTGGTTGCGGCGACACAATGACTGTCATTGACACTACCGGAAAGGTCGTCGCATGCAGCGATGAAGGCGGACGCGACTATCACTCGCAGGATCCACATGCCAGCGTCGATTCAGCAAACCCGTCACGACTTGATATCTGGTGGGGCCAGAGCTCCTGCACCGTTTCATACGAAATTGATGTCTCGCCGGCTCCATCCAACCTGCCCCAACCGGCGGACTTCGATGTCGGCGTTACGACCACCATTTCCAACAAGGAAGCATCAGGTTGTGACCCAGACGCGCATGCGGCATCGATTGACTTCGCGTCGCCGGTGGATGCGAGTCGGATCCGGCTGGCCATCAACGATCAGCGACTGGCAGATCCGGTCCCGTGCGCCCCGGCTCCAGGTCTTCTTGACGCCGGAGACGGAGTGGACATCTACGACTCGACCGATCTCATCACGAGCTGCACACAGCGCCAGCCGAGTTCGGATCCGACCGAGCGCGTCAGCAATCTCACCGACTCGTCGATAGTGGTCCGGTGGACGGATCGCCCGTGCGGCGTCCCCATCCACCTGATGTTTGACTCGAGCGGCGCCGACTTCGTCCTCAGCAAACCCGGGCAATGCATGGTGAACACACCAATGACGTACGAGATCGTCATCAGCTTCACCCAGTCGATACCAGCGGCATCTGTGGACGCCTCGGGACTCACCATTCGGAATTGAGGACTGCGACGAGGGGCCAAACGGCGCTTCTGCCACGGGTACAGGCGCTGGTACGATGCCGTTCATGAAGCTTGCACAGCGCATGGTCGGTATCGGAACGGAGACGGCTTTTGAGGCCGCCGCCCGAGCCCGCGCGCTCGAGGCGCAGGGCCGGCACATCGTCCATCTCGAGATCGGTGAGCCCGACTTCGACACGCCGCAGAACATCCGCGACGCGGCGAAGCGCGCCCTCGACGAGGGCTGGACGCACTACGGCCCGCCGCTCGGCCAGCCCAAGCTGCGCGAGGCGATCGCGGCCGAGTCGAAACGCTTCCGCGGCATCGATGTCGACCCGGCCAACGTCGTCGTCACGCCCGGCGCCAAGCCGATCATGTACTACGCGATCCTCGCCCTGATCGAGGAAGGCGACGAGGTCATCTACCCCGATCCCGGCTTCCCGATCTACGAGTCGATGACGCGCTTCACGGGCGGTACGCCTGTGCCCTACGCGTTGCGCGAGGAGAACGACTTCCGCTTCGACCCCGACGAGCTGCGTGCCCTCGTGACGCCACGGACAAAGTTGATCATCTTCAACTCGCCACACAATCCGACCGGCGGCGTCCTCACGAGAGAGGACATAACCGCGATAGCTGACATCGCGCGCGAGCGCGACATCACCGTCATGGCCGACGAGATCTACGGCCGCGGCATTTTCGAGGGCGAGCACGTCTCGATCGCGACGCTGCCCGGGATGATGGAGCGCACGATCGTCCTCGACGGCTTCTCCAAGGCCTGGGCGATGACCGGGTGGCGGTTGGGCTTCGCGATCCTGCCGCCCGCGCTGGTCGACCCGTTCAGCAAGCTGATCATCAACAGCGTCAGCTGCACCAGCAGCTTCGAGCAGATGGCCGCAGTCGAGGCGCTCAACGGCCCGCAGGACGCGGTCAAAGCCATGGTCGAGGAGTTCCGCGCTCGCCGTCAGCTGATCGTCGACGGCCTCAATGCCATCCCAGGCATTCGTTGCCGCATGCCACACGGCGCTTTCTATGTCTTCCCGAACGTCTCCGGCACGGGCATGAACGGCACACAGATGGCCGACAAGCTGCTCTACGACGGCGGCGTGTGCACCCTTTCAGGCACGGCCTTTGGACAGGTTGGCAAGGACCACATCCGCATCAGCTACGCCAACTCGCAGGCCAACCTGAAGCTCGCCCTGGAGCGGATCGCGGAGGTAGTCGCGAAGGCGCCTGCCGGCGCGCCCGCCTGACCTCAGCTCCGACTCAACAACCAGGGCACCGACTAACAGCGGGTGCCGCTCGCAACCCTTGCTCTCGTTCTGTGTGCAGCTGTAGTCCACGCGCTGTGGAACCTGATCGTCGTCCAGTCGCGCGACCGAACGGCGACCACGACGATCGTGATCCTCTTCGGCGCGCTCGTCTTCGCGCCGCTCGCCGTGCTCCTGTGGAATGTGCAGGCGCAGGCGTGGCCGTACATCGTGCTCTCGTCGGCGCTCGAGCTGGTCTATTTCGCGCTCCTCGTCGCCGCCTACGAACGGGCCGACCTCAGCCTCGTCTATCCGATCGCGCGCGGATCGGCGCCGGTTCTCGTGCTCATCCTGTCCGTCGTGCTCGTCGGTGCTCCAACCTCGGCGGGCCAGATCGCGGGTGTCGCGCTCGTGGGCACCGGCGTGTTCGTCGTCCGTGGCATCCGTGGCGGCGCGCACTGGCAGCACGTGGCGCTTGCGCTGGCCGTGGCGCTCGCGATCGCGAGCTACGTCGTCGTCGACAAGGAGGGCGTCAAGTACGCGGATCCCGTCACGTACGGCGTGCTCATCCTGGGCATTCCCGGCATCGTCGCCACTGCCCTCGTCCTCGGTCGTGGCGGCCCACGCCGCCTCGCCGCCGCCTTCAACTGGCGCAGCGCGCTCGGCGGCGTCTTCTCGATGCTTGCCTACACGCTCGTGCTGATCGCACTGACAACGGCTGCGGCCGCGAGCGTGTCAGCCGTGCGCGAGTCGAGCGTGGTCATTGCCGCCATCCTGGGCGCGGTCGTGCTCAAGGAGAAGTCGGGGCCGGAGCGGGTTGTCGGCTCCGTGATCGTGCTCATCGGCGTCGCCCTCGTAGTCTTGGGCTGATGGAGAGCAAAGGTTGAAGTTCGGCGGCGTCTTCTGGATGCAGGGCGCGAAGTGGCCTGCAATGCGCGAGGCATGGCAGGCTGCCGGCAGCGCCGGATTCGACTCACTCTGGACAGAGGACCACCTTCTGGCCGACGCCGGCGACTGGCGCCAGCCAAAGTTCGAAGGCTGGGCCGCGTTGGCTGCGCTCGCGGCGCTGACGGAGACGCCGCGGGTGGGTGTCCTGGTCACGGCGGTCGCGTTTCGGAATCCGGGACACGTTGCCAAGCTCGCCACCACGCTCGATCACATAACCAACGGGCGCCTCGTATTGGGAATGGGCGGCGGTCACTTTGCGCGTGAACATGAAGCGTTCGGCCTCGACTTTGGGGCTACGCCCGGCGCGCGGCTCGACCGTCTCGACGAGGCTCTCGGGCTGATCCGCCGTCTGCTCGACGGCGAGCTCGTCACCGGTCACGGCCGCTACTACGACTTCGTCGATGCGTTGTGCGAGCCGCGGCCGCTCCAGCAGCACATTCCCTTCATGATCGGTGGCTCGGGGCCGCGCAAGACGATGTGCATCGTCGCCCGTCACGCAGACGAGTGGAACAAGTCCTGGGGAACCGCGGAGGTCGTGGCCGAGTCGCTCGATATCCTGCGCCAGCGCTGCCTTGAGGCTGGCCGCGATTACTCGTCGATCAGGAAAACGGTCATGGTCTGGCTGCATATCGCCGACCGCCGGGACGACGCGATCGACGCGTATCAAGCAGTCCGTGACGCGGCGGGATTTTCACCAGACAACGACAACTTCGCACCGGCAGTGCCGATGACGGTTGGAACGATCGCCGAGGTCGCCCAGGTAGTCCGCGCCTATGAGAGCGTCGGCGTCGACGAGCTGATCGTGCAGCTTCATGAACCTTATGACCGTGAAACGATGGAGCGGCTGCCAGAGCTACGGGCGAGTAGCGACTCGCGCTAACGCTCGATCGCCAGGTCGGCGTCGATCCTCGTCAGCAGCATATCGTTTTCGGCCTCGATCCCTTCCGCCAGTCGCGCGGCGAGGATGGGCAGCCGCCAGGCTTCGAGCTCCTCTATGTCGACTGGACGGTGACGCCGGTACGCGGTCAGGTACACGCTCGCGAAGCGCCGCCGGACGCCGCCAATGACGGCTCGCTGGATGCGCGGATATGTGCCGGGTACGTTGCTGCCGGAGAGCAGGAAGAGCGTCCGGGCAATCGGCCTCCGCCGGCCCGGACCTGGCGCTCATCCAGTCGATCACCGCCGGACCCGACCCGGCCATCATGACGTTGCCCGGATGCATGTCGCCGTGGCACAGCGACGAGCCGTCCTGGAGCGCGTCGATCCGCTCAAGCGCGGAAGCTGCCCGCTGCGTGCCGAGAAGGCCGGTCGCTCGCCCGATCGCGTGACGGTATCCATCCTTCGCTGCGGGCAGACCAGCGGCCGCGGTGTCGTGCATGCTCGCGTGCAGCGCCGCGAACTGTTTCGCGAGGTGATCGCTGCGCCACGGCCGCGAGGTCAACTGGTCGAGCATCACCCGGCCGTGGATTCGTTCGTACACGAGTCCCGGCCTGCCGTCGAGGGTGACCGTTCCGAAGAAGTGCGGCGCCGCGAGCCCGGCGAGGTCGACGATCCGCGCGACCTCCGCCTCTTCCTCGACCATCTGTTCGGGAAAGCCGGGCCGCAACAGTTTCAGGATGCGTCCGTCGTCGTAGGCGAAGACTTCTGCGGTGCGACCGATCCCGATGCGCTCCAGCGCGGACAACTGCGCCCTCTTTAGCGCGACGACACGGCCTCGACTATTTCGCGCAGGCGGCCCAGCCGATCCTCACGCTCGTCGACGAAGCGCTGGATGGCGTCGACGATGTAGGTCGGGCCGAGGTGCGCTTCGTCCATCACCTCGTCGACCGTGCCACCGGTCCGCCAGCGGTTGTCCCAGTCGCTCGAGAGCGAATACTCGTGGGCGATCTCGCCGTCGATCCAGTGGCGCATGGTCATCCACGCACGATTGGTGATCGCCATGCCGTCCCATCGGTCGGCCGGGGAGGTCGTGGCATCGCGGTACGCCTCGTCCTGCATCGCGAACAGCTGCGGCGAGATGCAGGCCACGATCTTGACGTTGAGGCCGCGCTCGTCGAGCTGGGGCATGACCTTCACGAGATTCGCCGTCGAGGTCGTGCCCTGGACGAACACGGTTCCGCCGCGTGGCTGGCCGGGCTTGAAGTCGCGCATGACGTACGCGCCACGCGCCGCCGCGAAATGCGACGGGATGCCCAGAGCCAAGCGGTCGGGGATGTCGATCGCCGGCCGTGTCACGTGCAGCGCGACGATCGGAACGTCCGCGCTCATCGCCGCGGCGAGGACGACCGGCACCTCGTTGTACTCCCACGGGTGGAGATCGATGACCTGGCCTTCCGGGAAGAGCTGGGTGACGTACGTCTCGAAGATGCCGAAGTGGGTGCGCGAGTCTTCTGCCGTTTCCGGGCCGGCGTGGCCCGCGACCCAGAGCACTTTGCCGACCTTCAGCTCGGTGTCCTGTGCCAGCTGGCTGAACAGCCGCATGGGCCCGTACTTGAGGTACGAGAACGAGCCGTACGTCGAGCACGTGCCCCACAGGCCGTTGTAGTCGTTGAACGGGTCCGCGGCCATATTGACGCTCGCAAGACCCACCACGAGTCCGGCATTACCGAACTCCGTGATCTGTGTCGGCAAAACCGTGCCCGCCAGGTTCGTGTCACGCTCGTACCAGCCGTAGCCGGGCATGTCGCCGAAGTCCTTGCCGAAGCCGGCGAGGTTGGTCGACTCCGCCAGGTCCGCGGACGCGCCCAGGAAGAGCGGCCGGCCGTGCTCCTTGCGCGCGAACGCGTTGACATAACTCCCCCACGCACCGTACGCGGCGCGGTTGGGCTGCTTGTCGCCCGGCTTCTTCCACATCTCGGGCGGGTAGCTGCTCGCGTCGAAGATCCGCTTGTCCTTGAAGACGGCACCGTCGTCGGAGAGGTTGAATCCGTCGATGTGCTCCGGGACGGTGGACGCGACCTCGTTCAGCCGATCGGTCAGCCAGTCCGTCAGCTCCGGGCGGGTGCGCAGCACGCTCAGGGCGGTCTGGAAGTTGGCGCGCGCCTGGGCTTCGCGCTCGCTCGGGTCGCTCGGCGCCGGCTCGTCGACGCCCTGGTATTCGAGGCCGTACTTGGCCATGAAGTCCCTGCGCACGGCCCAGAACTCGGGCGCATTCATGGGCCACGGCGTGCCGTGGCTCTTGGCGTCGTACTTGCCGTAGCCACGGCCCTTGCGCGTCTTGAACCACGCCACTGACGGTGTCTTGGCAGGGTTGTCTCCGCGCGCGGCTTCCAGCGTTGCGCGCGTGACGTCTGGCCACTTCGAGCCATGCTCGGCGCCGGCGACGCGCCAGCCGTAGCTCGCGAACCAGTCGACAGGGGTGCCGTAGACGACCGACGAGAGCGGCCGCTCGTCGATGCCAAAGTCGTTCCAGTCGATCATGAAGACGAGGTTGTTGAGGCCGAGTCCCCAGGCCGTGTGGCGTGCTTCGTGCGCGCCGCCGGGGGTCAGGCCGCCCTCGCCCTCGAAGACGAAGACCTTGACCTCGTCCGCGCCGGCGTGCTTGAGCGCGAGCGCCTCGCCAACGGCAGGTCCCATGCCGTGGCCACTTGGCCCGGTGTTGAACTTGAGGAAGAGGGTCTTGCCCTCCATCTCGGCGTGGCCCGGCAGGCCGCCCCGTCGACGCAGCCGAAGCAGCAGCTCCCAGGTCAGCGCCCACTTGCCGTCGTCGGGAAAGGTGAATAGTGGGTCGGCGGGCGCGCGTTCCTGTCGGACGCGGAACGCCTCGTTGAGCACGGCCAGCGTCGAATAGACGAGCGGCACGGTGTGGCCGGCGCTGAGTACGAAGCGATCACCGAAGGGCAGCCACGGCCGGCGCACGTCCCAGCGCATCGCGCCCGAGAGCATCAGCGACAGGAGCATGTGGACCTTGGAGCGCGAGCCGCCCGGATGGCCGCTCTGGCGGTAGTTCAGGGCGAGGTCGATGCACTCGTCGACCATGTCCTTGACGATCTCATAGCGCTCGAAATCGGGCTCGGCCGCTCGGTACAGGGCGTCGACGCCGAGGGGTTCAGTCTTCAACACCATGGCATTTGGATGCTACACGGCGCCGCACACCCGACTGACGTGTCCTTTGGCCCATGGCGCGGCGCCCGACCGTCGTTTCCTGACAAATGCAGGACTGGTCGGCGCGGGGGCGCCGCTGGAGTCCAATTCCGGGCTGATCCTCTGACATCTGCGGGACTGGTCGGGCAGGAGGCAGGAGTCAGCGGAAACCGTGCATACCAGTTCTGCATCTGGCAGGAACTGGCGCCCGCCAAATAAACAAAGAGGCGGCCGGCTTGTCAGCCGGCCGCCTCTTTCCGACGGGTTGCCTTGACGTTTCCGCTTACTGCTTCAGGTGAACGTGCAGGAAGGCGAAGAACCGGGCGTGCAGGGTGGTGATGTGCGTCCTCTTGACGCCCCACGGGTTGATCAGGGCGCTGATCACGTGACCGCTGCCGACATAGATGCCGGAGTGTGCGATCTTGCCCTTCTCGGTCCAGATCACGATGTCCCCGATCTGGGGATGGCTCCGGCTGACCTGGTGGTGCTGCTTGAACCAGTGGTAGTAGCCAGCGGCCAAGCGGCGCTTTCCGCCGATCTTGTTGATCAAGCCGGCCTGCTGGTAGACCCGGTAGACAAAGCCCGAGCAGTCGAAATAGCGCGGGCCCGTCGATCCCATGCGAAAGTGCGCACCTATGTGACTTGCCGCAACCCTGACGATGCGCTGTGCTTCAGTGCGGCCATACCGGCCGGTTGTCGAGTGCGCCTGGATTACCGTAGGTGACTCGGCAGCGATCGCGGCGACGGCCAGCAGGCCTGCCAGGAAAGCAAGTCGGAATTGTCGAGGAAACCTCGACCGGTGATGAGCGGGCGCGGTTGCAGCGCCCTGGGCGGCATTTGCCAATTGACATCTCCTCGATCGGGCACGGCACTGGGGCGCCGATGACTGATCGCTAGGCGGCCGATCCCCCGTAAGGCACGAGTCAGGTCAGGACTTGGACAACGATTGGTGATGACGCTGGGGCGTCACGCCAATGAAATTCTGCGAGCCAGGACACCTGGGGGTGTCCCTCCTCGGCTCGCCCGACCCTCGCCTCGAAGCGGCCTTTGTCTTTCTTGGCCCCGCCTGGCCTCTCGTGGCGGAGCCCCGGCAGTGTTGCACACCAGCGGTCGTTTGCCAACCCTCGAAGGTTCGTTTTGTCGCGCGCGCTATGGGCCGCTCATCGGCCGTGATGCCCGACCGAGCGCCAGGCGGGAATTATCTCGGCGGTACCACGGCGCGGGTCCGCTGTGGTGCCGCGACACGAGGCATCAATACCGGGCGCGGAGTCTCGCCTCGCCGAGCAAGGGCCGCCTTCCGTGACCTCCGTCGGCGGCCCTTGTTTTGCCTCTCATTTGCGTTGCAGATCGGCCGCGACCCATCGCCGCGGCCCATTCGCGTGCAAGAATCTCGAGCCGATGGCAAGGAACCTCCTGCTCACCCGCTCATGGCGCTGACGACGCGCGAGCCGGTCGCTCGCGAGGCGCCGTCATTGGAGCTCGATTACCGCCGCGTCGTCGACGCCATCCTCAAGTCGACGACCGACGCGATCGTGGTCGTGTCGCTCGATGGACGCATCGTCGATTACAACCAGCGCTTCGTCGACACGTGGAGCCTTCCGCCAGAGGTCATGGCGAGCGGTCTCAGCTCGGCCGCCGTGGCGTACGTGCGTGACCAGCTCGCGGATGGCCGCGAATTCGAAGAGCGAGCGGCGTGGCTGTACAGCCACCCGCTCGAAGAGAGCCACGACGAGCTCGTCTTCCGCGACGGACGCGTGCTCGAACGATGGAGCGGACCGGTCACCGACGACGCCGGTAAAGCCACCGGCCGGATGTGGCTCTACCGCGACATCACCGACCAGCGCCGGGCACAGACCGCGACCGAGATCCTCGCGCTGTCGAGCGAGCTCTTCGGCTCGCCGCTCAACGTCGAGAAGACGCTCAGCCGGCTGGCCGAGATGGTCGTGCCCAAGCTGGCCGACTGGGCTGCCGTCGACATCCTCGACGAGCGTGCGACGTTCCGCCGTGTCGGCGTCGCGCATGTCGATCCCGATGGCGCGCGCCTGCTGCTCGACCTGCACCGCCGCTACCCGCTGCGCGTCAACGAGGGCCATCTGCGCGGCAGGGTGCTCGCAACACTGGAGTCGATCGCGCTGTATGACGTCGACGACGCCGAGCTCCGCTCTCTCTCCCGCGACGAAGAGCACTTCGAGATGCTGCGCAGTCTTGGTCTGCGCTCCGCGATCTGGGTGCCGCTCACCGTTCGTGACCGTGTCCTGGGCGTGCTCTCCGTTGGTTTCGGCGAGGGCCACCGGCGCTACACGTCGACGGACCTGGGACTCCTGCGCGAGCTGGCGCGCCGCGCGGCACTGGCGCTCGACAACGCGCTGCTCTACCGCGCCGTGGAACGAGCGGAGATTCGCCAGGCAGCGCTGGCCACGCTCGGCCAGCAGGCACTGGCCTGGATGGGTTATCACGAGCTCGCGCAGATGGCGGCCGAATCGCTGGCACGGGTCATGGAGGTGCCCTTCGTCGAGGTCCTGAGCCTCAATCCCGACCGACGCGACCTGCTGCTGGTGGCCGGGGTGGGCTGGCGCGAGGGCCAGGTCGGCACCGCGACGGTCCAAGCGGGACGCGGATCCCAGGCCGGTTACACCCTGGCGACCGTCGGCCCCGTTCTCGTCGCGGACCTGATGGCTGAGATTCGTTTCACGCCGCCGCCGCTGCTCGCCGACCACGGCGTGGTCAGTGGCGTAACCGTTGTCATCGGCAGCCCGGCCAATCCGTACGGCGTCCTGGGCACGCACACGTCTGACCGGCGTGCCTTCGCTGAGGACGATGTCAACTTCCTGCAGGCCGTGGCCAACGTCCTTGCCGCAACCCGGGAGCGGCAGGACGACGACGAACGTCTGACCGCGCTCGCGACCGCCGAGCAGGCGCGCGCGGCCCAGCTCAAGGGCGTCATCGAAAGCATCGGCGACGCCGTCGTCGTGTGCGATGCGCTTGGCTCGGTCGTCCTGTCCAATCCCGCAGCCGACACATTGCTCGGCGCCCACCTGGGTCGCGGGCTGGCCGGGATCATGCGCGCGTTCGCCTGGCCAACCGGGTGGGAGGCCGGCGAGCTGGCGCCGGGCCAGGGCCTCGAGCTGCGACTCGACGACGGTCAGGACGCCGAAACGTGGGTCGAGCTTTCCGCTTTCCCGATCCAGCCCGACGAGGACAACGGCGGCGCCGGCGGCACGATCCTCATCCTGCGTGACGTGACCGCGTCGCGCAGCGTTCGCGCGGTGCGCGACGCCTTCCTGGGCGTGCTCTCACATGAGCTGCGCACCCCGGTCACGACGATCTACGGCAGCAGCGAGCTGCTCTCGCGCAAATCGGCCGTGGCGTTGTCCGACGAGCGCCGGCGCGAGGTCTACGACGACATTCGCTCCGAGGCGGATCGGCTCTACCGGCTCGTCGAGAACCTGCTCGTCATCAGCCGCGTCGAGCGCCAGGGCCTGACGATCGACACCGAGCCCGTGCTCATCCAGCGGCTCATCCCGCGCGTCGTCGAATCGGAGGCAGCGCGCTGGCCCAACGCGGCGTGGAAGACGGACCTGCCATCAGACCTGCCACCCGTCGCCGCCGAGGAGACGTACATCGAGCAGGTACTGCGCAATCTTCTGAGCAACGCGGCCAAGTACGGCGGCGCCGGGCCGGTCACGGTCAGGGCGCGCAACGCCGGCGCGACTGTGGAAGTCAGGGTCAGCGATTCCGGGCCGGGCTTTCCGGAAGAGGAGAACGGGCGCCTGTTCGACCTCTTCTACCGCTCGCCGACCGTCGTGCGGCGCGTCGCCGGCGCGGGTATCGGCCTATTCGTGAGCCGCCAGCTGGTGACCGCAATGGGTGGCCGGATGACCGCCCGCAACCGCTCGGAGGGCGGCGCGGAGTTCATTTTCGAGCTGCCTGCCTTCGGCGTTTCCTAGCCGCGATGTAGATCAGGCGGCCTCGTAGGGCAGGTACTCCGGGTGCCACATCGCACCGTCGACGGCATCAGCGATCTGCTCATCGTGCAGCTGACGGCCATAGCCGGTATCGCGCAGGTGCCTGGTCAGCGTGAGCGCGATCTCGCGCGCAACGATGCGCAGCGAGCTGATGGGCGGATAGATCGTCCCGGCCGCCAGGCGTTCGTCCGACACGAGGCCGGCCATGGTCCGCGCCGCGACCAGGAATGCCTCGTCGGTGAGCGAGCGCGCCTCGGCCACGACCGCGGCGAGGCCCACGCCCGGGAAGATGAAGACGTTGTTGGCCTGACCGATCGTGCGCCGCACGCCGCCCCATTCCACGTCTCGGCTTGGGCTGCCCGTGGCGACGATTGCCCGTCCATCGGTCCACTCGATGACGTCCTCGGCTCTTGCCTCGGAGTTCACGTCGGGGTTCGAGAGCGGCAGGATGATGGGCTGCTCGGAGTGGCGCGCGATCTCGCGGATCAGCTCCTCGCTGAAGGCACCGCGTTGGCCGGTCGTGCCCACCAGGACGGTGGGCTTGAGGACCCGGGCGACCGCAAGCGGCTCGCGCAGGTCGACTTCGGTCAGGCCCGCGGCGTAATAGGGCGCCGGGTCGACGGCGTAGGGCCGCTGGTCGTCGGGCAGGTCAGTCCGGTCGCGGTGGACGAAACCGCCGCGGTTCATCAGTGCGATCGCCGCGCGCGCGTCGGCGGGGCACAGCCCCTCGCTCTCGAGTTGGCTGATGACCGCGCGCGCGATGCCGATGCCGGCCGCGCCGGAGCCGACGAACAGGACGCGCTCGTTGCGCAGGCCGCCCTGCGCGCGCCGCGCGGCGAGCAGGCCGGCGAGGATGACCGCGCCGGTGCCCTGGATGTCGTCGTTGAAGCTGGGCAGCCGATGGCGATAGCGATCGAGGATGCGCAGCGCGTTGTGCTGCTTGAAGTCTTCCCACTGGAGCACGGCCTGCGGGAAGACACTGCGCACGCCCTCGACGAATGCCTCGAGGACCTCGTCGTACTCGCGGCCGCGCAGGCGCGGTGAGCGATAACCAAGGTAGAGCGGATCGTCGCGTAGCTCGGCCCGATCAGTGCCAACGTCGAGCGAGATGGGCAGCGTCCACGCCGGGTACAGGCCCGCAGCGGCCGTGTACAGCGACAGCTTGCCGATCGGGATGGGCATCCCGCCGGCGCCCTGGTCGCCGAGGCCCAGAATGCGCTCGTTGTCGGTGACCACGATCAGGCGCACGTCGGCGCCGTCGGCCGCGTCGCGCAGGACGCGGTCCATGCGCCCGACGTCGTCGGGCGTCAGCCAGACGCCGCGCGGCCGGCGCAGGATGTGGCTGAACTGCTGGCACGCCCGACCCACGGTCGGCGTGTAGACGATCGGTACGAACTCCTCGAGGTTCTCGGTCAGGAGGCGGTAGAAGAGCGTCTCGTTCCGATCCTGGAGCGCGGCGAGGCCGATGTAGCGCTCGAGCTCGTCGGCCTTGCGCCGGACATGCTCGAGCTCGAGTGATACCTGCTCATCGATCGTCGTCACGCGGGCGGGAAGCAGTCCGCGCAGGCCAAGCTCATCTCGTTCACGTTCGGTGAAGGCGGTGTCCTTGTTGAGCAGCCGATGCGCAATCAACTCCCGCCCGCGCTGGCGGACGACGATCTGGCCACGTGGTGCACGCAACTCGGCGGTCCGTTGGCCCGGAGGCTCGTTTCGGGGCGCGGACGATGCCGGGGGCGGCAGCACATCAACCATTGCGCCAAGAGTGGGCCCCGCGCGGCCTGTTCCGTAGTGCCGTTTGGCACAGCCGCGAGCGCCTAACGGCCGATGTACGGGCATCTGATGGGGACGAGTCTGACGCTCCAACAGGAGGGCCAGATGGACCGCAAGCGTGTCGTGATCATGGGTGCCGCAGGGCGCGACTTCCACGACTTCAACGTCGTCTACCGCGGGGATCCCGCGTACGAGGTTGTCGCCTTCACCGCAACTCAGATCCCGGGCATCGCCGGCCGGATGTATCCAGCGGAGCTGGCCGGGCCTTACTACCCGCACGGCATCCCGATCGTGCCCGAGTCAGACCTCGAGACGATCATCCGCGACCGCGACGTGGAACTCGTGGTCTTTGCCTATAGCGACGTCGCGCACACAACCGTAATGCACGCGGCGTCGCGCGCGATGGCGGCCGGTGCCGACTTCGAGCTGCTTGGCCCGCGCGCGACGATGCTCGAGTCGACCCGCCCGGTCGTTTCGGTCTGCGCCACGCGAACCGGCTCCGGCAAGAGCCAGACGACGCGCTTCGTGTGCGCCCTGCTGGCCAAGGACGGCCTCGAGCCGGTCGTGATCCGCCATCCGATGCCCTACGGAGATCTCGTTGCACAGCGCGTTCAGCGCTACGCGACGTATGACGACCTCGCGCGTTACGAGACGACGATCGAGGAGCGCGAGGAGTACGAGCCGCACCTCGACGCGGGTCGCATCCTCTACGCCGGTGTCGACTACGGGGCGATCCTGGCCCAGGCCGAGGAGGAGGCCGACGTCATCCTGTGGGATGGCGGCAACAACGACTTCTCGTTCTATCGGCCCGACCTGTCAATCGTGGTCGCCGACCCGCTCCGGCTGGGCACCGAGTCGAGCTACCACCCTGGCGAGCTGAATGTGCGTATGGCCGATGTGCTGGTGATCAACAAGGTCGACACGGCGACGCCCGAGGCGGTTGACGCCCTACAGGTCAGCCTCCGTGCGCTCAATCCCAAGGCGCCGATCATTCGGGCGCAGTCCGAGCTGACTTTGGTCGGCGAACCGATCGAGGGCAAGCGAGTCGTGGTCGTCGAGGACGGCCCGACGCTGACTCACGGCGAGATGACCTTTGGCGCGGGTGTCGTGGCAGCGCGTCGTTATGGCGCGGCCGAGCTCGTCGATCCGCGGCCGTTTGCCGTTGGTTCGATCGCCGACGTCCTTGCCCGCTACCCGAAGCTGGAGCCACTCGTTCCGGCCATGGGTTACGGCACCGACCAGATACGCGAGCTGGAGGCGACGCTAAACGCCTGCGACGCAGACCTGGTGCTGTCGGCCACGCCGATCGACCTCACCCGCGTCCTGACCCTGAACAAGCCGATCACGCGCGTGCGCTACGAGCTCAAGCCCGTGTCGGGACCCGCCATGGAGGAGCTCCTCGCGCCGATCGTGGCCCGGGCGCATCGCCACAGTCCGGCCGGCGTCGCCTAGGGTCTCCTCCGGCTTGCACGCCGCCCTTTCAGACGGGCGATGCGTGTGCAGCATCAACTCCGGACCAATCCCTGCGCGGGCCGGCTGCAAACCGGGCTTGCTGGCCACGATCAAGGCGGGAATCGACGGATGTTGAACCCGCATGCGCATCAGCCGAATAGGGCCGGCCCTGCTGCTATCTAGGCGGTCGCAGGCAACTCGACTGACTCCGCGCGTGCGCCGCCGTGCCGGCGACGTACGGGCGACGAGAACGTGTCGAGCGCGAGAGGATGCCGGGCTACGGCCCTTGCGTCGACCCGGAGTCCCCACTCGATGGGCCACTGAACTCCGCATACCCGCGATCAGGCGCCTTGCCCGTGAAACCGTCCGTGATGCCCAGGAGGATCATGCCGCTGTCGATCGCGGGCGAAGCGGCTGCCAAGTGGTAGTCGTGCGCAGCGGCGAAGACGAAGAGCGGATCGGCGGCGATCCCGTGCGCCTCCTGGCCGATCGACGCCGCGAACGAAGCCAACGTATGGTAATCAGTGCCCATGACGTCGGCGAAGGGCGCAGGTGCTGTGTCGTTCATCAGGTTGTAGTCGAGCACGACGCCCTCCGGAAGCGGCGTTTCGATCTTGTAGATGTCTCCGTCCGAGATCGACGCAACGTTGTTCAGGATGCGCAGCCCGTCGATGCTGCCGCCGAACGCCCCGGAGCCGCTCGACAAATCGAACACGAAACCCTGCAGTCCGGCAAACGTGTTGTTGGCCACGAGCATGTTCGAGGCACAGCGCAGGACCATGCCCACGGTCATGTCGACCGTCGTCGCGCCGTAGTTCAGGTTGCGCGTGAAGGTGTTGTTGGCGCACGGCGTCTTGTTCGCGTCGGTGCCCGTCTCGAGGATGTTGCGGTTGTTCCAGGTCGTGTTGCCGGTGATCGTCCAGTTGCTCGAGGCGTAGATCGAGAAGGCGCCGCCGTCGTAGCCGTAGTCGTAGCTGACCGCGCGGTTGCCCCAGATCGTGTTGCCCGTGACGAGCACGTGACCGGTCGAATGGACGAGTGAGATCGCCTCGCCGCCGACGTCGTCGCCCTTGATGTCGGGCGTGTTGACCATCATCACGTCGTTGTCGTGGACCTGGTTGTCGCGCACGACGGTGCCTTCACCCTCGCCCGCGATCCGGATCCCGTTGCCGTTCCCGGATACATCGTTGTTCGCCACCACGACATCCTGACTATCGAGCACGCGAACGCCAAAAGCGCTGTTATCGCGGACGGTGTTGTCGTCGATGACGACAGCGGAGCTCGAGCCGACGAGGATTCCACCTCCGCTCTGCGCAACGCCGTGACCGCCCTGAATTACGAGGCCGCGTAACTCGACGTTGGCGACGTTGTCGAGTACGACCGTGTACAGCGCGCTATTACGGGCCCCGTCGATGACCGGTTGCTCACCCGGATAGGCAACGAAGCGAATAGGTGCCTCAGCCGTGCCGGAGACGCTGACGTTCAACCCGTCATATGTGCCACCGCGCAAGTAGACAGTCGAGCCTGCTGGAGCTTTGCGACCGGCCGCGTCGATGTCCCACGGGTCGTCAGCCGCGCCACGCCCGGACGAGCTTCCATTCGGTGAGACATAGAAGGCGAGCGTCGCACCGGGCTCGGTCGCCGAAGCAGCAACGGGCGGACTGCTGGCAGCGGCTGCGCTCGGAGAAGGCACGGGCGCGGAGCACGCGCCGGTGATCGCGGCCAGCGCCGCGATCACCGGAAGGACGACGTTGGTTCTTGCCGGGCCTCCTGGCACCAGCAGCTGCTCAAACCATGGCTGGATCCGCATCATCTGCTCCGGCATCGTATCGGCCCGCGGTCTGCCGCCCTACGGATCGAATGATCCGTACCTCGACCCGTGGTGCCCCGCGTTGTCGTCTGCGTCGGCCGGGCGTGTACTGGCCGCAGGGTCTCGGCTGGCGGTGCTACTCGGCCGGGCGCAAGTTGGGAGCCGGGCCATGTCACCACGCCGAGCGTTTTCGATCGCAATCGTCGTCACCGGGATGATCCTCGCGACGTATCCAGGCAGCGCTCTGGCGGATGTCGGGCACGTCCAGCATCACGGCGCGCCGGACGCCGCAATCCGGTTCGTCGGCGCCAAGAGTGTCATTGGCACCTACTGGGATCCCGGAGCCTGGATCGGCGGCCACGTGCGCAACCGCACGGCCCTGCACCAGACGGTCAACGAGCAGCTGGCCGGCGCCGCACCGAAGGGCAGCCAGTACCTGTACGAGCTCAAGATCCGCAACCCGGGCGCGTCGCGCCGATTCGGCGTCAAGGTCGGCGGTATTGGTTCGTGGCCTGTCACCTACCTCGTCGGGAAGAGCGACATCACCGCGGCGCTCGTCGCCGGCACTTACCAGACTCCGGTCCTGGCGCGGGGCGCGACCTTCAAGATCACGATCGAGGCTCGCCTCGGACGGCCCGGAACATCGCTCACGCGCCTCTTCCGCGTGTCGCCAGTGGCGCACCGGCGGAGCATCGACGCGGTTCGTCTGCGCATCGACTACAGCCGCTGCGGCTGCTGACGACGGGTCTGGCAAGGCGCGTCGGCTAGGACCGAAGCCCGTACTGGAGCTCGTAAAGTCGGTGATAGGTGCCGCCCTTGGCGAGCAGCTCGGCGTGTGACCCGGTCTCCACGACCTCGCCGCCGCGCAGGACGATGATCCGGTTGACGTGCTGAATCGTCGACAGGCGATGGGCAATCACGATCGACGTGCGTCCCTCCATCAGCTTCGGCAGCGCATCCTGGATGAGCCGCTCCGTCTCTGAATCGACCGACGATGTCGCCTCGTCAAGGACGAGCATGATCTCCGGGTTGAAGGCGACGATGCGGGCAAAGCCGATGAGCTGCTTCTGCCCGACTGACAGGATCGAGCCACGCTCGGTGAGCACGCTGTCGTAGCCCTGCGCAAGCGCCTCGATGAAACCGGACGCGTTGACGAACTCCGCCGCGGCACGGACACGCTCGTCGCTGATCGATTCGTCGCGCAGCCGGATGTTCGACGCCACGGTCCCCGCGAAGATGAATGGATCTTGGAGCACGATGCCGACATGGCGCCGCAGATCGGCCAGGCGCAGGTCGCGGATGTCCACGCCGTCGAGCCGGATGTGGCCCTTCTTGATGTCGTAGAAGCGCGCCAGAAGGCTGACGATCGACGTCTTGCCCGCCCCGGTCGCGCCAACAATGGCGACGCTCTCGCCAGGCGCGATCCGGAAATCGACATCGCGCAGCACCAGCGTCTTGTCGTCGTAGGCGAAGGAGACATGGTCGAAGACGACTTCTCCTCGAACCTGTGTCAGCTCCCTGGGTTGGGCTGGGTCCGCGATCAACGCACGCGTATCGAGGATGCGGAAGATCCGCTCCGATGAAGCCGTGGCGGCCTGCAACAGGCTGTATTTGTCCGACAGATCCTCGATCGGCGAGAAGAACTGGTCGAGCAGCTGCCAGAACGCCACCAGTGTTCCCACGGTCAAGCTGCCGCCGCTCACCCAGTATCCGCCGGCGATGAACAGCGCGGCGGTCGTCGCAGCCCGGGTAATTGTTATCAGCGGCGTGAACGTCGAGCTGATGCGCACGGCGTTGCGGCTCGCCTGGCGATAGTCGTCGTTGAGCCCGTCAAAGGCCACGTAGGTGGTTCGTTCGCGGGTGAAGAGCTGGACAACGGCCATGCCCGACAGATTCTCGTTCAGGTAGGCGTTGATGCGCGCCAGCCGGATGCGCTGGTTGACGAAGGAATTCCGCATCCGGCTCCTGAAGTAAAACGTCAGGCCGCCGACGATTGGCAACGAGGCAAAGATGACGAGCGCGAGTCGAATATCGAGGATCACGAGCAGAACGCCCGCGCCGGCAAGCAGGAGCACGTCGCCGAGCATCGCCACGACGCCGTTGGTCAACAGGTCGGCGAGCGCGTCGACATCGTTGGTCAGGCGCGTCATCAGCCGGCCGACGGGATTGTGGTCAAAGAACGACAACGACAGTGATTCGAGATGCGCGAACAGCTCGGCGCGGAGATCGCGCATCGCGCGCTCGCCGATGACCATGACCAGCATGTTCTGGCCGTACCTGAGCAGCGCTCGGGCGGAGAGCGCGACAAGGTAGAGCACTCCCAGCCAGATCAGGCTCGTCAAGGCGTCCGACGGGCTGACCGTGCCCTGGATGGCCGGCGCAATCGCGGTATCGATGATCAGCTTGGTCAGCAGTGCCGGAGCGACGGCCGTGACAGTCAGCAGCAGCAGTCCAACCAGGGCGATCAGGACCTGGCCCTTGTACGGCACGAGATAGCCGCCCAGGCGCCTGACCAGCCGGGCGTCGTATGCCTTTCCGAAGATCTCCTCCGGTGCGTATGCGTCGAGGCTGGCGGTCATGCGACTGCCTCGGCCGAGACCTGGTCTTCAAGTTGCTGCCGGCGATGCATGTCGTAGTAGAGGCCGCGCAGGGCGAGGAGCTCGTCGTGCGTGCCCCGTTCCGCGATCTGGCCGTCGGCCAGCACGATGATCTGGTCGCAGTCCTTGACGGTCGATATTCGATGCGACACAAGGACCGTCGTGCGGCCTTTCCTGACGTGCGCCAGCCGGCGCAGGATCTCGGCCTCTGTGTGCGTGTCGACCGCGGAGAACGCGTCGTCGAGGATCAGGATGCGCGGGTTCTTGGCGATGGCCCGAGCGAGCGCAGCGCGCTGTTTCTGGCCGCCGGACAGGGTGACGCCACGCTCTCCGATGACCGTGTCATATCGATCCGGGAACATCATCACGTCGGCGTTGAGCTGCGAGATCTCGCCGGCGTCGTTCAGGTCCGTCTCGGACAACTCATGGCTGTGGCCGAAGCCGACATTTGTACGCAGCGCCATCGAGAACAGGAACGTCTCCTGCGGCACGTAGCCGATCGCCTGACGCAGCACGGGCAACGAATGACGGCGCACGTCGACGTCGTCTATCAGCACCTCGCCGCCGGTGACATCGAAAAGACGCGGGATCAGGTTGACGAGCGACGACTTGCCCGAGCCCGTGGCCCCGACGACGGCCAGCGACGTGCCCTCGGGGACCGTGATGTTCACGTCGTGCAGCACGGGCACGTCGCCATAGGTGAACATGACGCGGTGGAACTCGATCTTCCCGCGAATCGGATCTGCGGTCGCGTCCCGTAGATCGTGGATAGTCGGTCGGGCATCCCACAGCTCGCGCAGGCGGTTCAGTGAAGCCCAGCCCGACTGAAACGCATTGGAAACCCAGCCCAGGCTGACCAGCGGCAGCGACAGCAGGCGCAGGTAAGCCACGAACTGGACGAGCTGGCCGAGACTGAGCTGGCCACCGATCGCCTGCTGTCCGCCGACTACGAGCACGAGCAGCGTGGCCAGGCTGAGGATGCCCTCCATCGCCGGCCAGATGAGCTGCTGGGCGCGCGCCAGGTGGACGGCGCTCGACAGGTAACGATTGCAAACCTCGCGGAAGGCTGAGACCTCCTCGCGCTCCTGGGCGAAGGCCTTCACGACGCGGATGCCCGACAAGCTCTCCTGCGCCGCCGCGGAGATGTCGCTGAACTGCGCCTGGAGATCCTCGAAGCGCCGGTGAACCGCCCGACCGACGACGGCCAGGGTCACGATGACGAACGGCAGGATCACGATGGAGATGAGCGTCAGCTGGAGGCTGACGCCGACCATTGCCACGACCGTGAACACGACCACGGCGAGGGTCGCGACGAGGTTCACGACGCCCATCGACAGCATCATCCGGACGGCGTTGAGGTCGTTCGTCATGCGCGCCATCAGGTCGCCGATGCGGTGATGCTGGAAGTAAGCGAGGTCGAGTCGTTGGAGGTGGTGGAACAGGTCGTCGCGCATCTCGTACTCGACGTCGCGCGCGGTGATCATGAGCATGTACCTGCCCACCGCCTGGAACAGCGCCTGCACAACGGTCAGGGCGACCATCGCCAAGCCAAGCTGGGCGATCGTGGCGAAGTCGGGTTGATCGAGGTCATCAACGATCTGGCCGATCAGGACCGGCGGCACGGTCGACACATAAGCGCCGGCGGCGGTCAGGACCGCGCCGGCGACGAGCCACGCGCGGTGCTGCACGAGGTACTGCCACAGCGTTCGGCGTGTTGATGCATCGGCGCCCGGATCCATCGGCTGGCGCGCTGGCGCGCGTTCACGAACCGCGTTCGTGGTCATGAGGGAACGAGGTATCGAGCCAGGGTGCGCCCTCCGTCCATGGTGAGCACGACGGCCCCCGCGTGTCCGTCGACCGTTAATTGTGGCCGAGCGGGCGCCACGGCGTGTGAGATCGGCCGATGTGAGTTACGGTGCATAGGTCCCACATCCGTGGCGACCCTCCGCGTGGTCGATCCAGATCCTGAACCTGGCCGTGCGCCCGTCATTCGGTTCGGGACTGCCGCTCCACGAGAGGACTACACACCATCGTCAACACCGCCTTCGTTTCCACCTACCCGCCGCAGCGATGCGGTATCGCCACGTTCACCTCGGACCTTGCTACGGCCGTCGGACACAGGGAGATCGTCGCCCTGCAGCCGCCCGAAAAGACGGGGTTCTATCCGTCCGAGGTCGGGCGTCGAATCGCACGGGACGTGCGCGCCGACTATCCGAGTGCCGCGCGGTGGGTCGATTCGCGCTCCATCGATATCGTGTCGATCCAGCACGAATACGGGATCTGGGGTGGCCCCGATGGCTCTTACGTTCTCGACTTCATTGACGGTCTGAAGACGCCGATCGTCACCACCCTGCACACCGTCCTTCAGCACCCGAGCCCGTCGCAGCGCAGCATCCTCAGTGAGCTGGTGCGCGCGTCCGCGGCAACGGTCGTCATGTCCAACTCGGCCGCGGAGCTGCTGACCCGTTCCTACGGCACGGACCCGTCGCACGTCGAGATCGTGCCGCACGGCGTGCCCTACCTGCCCCTCGTCGCGTCCGACACTGTCAAGCCGCAGCTGGGACTTAAGGGGCGCAAGGTGATCCTGAGCTTCGGGCTGCTCGGCCCGGGCAAAGGCTACGAAGCCGCAATCGCCGCGATGCCTGCCGTCGTTCGAGCTGATCCGACCGCGATATACGTGATCGTCGGCGCCACGCACCCGGAGATGATCAGGCGCGAGGGCGAGTCGTATAGACAGAAGCTCGTAAATCTCGCCTCATCGTGCGGCGTCGCCAACCACGTCCGCTTCGTCGGGCGCTACGTTGACTCGGCCGAGCTGGGCATGTGGCTGACGGCCGCGGACATCTTCGTGACGCCTTACCCCAACCTCGAACAGATCGTGTCAGGTACGCTGGCCTACGCGATGGGCGCAGGCAAGGCGATTGTCTCGACGCCCTACGCCTACGCCAACGAGCGGCTCGCGGAGGGTCGCGGCCATCTCGTTGCCGCCGGCTCCGTAGATGCACTCGCCGACGGCCTGATCGAGCTGGCGCTCAACAGCGACTTGCGTGCGGCGCAAGGCCGGAAGGCGTACGCGCACAGCCGGGGCATGCTCTGGCCGGAAGTCGGTGCCTCCTATCGCAAGATCTTCGCGCGTGTCGCAGGGTCGACCGCCAAGCTTGAACACGTGGGCGTCCCAATGGCGGCACTCGCGGTCGCGAGTGCCTGACCGCCCGCTCTACCCGGCGCGCCGCCGGCACCTCGATCAGCTGACCGGCCCGCTTGGTATCTGGCAGCACGCGCGCGGGATCGTTCCCGATGAATCCTTCGGCGCCTGCACGGACGACGTCTCCCGGGCGCTCACCGTCGATCTGCTCCACGCACGCGTGCTCGGTTGGGAAATGGTCAGCGGCTCGGCGCGGCGCTCGATGGTATTCCTCGTCACGGCGCTCAATCCAGCGACAGGGTCATTCCGAAACTTCCGCGGCGCGGACGGCGCATGGCTCGACGATGAGGGATCGCAGGACACCCAGGGTCGGGCGCTGCTTGCCATCGGCACAGCCGGCAGAGACGCTCCGGACGTCGCGCTGCGCCATGAGGCGCAGACCTTGTTCCAGGCAGCCCTGCCCGCAGCGGCTCGCCTGACCTCTCCACGGGCAGTGGCGTCCGCGATCCTCGCCTGCGACGCCGCTCTGAGCGGCGGCATGGTCGGCGAAACCGAGCGCGCGTTCGCGCTGCTCGTCGGCCGTCTGCGCAAGGCCTTCTCCTATCTTGACCTCGATGGCGACTGGCCGTGGCCCGAAGAGACCTTGACCTACGAGAACGCCGTCCTGCCCCACGCGTTGATCGTCGGCAGTCGCCGGCTGTCCGACGTGCGCCTGCGCAGCGTGGGACTGCATGTCCTCGATTGGCTGATCGAAGTCCAGACGTCCCGCCGCGGGACATTCACGCCCATCGGCAACGATGGCTGGTGGACGCACGGAGGAACGCGCAGCCAGTTCGACCAGCAACCGATCGAAGCGACCGCAACGATCCTCGCCGCAGCTGCGGCCTACGAATCCACGCAGGATGCCGGCTACCGGAGGTCAGCGGAGGCCGCATACGCGTGGTTCCTGGGCGACAACGATGCAGGCCTTGCAGTCGCCGACGTGGCCACGGGGGGCTGCCGCGATGGCCTGTCCGCGGACCACGTGAGCGAGAACCAGGGCGCCGAATCGACGCTCATGTGGCTCACGGCGCTGGAGACGATGCGAGCGCTGCGGACGCGCGCGATGCCTCTCCGGGGCCCGCGGGTGCTCCGCACCGCGCCAGTCCTGGTCGAGGTTCGCGCGTGAACCCGGTGACGCCGGAGATCTTCACCCGGTACGCCGGCAACCCGATCATCACGGTCGACCAGCTTCCTTATCGCGCAAACTCGGTCTTCAATCCAGGCGCCGGGAGGGTCGGCGACGACACACTGCTGCTGATACGCGTCGAGGACATGCGCGGCATCTCCCACCTGCTCGCCGCGCGCAGCACCGACGGCGTGAGCGACTGGCGATTTGACGCGACGCCTCTCATCCAGCCCGAACCCGATATCCACCCAGAGGAGATCTGGGGCTGCGAAGACCCGCGCCTGACGTGGCTGCCGGAGCTGGACCAGTGGGCAATCGCGTACACCGCCTACAGCCGGCGCGGCCCGCTCGTCTCGCTCGCGTTGACCCGGGACTTCACCGAGGTCAAGAAGCTTGGCCCGGCGATGCCACCGGAGGACAAGGACGCGGCACTCTTTCCGCGCCGGCTCGGCGGCCGCTGGGCGATGATCCACCGTCCGTCACCACTGCGCGGTTTCGCGCACAGCATGTGGATCTCCTACTCGCCCGACCTTCACTACTGGGGCGACCACGAACTGCTGCTCGAGGCGCGCGACGGAGCGTGGTGGGACGCGGGAAAGATCGGCCTTGGGCCACCCCCGCTCGAGACTGAGGATGGTTGGCTGGTCTGTTATCACGGCGTCCACATGACGGCTTCCGGGCCGATTTATCGCGTCGGTTTGGCGCTCCTGGACCTCGACGAGCCGCGCACGGTCCTGCGCCGCACGGACGAGTGGGTCCTCGCACCGACTGCGCCATACGAGCGCAGCGGCGACGTCAACAAGGTCATGTTCCCAACGGGCTGGGTGCTCGACCCAGGGACCCAGCAGCTGTCGATCTATTACGGCGCGGGCGACTCAGCCATCGCATTGGTCACGGCCGACCTCGGGGAAGTCCTGGCAATGATGCGGACGGTCCCGACCGGCTGATCCTTCGTCGAGCGCGATGACTGACCGTAATGACGCGGCGCTGCACGGAGCGCACATTCGATTCACATCCTCGGTCTCCAGACGGACGTGACGAAAGGAATCAGCGATATGACCGGAATCATCGCCTGGATCGTGGTCGGCGCGATCGCTGGCTTCATCGCCACGTTCATCCTGGGGGACCGGGGCGGCATTATGCTGACGATCATCCTGGGCATCGTCGGGGCCGTCGTCGGCGGCTGGCTGGCGGGCATGTTCCTGAACCTCAAAGACCCGACCGGCATCAACGTCGAGACCATCGTGGTATCCGTCGTCGGCGCGCTCATCGTCGTCTTCGTGTGGAACCTGCTGTTCGGCGGCCGCCGCGGCGCGGTCTGACGCGCTTCGAACCTTCACCCCTCCATGGCGACGTCTAGATAGCGAACGAAGGAGTACGGGCATGACTGACGAGCACACCAAGGGAACCATCACCGAAAACAAGGGCAAGGTCGAGGAGACCGTCGGCAAGGTGACCGGCGACAAGGAGCAGGAGGCCCACGGCACGGCCAAACAGGTCCAGGGCGACGCCCAGAAGGCCCTGGACGAAGTCCAGACCGCGGTCCGGAGGCCCAAGAGCTGCTGAAAGCGTCAAAGGTCTGGGGACGGTGCGGACGGAGTCCCGCAGACACGACGGTGGCAACGAAAATGCCCGGAGGAACCGCCGATCACTAGATGCCCCGGCCAATGTAAACACCGGCCAGATCACTAGATGTTCGTGGCCCCTTCGGGCGACATCACCGTAGGCCGACCAGCAAGCGACTGTCAAGTGCAATCTGGGGACGGGAGTCCCTTGCTGCTTGGGTGAGCCGACATGCTGCTCGGCGTGATAGACCGGACGGCAACACGATGAGTGCTGCGCTCTTGATAACGTCGGTCCCATGAACGAGCTGCCGCTCCCGCTCCTACTGGTCATCTTCGTGGCCGCCGGTGCAGCCGTGTGGATGGCCGGAAGCAGGCTGTCGATGGCCACCGACGTGCTTGACACGAAGCTCGGCCTCGGCGATGCCTTCGGCGGGCTCATCTTGCTCGCGATCGTTACCAACTTGCCTGAGATCGCGATCGTGGTCAGCGCGGCCCTGACCCACCAGGTGGGCATCGCCATTGGCAACATCCTGGGCGGCATCGCTATCCAGACCGTCGTGTTGGTGCTCCTTGATGCCGTCGCAGTGCCGGGAACCAAGGCCCTCAGCTATCTCGGCGCGTCGCTGCTGGTGCTGCTCGAGGCTGGCATGGTGGTGGCGGTGTTGAGCATCACGGTGATGGGCAGCCAGCTCCCCTCGAGCCTCTATCTGTGGCGGATCGATCCGGCCGCCCTGCTCATCGTCGTGGTCTGGGTAGCGGGACTTCTTCTTGTCCATCGCGCCCGCAAGGGGCTGCCCTGGCATCAGCAAGGGCAGCCGCCAAATGGCCAGAGCAAGCCGCGCGGGCACTCCAAGAAGGCCCGTGCTCAGAACGCGGCGGAGCGCGGCATGAGCACCAACCGTGCGGCCATCGTGTTCGTGATCGGAGCAGCTGTGACCCTGGCCGCGGGCGCCCTGCTCGAGCTCAGCGGCGAAGGCATCGCCACGCAGATCCATATGAGCGGGGTCATCTTTGGGTCCACCGTGCTCGCCGCGGCCACCTCGCTGCCGGAGATCTCGACGGGCCTGGCCTCGGTCCGAATGGGCGACTACCAGTTGGCGTTCGGCGACATCTTCGGGGGCAACGCCTTCCTCCCTGTCCTGTTCCTGCTCGCCGGCTTTCTGTCCGGCCAGGCGGTGGTGCCGCAGGCTCAGGTGACGGATATCTATCTGACCGGCCTCGGCGCGCTTCTCAGCGTGGTGTACATGTTCGGGATCCTGTTCCGACCTTCACGAACGATCGCCCGTCTCGGCCTCGACTCAGCCGTCGTTCTTTTGTTGTACCTGCTGGGGATGGCCGGCCTGATCGCGATCGGCGGCCCGTGAAACAGCCCGTCGTCGTCGAACGCCGGACGCTCATCCTCGCCGCGGTGGCCGGCGTCGCAACGGCGACCACGTTGGTCCTTCGGGCCACCGGAGCCGACAGCGTCGCCGTCTTCGTGGTGGCCGCGATCGCCCTGGGTGGGCTTGCCGGTCTGGTCGGCGAGGGGACGAACCAGCTCGGTCGCCATTTAGGGTCCGGGGCTACCGGCGTCCTCCAGTCGGCCTTGGGCAACCTGCCCGAACTGTTCGTCTCCATCTTCGCGCTCCAGGCTGGGCTGGTCGCGGTCGTCCAGGCGGCGCTCATCGGCTCGATCCTCGCCAACACGCTGCTGATCCTCGGGCTGGCCTTCCTCCTCGGCGGGCTGCGCCACGGGACGCAGCGGTTCAGGGCGGGGCAGACGCGGATGATGGCGCTGCTGCTGGTCCTCGCGGTGGCAGCCCTGGCCATCCCCGCCCTGGCGACGGCGCCGGGCGCCCCGGACCAGGGCCACGCCCGGGACCTCTCAGTCGTCGTGTCGCTCGTGCTGCTGGTCGTCTTCGCGGCCAGTGTTCCGTTTTTCCTCCGTCAGGGGTCGGTCGACGGTGCGCCCGATGCTGCAGCGGTGGAGGCGGGCGAAGGCTCAGCCTGGCCGATCTGGTTGGCGATCGGGACTCTGCTCGTCGCGGGCGTGGCGGCGGCATTTGTGTCCGAGTGGTTCGTGGAGGCGCTCAAGCCGGCCATGGCGGCCCTCGGGATGTCCGAGGCATTCGCCGGCCTCGTTGTCGTTGCGATCGCCGGTAACGCCGTGGAGAACGTGGTCGGCGTGCAGGCTGCGATGCGCAACCAGCCCGATCTGGCCGTCAGCCTGATTCTCAACTCCAGCCTGCAGGTAGCCCTGGCCCTCACGCCGGCCCTCGTCCTGCTCAGTCTCGTCCTGGGAGCCGCGCCGCTGACGCTCGTTGTCGCGCCGCTGCTCGTGGGTGCTCTGGCCGTGTCGGTCGTCCTGGCCGCCCTCGTCGTGATCGACGGCAAGTCGACCTGGCTGGAGGGCCTCGCGTTGATCGGGCTCTACGTCATCATCGCCGCCAGCGTCTGGTGGGGGCCGGCCATCGGCGGCTGACCCTTGGAGCTTTTTCAGAGGCCGGCGTCGGCGACGGGAACCATCTGACCGACGCCTGACCGCCAGATGGCGGTCGTCATCGTCAGGTCGCCCGTGACTGCCCTCAAGTAGCCGAGCTTGGGATCGGGGTCGAGATGGCTGACTGCGCCAGGCGTGCGCTGGGAGTCGAAGTAGAGGTCATTCCAGCCGACGTACTCGTGCGGGCTCATGAAGAGCTGGTCGATGGTCGAGTCGGTGTTCGTCAATGCATCGGGGTAGTTGAAGCGCGTGCCCCACTGGAGGGCCACCACTGCGCCGGCGCCGGCCGCGAGCCAGCCGCTGGCAAAGTTGTCGACCCGTTGTCGTGCCACATCCAACGTAGGGATGGGCGCGCCCAATTCACCGTTGCCGGCGGTGTAGCAGCCATGCATCACGAACACCAGCGCGTGTGGCGCGAGGCGGATGTTCTGCCTGATCAGGGTCGCGCCGTAGTAGTTGACCTCGGCCGGTCCGCTGCCGTCATACGAGTTGAGGCCCATCCCGTCCTGGCGGCTTTCGGTCAGGCTGGTGGTGTTGCTGGGCCAGCCGTAGCCATGGCCGAAGTACGCCACCAGGCTGGCGCCCTGCACGTCGGCGAGCACGTTGTCCCAGGTCGCGTGCGGGAAGAACACCCGGCGCACGTCCATGCCCGCCGACTCGGCCTGTTCGGCCATCGCCTCGGCCGATGCAAGGTTGCTGTCGGTCTGGTCGTCGGTCGGTCCGACGATGAAGACGGCCTTCGGGGCTGTGGTCGGACTGGGCGATGGTGATGGCTGCGCAGCGGGTGTGGCTGTCGGCGCTGATGTCGGTGTCGGCGCTGATGTCGGTGTCGGCGCTGATGTCGGTGTCGGCGCTGATGTCTGCGGCGGCGGCGCCAGCGTCAACGTCAGAGTTGGCGCGGCGGTCGTCGCGGCATTCGGAGTGGGGACCGACGGCACAGCAGTCGTCGCTGGCAGGTCGACAGCGCAGGCAGCTGTCAGCAGCGCAACGAGGACGAGGCCGAGCCCCCGCATGCCGTTCGTCACTTCAGTGCGCCGTGGATGGCCCGGGCTCGCTGTCAGGACCGAGAGGGAGCAGGGTCCTGACAGTGCGGGCAGAAAGATGCGGGATCAGCTGGCGCCACCGGACCGAATCGGAGCTGGGACGCCAACAAGCGAGGTCGACCGCTGGTATCAGCCGCGTCTCCGACCACGCCCGAAGTAACCCAGTACGAACAGCACGATGAGGACGATGACGACGACGATGACGATGGACTCAGCACTCATTAGAGGCTCCTTATGGACGTACGGACACTGTGCGGTCCCGGCGGGGGCGCGTCATGACAGTCCGTCATCTCATTGCCCCCACATGGGCACATGACGATCCTTCATGACAATGCCCAAGGGGCGTGACATCGTGTCCTCACGTCCACAGGGTTCTTCCCAGTCCTACGGGTCTGACGGCCTGCGGCGTCAGGAGGAAGCCATGGCCATTCAACAGGTCGACCGGACGGTCGTCACCCAGGGCCCCCCGCTCGCCGCGGGTCAGGAGACGGTCCGAACGGACAGCCATCTCACCACGAGCGCTGGCCCGGGCGTAGCCGAATACGCCCGGCGCCTCATCGTCCTTGTATTCGGGCTCATTCAGCTCGTCATCGTGGCCCGCGTCGTTCTGCTGCTGCTCGATGCACGGCCATCCAACGATCTTGTCGCGGGCGTCCTCAACGTCAGCCAAGCGCTCGTCGCGCCGTTCGCGGGCATCCTCCGGGCCGACTCCCTGAACGCCGCCGGATCGACCCTGGACGTGACCGCCATCGTGGCCCTCGTGGGCTGGACGATCCTCGAGCTGGTCCTGATCTGGACGATGCGGATCTTCCGGCGCGAGCGGGCCTGACACCACCGGCATCACAGCGTACGGCTAGCGAACGAAGGAGTACCGACATGACCGAACAGCGCGTCAAGGGAACCATCACCCGTGCCGAGGGCAAGGTTGAGGAGACCGCCGGCAAGGTGACCGGCGACAAGGGGCAGGAGGCCCAGGGAAAGACCAAGCAGCTTCAGGGCGACGCCCAGAAGGCGCTGGGCGATGTTCAGACCGCGCTGCGGAGGCCCAAGAGCTAGATCATCTCGGGCGCGCGAACCCTGCTTGGCGCTCTGGTTCGGCGTGCCCGACTCACATCAGCCAACGAACGAAAGGACACACCAATGCGGAAGATCACCTGGATCCTGGTCGGGGTGATCGCCGGCCTACTCGCCGGCATCATTGCCGACGGCCACGCAAGAAAGGGGACGGGATGACCACCTGGAACATCGACTCGGCGCATTCCAGCGTTGGTTTCTCCGTCAAGCACATGATGGTCGCTACGGTCCGTGGCGATTTCACCGGGGTCGAAGGTGTGATCCACTTCGATGAGGCGGAGCCCACGCGTTCCTCGGTCCAGGTGCGCATCCCGACCGAGAGCGTGAATACGGGCATGGCGGTGCGCGACGAGCACCTCCGCTCGGCCGACTTCCTCGACGCCAAGCAATTCCCCTTCCTGACGTTCAAGAGCGCGACGATCGCCGCCGCCGGCGACGCGTTCAAGATCGGCGGTGACCTGACGATCCGCGACGTCACCAGACCGGTCGTGCTCGATGCCACGATCGACGGCATTGCCCCCGGGATGAAGGGCGACCGCCTGGCCGGATTCGAGGCACACACCAAGATCCGGCGCGCCGACTGGGGACTGACTTGGAACAAGGCGCTCGAGGCCGGTGGCATGGTCGTCGGCGACGAGGTCAGCATCGTTCTTGACCTGGAAGCAACCGAGATCGCCGGCGCCGGCAAGACGACCTGACGGCCGCGCCCGGCCCGGCGCTGGGCGTTGCCGGGCGCCTTTCTGGGGTCGGGACGCGCCCGCATGCGTCCACTCCGGGGCGCATCATTCCAACGTGGAGCGGACCGCACCGGCTCTCAAGGCGTATCAGGGCCCGATTCGGGACGGGTGACGTTCGATGCCTGCTCGACATGCTGCAGCACGAGCCCCCGTCACGATGCCGGTCGCCAGCACCAGTCCGCCTGCAGGCCGGACCGGGCTGACCGCCACTGAGGCCGCTGACCGGCTGCGAGCGGACGGACCGAACGCAATCGGCGGCAGCGGGCGACGCACTCCACTCTCGATCCTGCTCGCCCAGCTCGCGAGCCCGCTTGTTCTGATCCTGGTTGCGGCGAGCCTGGTCAGCCTCGTCGTTGGCGACCAGGTCAATGCGGCCATCATCCTGGCGATCGTCGTCCTGAGCGCGGTGATCGGATTCGTCCAGGAAACCCGCTCCGAGTCGGCCGTTGCCGCCCTTCAGGCGCGCCTGACGCTGCGGGCGACCGTCATGCGCGACGGGAAGGAGCTGGAGGTCCCGATCCACGACGTCGTCCGAGGCGACCTCGTGGTTCTGAGCGCCGGCGACATCGTCCCGGCTGACGGCAGTGTGACCGAGGCAACGCATCTCTACGTCGACGAGGCGTCGCTCACCGGCGAGTCGGTGCCTGCAACCAAGACCCCGCTGGAGGGTGTCCTCGATCCAACCGACGAGGCCGATCGCGACGGACTCGTGTTCTTCGGGACGAGCGTTGTCAGCGGTACGGGTCACGCGGTTATCACCGCGACCGGGGCGCGCACGAGCTACGGCGAGATCGGACGCCGGTTGGCCGAACGCGCTCCGGAGAACGATTTCCAGCGCGGCGTTCGGGCGTTCGGAATCCTCATCTTCCGCGTGACGACGATCCTCGTCATCGCGGTCCTCGCCATCAACCTGGGACTACATCGCTCTATCCTCGATTCGCTCCTGTTCGCGATCGCGCTTGCCGTGGGCCTGACGCCCGAGCTGCTGCCCGCGATCGTCACGCTCAACCTCACCCAGGGCGCCCATGCGCTCGCCGCGCACGGCGTGCTCGTGAAGCGCCTGCCCGCGATCCAGAACCTCGGCAGTGTCACCGTCCTCGCGACCGACAAGACCGGAACCCTGACCGAAGGCCGGCTGGAGTTCGTCAAGGCGGTGGGGATCGACGGAGAGGACAAGGTCGAGGCGGACCAGACGCTCGAGCTGGCCTACCTGAACAGCCACTTCCAGACGGGCTTCACGAATCCCCTCGATGCGGCCCTGCTGTCGGGCACCCCAGAGCCGACGGACCTCGCCGCGTACCGCAAGCTTGCCGAACTCCCGTACGACTTCTCCCGGCGACTCCTGAGCGTGGTCGTCCAGCGCGAGGGCGACAAGCCCCTGCTCGTGACCAAGGGAGCGCCTGAGGCGGTGATCCTCCGCTGCAGCGCCGTCCGTGAGGACCACGCGGCCCGGCGGATCAAGGCGACCGAGCACAAGCGCCTGGCCGAGCTCGTCGACTCGGCGTCTGCCGAGGGGTTCCGGATGGTGGCCGTCGGGTCACGGCTGCTGTCCGCCGACGAGCTGAAGGTCTCCGGCAAGGGGGCTGCGGCGGCGACCCTCGACGACGCGGCGCGTCTCGAGCGCGACCTCGTCTTCGAGGGAGTGATCCTGTTCAGCGATCCGCCCAAGAAGGGTGTCGGCAAGACGATCGCGAAGCTCGCCAGCCAGGGTGTGGCCCTCAAGATCGTGACCGGTGACAACGACCTCGTGGCACGCCACGTCGCGACGCAGGTCGGTCTGGAGGTCGAAGGCGTCCTGACGGGCGATGAGATGCGCAAGCTCAACCATCGGGCGCTGGTGGCCCGGGCGAAGCGGACCACCATCTTCGCCCGCGTCGACCCGGACCAGAAGCTGCAGGTGATCGCGGCGCTCCACGACGCGGGCGTCGTCGTCGGCTACCTCGGCGACGGCATCAACGACGGGCCGGCTCTCCACGCGGCCGACGTCGGCATCAGCGTCGATAACGCGACGGACGTGGCGCGCTCGGCGGCCGACATCATCCTGCTGGAGCCCAGCCTCGAAGCGATCAGTCGCGGCGTGATCGAGGGCCGGCGCACGTTCCCCAACACCCTCAAGTACATCAGGATGGGCACGAGCTCCAACTTCGGCAACATGCTGAGCATGACGGTCGCGGCGTTGCTGCTGCCGTTCCTGCCCATGACCCCCGGCCAGATCCTCCTCAACAACCTGATCTACGACGCATCCCAAACGGCTATCCCGACCGACACGGTTGACCCCGAGGTGGAGGTCGAGCCGGCCCGCTGGGACGTCCACGGGATCCAGCGGTTCATGCTCATCTTCGGGCCGCTATCGTCGCTCTTCGACTTCGTGACCTTCGGGCTCTTGCTCCTGATCCTCGGCGTCGACGCTCAAGCTTTCCATACTGGGTGGTTCATCGAATCGCTCTTCACCCAGATCCTGGTCGTCCTGGTGATCCGGACCCGGCGCAGCCCGTTCTGGCGGAGTCGCCCGAGCAAGCCGCTCCTGGCGGCGATCGCGGGTGCCCTGGCTGCCGCGGTGATCATCCCGCTCAGTCCCCTCGGCGACGTTCTCGGGTTCACCGGCCTGCCTCTTGTGTTCTGGCCACTGCTGGTCGGGATCGTCGTCGCCTACCTGACCCTCGTGGAGCTGGTCAAGCGTTGGTATGACGGAAGGCAAAACGGGCGTCCAGGCCATGCACCGCGAGCGACATCGCGGCGAGCGTCGCGGTCTCGCACGCCGCGGCGAGTTTTGAGCGCCGATCGTTAGGTTGGCCACCTTGGTTTGCCCGAGCGTCTGCCCAGCCCTTCCGCGCCGATCGACCACCCGATCCTGACACTCGTGAGAACCGTGTGATGAATACGACAGTCACGCCCCGTAGGTCGGATGCCGCGTTCATCGTCGCGGCGGCATTAGCCGAGGGGATTGCATTTGGCGAGCTGTTCGGAGGCCCATTCGTTGGCCGTGGCGTATTGATCTCCACAGTGACCGCCCTGATTTCCGCGACTGCAGCGTTGATAGCTCGGGCGGTGCTGCCCATTGGGAGCCATCGCGGCGCCGAACTTGAGCAGGGTGCGGCGTGACAAGCCGCGCTGGAGAAGGGCTGCGTACAGGCCGTCGCTAGGGGTGGACATAGGCCCCCGATTCTCTCGGCGGCGTTGCCGGGTTCCGCCCACGGCTCCGCCACCGGACTTCTTGCCCTTCCGAGCGAACAGTCGGTCAGACGGCGGCGTTCTCTATAGAGCCGACCCGCCCTTTCTACTCGCCGGATGGACTGCCATTCGCCGCGTCGCTACGACAGCGTCCGCAAGCCACCGAGTCTGCTGCGCTACGCTCCACTGCGTGATGTCACTCGAGGATCGCGCTTGATCTGCTCCAACTGCGGGACGGAGAACCGGCTTGGCCGCAAGTTCTGTTCCGAGTGCGCTTCGCCGTTGGCCGCCGTCTGCCCATCGTGCGGGGCCGCGAACCAGCCGGGCGAGAAGTTCTGCGGAGAGTGCGCCACCCCGCTGCCCGACGCGGCCTCCGCCCCGACCGCGGCGCCGGGCCAGGTGCCCAGGCCGGCGGTCGTGTCGCAGCCCGCCGCCACCTCGGCCGAGCGCCGGCTCGTTTCGGTCCTGTTCGCCGACCTCGTCGGTTTCACCCCGTTCGCAGAGGAGCGCGACAGCGAAGAGGTTCGGGAAACTCTGACCCGTTACTTCGACCTCGCCAGTGAGGTGATCGGCCGCTACGGCGGCACCGTCGAGAAATTCATCGGCGACGCGGTGATGGCCGTTTGGGGCACGCCGACGGCGCGCGAGGATGACGCCGAACGCAGCGTACGGGCGGCCCTCGACCTGGTCGATGCCGTGCGCAGCGTGGGTCCCGGCATCAGTGCCCGGGCCGGCGTACTGACCGGTGAAGCTGCGGTGACGCTAGGCGCAGCGAACCAGGGCATGGTCGCAGGCGACATCGTCAACACCGCCGCCCGGCTTCAGTCGGTTGCGCTGCCCGGCACCGTGCTGGTCGGCGAGGCCACCCAGCGCGCCGCGTCGAGCGCGATCGCCTTCGAGCCCGCCGGCGAACAGATCCTCAAGGGCAAGGTCGCCCCCGTGCCAGCGTGGCGCGCCATGCGCGTCGTAGCGGAGGTCGGTGGCCGCGGGCGGTCGGACACGCTGGAGGCGCCTTTCGTCGGGCGCGACGACGAGCTGCGGCTCATCAAGGACCTCTTCCACGCCACGGCGCGCGAGGGGCGCACGCGCCTTGTCTCGGTTACCGGGATCGGCGGCATCGGCAAGAGCCGTCTCGTGTGGGAGTTCGAGAAATACATCGACGGGATCGTCGGCGGCGTCTACTGGCATCGTGGTCGCTCGCCCGCCTACGGCGAGGGGCTGACCTTCTGGGCCTTGAGCGAGATGATGCGCCGGCGGGCCGGACTGGCCGAGACGGACGACGAGCCGACGACCCGTGCCGCGGTCGGTGCGCTCCTCGACACGCTGGCAATTACCGATGCAGAGCGGCGCTGGGTCGAGCCGGCGGTGCTCGTCCTGCTGGGCATCCAGACTGGGATTGGTTCGGAGCAGCTGTTCGGCGCGTGGCGGACGATCTTCGAGCGCCTCGCGGCGGTCCAGCCGGTCGTGCTCGTCTTCGAGGACCTCCACTGGGCCGACACCGGGACGCTCGACTTCATCGACCACCTGCTCGAGTGGAGCCGCGCCATCCCGCTCTACATCGTCACGCTCGCCCGGCCGGAGCTCATCGACCGTCGCCCCGACTGGGGCGCCGGTCGGCGGAACTTCACCAGCCTGTACCTCGAGCCGCTTTCCGAGTCGGCCATGCGCGAGCTGTTGTCCGGCCTCGTCCCCGGCCTGCCCGAGGCCGCCGTCCGGGTCGTCGTCGCCCGGGCCGAGGGGATCCCGCTCTACGCCGTCGAGACCGTGCGCATGCTCGTCGCCGAAGGGCGGCTGCAGGCCGCCGGTGACGGCACCTACACGCCGACCGGGGATCTCTCGGCGCTGGCTGTGCCCGAGACGCTGACCGCCCTGATCGCCGCCCGCCTCGACGGTCTCGATCCGGCCGACCGGAGTCTCATGCTCGACGCCGCTGTCCTCGGCCAGAGCTTCACGCCGGCCGCTTTGTCGGCAATCTCGGGCGTCGACGAGTCGACCCTCGAGGTCCGCCTGAAGGGGCTGGTGCGGCGTGAGCTGTTTGCACGCGAGACCGATCCGCGCAGCCCGGAGCGAGGCCAGTACGCCTTCGTGCAGGCGTTGATTCGTGAGGTCGCCTACAACACGCTGGCCAAGCGTGACCGCAAGACGCGTCACCTCGCCGCCGCCCGCTACTTCGAATCGCTGGGCACCGACGAGATCGCCGCTGCCCTCGCCGGCCATTATCTCGCGGCCCGCGAGAACGCGGCCGATGGTCCGGAGGCGGATGCCCTCGGCGCCCAGGCGCGTGTCTCCCTGCGGGCGGCAGCAGAGCGGGCCACGGCACTGGGCTCCCACGAGCAGGCTCTAGCGCTCCACGAGCAGGCCCTCGGGGTCACTGCCGAACCAGCGAGCCGCGCAGAGCTGCTCGAGCTGGCGGGTGATGCGGCCGCCGCGGCGGGCCGATATGACGCCGCCGACCGCAATCTCCGCGCCGCAGTCGAGGCACAGCGGGCACTCGGCGACCGTTCCGGTATTGCCCGCGCCACGATGGCCCAGGGTAGAGCCCTGAGCACCTCATACCGAACTACTGATGCAATGGCCCTGCTCGAGCCGGCCGCTAACGAGTTCGCCGACATGGCCGCCGACCCGGCCGTGATCGCCCTTGGGGGTCAGCTGGCTCGGGCCTATCTGCTGGCCGACGACCACGTGAAGGCGATCGCAGCGGCCGACCGGGCCCTGGAGGCCGCCGAGCATGCTGATCTGGCAGCTATCGTCGCCGATCTGCTCGTCACGAAGGGCACGTCGCTTTCGTATATCGGACGGCAGATTGAAGGCCTGGGCGCCGTCGCCGCCGGCTACGCCGTGGCCGAAACGCATGGTCTCGGCCTGATCATGATTCGGGCGACGCTGAACCGATCGAGCATCGAGGCGAACCGTGACCCACGCACCGCGCTCGAAATTATCCAGGCCGGGCTCCCGCTGGCCCGCCGCCTCGGCCAGCGAAGCATGGTCGTCTTTGGCACGGCCAACGGAATCGAGGCAGCGCTCCGTACCGGCGACTGGCCATGGGCGGCTGCCCAACTCGAGACGATGCTGGCCGAGGACAACGAGACCGTCGACCGTTTGGCGCTGCTCCAGGTGGCGATGATGCTCAGGGGCCTGCGCGGCGAGCACGTCGAGGACATCACCAAGGAGATGGCGGAGCTCGTCGGCTCGAGCACGGACCCGAACATGCTGGGAACGCTGGCGATGGCCGCGGCGTTCCGCGCCTTCGGGGAGGGCCGGCTGGCAAATGCCGCCGACGCATGGCGGCGGACCGGTGAGCTGCTGACGGAATACCGGCCGGTCTCCCTCGCCCGCAGCACCCGCGCTGCCCTGTGGCTCGGCGACGCAGCGGCGGCCAGGGCAGATCTCGCCGGCGTGGACGCCTCGGGGCTCCACGGCCCGGCGATCGAGGCCGATCGAGTGACTCTCCGCGCCGGCATCGCGGCGTTGGAGGGCCGATCCGCCGATGCGCTCGCGCTATACCGCAACGCGCTCCGGGCGTGGCGCGATCTGGGTCTCGCCTGGGACGAGGCATTGTGCGGGCTGGACATGTCCACGCTCCTCGATCCCGCGGACCCAGACGTTCGTGCCGCGGCCGAGGCAGCGCGCGAGATCCTCGTACGACTTGGGGCGACGCCGTTCGTCGCTCGCCTCGACGACGCCCTGGCGCGCTCGCCAGAGACGGTGGGACAACCCGCCTAGCGGCTGTGGCCCCTGTTGGCTACGACGGCCACCAGGAGCGCATCGGACGCAGGAATCCGGGTAATGCGGCGCCCGTGCTGCCGATGTTCTCGATGCCGACGAACATCTGGGCCGGCGACGCGACCTGCTTTTTGCCATGGCCTGGCTTGAACCACGCCGGTTCTTCGTCGTCCGTCTCGTCGCCGCGCGGAGCACTCCGCGCGAGCACCGCGGCCACGTCCGGCGCCAGCCCCAGGGCGACTGACCACGCGATCGCCTGGTCGGGCGTCGAGAGCCAGGCCAGTCCGGTTGGTCCCACGGCGTCGCGGATCGAGGACGCCTGCTGAAAGGTCATTTGCAGCGTTCGCCGATAGGCCGCGAGCTGGGCGCGGACGCGGCCGCCATTAACGGAGGGCTGGACCATGACTGGCGCCCGCCAGTACGCGACGAGACCGCCAAAGAACAGGCCGAGCCCGAACCCCGCCTGCGCGTCCGAGAAGGCGTCGACGCCGATCGACATGACCGCGATGCCGAGCACTACCGCGACGCCGCCGACGATGTGCCAGCGGAGCCGGGTCAGCACGGGCAGCGAACCGAGCCAGCCGTGGCGCTGGATGTAGGTGTCCAGGAACGTGCCGAAGAGCATCGGCGTTGTCAGCGCCCGGGCATCCTTCGCGCCGATGTGGAGTTTGGGAGACACGGCGGTCTGGTCGGGTGCGGCCGACTGGTTGGGCGTGGCGAGTTGCGTCAGCTGTTCGACCACCTGCGCTGCGCTGGCAGGCATCGGGTGCCCGGTCCGCGCCTCGTAGGCGGTTTCGACCGCGGCCGCGTCGGGTGGACCGCCGGATAGAAGTCCCTTCTCTCGCTGCGCGACCGCCGACGAGCTGGTCTGGTCCTCAGGCTTCTGATCAGCCTCGCGCAGCACCGCCCCCAGCATGGCCTCGCTGGCCCCGATCAGCAGCGGGAAGTTCGTGTCGGCCAGCGCGTTACTGTCCCAGGGTGCGTGCCGAGGGTGCCCAACGGACAGCTCGAGCTGGCCCAGAACCCACGACTCGGCTTCGCCGGCGGGTTGACGGCGGTTGCGCTCGATCCGCGGGTCGCTCGGATCGACGCCGCCGATATCGATGCCCACCTCCGCCGCCTCTCCGCTCACGCTCTCCTCGACGAAGGTGATCTCGCCGCGACTCGCGAGGTCGAGAAGCGCGGCCATGAACGAGAGGCGCATGGGCGCCCCGCCTACGTGCGCCGCAACCGCTGGGGTCATTCCTTCCGGCGGCGCCGCGAGCAGGATCGATGGGTCGTCGATCGACGATGCGCGCCGGCGGCGCACGTACCAGACGAGCGCCATCGAGCCGACGACGAGCGCAAACCCGGCGAGAGTCCCGAGGACGAGTCGATCCGGCACAGCGCGGCTTCCCTGCCTTTCAGTCCCGACCGAGGTGGAAGCGGTACTCGAGCGGAATCTCGGCCTCGAGACCGATCTGCCAGAGCAGCGTGGTCACATCGCCATGGTGGCCGCGCTCATGGAGGAGCAGGTGTGTGATCAGCTCGGCGCGGCTGTAGCGAATGGTTTCGCCGTCGATGTTCACGCCGTGCTGCTGACTGAGATCGGCGTCTGTCCAAGCCGTCAGATGGGACTCCAGCGGTTCGCGTGTCCGACGCCGGTGGGCGTCGATCTGTGCCAAGGTCAGGTAGTCATCGGGCGGCAGGTCGGGCAGCGGTCGGCTCTCGAGGTCGGTAATTGCCGGCAGCCAGCGGTCGTAGGCGAGGATGATGTGCCCGAGGCAGTTGCGCAAGCGCAGGCCAACCCGACCCGGGAGCGACGGCGAGCAGGGTCTCTTCGCTCGGGATGGCCATCTTGATCTGATCCCACGCCCAGCCTATGTAGGCAAACAGGTCCTGCAGCGCCCGTTTGTCCACCGCTGAACTCTAGGGCAGACGGACGCGGCGACACCAGGCGATGGGGCTACGGTGCTTGCCCGTGATCCGGTCGCCGCTCGTCACCTATAACCGAATCGCCTTCGCTACTGGGGCGCCGGGTTATCGGCGGTGAGGCTCGGCCACGACTTGGCCATCGACCTTGATTCTGGTCCGCTCCATGTTGTAGCCCGCTCGTACTGCGGCGACTGATTGCTCGACGTTGGCGCGCACCATATGGCTGGTGCACGTCCGCCAGGTGTTCCCGGCGGCGTCGAACTCCTCGATGGTCACGGTTGCGTTGATTTGCATGGTGACCTATTTCTCTCAGCGCAGGGCCGTCTCTCGCCAGTGCCGTTGGTCACGCGTCGGCGGTGACCGGCTTTGAAACCGAACACGTCGGGTCCGGCTGCGGTCGTAGACTGGCGAACCAACTATGGGCCGGTAGCTCAGCGGCAGAGCAGGGGACTTTTAAGCCTGCCGAGCTATGCGCTGTAGCACCCCGAGTGGGGATGCGAGCGAAAGCGCCATAGTTATCGTCTGTAACGCGGCCGTTTGAGACCAACAGCACCAGCAGCCATCGGTGGACACGACAAGCCTGCGCGATGAGAGCTCTTGGTCAAGCCGCGCTCATCCTCATCGTGGCTGCATGTGGCGCCACGCCTCCCACGACCCCAATCAGCCGTGCCAACGGCAATCGGGTCGGCTCACGCTCCCGCCCACCATGAGTCCGAGTTCTGCCCCATCAGCACCAGCGTCGGCGACGCCAACCGCGGGCCCAACGAACCACCTCGGGCCCTCGCTCGTCCCCTCGGCGTCGCCGATCGAAACGGATGGGCCACCGCCCATCCCAACGCCAATGGCGAGCCGTTCCCGGTGCTCGAGAGCCCGCTCGAGCCCAAGACCGTACAGCTGGCTGACGACTACCTCTACCGGAATCAGGTCTACGACGTCGCCGCGATATCCGGTGCCAGATCGGCAGTGGAATCGGTGATGACGGCGACCCGGGGCACAGTGCTGTCAGCCAAGCTCCTTGTGCAGGAACGCTTCGACGAGGGCGGCCGTCTCGTCGGGCTGCTCCAGCTGGGGAAGGTCCCCTGCTTGCTCGATCGTGACGCTTTGCAGGTGGTCGTTCGCGGCGACGAGTGCCTCGGAGGCCGCGGGATCGGTGAAGCGTGGATGATCCCCGAAGACGAGGAGCGTCGGGTTCGCGAGCCGCCCATAGGCGCTCTCCGCCCGGGGATCGTTGAGCAGCCCGGAGACGAACGCGAGCGGGGCTCGGAAGGCGCCCGGCTGCTGGCACGTCCGCCAGCAGTACCGCTCGTACTCCCGCGGGACCAGGTCCGGATCCGCGAAGGTCTGCCGGAGGAACCAGCGGATCACCTGGCGCCGAGCGAGGACCGCGAACAACAGCCGGCCGATCCCCGTCAGGCGCAGGGACCGGTAGAGGTTCTGCGATGTCCGGCTGGCGGTCCCTTTGAAGCGGCCGAACCCGGTGGGACTGATAAGGACGATGCGGCCGAAGCGCTCGGGATGCTCCGCGGCGGCAACGACGACGTACTGCCCGGGCAGGGACAGCGCGACGACGTCGACGGCTGTTTCACCAGGTTGCAGAATCGCCTCTCGGACGCGCTCGAGCTGCTCCCCGTAGAGCGCCCAGCCGTAGGGCGCGTCGGGCCGATCCGAGGTGCCGAAGCCGAGCCAGTCGACCAGCACCACCCGGCGGTGCTCGGCCAGCCGTGACGCCAGGGCCGCGAGCTCCACGCCCGCACCGGCCGCGTTGAAGCTGTGCAGCAGGAGGACGGTCCGTCCCTCGCCCAGCCGGTAGCCCGCGACCCGGCCAGCAGCTGTCTCGACATCGAAGGGGACGCCCGGTACGGGAGGGGGAAGAAGAGGGATCGCCATGGCGACGATTATGGCCTTTGTCCGATCCGGGCGATGCCGGTCACCCTCGACGAGGAGGGTCTCGGAAATCGATTTCCCGCCCGCCGCCGGTTCAGCGTCGCGGGCTCGCCGCCAGGGCCTCCGCCTCGACCGTCAGGCGCGAGAACTCGGGCTTCACCCGGTCCCGTCGAGCCGACGGCGGGCCCATCCCTGACTCCGAGGCCCCTTGTTCTGGGCGCTACGATGTGCTGCGATCCCGCGACAGCGACGGAGCCCCCGATAAGATCGGCCGCCCGGCCAGGGACCACTCGCTGGCAACTCCGGCCCAGTCAGGAGGCCCCCGTGCAACCCGGACCGTCGACGCTCCCCTCGTACACGAGCCGGCTGCTTCTCTGGAGTTTCGCCATCGGCGTCCTCCCGCCGATCGCCCTCATCGTTGCCCTAGCGGCCAAGAGCCTCTTCCTGCTCACGTTCGCTCACGTGATCACTGGCGGGACGTGGACGGGGTTCGACATCTTCATGGGTGTGGTCATGACGAGGATCATGCGATCGCTTGACATACCCGCCAGAGTGGAGGTGGCCAAGCGTCTGACACCCACTACCTTCTTCATCCTTCCGTCCCTGGCGGCGGTGGCCGTGACCTCAGGCATCTACCTCGCGCAGATGGAGGGCAAGTTCGACCTGAGCTCGCCCTGGATCATCGGGGCTGGGATCGTTGTGTTGATCCTCGCCGCCCAGGGGTTCGGGATCTTCATGCCGAACGGCGTCAGGATCTTCATCGAGCTGGCGAAGGTCAAGCCGGACATCGGACTCATCGCCAAGCTCAATATGCGCAACATCCGGCTGGCGGGGGTCCAGGCCCTCTTCCAGATCGTCATCATCCTGATCATGGCCCATCTGGCGGTCTACTGACCGTGCGCGGGGAAGGCGGACGAACGTGAACGTTCAAGCGCTGCTGGCCATATTCATCTTCGCCGGCGCCTTGCTGGCCATCTTCGGCGCCCTCTACGTGGGGGCGGTCCGGGCCTATCGCCGCGGAGAGCTCGACATCGAGGGGATCCGGATCCTGCGCTGGGCGCTGCTCGGTCACATCGCGATCTACGTGCTGCTGGCGGTGACCGCTTTCCTAACTTGACGCAAACGGATGGCGTTGCCCCAGATCGGAAGGGCGTGCGCCGAACCGACTGCGCCTGTTCACGCACCGCTCCGATGTCGCCCGGAACTCAGGGTCAGGTCGTTGCCGACGAGGCCGTTCGTCAGTAATCGGCTCAAACTGAGCGTGAACTGGCATGATCTACAGGGGCCGGTAGCTCAGCGGCAGAGCAGGGGACTTTAAGCCTTTCGGCGTGTGCGCTGTGGCACCGAGCGTGGCGATGCGAGCGTAAGTCGCACTGTTATCGGCTGTAACTCGGCCACGAGCGCCAACCGGTCAGGTCGGCGGCGAGCTCCCAGAAACGGCGAGCCTGATCGATGTCGCGCGAGTCGGGACTGGACTCGATCGGATGGCGCTCGCCGAAGAACGCCCCGCCGACGCCTTCGATCGCCGGATCGACGGCCATGAACACAAGCGAGTCGGTCGCCGC
>DATCGV010000025.1:0-7923 GCA_036508755.1 Candidatus Limnocylindrales bacterium | reverse complement strand
GTCCGGGTACTGGCTGACGTAGTTGGCATTGCCCAGGTAGGCGACGGCCGTGCCGTCCAGGAGTGCCTGCAGGGCGTCGAGCTCGGTGTCATAAGTGCGCAGGTCGACCGGCTGGGCGCCTGCGGCCTGGCACGCGCTGTTGACGCCAGTGCCGGCGTATTGGCCCGTGCCGTTGACGGCATCCACGCTCGTCGAACCCGTCGCGGCGGAGACCTTGTGGCCACAAAGGTCGGTCAGCGACTGGATGCTCTGGGGGTTGCCCTTGGCGACGGCAACCGGAAAGCCCTGCTTTGACTGCGTATAGGGAATCAGGTTCATCTGGGCCAGGCGGTCCGCAGTGATGTTCTGTGACGAAACGCTGATGTCGCACGAATGGGCGGCGAGGTCAGTAGGGATTTCGCCGAAGACGGTCTGCTGGATCACTGGGTTGAGGCCCAGGCGCGTCGCGATCGCGTTGGCAAAGGCGACGTTATAGCCCTGCACGTTGCCGTTGTTGTCGAGGCTCGAAGCCGGCGCGCCCATCAGGGCCAGACACACGATGAGCCTGCCGGACTTGACCAGCTCCGCCGAGACCGCCGCCACGGGTGGCATCGTGGGCACGGGCGTCGGCGTGGGCGGCAGCGTGGGTGTGGCCGTGGCTACCGCCGTGGCGACGACCGTGGCCGGCACCGTTGATGCCTGAATGGCGGGCGAAGTTGCGACCGACGCCTGCGGCGTTGGCGTCGAGGTTCCGGCGCTTGGCGCGGGCGGCGTCGACGTGCACGCGGTGACCGTAGCCCCGACCAGAACGATCATCAGCGCGCCGCGCGCGAGCCCAGCCAACACGCGCGAAGTCTGCCACGTCGCGATGAGTGCGCGGCGCCCGCCTCGGAGCGATGCACTCCCAGGCGCTCAAGTTGCGCGGGTTGAGCCGTAGCGGCTGGGACAGATCAGACGGTACTCGCAGCCGCCGCAGCGCCACATGTCCGGTGAGGCCGTGAAGTCGCCCGAGCGGATGCGACGTGCCTTGATGATCACCTGCTCACGGAACTCAGCGAGCTGTTCCGGTGTGCGCGTCGTGCTCAGGGCGAGGTCGCGCTCGGTGAAGTAGAGAGTCAGTTTCGACGCCGGCGGCAACGGCTGCTTGGTCTCAGGATCGATCACGGCGCCGGCGGCCATGGCCAGCGCATAGGCCGATAGCTGGTCGTCCTTGTCCACGTCCTCCTGGTTCTTGGGCCGCCCAGTCTTGTAGTCGGTGATCTCGATCGTGCCGTCCGGGTGGCGATCGATGCGGTCGATGATGCCGTACAGCAGGACCGGCGGTTGTTCGCCGCCCGGAGCGACCTGGAGCGTGAAGCCGACCTCGAAACCGACGGCCTGGGCAAGGTTCGCGACCTCCCGGTCGTAGAAACGGCGCAAGGCAGGCTCAGCACGGTCTGCGTAGTGGCGCGCGGCATGCTCGTCGGCGAAGTTGCGCGGCCGCCAGGCATCGTCGAACGCCTGGCGCAGCGCCTCGTAACCCGGCACCGGCAAGCCGGCGGCGACGGCCTCGCGGCGCTGCCGGGCATAGACCTCGAACGCCTGGTGGATGACGTGGCCGAACTCGAAGTAGCCGGGCGTCTCGGCGACCGGGATGCGATACAGGCGCTGGAACGCGTATTGGAGCGGGCACTCCGAGTAGGTCCGCAGCTGAGAGTGGCTGAAGCTGGGCGGCAGCGACGTCAGCTGGAGCAGCGCCGCGCCCGCCGGCGCGTGGCTGGACAGGACGTTCAGGGTCAGTGGATCAAGGCCGTGCATGCGCGCCTCGTCCGCAGCGCCGGCGGCCGCCTCTGCCACGTCGACGAGCTCGCGCGTCAATGTGGCACGGCCCTCGTGATCGTCCGCGGCAAGGCCCTCGAGCATGCCCATGATCTCGACCGCGCGGCGGCGGAGAGCGAAGCGCCGCTCGTGGGCGAGTGGCACGGGCATCATCTTCAGCAGCTGCGCCGTTGTCTCCGGCGCGCTCTTCGCCGCCGACAGCGCGCTCTCCTCGACCTCCGCCTGGGGTCCGGCGGCACGGTACTCGACGGCGACGTCCTTGGGCACGACGCGGACGTACTCATCCGACGAGATGGGCTCGTCGGCGCCGCCGCGTTCCAACTCGCCAACGAAACGGCTGGGCTGGACCCGCGATCCGGCGGGCTGGAGCGCCGTCAGCAGCAGCCGGCTCTTGGCGCGCGTCATGGCCACGAAGAGCAGTCGACGCTCCTCGTCGATGGCGAAGTCCGCCGGAGGCTTCTGCTTGAGCAGCTCGATCGGCAGCAGCCGTTGCTCGTCGCGCGTGTCCGGGAACTGGCCGTCGACGAGGCGCGGCACCACGACCGCCTGATATTCGAGGCCTTTGGCCTGGTAGACGGTCATGAGCTGCACGCCCTCGACGGCCACGCGGCCCTGCTGGTCGGCGTCAAGATCGCCGCCAACCTGCTGGTAGATGTCCAGGTAGGCGACGAAGTCCGTCAAGGCCTCGCGGGGATGAGCCTCCTGCCAGTCGGCGACGAAACGCATGAAGCGCGCCACGGCCAAAACCGTCCTTTGCGCCTCCACGGTCTCGATCGCGATCAGATCGTGGAGCATGTTCGTGCGCACGAGGTAGTCCTCGAGGACGGCGAACGGACCTTCGCGCTGGGCGCGCGGCACAAGCTCGTTGACCAGCTCCTCGACACGCTCGAGCTTCACGCGCAGGCGCGCATCGAGCTGCTCTCTGCGCTGGGCGGAACGCTGTTCTCGGCCGCGCCGCTCACGGATCGTCTGCGCCTCTGATTCGTCGAAGTCCGCCTCCGCCCACAGCGTCGGAAGCGCTTCCGGCATCGGGCGCGGAGGCGTCGGCGAGGAGCCGACGGTTCCGCCAACCTTTCCTTCGCGCAGGATGTCGGACGCTGCCTGGTGAACCGGCCTCCCGTCCCAGGCAGCGGCATTGGTGACGCGCAGGATCTCCGCCGCATCAAGGCGCCACGGCCCAGCGGACAGGAGACGCACGAAGGGGTTCGAATCATCCGGATTGGCAGCGACGCGCAGGGCCGCCTCCGCGTCGCGTACCTCTGGTACGTCAAACAGGCCCGTGCCACCGTTGACGACGTACGGGATGTCCTGCTTGCGCAGCCGATCGACGATCAGCTCGCGATGACGGTGCTTGCGATACAGGACCGCGATGTCGCTCCAGCGACGTGGCGCCGGCAGTGCCTGAAATGTCTCCTTGATCCAGTTGACCACGACGTCCGCCTCGTCGTGCTCGTCCGTGGCATGCACGATCTCCACCGGCACGCCGGCATCCTTGATCGGCTCCAGTGGACCCTTCTTGAGGCGCCTGTTGCGCGCGATCAGCCGGCTCGCGGCGGACAGGATGTCTCCCGTCGAACGGCGGTTCTTGAGCAGCGTCGATCGTTCGACCGCCGCCACGTGGCGCTCCGGATCCCAGGCCGGCACCTGTTCGAAGCGCTTGGTGAACTCTTCGAACGCGGCGTAGCTCGCACCGCGGAAGCGGTAGATGGACTGGTCGTCATCGCCGACGACCACGACGTTGTCCGGTTTGTTCGGGCCGCGCCCGATCAGCTCGAGGAACAGGATCTGGGCCATGTTGGCGTCCTGGAACTCGTCGACCAGGACATGCCGGAACTGGTCCTGGTAGCCGCGCAGGATGTTCGGCCGGCTGGTCAGGAGCTCGATCGCCAACAGCTGCTGCTCGCCGAAGTCGAGCAGGCCGCGCTCGCGCAGTGCGTCCTGGTAGACCTGGTAGGCGCGCGCTTCTTCGATCAGGCGCTGCACATCGAGCGCTTCCGCGTCGCGGATGTACGTGGGCATCAGGCCCTTGGCCAGTCGTTCCTGCTCCTGGCTCAACTGGTTCCACCACGGCGCCGCGCCCGTGCCAGAAACATCGCGCCGCGCCTCGCGGCCGGCGATCTTGTCCGCGGCCTCGCGTCCGGCCTTGACGAGCTCGCGCCGCACAAGGTTGACCTGCCACAGACGACCGAGGGCGTCACGCTCGCGCAGCTCGCTGATGATTTGATCGAAACCACCTTCGTGGCTCATGTCGAACGCCTCGCGCTTGCCCTGCGCGAAGGCGGCGAACTCTGACGGCGTGACGAGCTCGTCCTTAGCTCGGCCGATCACGTCCGCGAAGCGGCCCGCGGAGTTCGGATCGCGCGCCATGGGGTGGTAGAGAAAGTCCATGAACGCGGGACGCAGCTCGCGCAGCAGGAGTCGCTGGCCGACCTGATCGAGGACGTCAGCGTTCTCCGTCAGCCCAAGGTCGGCTCTATGGTCGGACAGGAGCCGGTGGCCGAACGAGTGGAAGTTGTGCACCCACAGCCGGCTGGCAACCTCGAGGCCGAGCGTTTCCTCGAGCCTGTCCATGAGCTCTGCCGCGGCCTTGACGTTGTAGGTCAGGACGAGGACGTTCTCCGGCTCGAGCGACGAGTCTGTCGCCAGCAGATGACGGACGCGCTCGACGACGACGGTCGTCTTGCCGGTGCCCGCTCCGGCAAGGACCATCAGCGGTCCGTCACCCCATTCGACCGCGGCTCTTTGTTCTTCTGTCAGTTCAAACGGGCGTTCGGCGACTGCACGCTCCGGTACCGCTATTGCCATCCGCGCCAAGGCTACGGCGTCGGCGTGCCACCTTGTCTGTCACGGCGCATGGAAGAGCTCGACGCGAATGTCGCGCGGCGCGAATCCGGCATCGTGCAGGACCTCCGCGCTGGCGCGAGTCATGTCCGGATTGCCGCACACGTAGGCCACGGATCCGCCCGCGCGCAGCCAGCGCCACTCATCGAGCAACGCCCTGAGCTGAGCGTCGGCACGGCCGACGCGCCCGACCCAGGCCATGTTGCGTTGCTCGAGCGGGCGGGACACGGTCGGCCTGTATTCGACCGGCAGGCCGCCACGCGTCCAGGCCGCGATCCGCTCGCGGTAGGCCAGCTCGGCGTGAAACGAGACGCCGTGGATGAGCACGCTCGGCGTCCGGTCGCGGACTGCGAATGCGGACTCGAGCATGGCCAGCATTGGCGCGAGCCCACTGCCCGTGGCCACCATGACCCGCGGTCGCCGGTCCTCATCATCGAGCGTAAAGAGGCCCTTGACCGGGCCGACGTGGACACGGTCGCCGGCCGGCAAGGCCCAGAGCAGGTTCGACAGGCGGCCGTCGGGCAGCCGTCGGACGAGGAACTCGATCCTCAGACGGTCCGTGGAGAGGGACACGATCGAGTACGGCCGCTGGATCAGCTCACTGCCGGCGTAGACGCCGAGCGATACGTACTGGCCGGGCTTGAAGCCACTGACGGGGCTGTCGGCCACGACCACGAAGGTGGCCAGGGTGGCAGTGACCTCCGAGCGTGCCGCGAGCGTGGCATTGGGCGCCGCGATGGGCCGCGCGCGCGTTGTGGTCGGCAGAGCCCCGCCGGGCAGCGGCCGTGCCGCCAGTGGCTGACCCATGGCTGTCATGCCGCAGCCTCGGCGAGCGTCTCGGCCAGCACATTGCGGGCCACATCGGCGTCCCGGAACCACGCCGCATCGATCCAGGCGTAGGCGGCCCATTTCGGCGGCAACTGACCGACCGGGAAGATCGCGCTGTTCGGGCACGCCGTCAGGCATGAGCCGCATTCGATGCAACCGTCCGGATCGATGTGGAACTTACGGTCGAGACCGGGTTCCGAGCTGATGCAGTCGACCGGGCAGACCGCCACACAGGACTGGTCCATGTTGTCGACGCATGGTTCGGCGATGACGTAGGTCATTGGGCGAGCTCCTTTGTGCCCCGCTCGGCACCGAAGAGCCCGAGCGTGATGCGATAGCCGAGCAGGAAGACGACAGCGACCGTCGCAGTCGCATAGATCCAGAAGGCCCAGTCGGCGGGTGTGTCGGTGCCCGACATCACGCCGTGCACGGTGGCGAAGCAGAACGCCAGCAGCGTCGTGTAATGCAGCAGGCGCCAGGCACGCTGGCCGATCCGCCGCCGGACGTAGAACGAGGCGTAGACGACGACCATCAGGTACAGCGCGAGCTGGCCGATGCCCACCCATTCCGGCCTATAGGGACCGGCGAACGGGATGACCAGCTGGCGAACCGTCTGCGGGACGAATGTGTCGAGCGCAAGCAGCGCCCCGTGCAGAGCGGTCAGCCCGATCGCGATCGCGCTCAGGTCCTGGTGCAGGGTGAGCGATACCGCTCGATGCGCGACGCGATCGAGCAGGCCCGTCGAAAGAAGCAGGCCGTAGAGCACGGATACCGTGAGCGCGCCGTAGGCCAGGAAGCCCAGGATGCGGCTCGAGTACCAGGCCAGGCTTTCGCTGTGCGCGGCGAGCCAGTCGGCGACGGCTCGCTCGGCGTCCGGGCCGGTCGCAACGAGCACACCGCCAACGGCCACCAGGAACAGGCCCCAGCGCAACAGGCGAGTTCGGGGCGACAACCCCTCGTACTTCACGCCAGCCATTTCTCGGTGCCTGGCGTGGCGATGAGGTCGTCGCAATCGAGCAGCAGGATGGCCGCCAACGCCGACGAATGGGTCAGGAACGAATACGCGCGACGAGCGCCCAGGATGACCGCGGACTTGGCGATCATCTCGGCCTCGCGCGCCGTTGGCGCGATGACCGTGGCCTGGACGACGTCAGTGTCGGCCGGTCGGCCGGTTCGCCGATCGATCAGGTGATGGCTGGCGCGGCCGTCGGCCATCTGCCAGCGATGGATGCTGGTTCCGGAGGTCGCTGCGCCGTAGCTCCGTGTCCAGCCGTCTCCGCCGGCCAGGCGCAGCGTCGCGAGCGGCGGTTCGTCCGCGTCGCGGCGGCGTGGATCGACGATGTCGACGAGCCATTGCACGCCCGCATCGGCCTGGAACGAGATGTCACCGTCGGCGTCGACGGCCACTCCCGGCCAGCCGTGGAGCAGGTCCGCGGCCCGGTCCGCGAGCCAGCCCTTAGCGAGACCGTCGAGATCGAAGCGGAAATCCGCTCGGCGTTCGACGACGGCCGACCTACCGTTCGGGCTGATCCGCCACGCCCGAGCGCCGGCGACCGCTTCCGGCTCATCGCCCGATTCGGCCGCCAGGCGCTGATCGAGCATCGTCGCATCGACGATGCCGTGCGAGCGGCGTTGCGCGTCCTCGGCCCAGTGCAGGGCCGCGGCCAGCGTCGGCCGAATCTCGACCTGACGGCTGGTGTTCGAGTTGAGGGCCGAAAGGTCCGAGTCGTCGCTGAAGCGCGTCAGACGGGCGGCCCACGCCTGGACCCGCTGGGCGGCGCGCCGCGCGGCCTCGGCCGCCTCGGCGCGCCGCTCCGGCTCGACCGTGATGGCCACTTCCAGCACTCCGCCCATGGCTGGCTCGGAGTGCCGGACGAGCTCGTAACCGGGCATGATCATGGCCATTTACGGATGCCCCGACTGGTGCGTCTTGACCGTCGGCTGTGGCGTCGGCCGTGGCGTCGGCCGTGGGGTCGCGACAGGCGGCGGCGGATTGTTGTTGCCGGGGTTCGGATTGTGAGTGGGCCCGGGCTGGTTCGGCTTCGGTGCCGGGTTGTTGGCGGCGACGACGCGCGGCGTCGGCTGACTGGGGGTGATGACCCTCGCGCCCGGGGGCGCCGTCTGGCCCGGCTTCAGATGGATGTACTTGGTGACGTGTTTGACCTGTACGTCCTGCTGATTGGCGCCGTTGCCCGATTGGGATGTATCCGGAGTGGCCTGGGCATTGGCGACATCCGCAACGTTGGCGTCGTCGGTTGCCTGCTGATTGGCGCTGGCGGCGAAGTTAGGCTGCACGAGTCCGACAGCAATGACGCTCACCACCGCGACCGCCCCGGCGCCGTAGGCGATCCGCATTGGTCGCGGATCAGGCTTGTTGTGCTTGGCAGTCACCCGTGCCGCGGATGCCGCGGGTGAGGCGGTCGGCTGGTCAGTCCTGCGCGGTGGCAGAGGCGGGAG
>DATCGV010000024.1:0-7472 GCA_036508755.1 Candidatus Limnocylindrales bacterium | reverse complement strand
GTGCGCTCGATCTGGCCCGTGCTGGCGACCAGCGCTACGTCGCCTCGCCGCGCGTCGACTCGTACCACTCCGTCTGGTTCGAGCTGCACGAAGACCTCATCCGCCTCTCCGGCAAGAAGCGCGCCGAGGCGACCTCCGGCTGACGCGCGCCACGCCGACGATGCCTTCCCTGCGTTGTTGACTCACCGACCGAGAGCGGAAACAATTGCGGAAGCGATTGAGGAAAGAACAGTGACACAAGCACGAGCTGCGACAGGCAATCCATTTCGAGATCTTCGACGCGCGGTCGCGGCAGACCAGATCGTCCGCGCGCTCGAGAACGTCGGCTTCACACAGAAGCAGATCGCCAACGCTGCCGGCGCTACCGATCGCAGCGTGCGCAACTGGGCAACAACAGGGGCTATCCGGCCGACCTTCGGCGATCGGATCCGCGAGCTGTCGGAAATCTCGCTGCTGCTGTCGGACACCCTGACGCCGCGAGGCGTGACTCAGTGGCTGTCTGCGCGGAACCTTCTGCTTGAGGATCAGCGGCCGATCGACCTGATCTCGAAGGGCGAGACCAGCAGGGTTCGGGCAGCCGCTGAGGCATACCTCGAGGGCTCGTACGTCTGATCGATGAGCAACGTCGCGCGCGCTGGGCGACCGTCATTGGCGAGGAACGGTCGAGGGCACGTAGGCGCACGCTCACGGTCTGGCACCAGGTGTCGCCTCGCCACGGCATTCTCGAGGTCGCTGATCCGCCGCTCACAGATGGTCGATACCACCGTGAGGGCGAACGAGCTACGTGGTACGGCAGCTCTACGGATGCCACGGCATGGGCCGAACTCTTCAAGAACCCACCCGATGGCGTCGATCCGCGAGAGACCAGGCGCCGCCTTGGCCGTGTCTCCTTCGACGTCGTTGCTCTCGACTTGACGAACGACAAAGTGCAGAAGTCGTTGGGCGTGACGGTCGATGACCTCACCTCGAAAGATCGGACCAGCTGCCAGATGCTCGCCGACCTTGCGCGGGAAGCTGGGTTCGAAGCGATCGTCGCGCCGTCGGCGGCTAAGTCAAACGAGACGACACTGGCCGTCTTCGCACCCGCCTTCGAACAGAGATCTCGCGACATCGTCGATCTGGGTGTATCGAGGCCTCGCTAGCCTTCGCTGACAGCCCACCCGCCGTCGACATCGATGACCTGGCCGGTGATCACGCGAGCGTCATCACTCAGCAGGTAGAGCGCGGTTCCCACGAGATCCTCGGGAGTAAGCAGGCCCGCGGCAAGCGGCTGCTTGTGCGACGCGAAGGCCACGATGTCCGGATCGGCCTGAGCGCGCCGGCTCATCGGCGTTGCCACGAGGGCGGGCGCAATGGCGTTGAATCGGATGCCGTGCGCGGCGTAATACGCGGCCGCGGCGCGAGTGAACGCCTCGATCGCGCCCTTGCTCGCCGCGTAACCGTGGGTCGCGAAGTGGCCGGGCGACGGGTGGCGGGCAAGGACGCTCGACATCGTCAGGATCGCTCCCCGGCCGCCGGACGCGTCCGGATCCTGGGTCAGCATCTGGCGCACGGCCGAGCGGCAGACCAGGAATTGCGACGTCGCGTTGTTGGCCATGACCGTCTCCCAGCCGTCGAGCGTCATCTCGTGGAGCGGGCCGTCGCCGAACCGGCGGCCGCTGATGCCGGCCACGTTGTAGACGCAATCGAGGCGGCCGAAGGAAGCGACGCAGGCGTCAACGACCGACTGAACCGCCTCTTCCTGCGTGAGGTCCGCAGCCTGCCCGGCCGAGCGTTCGCCGAACTCGCGCACAAGGTCGTCGACGTGTTGCTGAGTGCGCGAGGTCACGAAGACGTTCGCGCCTTCGTCGACGAGGGCGCGCGCGGCAGCAGCCGCGATGCCGGTCGTGCCGGTGACGAGAACGATGCGGCCGTCGAAGCGACTAGCCATCAACGAGCCATCAAGGTGCGGCGAGCGATCCGACGAACGATCGGCGCTCGTCGGTGGTCATGTGCGTGATCGCGCTGCCGACGCCCACGGCGACCGCACCCGCGTCGAGGAAGGACTGGGCATTGCTCGCGTCGACGCCTCCGGTCGGGATGATCTCGATCTCGCGGAACGGGCCGCGGATCTCGCGGATGAATTGCGGCCCAGCCACGGACGCCGGAAAGAGCTTGATGAAGGTCGCGCCGTTCGACCAGGCGACGTGCATCTCGCTCGGCGTCATGCCCGCCGGTACGAACGGGAAGCCGTCGTCGACGGCGGCGCGTAGGACCTCGACGTCGAGCACTGGCGCGACGCCGAAATTCGCTCCGGCGCTGCGCGCAGCGTCGAGCTGGGCGCGGGTGAGCACGGTACCGGCACCGACCAGGAACGGGCCGTCGGCGCGCTGATCGAGCCGAGCGCGAATGGCCTGGATGTCGCGCGCGGCCGAGAGCGAGTCGAAAGTGATTTCGAACGCGCGCGCGCCGGCATCGGCGAGCTCGTCGACGAGCGCCAGGAGCTTCTCCTGCGGCTCGATGCGGCGCAGGACAAGGATCAGCCGCAGGCGTCGAATCTCGTTGGCGACGGGTCCGGCGCGCAGGTCAGTGGCGTTCATAGGTCCAGGATCGCTCCCCTCTCGATGAGCATGTTGCGAAGCTCGTGTGGCGGCACGTTGCGCGGCATGCAATTGCCCAGCGCGGCCATCGCCGCGGCAGTGCCGGCCGCCTGGCCCATGGCCATGCATGTAGCCATCGACCGTGCTGATGCGTGCGCGTCATGGGTTGATGAGAAGCAGCGGCCAACGACGAGCAGCCCGTCGAGGTTGCGCGGCAGCAGCGCCCGATACGGGATGCCGTAGACCGCACCACCGGGCACGTACTGCCACTCAGTGCCGCCGCCCGGTCCATGGTCCTCGATCGGCGCGCCGCATAGCGCGACTTCGTCGTCAAAGCGGCGCGCCGTCAGCACGTCCTCGCGCGTCAGCTGGTAATCACCGATCACGCGACGCGACTCACGCACGCCGATCGACGGGCTCGTGCCCACGACAACCGAGTCCTCGAACCCCGGCACCCGGTCGCGCAGGAAGCGGTGGTACTCGCGAACCTGGCGCCGGCCCTCGATCTCCGCGGCCGTAAGCGCGACCGGGTCAGTGGCGTCAACGTTGGGGATGCGCGTCATGTGCACCATCACGACCCCGGCGAACGGCGTCCTGTGCCACGAACCTTCCAACCGCGGCAGCTTGTAGTCGCCCGTCGCCGCCGCTTCGCGCATCAACGCCCACATGTCGGCCTTCTTCGTCTGCGCCGCAACCTCGACGTCGACGTTGGCCAGGCGGAACAGGGTCGACAGCGATTGAACCTTGCCCGAGCTGTGCATGTCCTCGTAGTCGGCGCCCGCAAACGCGCTGACGTCGGCGTCGCCCGACGCATCGACCACGACCGACGCGCTGATCCAACGCTCGCCGCCCTTGTTCCAGATGCGGACGGCATCGACGTGCTTGCCGTCGAGCCGGACGCCTGTCGCCCAGGTGTGCAGCAGGATGTCGACACCTGCGTCTTGCGCCGCCCGCTCCCAGACAACCTTGAGCGTTTCCTGGTCGTACGTCACGCCCGTTCCCGCGCCATACGTGTTCGGTCGCTCGAAGCAGACGCCTTCTTGCGTCAGGCGCTCGACGATCTCCCAGCCCAGGCCGCCGACGACGCGGCGCGGCGATTCGCCTGGCGTGTAGAACGCGTAGAAGGTGTCGAGCACGGCGGTCGAGGTTCCGCCCATGAACGCCAGGCGGTCGACCAACAGCGTTCGCGCGCCAGCCCGCGCGGCGGAGATGGCTGCCGACGAGCCCGCCGACCCCGAGCCGACCACGACGACGTCGTAGCGGTCGGCGATCGCGGCCTGGGTCATTGCGCCTGGGCGAGGGCGAAGGCCCTGCCAGGGTTGTCGACGAGGATGCGGCGCACAGTCTCGCCGCCGATGCGCCGCTCGAGGCGAGGCACGAACGTAGACATCAGGTAGCGCATGCCTGGGCCGCCGTCGTAGGCACGGAAGTAATCGCGCCGGCCGAGATCGAGGCCGAGCATCACCCGATCGCTGTAGCCGGCGCCGACGACCTCGGAGATCAGCCGCAACAGGTCGCTGTCGGGCCGGTACTTGATCCGCCCACAGGTGTCGTACTCGACGTAGATGCCGCGCGCGCATAGCTCGATGTGCAGCTCCGGGTCCGGGTTGCGATCGAGGTGAGCCAGGATGAGGCGACTCGCGGGCAGTCCAGCCGCGGTGCACATGTCGATGATCTCGTCCGCGGCCGTGCCCACCTCCGTGTGGCACAGGATCGCGACCCCGGTGCGCAGCGCCGCCTGCACTGCGGCCTCCAGGCGGATCCGTTCGGAGCGCGAGACGCGCTGGTAGGAGGCACCCATCTTGATTACCCCGGCGCGTGCCTCGTCGAGCGCGGTCGAGGGGTCGAGCCAGTCATTCGGATGCATTCCGCGCTCGATGTCGGCCACCATCCGGTCGCGCAGCAGGTCCGCCGGCGCGTCATAGACCCAGTGGCCGGCCGGGTAGTGCGCGTCGCGGTGGTAGCCCGTGGCGCCGACGACCTGGACGCCCGTCGTCCGCGCGACCTGGCGCATCAGCGCAGGCTTGCGCCCCAGGCCGATGGGCGTGACCTCGACGATCGACGCGATCCCACTCCGCTTCGCGTCGAGCACCTCCGCCGTGACCTTGTCGGCGTCCTCGATCTCCTGGCCTGCGAGCGCCGGCGAACTCAGGAAAAGGTGGTCGTGAGCGTCGGTGACCCCAAGCGCGCTCGCCGGCAGCGGACCGAGAACCGTCAGCACCGTGCCGGCGGCCGAATCGCTGTTCATCAGCACGGATGATCGCAGCCCGCGACCCCGGTCACATTCGGGACCTTTGCCACTGGCCGGCCGCCGTCGCAGCGATCAATCTGATTGCATGGGCACGACTACGCATCGAGATCTTGAGGGGATCGACCGCGACGAGCTGCTCGCCTCGCTCGGGTCGATGGCCAACCTATGGGTGAGCCTCGAGTCGTTCGCTCGCGACACCTACGGCCTCGACGGCGAGGTACTCGGCCCAGGCAAGAATGGCCAGATCGAGGTCCGCTACCGTCGCTCGGGAAGGGCCCTGTTCACGCTGCTGCCACGGCCGCGCGGCTTCCGCGCTCAGGTTGTCATCGGCCCCACGTTCTACGAGGCCGCGCACCAGCTGCCGTTGGCAGACAGCACGCGCGCCGCGCTGGAAGCCGCGCCGCCCTATCCGGAAGGACGCTGGCTGTTTCTCGAAGTTGATGACATGGAGGTCGTCGACGACATCGAGAAGCTGGTCACGCTCAAGTCGACACCACCGCGCCGCCCGAGAAGCACGGCGGCATAGGGCAGCCGCCAGTAACTCGCATCAGCCCCTCATCTCGATCGGCTGGAGACCCTCCAGGAACTGGTCTTCGTTCTTCGCGACGGGCGGCGGCGGCTCGACCCTGTCGCCCGCATGTGCCTCGATCTCTGCCTTGACCGCCGACACGAGCACCCTCAGCCCGTTCTCGAACGCCTCGGTGATATACGGGCCCATCTGCTCCAAGGCCTTGCGCTCCTTCGCAGTCTTTGGCGCGCCGACCCGGGAATGGAACATCGTCCCGGTCGGCGTCGGCTCGAACTCGTAGGTCATGGTGAACTTCAGGCCGCCCATCGATGGCGGCATGGTGGCCAGCTCGGTGAAGTAGTCAAAGGGCCGCCAGTCGAGGATCTGTTCTACCAGCGCATTCGGGCCGTGCATGCAGTGGTTGACCGCGCCGGCGCCGCGCCTGCCGCCCGGTTTGACGATCTCGTCGACGCTGGTCACGCCACCTGGCGCCTGCCATTGCATGCGCCGACCCGGCGTGGTCATGAACTCCCAGACGACTTGCGGGGGGCGGCTATCGGTACGGAGCTGCCTGAGATCGCGTGCGCGGCATCAACGAACACGCGTTGCCGAGCGTCCTCCTCCTGCCATCGTCGCTCCAGGTCGTGGACCCAGATCTTGATCTCGCCAATATGGTCGTACGTCTCTCTGTGCTCGACCATGTGCAGCTCGAGTGGATCGATCGCCATGCGCTGCACGAGCTGGTCGCTCAGCGCCACGTAGGCCGGGATCCCCAGCTTCTCGACGATGTCGTTCTTCAGCAGGCGATGGACCACGATCACGTCCGAACCGAGCAGCTCTTCGCGTCCGGCCATTTTCTGGCGCAGCGCGAGGCCGTGATGGGCAGCGAACTTCAGGTTGAGGTCGGGGATCCGATCGCACGCGTTGCACTCGCAGCTCGTGGCCTGGCGGACATCGCGCCGGCGGCGGCGAAAGCTGAAGTAGCAGTGTTCGATCGTGTCGAGCAGCATCGAACCGTCGACGTTTTCGGCCGGCGTGAAGCAGAACGCCGCGTCGCCCTCCAGCTTCGCCAGGCGGAACTGTGGGCGCAGGCTGGTGACGACCGTACCGATCAGGTCGGCCAGGATGTCCTGGGCGTGGTCGATCTCGACCGTCGACAAGTACTCCGTGTAGCCGCTGATGTCGGCGATGAGCAGGCAGACGGGTTCGGGCTGGATCACGTCAGTTGATGATGCTGATGTTGGCCACTGAGTCGTCGGACATGTACTCGCTGAGCACCTGCAGATAGGTGCCGTCGGTGATCATCGCACCCAGCACGGACTCGACCGCGGTCGTCAGGTTCGGGTGGTCGAGCGCCACGGCGATGCCCTGCTCAGCGGAGGGTAGCGTCGCCGGCGATTGCTCGATCAGGTCCGGGTACTGGCTGACGTAGTTGGCATTGCCCAGGTAGGCGACGGCCGTGCCGTCCAGGAGTGCCTGCAGGGCGTCGAGCTCGGTGTCGTAAGTGCGCAGGTCGACCGGCTGGGCGCCTGCGGCCTGGCACGCGCTGTTGACGCCAGTGCCGGCGTATTGGCCCGTGCCGTTGACGGCATCCACGCTCGTCGTGCCCATCGCCGCCGAGACCTTGTGGCCGCACAGGTCGGTCAGCGACTGGATGCTCTGCGGGTTGCCTTTGGCGACGACAACCGGAAAGCCCTCCTTCGACTGCGTATAGGGAATCAGGTTCATCTGGGCCAGGCGGTCCGTGGTGATGTTCTGTGACGAGACGCTGATGTCGCACGAATGGGCGGCGAGGTCAGTAGGGATTTCGCCGAAGACGGTCTGCTGGATCACTGGGTTGAGGCCCAGGCGCGTCGCGATCGCGTTGGCAAAGGCAACGTTGTAGCCCTGCACGTTGCCGTCGTTGTCGAGGCTCGAAGCCGGCGCGCCCATCAGGGCCAGACACACGATGAGCCTGCCGGACTTGACCAGCTCCGCCGAGACGGCGGGCACGGGCGGCATAGTGGGCACGGGGGTTGGCACGGGCGTCGGCGTGGGCGGCAGCGTGGGTGTGGCCGTGGCTACCGCCGTGGCGACGACCGTGGCCGGCACCGTTGATGCCTGAATGGCGGGCGAAGTTGCGACCGACGCCTGC
>DATCGV010000023.1:0-4669 GCA_036508755.1 Candidatus Limnocylindrales bacterium | reverse complement strand
CCAGCTTGGGCTCCAATAGCTGCCGTCGTCGTCGTCGCGGACGTACAGATAGCGGCCGCCAAGGTCGAGCGGCGCGTTGTTGTAGCGGTAGCGCGTCAGGCGACGCAGGCGCGCGTCGCGATAGAACGAATAGCCGCCGGCAGTGTTCGAGATGATGCCGAAGTAATCCTCGCTGCCGAGGTAATTGATCCACGGCAGTGGCGTATCCGGCCGCTCTATGACGTACTCGCGAGCGGCATCATCGAAATGGCCATATCGGGTGTGCTCGCGACCCTCTGTCATCTGTCCACGCGGCAGAAGACTACGCCGCGCACGAATTCAGTAGGCGCGCGCGAAGAGGACCCTGCGCTCGGACGGCTTGCCATCGACGAGGCACTTTCCGGGCTCGTCCGGCGAGTCGAACGGGATGACCCGGATGGTCGCACCCGTGTCGGCGTTGATCTGCTTTTCGCACGCGGCGTCGCCACACCAGGGCGCCATCAGGAAGCCGCCCTCCTTGTCGAGCACGGCCTTGAACTCGTCGTACGTGTCGGCGAAATGAGTGTTCGCCGCGCGGAAGTCGAGCGCGCGCTGGAAGAGCATGTGCTGGTAATCGGCCAGCAGCTGCGGCAGCTCGTGCGCGAGCACGGACAGCCCGACTGGCCGTTTCTCCCGATCGACGCGCCTGACAAGCACGCCCTGGTCGGCAGCCACGTCGCGCGGACCTACTTCGAGCCTATACGGAACGCCACGCAGCTCCCAGTGGCTGTACTTGAAGCCGGGCTTCTCGTCGCGCCAATCTGTCTTGAAGCGCAGCGGGCCCGAGGCAGTCTGAACGTCAGTCAGTGACTTCTCGAGCTGCTCGACCGCGGCCGCGACAGCAGTCCGCTCATCGTCGTTCCGGAAGATGGGCACGATCACGACCTGGGTCGGGGCGACGTTGGACGGCAGGACCAGGCCCGAGTCGTCGCCGTGGGCCATGATCAGCGCGCCGACCATGCGCGTCGAGAAACCCCACGACGTTCCGTATGGCGCCTTGAGCTGGTTGTCGCGGTCGAGGAAGTTGATGCCCGCTGCGTGCGCGAAGTTCTGGCCGAGCATGTGGCTCGTGCCGGCCTGGAGCGCCTTGCCGTCGCGCATGAGCGCCTCGATCGCATGGGTGTAGACGGCGCCCGGGAATTTCTCGCTCTCGCTCTTGCGGCCCTTGATGACCGGGATCGCCAGCCAGTCTTCCGACGTCGCGCGGTATGCCTCGAGGCCCGTCGCCACCTCGTCGGCGGCCTCCTGCTCCGTGGCATGGAAGGTGTGCGCCTCCTGCCACAGGAACTCGGCCGTGCGCAGGAAGAGGCGCGTGCGCAGCTCCCAGCGCACGACGTTGTTCCACAGGTTGAGCAGCAACGGCAGGTCGCGGTACGACTGGATCCAGTCCTTGACGACCTCGGCGATGAGCGCCTCGCTCGTCGGCCGGATGGCCAGCCACTCGGCGAGGTCCTCGCCACCGGCGCGCGTTACCCACGCTACCTGGGGATCGAAACCCTCCACGTGCTCAGCTTCCTTTTCGAGCAGGCTGCGCGGCACGAACAGCGGGAAGTAGACGTTGTCGTGGCCCGTGCGCTTGATGTGCCGATCGAGCTCGTCGCGCATCGACTCCCAGATCGCGTAGCCGTACGGCCGGATGACCATGCACCCGCGCACGGGCGAGTAGTCGGCCATCTGGGCCTTGAGGACGACGTCGTTGTACCAGCCCGGGAAGTCCTTCGACTGGGGCGTGATGGATGCGACGAAACGGCTCTGCTGCTCTTCGCTGGACACGGGCTCTCCGCGTACTCGAGGTACCTGACGGGGCCGTAATCCTAGCGCAGCCGATGGACTACGACGTTGCCGACGTGGCCCCGTAGCGCTGGTCGACGTAGTCGTCGAGGATCACGATGAACTCGTCGACCAGACCCTCGCCGCGCAGCGTGGTTCGCAGTGCGCCATCGACGAAAACCGGTGCCACCGGCTCCTCGAACGTGCCCGGCAGCGAGATGCCGATGTCGGCGTGCTTTGATTCGCCGGGGCCGTTGACGACGCAGCCCATGACCGCCACACGCATGTCCTCGACGCCCGGATACTGCGCCGCCCAGACGGGCATCTGCTGACGCAGATAGCCCTGGATCCGCTCGGCCATCTGCTGGAAGAACGTCGAGGTCGTCCGCCCGCAGCCTGGACACGCCGAGACCTGCGGCGTGAACGAGCGCAGGCCAAGAGACTGGAGCACCTGCTGCGCGACGAGAACCTCTTCCGTCCGGTCGCCGCCGGGCGCAGGCGTGAGTGACACCCTGATCGTGTCGCCGATGCCGCGGTTGAGCATCAGCGACAACCCGGCGGTCGAGGCGACGATGCCTTTCATGCCCATGCCCGCCTCGGTCAGGCCCAGATGAAGTGGATAGTCGCAGCGGCCCGCGAGCAACGTGTAGACGTCGAACAGGTCGCGCACCTGCGAGACCTTGGCACTGATGATGATCTTGTCGTGGCCGAGGCCCGTCTCCTCGGCCAGCTCGGCTGAGCGCAACGCGGACTGCACCATCGCCTCGATCATCACGTCGCGCGAGTCGGCCGGCACGGGCAGCTTCGCATTGGCATCCATGAGCGTCGTCAGCAATGCCTGGTCGAGCGAGCCCCAGTTGACGCCGATCCGGACCGGCTTGTCGTTCTCGAGCGCGACGCGGATGATCGTGACGAAGTTCTCGTCGTGGCGCTTGGCGCCGACGTTGCCCGGGTTGATGCGGTACTTGGCCAGCGCCGCGGCCATGTCCGGGTACTCAACCAGGAGCTGGTGGCCGTTGTAGTGGAAGTCACCGATGATCGGCACGCCCACGCCAAGGTCGTTCAACTTGCGCCTGATCTCAGGCACCGCGCGCGCGGCGCCGTCGTTGTTGACCGTGACGCGCACGAGCTCGGAGCCGGCGTGGGCCAACGCGGCGACCTGGAGCCCGGTCGCATCGGCATCGGCGGTATCGGTGTTCGTCATCGACTGGACGACGATGGGATGTCTCGAGCCGACCAACACGCCGCCGACGTCGACCGTGGGCGTCTGCCTGCGACCGGGCAGATGGCCCTCCCCCTCGATCGGAGGCTTTTCAGCGACCTCCATCAGCCGAGGCGCTGGATGTCGAAATACGTGATCCAGGCGAGAAGCGCCATGAGCAGGATGAAGCCGGTCAGGTAGACGAGCCGCTCGGCCGCCGCGCCGATGCGGTTGCCCGTCGCGGCCTGGATGACCGAGACCGCCACGCGTCCCCCATCGAGCGGCGGGAATGGCAGGACGTTGACGACCGCAAGGTTCGCCGAAAGCAGGCCGATGAACCAGATCAGGTAGACCGGCGGCAGTGACTGACGGACAACGCCGATGTCGCTGACGATCCCGACCGGACCGGACACGGGCGGGTTGGTGATGTTGCTGACCAGATCGCCCAGGCCGCGCAGGATGAGCGTCGCGGCGTCAACTGTCCGGCGCGCGCCAAGCTCAACGGCCGACACCGGATCGTGGGTGATGCTGGCCTGGACCAGATCGGGCTGGACGAGGATGCCCAGCGTGCCCTGGTCAGGGCTCGCCGGCACGCGCAGCGTTACCGGCACGTGGCGCGTCGAGCCGTCGGCGCTCTGGATCGTCAGCGTGACCTGCTGGCCGGCGTGGGCGCGCAGGTAAGTCAGCGACGGCGTGGGCTGGTCGACCTGGTCGAAAATCGGGAACAACCTGCCGTCGATGGCGGTGATCACGTCGCCTGTGTTGTCAAAGGTCGGGTTGCCCTGGGCGTCCGTTCCTGTCTTCTGGCCACCCACGAGGCCGACCGAGGCAGCCGGGCTGTTTGGCTGAACCTGCGCCACGCGGACGTTGGCCACGGGGTCTGACAGGAGGGCGATGCCCGTGAAGATGACGAACGCGAGCAGGATGTTCATCACCACGCCCGCGAGCAGGATCGACAGGCGCGTTGAAAGCCGCTTGTGGATGAACGCGTTGGGGTCGTCCGACTCGCCGTCCTCGCCTTCCATGCGCACGAAGCCGCCGATCGGCAGCCAGTTCAACGTGAAGATCGTTCCGTGCCTGTCCTTCGCGTAGGTCAGCGCGCGGGGCGGAAAGCCGATGCCGAACTCATGGACGGTGACCCCCGCGCGCCGCGCGACGATGAAGTGACCGAACTCGTGAATGACCACGAGCACGACCAGGATCACCAGCAACAACGCGACATTGATCAGGCCGTTGCCGAGGCCAATGAAGTCGAACATCAGTTTCGAGACGCTCCTGAGGTGGTAACTGTTGCCGCGGCGGCCCACGAACGGACCCGGGCATCAAGATCGAGCAGCTCATCGAGCTCCGGGGCCGCACCGTCGCCGAAACGTTCGACCGCGTCCGCGCACAGGGCGGCAATGCCGTTGAAGCTGAGCGTGCCGTTCAGGAAACGGTCGACCGCGACGTCGTCGGCGGCGATCAATGCTGCGCTCGCACGGGGTCCACGGACGCCAGCCTCGCGGCCGATTCGGAGCGCGGGGAATCGCTCCGTGTCGGGCGCCTCGAAGCTGAGCGGCGGAAGGTCGGTCAGCGCGACGCGCGGCGCCGGCGAAACGAGGTGCGCCGGGTAGGTCAGCGCGTACTGGATCGGAATGCGCATATCTGGTAAGCCAAGCTGTGCCTTGAGCGAGCCGTCCT
>DATCGV010000022.1:0-12698 GCA_036508755.1 Candidatus Limnocylindrales bacterium | reverse complement strand
CGGCGGCTGCCGCCGCGGGCCACGAGGACTGGCGAACAGTGTCTGCGGATGGCGTCCGCATCCGCCTGTTGAGTGAACCCATGCCCGCCCTTGACGGGACCGTGAGCGGGGTGCTCCAGTCTGGCTTCGTGCTCACCGCCCACGAGGAGCAGCAGGCGCTGATCGTGCGCACGATCATCATCGCCTCGCTCATCGGGCTGCTCGGCGCGGCGCTCGTCACGCTGTTCGTCACGCGCCGCGCGATGGCCCCGATCCGTGCCGCGTTCGACGCCGAACGCCGCTTCGTCGCCTCGGCGTCACACGAGCTGAAGACACCCACCTCGATCGTGCGTGCCTCAGCCGAGATCCTGCAGCGCGAGAACCTTGTCAAGCCGGAAGGCAGGTATCTGGTCGAGGACGTCATGTCCGAATCGGATCGTCTCGGACGGCTCGTCGGCGACCTGCTCGCCCTGGCCTCTGCAGAGGCTGGTCAGATCTCGATCTCGCCAACAGTCTTCGACGTCCGGCCGTTGATCACTGACTCCGTCGGGCGCGTCCAGCCAGTCGCGCAGCAGCGTGGGGTTCGGGTCGAGGCTGGTGTTTCCACTGACTCGGCAGCGCAAGGTGAGCTGCTCGTGCTTGCCGACCGCGAGCGCATGCTCCAGCTCCTGACGATCTTCATCGACAACGCCATCGATCACTCGCCCCCGGACGGCGTTGTTCGCGTGGTCGCGCGTACAACCGACGAAGGCAACCGCGCCGGGCGGCGAGTGATCATCGAGGTCCTGGACCAGGGCCCGGGCGTGCCGCTTGCCGATCGCGAGCGGATCTTCGAGCCGTTCGCCAGGATTGTCGGCAGGCGTCGTACGACGGGCACGACCGGTCTTGGCCTGGCCATCGCGCGCATCCTCGCCGCGCGCCAGAACGCGACGCTGACAGTCGGCGACGCGCCCGGCGGCGGAGCCTGCTTCAGCGTGTCGCTGGCGCGCCGGCTGGCGTCCTGAACATGGGCACGGCATCATGCGCGGATGAGCACGACCCCGCTGCCGGCCAGCCGCGTCTCGCACAAGGCGGCCCTTTTCACTGAGTCAGTCATCCGCGAGATGACGCGCCTGGCGATGGAGCATGGCGCGGTCAACCTGGCTCAGGGCTTCCCCGATTTCGCGTGTCCGATGGAGCTCAAGGAGGCCGCGTCGGTCGCGATCTACGGCGACGTCAACCAGTACGCGATCACGTGGGGCGCGCGCGACTTCCGCGAGGCAATCGCCGAGAAGACCTCGCGCTTCTACCCTGCCTGGAACGTCGACCCGCAGACGGACGTCACCGTCACCTGCGGCGCGACCGAGGGCATGATCGCGGTCATGCTCGCCCTGCTCGACCCGGGTGACGAGGTCGTCGTGTTCGAGCCGTTCTACGAGAACTACGGCCCCGACGCGATCCTGAGTGGCGCGGTGCCCAGGTACGTCACGCTGCACGAGCCCGACTGGTCGATCGACCTCGACGAGCTCCGAGCGGCGTTCGGGCCCCGGACACGCGCGGTGGTGCTCAACTCGCCGCACAACCCCACCGGCAAGGTGTTCAGCCGCGCCGAGCTCGAGCAAATCGCCGAGCTGTGCAACGAGTTCGACTGCTACGTCATCACCGACGACATCTACGAGCACATCACCTACGGCCAGGAACACATCCCGATGGCCACGATCGACGGCATCGCCGCGCGCACGGTCGCGATCAACTCGCTGTCCAAGACGTATTCGGTCACCGGCTGGCGTGTGGGCTGGGTGATCGCGCCGGCCGCCCTGACCTCCGCCATTCGCAAGGTCCACGACTTCCTGACCGTGGGTGCCGCAGCTCCGTCGCAGGCGGCCGGCGCGGTCGCGCTGCGCCTGCCCGACAGCTACTACCACGCGCTTGCCGCGGCGTACCTGGAGCGGCGCGACACGCTGATCGCCGCGTTGGCCGCGGCCGGCTTCCGGACCCACGTGCCCAGCGGCGCGTATTACGTGATGACCGACATTTCCGACCTGACCGACGAGGACGACGTCACCTTCGCCCGCCGGCTGACCGCGGCGCCGGGCGTCGCGACCGTGCCCGGCTCGTCGTTCTACTCGCGGCCGGAGCTGGGCCGCTCCAAGATCCGCTTCGCATTCCCGAAGAAGTTGGAAACCCTCGAGGCTGCGGCCTCGCGCCTCGCCGCCCTAGGAAGGTGACAGACCCGCGCACCAGTTGTCGTCGACCCAGCGTTGGCCCGTGTTCATGACTCCGCGATAGAAGTCGACGCGGTGGCGCGATGTGCCCACGACCGTCTTACCGTTCTTGCCGAACCAGTCCATCTGGACGATCACGCGATAACGGTGGACACCGGTCGCGCCCTCGTTTGGATCGAGCGTGATTGACCGTCCTCTGGCGCAGAAAACGATTGCTGCGCAAACCTGCAACAGTCCTGAAAGACGGCACAGAGCGTGGAGCCCGCCGTGGCGTAATCACCCTGCAATGCCTATGCACAGCGCAATTCGCATGCAGGCTGGATAATCCACATCTGCCTCAGGCGCACGTGCTCGCGCCGGGCGACCACCAAGGAGAACCGAAACCTAGCCGCCGCCCCAGCGGCAGCCACCGTCGGCGTAATCCGGGCCTGACCTGCCGGCCCGCAGTTACAGGCGCACCAGCTTCCACGCTGGCGCGTTCGAGCGCGAACCCCAGCGCGCTCGCTCGAGACGTTCCGACGTCGGCTTCCCGGCGGCATCACCAAACAACCGGCTTGCGGCGCGCCGTGTCGCGCTGCGCCGGAGACCGAGGAGACAGCAGTGCCATCTGTCAGCTCGGCTGCGCATCCCCAGCCGAACTTACGCATCCACAATCGCCATGCGGGCTCCCGCGCCCGGCGGGCTTTGCACCGACTTGTCGTCGGTGGCCTTGGCGTCATTGTCGGGCTTGTCGTGCTCGTGCCGGCCGACACGATTCTCGCCCCGGCCGTGGCCGCAAGCGCTCAGCCGGGCAATTGCTCCGGCTGGAACAGCACGACCAAGCCGCCCGACTTCATCCGCGTCCTGCGCAACAGCACCGGCCGCGTCGAGCGCGTGCCGTTCAAGAAGTACGTCGTCACGGTCATGGGCAAGGAGTGGCCCAGCTACCTGCCCCAGGCAGTGATCGACGCCGGTGCGGTGGCGGTCAAGCAGTTCGCCTGGTTCCATGCGCTAGGTAAAGGCCGCATGTCGCGCCGCGGCCAATGCTTCGACGTGACCGACGGCGTTGGCGACCAGCTCTACAAGCCCGGCCGTGCCCGCGTTCACGCCGACCACTACACCGCGATCGCCCATACGTGGAACGTCCGCCTGATCAAGAACGGCAGCCTGTTCATGACCGGCTATCGGAGGGGCAACCCGACCAGCTGCGGCCACGACGCCAACGGCTGGAAGCTGTACGCACGCAGCGCCGTTCGCTGCGCCAACCGCGGCATGGACTTCCTCCAGATCCTGCGCACGTACTACGGCCCGGGGCTGAACTTCGTCAATGCATCGTCCAACCAGTCGACGTCGTTCATCGCGGCGAATTCGTCGCAGGCGATCGACGCGACCCAGGCGACCGACGCGACACAGGCGGCGGACAGCGCACCCACCAGCGCTGCAATGCCGCCGGCCGACCCGATGCCCGCACCACAACCAGCTGATGTGAGCGCGCAGGACACTTCTGCCACGCCGCTTGGCCAGCGGGCATTCACGGCCACCTGAACCATCACGCGACCTCCTTTGGGTCGCGTGTAGCCTGTCCGCGAACACCGTCCAACACGCTGAGGGAATCGAGTCATGCCCCGAATCGTCCGTGGCGCGCTGCTCCAGGCCGAGTGGACCGGCGACAAGGAATCGATGATCCAGAAGCACGAGAAGGCAGCCCACGACGCGGCCAAGCAGGGCGCGCAGGTCATGCTCTTTCAGGAGCTCTTCTACGGCCCATACTTCTGCCAGGTCCAGGACCCGCAGTACTACGCGTACACGGAGAAGATCCCCGACGGCCCGACCACGGTGCGCATGCAGGACCTCGCCAGGCAAACGGGCATGGTTCTCGTCGCGCCCATGTACGAGGAAGACGAGCAGGCGTCGGGCATCTACTACAACACGGCCGCGGTCATCGACGCTGACGGCAAGTACCTGGGCAAATATCGCAAGACGCACATCCCTCACGTCAAGGGCTTCTGGGAGAAGTTCTACTTCCGTCCCGGCAACCTCGGCTATCCGGTCTTTGAAACGGCCGTCGGCAAGGTCGGCGTGTACATCTGCTACGACCGCCACTTCCCGGAGGGAGCGCGGGCGCTCGGCCTGAACGGTGCTGAGATGGTCTTCATCCCGTCGGCCACGTCGCGCGGGCTGTCGGAGTACCTGTGGTGCATCGAGCAGGTCTCACACGCTGTCGCCAACGGCTACTTCGTCGGCACGATCAACCGCGTCGGCATCGAAAAAGACCTGGGCGACGACGACTTCTACGGCCAGTCGTACTTCTGCGATCCGCGCGGCCAGTTCATCGGTGAGCTGGGTGATGCGCATAACGAGGAACTGCTCGTGCGCGACATGGATCTCGACCAGATCCAGGAGGTCCGCCAGACGTGGCAGTTCTTCCGCGATCGCCGGCCCGACGCGTACGGCGATCTCGTTCGCCCGTAGCGGGCCGGCGGATTCGGTCGGGAGTCATCAAATGAGGCGGCGCCTCACCAGTTTCCAGATCGGCGTCCGTATCGCACTGGCAGTCGTCTTCCTCGCGCTGATCTGGGGCACTGTCGACGTGTTCTTCATCCTCGATTCGACGTCCCACTCGGCGAGCGACACGCTGCGGCCGTTCTTCATTGCGGTTGGCCCGCTCTGGCTCGTCGCTCTGTGGGCAGCGCGCATCTGTCTGCGCGAGAGGTGAGTGATCGGCCGTTAGCCCCGCCCCCGACTCGTCGCGACGGTTTTCCAATCAGATTGGAGACCAAGCCACCCGAACGTCAGGTTGCGGCCGGTCTCTCAACCCTGGCGACCCACGGACTGCAGCCAGCGCGACGTCTCTGGCAATCTGATCACCAAATCTGCGCGCTTCGAGTGGGCGCCAAAAGCGCAACCAGCCAATAAGTCGCAGCAAACCCCCGACAAAGCGGCGCGGCGTTCAATCCGATTGGAATGTCGCCACGCAAGAAGCTGCGCGAAGAGGCGCCGCAGATCCAGAGCTCAGTCTCACAGATCTGGCTCGCCTTCGGCCTCCAGGTGCGCGAGGCGCGGCATGCCCGCCGTTGGTCAGTCAAGGATCTGGCGATACGGTCGGGCTTGTCTGTCGCGTTTGTCTATCTGATCGAGGGCGGACGGTCCGGCTCGGCTGAAGCAGCAGCACGGATCGCGGCGTCGCTCGGACGCCGAGCGGAGCTCCAGCTCGTGGATCCCAGGAGGCGGGAGGGTCGGCCGAGCCTGAGCGCGGATCCGGTGCACTCCGCGATGGGAGAGCTGGAGGCGGCGCGTCTCGCGGGGCTGGGCTTCGGGGTCGGGATCGACGAGCCGTACCAGCACTACCAGTTCGCGGGGCGCGCGGATCTTGTCGCGTGGGACGTCGACGCGCGGGCCTTGCTACACATAGAGAACCGGACGCGCTTCCCCGACTTCCAGGAGATGGCGGGCGCGTTCAACGCCAAGCGCGAATACCTGGCCGACTCGCTTGCCGCGCGCGCCGGTGTAACGACTTGGCGCTCGCAGACGCACGTGATCGCCGCCCTCTGGTCGAGCGAGGTGCTCCACGCCCTACGGCTGCGGAAAGCCTCGTTTCGGGCGTTGTGCCCAGATCCGGGACGAGTGTTCCAGGTGTGGTGGGAAGGCAACCCGCCCAAGGTCGGTGCAAGTTCGACGCTGATCGTGCTCGACCCGACGGCCGAAGGCAGGCAGCGCACATGGATCGCGCTGGACGACGCGATGGGCGCGCGACCAAGGCATCGTGGCTATTCGGACGCGGCGGCAACCCTGGAGACGAACGGTTCGACGGCCGCGGCGCGCGCCACCGCTCAGCAAAGGCAGCAGATCGTCGATGTGCTGCGCGACCGTCCAGGGGCCGACCTTGGGTGATCGGCCGTGCCCGCGCAAATCGGGCGCCACCACGCGGAACCCACGACCGAGCCGAGTGGCCAAAGCCACGTAGCGCATACCGTGCGACTCGACGCCGTGCAGGCAGACGACCGTCCAGCCCACGCCCAGGTCACCGATCGTCCCGAACGCGGAGACAAAGAGCGATTCGATCGTGTCGTGCACGGTGTGGGTAATACCATGCCGTGATGGCCGTCACCACCGTCACGTCACCTCGCCGCGCAGATGCACTGCGCCAGACGATCGCTCCCTTCCTGCGCTTCTTCACGGGCGCCTACGACAAGCTCGAGAAGGACCCCGACACGGCCAATTTCGCCGTGGGCAACCCGCACGAGTTCGCGATGCCCGGCTACGTCGACGCGCTGCGCGACAACCTCGAGCCACGCAACAAGGACTGGTACGCGTACAAGCTGAGCGAGCCCGAGGCGACGAGCGTCGTGGCGCGGACGATGAGCGAACTGACCGGCCTCGACTGGGATCCGCTCGACGTGAACATGACCAACGGCGGCTTCGCCGCGCTCGCCGTCAGCCTGCGCACGTTGCTCGAGCCCACGGACGAGGCCGTCTTCCTGTCGCCGCCGTGGTTCTTCTACGAGCAGCTCATCGTCGCCGCCGATGCCACGCCGGTGCGCGTGAAGCTGGAGCTGCCCGACTGCCCGATCGACACGGCGCTCATCGAGCCGGCCATCACGCCGCGGACGAAGCTGCTCATCCTGAATTCGCCCCACAACCCGAGCGGCCGGGTCGTATCGCTAGACGAGCTCAACGCGCTTGCCGAGCTGCTCACCCGGAAGTCGAACGAGTACGGCCACCCGATCTACATCGTCAGCGACGAGCCATATCGGCGCATCGTGTTCGACGACCGGGCCTTCCACTCGCCGGCCGAGGTCTACCCGAACACGATCGTGACCTACTCGTACGGCAAGCAGCTGCTGGCGCCGGGCATGCGCATCGGCTACTTCACGTGGCCGCCCAACATGCCCAATCGCGAGAAGCTGCGTGACGACGCATTCGTGACCCAGTTCGCGGCCGGCTACTCGTTCCCCAACGCGGACCTGCAACATGCCCTGGCCGAGATCGAGCCGCAGTGCATCAGCATCGCCGCGCTGGAGGCGCGGCGGACGAAGCTGATCGGCGCGATGCGCGAGATGGGCTTCGAGACGACCTGGCCACAGGGCACGTTTTACGTCATGGCCAGATCGCCGCTCGCTGACGATGAAGCATTTGCGGCGATCCTGGCCAGGCACAAAGTGCTCGTCCTGCCGGGCACAGTCGTCGAGGTCCCGGGCTGGTTCCGGATCAGCCTGACTGCTTCGGACAAGATGGTCGACGATGGCATCGAGGGGTTCCGCGCGGCGTTCAACGAAGCCAGGGCCGGCGCGTGAAGGTCTCGTTCGTCGCAGGCTTCGGGCCGATCGTTCGCGATACAGCGGAAAGTCGGAGCTGGTGGTCTGCGTTGGGACTCGAGCTGCACGAGATCGCGCCCGACTACTGGGGCCTCGACGAGCTCGGGGGCGTCAACGCATTCGCGCTCTGGCCGCTCGCCCAGGCCGCCCAGAACACGTTTGGCACGCCCGACTGGCCGGCCGACCTGCCGACGCCACAGGCATGGATTGAGTTCGACGTAGGCAGCGCGGAGGAGGTCGCCGACGCAGCGCGCGAGCTCGAAGGCAAGGGCCACCGACTGCTGCGCGCGACTACGACCGAGGAGTGGGGCCAGACGACGGCGCGCCTGATGAGCCCGGAAGGCCTGCTCGTGGGCGTCACGTACACGCCCTGGATGCACGACCAGGCGAAGTCGGGCTGATGGAATTCGGCTTCACACTCAAGCCCGACCACGGCTTCGAGCGCACCGTCGCGCTGACAAAGCGAGCGGAGGCCTGTGGCTTCGGTTACGGCTGGATGTTCGACTCGCACGTGCTGTGGCGCGACCCTTATCCGCTGCTGACGCTGATGGCGCTCAACACGACGCGCATGCGCCTGGGCACGTGCGTGACCAATCCGGCGACGCGCGACCCGAGCGTCACGGCCAGCGCCCTGGCAACGCTCGACGAGATCAGTGGCGGCCGCATGGACCTGGGCATCGGCCGTGGCGATTCCGCGCGTCGAGTGATGGGCAAGCCGCCCACGACCCTTATCCGCCTCGAAGAGGCGGCGAACCTGATCCGTGACCTGGTCGAAGGGCGCACGGCGCAGGAAGACGGCACGGACCTCCACTTCAGCTGGACGCGGCGCGACCGGCTGCCGGTCTGGATCGCCGGCTACGGCCCGAAGGCACTGGAGCTGATTGCGCGCATCGCGGACGGCGTGATCCTGCAGCTGGCCGATCCCGATCTCATCCGCTGGTTCGTCGGCCAGCTGCGTGGCTACGCGGCCGCCGCCGGTCGTGACCCGAAACAGATCAAGGTCATGGCCGCCGCGCCGGCGCACGTCGGCGACGTCGCGGCGTGCCGCGAGCGGGTGCGCTGGTTCCCGGCGCTCGTCGCGAACCACGTCGTCGATCTCGTCAATCGCTACGACGCGGCCGAGCTGCCGCCGGCGCTGACCGGCTACGTCCGCGACAGGCAGGGCTACGACTACCAGCACCACGCCGAGGTCGGTTCGTCGAACGCGGCGTTCGTCGGTGACGAGGTCGTCGACCGCTTCAGCGTCATCGGGCCGGTCGACGCCCATGTGGCCAAGCTGCGTGCACTGGCCGAGGCGGGCGTCGACCAGTTCAACATCTACCTGATGAACGGTGACGAGGAAGAGACGCTCGACGTCTACGGCCGCGAGATCATCCCCCATCTCGCGGGTGTCGGCGCAGCCTGACTGAATTCGTCGACCGGCGCGCGGCTGCGGCCTAGAATGAAGCTGTAACGCCGCCTGCTGTGTCGCTGTGCCCAACAGCGGGGTGGTTGCGAGACATTCGCACCGGTTCACCGACCGGATCTGCGCGCCATCTGAGCGCGCGAGGAGGAACGATGGTCAAACGTCCGTTCGTGCTGCTCAGCTCCGCAGCACTTCTAGTGCTCGTCGCCTGCGGCGGCGGCGGCGCCAGCCCTGCCCCAACGATTGGGCCGGGAGCGTCGACAGCCACGACACCCCACGCCTCAACCGCCGCGACGCAAGCAGCGAGCCCCAAGGCGAGCACGGCCGCCAGCCCCGTGGAGAGCGCCGGAACGAGCCCGGCGGAGAGCGCGGGCGCGTCGGCCAGCCCGGCCGCCGCCGTCTGCAACGCTACGGCCGGCACGCCAAGCGCCGGGGCGTCTTTCGACCCGTCGAGCATCAGTGGCAGCGCCGAGCTGGGCCACTGGGATTCGTCCCCAGCAGAGAACGATGCACTCAATTGCGCCCTGAAGGGCTTCGCGCTGACCTACCCGAACGTCACGGTTACCAACACGGACGTTGCGGGCGTATACAACGATCAGATGGTGACGCGGTTCGGCGCCCACACACCGCCCGACGTCTTCTACGTCAACGGCGACACGGCGCTCGACTGGGAAACCCAGACCTTCCTGCTTCCGCTCGACGACTACATCGCCAAGAGCGGCTTCGATATGAGCACGTTCTTCCCCGGCTACCAGGACACCTTCAAGGGCACGGATGGGAAGACGTACGGCATCGCCAAGGACGGCAATACCATCGCGATGGCCTACAACAAGGATCTCGTGCAGACGCCGCCGACGACCCTCGATGAGCTCGTGGCGACGGCAACTGCCCTCAAGGGAACCGGCCACCTGGTCGCGCCGATGTGCCTCAATCCGGGACTTGATCGCGGTCTGGCCTTCCTGTATGCCCAGGGCGGTTCGCTCCTGAGCGCCGACAACAAGACCGAGCAGATCGACACCGCCGCCTCAAAGGCAGCTGTGCAGTGGTACATGGATCTCTTCAAGAACGGCCTCGGCGTCGTAGCACCAACGGGTAGCTGGTGCGGCGAGCAGCTCGGTAAGGGCAATGTCGCCATCGTCTTCGAGGGCGGCTGGCTCAAGGGCTTCATGGACAGTACGTACCCGGCCGTCAATTGGTCTTTCGCCGAGATGCCGCAGGGCAGCATCGGCAAACCGATGACGATCTCGTACACCGCCGCCTATGGCATCGGTGCTGACAGTCCCAACCCGGACCAGGGCTGGACCGTGCTGCAGTACCTGACCGGCGTCGACGGCATGAAGCTGTGGACAGAAGGCGGCATCGCCGTCCCGTCCCGCAGTGACGTTCCAGCTCCGCAAGGGTTCGACGTGATCACCAAGGGAGCCCAGTACGCTCGGCCGGGCTCAGGCTTCATGCCGGGCTACAACGACGTCCAGAAGGCGTTCAGTGACGCCTTCACCGCGGAGGTGACTAATGGCACCTTCTCGGCGGATCCAGTTGTGACCGCAACAGCGGCCGCGATCACGGCCGCCCTGAGCAAATAGATCTCGAGGCGTCTGCCTCTGATCAAGGTCAGTCAAGAACGGCGGCCGGGGGAACCCGGCCGCCGTTCGCCTTCTAGGCGAGGGACAGATGGAGCCGACCACGCAGGCCACGACGCCGGCGGCGTCAGGTCCGCCGAGTGTCGAGAGCAAACCTGCCGGACGGATAGGCGCCCGTCAGGAAGCGGTCGCGGGCTACAGCTTCATCGCGGTGCCCATGATCATGTTCTTCGTCCTGAGCATTGCGACGCTGATCTACGCCCTGTACATCAGCGTGTGGAACTGGAACATCCGCACTGGCCCACTCAACGTCGTTGGCTTCGACAACTACGCCAAGATTCTCAACAACGCACTTTTCCAGACCGCCGTCAAGAACACCGTCTATTACGCGGCAATCTGGGTGCCGCTGACGATGGCAGTGGGCCTCTTCCTTGCCATGATCGTCAACCAGAAGATCCGCGGCCGATCGTTCTTTCGCGCCGCGTTCTATTTCCCGGCCATCGCAAGCTCGGCGGCCATCACAACGCTGTGGATCTTCATCGTTGCGCCCGATGGCCTCTTCAACGAGGTCCGCGGCGCGCTCGGACTCAACGGGATCTTCAGCCTGTTCGGGTTCGCGGCCAACCAAGACTGGATGGGCAACCTCCACACGTCGATGAACTCGATCATCATCCTCAACACCTGGACGACGTCTGGAACGTTCATGCTCTTCTATCTGGCGTCGCTTCAGGCGATCTCAACGGACGTCTATGAGGCCGCCGCTATCGACGGGGCAGGCGCATGGCAGACGTTCCGGTACATCACCTTCCCGCTGCTGAAGCCAGGCCACTTTTTTGTCGCAACCGTCGGCGTGATTGGCGCACTCCAGCTCTTCGACCAGGTGTACATCGCCGGCGGGCCGGCCGGAGCGCCGGTGAACTCGCTGATGACCGTTGTGCTGTACCTGTACCACTCGCTGTTCAGTGACCTGAATCCCGGCTATGCAGCAGCTGTGGGCATTGTCCTGTTCGTGATCATCTTCAGCGCGACCTTGATCCAGAGACGCTTGTTCGGAGGTGAGCCGGCATGGTGATGGATCCGACCACCGGCACGCCGAGCGCCACCCCGGCAGCCATCTTCGCCGGGCCGATCGCCGATAACCGACCCGATCGAGGCGGAAAGTGGCGGCGGCGGGTCGCGTATGTGCTACTTATCAGCTATGCCCTGCTGATGTTCATTCCGTTCGCATGGACGATCATTACGTCGCTCAAGACCTTGCCGGATTCGGTCAGCCTGTCGTTCATCCCGAACCCGTTGACGTTCGATGCCTATAACTACGTCGCGGAACACCTGACGCCATCGATCGTCGTGCTTTTCTGGAACAGCATGTTGATCGCGGGAGTCGTCACCCTGTCGAACGTCGTTCTGGGCAGCCTGGCCGGCTACGCATTCGCGCGGCTCCGGTTCCGTGGACGCGAGATCCTATTTCTCATTGTCTTGGGAACGCTCATGATTCCCGACACGCTGCGCCTCGTTCCGATGTACACCGCCTTCAGCACGATTGGGCTGACCAGCGGAATTGGGCAGTACATCGCGGTAATCCTCGTCCTGGCCATCTCGGCCAGCAGCATCTTCCTGATGCGCCAGTATTTCCTTACGATCCCGCGCGATCTCGAGGAGGCTGCGCGGATCGACGGGGCGGGCTTCTTCACAACGTTCTGGCGCGTCATCTTGCCACTCGCCTCGCCCGCCCTCGCGGCGGTCGCGGTTCTGTCGTTTCAGGGATCGTGGAATGGTTTCTTCTGGCCGGTGGTATTTCTGACCGACAAGGCCCACTACACACTTCCCATCGGCCTGACGTTCTTCCGTTTGGCAGGCGGGTTCGCCACCAACTGGCCGCCGCTCATGGCCGTGGTCGCGGTTGCTACGATTCCGGTCGTGATCCTGTACGTGTTCTTCCAGCGCTACTTCGTCGAGGGCATCGCTGCATCAGGCGTCAAGGGCTGAGCGCATAGCAGCGATCCCGACTCCAACCCAGGAACGGCTCGAGGTTCCGCACGCACCGACGATCCGCTCGACCCTGCACGCAGCAGCTGAGGACTTCTTCTACAACTCGTGGCGTGTCGTTCCGGCCAACATGATCTGGGGCGCCGTCGTGTTGCTGACAGCTGGCGCCGCGTTCATCTCGCCGCTCCTGGCCGCGCTCCTCTTCCTTTGCGTCCTGCCCTTCCCTACCGCGGGCCTGTTTCGGCTCCCC
>DATCGV010000021.1:0-2543 GCA_036508755.1 Candidatus Limnocylindrales bacterium | reverse complement strand
CACCTCAAGTAGCAGGCCGCCGGGCGTCGCGGTAGCACCCCGCCCCGGCCACCGGTCGTCGGCGGAAGGCTGGCCGTCGACCTCGGGCCTGCCCACGATGTTGTCGCAGGTGACCAACTCGGCTAGCGTCTGTTGGAGGTGAAGCGTTGGACCGCTCAACATGCTCTCGCAGGTCGTGCGGCGAGAGCTCGCGCCAGACGGCATCGTGGTGTCGATCGTGTACCCGTCCGTGACCGCCACGGAGTTCCATCAGTCGCTGGCCGCGGGCGGTCGGGTAGGCCGGCGCTTCGTGGACCGTGACTGCTCACACGGCGGAGTCGGTGGCCGAGGCAATCGTCGGATCGAGTCCGGCGAGGAAGAGGTCATGCTGACCCAGGGCTGGGACCAGGGCGCACCGGATCGCCGCGACACTGGACAAACGCAATAGAGCGTGAGACGCGAGCTCGCCGACGAGTCTGACAGCCTTCCGAGACGGGGCCCGATTGAGGAAACGGGGACAGCTTCTTCAGGTAGCGCAGCCCGCAACGAGCAGGACCGCCCGGTGAGACAAAAGGGCAGCCAACGGCTCTCGGAACGGCACCAGCCGAAGCAGCCACCGCTCGCCGGTCGTCCTACTCACAGCATGGCTGTAGTGGAAACGGAGTCGCCGGCGCGTTCCAGAGCGCCGGTCCGGCGCGGCGTGCGCCGCGTCATCAGGCCGGTCGCGATCGCCGGGATCGGCCTCCTTTGCATCCTCGTCGCGACCGGGCTCGTGGCGTGGGTTGCGACCCCGAGCGTCGACGACCTGCAGACCCGCGTCGAGACGATGGCCAGGGAGCGCCACAGCGAGCTCCTCGGTCCCGATCAGGTCCCGCCCCTGCTGGCGAGCGGGCTCGTGGCGACGGAGGACGAGCGCTTCTTCGAGCACCACGGCATCGATGTGATCGGACTCGGTCGCGCGCTCACGTACGACGTGACGCATCTCTGCGCCTGCCAGGGTGGCTCGACGATCACCGAGCAACTCGTGAAGGAGGTCTACCTTGGCGGCTCGGATGCCGGTCCAGCGAAGATGGCCGACATGGCCCTCGCCCTCAAGGTCGAACTCCACTACAGCAAGGCGCAGATCCTCGCCGACTACGTGAGTCTCGTCCTCGTCGGCTACGGCCGCTACGGGATGGCGAATGGAGCATGCGCGTACTTCGGCCGGCCGCTCGCCGGGATCGATCTGGCGCAGGCGGCGCTGCTCGCAGGCATGCCGCAGGCACCGTCCGCGTACGATCCGCTCCTCCATCCGGACGCCGCAGCGGCGCGGCGCGCCCAGGTCCTCGACGCCATGGTGGACACGGGGCGGGTGAGCTCCGCGGACGCGGCGGCGGCCGAGCGCGAGCCGGTCGCGACAAGCGATCCCCATGCTTCGTGCTTGTCAAAGTAGGGGTCCAGGCATTGTTGGAATCGACACGACGACCACATCGTTGGGTGTCGGCTCGGCACGACAATGTAGCGACGCCGCGCCCCATCGCGCCGCAGGTGGACCCTGACCACCTTTAACTGGTGCGCAGCTCGATAATGTCGCTCGGGTGGTCTGGATCAGGCTGGATGGACACGCGCCGCAGCGACCACACGCCGGATGCGTATTGGTCCTTCCAGTTGGCGTTCCACTCGTACTCGTGGATTACGATCCCGCCGAGGAGGCTCCGACACTCAACGCGAACCAGCAGCCAGTCGTACGCGTAGTACGGACCGAACTCCGCGTACGAATGCTCCTCAACGTTGCCGTAGGATCCGCGCTCCTCGAGGATCTTGGGATCAACCGCCCGTCCAACGTTGCGGATGTCGTTGCTCGGCAAAGCACGCTCGCTTTGCTCACCGGCTGCCAGCATAGGGAGCGGAATCGCGCGGGCATGTTCGCCCTGCGGCTGGTGTTGATTGTCAAGGAACAGGATGGCCATCCGGACATCGAGCGCGACGTTTCGGCTCACGTTGTCCAGCGTAATGAGCGTGTCGACCAGGATGGCTTCGGCGGAAAGCGAAGGTTTCGGACGTCCGACAGCGATGAGCGGAACAGCGGCGAGCTGACTCTGGCGCCGCATCTCCTGGTAGGAAGCAGCGGTCGCTTTGGCTTGATCGACTGCAGCCTGCGCGGAGATCGCGGCCACGTCAGCCGACTTTGCTGCGGCAGCGGACGAAGCGGCAGCAGCCTTCGATGAGTCGCCGGCGATCCTGGCCAGGATGACGGTCAACATGACGATGATGACGGCGGCCCCTGCCTGGACGACCGCTGCGAACGTCGTGACCTCCAACGAGGACCCTCCCCGCGCGAACTGGGTTCCCGCGCCGGAGGCGCGAAACAGCCCTCCGAGATTATGACGGTGACAAATGTGGCGCAAGGTCGAGTGCGGGCTCTCGCTGAGATCGGACACGACGCGCGGATCGTCGCGTGGGGACTTCCTCTGGGCCGTGCCGTGGTCGTCACCAACAATCCACAGCCCCGCCCCGGCTCGGTTATTCCGGCCGGCAAACACGACAGTAGCCTTGCGGTCGTGAAGCTCGATGCCGCGGGACGG
>DATCGV010000020.1:0-2209 GCA_036508755.1 Candidatus Limnocylindrales bacterium | reverse complement strand
GCGGCGCCTCCAGCCGGGCGACCTGGCGGCGATCTGGGGCATCTGGTACGGAGCGACACGCGGCCTGCTCGAGCTGATGCGCACCGACTGGGACTGGAAGCTGGGCGGCATTCCGACGGCTTTGCTCATCGGCATCGCGCTCGTCCTGATCGGCATCGTCTGGCTCATCTACAACCACCCGCGCGGCCGGGCGCCGTACCCCTATCTCGCGCCGTGGACGCCTGAAGGTGAGGCGGCCAGTCAACTTGCCCTGACCGCTGCGGGGGCCGGTGGCGGCGAGGATGAAGATGATTCCGACGAATACGAAGATGACGACTTCGAGGACGCCGACGAGGAGGAGTCCGACGGAGACGAGCGCTCCGTCACCGACGCTGACACCGCCTCCGACCAGGCGGAGGCCTCAGATCCCGACAGCTTCGATCCCGCCAAGGACGCCGACGCCCACTCCTCCTGGAGCCGCGGCAGCTGAATCAGGAGGTCCGGCCCGGTCCAGTCCTGCATTTGTCAGAAACGTGATCTTGGTCGGCCGAAGGGTCAGGATGTCGTCGCGGCCGCGGCGGCCTTGAGGGCCAGCACGTTCACTGCTTCGACTGCCCGGGCGAAGCCCTTCAGCTGGAGCGCGCCTACAGGCTCTGTATCGACTAATTCCTCGACCGCTGCGTGGGCGCGCGGGTTGAGCAGTATTTGGTCCGCGGCCGCGGCTGAGCTCAGACGCGAGGCAAGGATGACGGCCGTGCCAACCATGCCGTAGTCGTAGCGGCCCTCGAAGCCGATCCGCCCGAGCGTGGCATAGCCACAGGCAATGCCCACGCCAAAGCCCAGCTCGAAGCCAAGTCGCGCCCACCGCGCAGCGAGACCGGCGAACATCTCGCGCATGGCCACGGCCATGCGCACGGCACGTTCGACGTGATCGGGCTGCGGGACGGGATCATTGAAGAAGACCATCAAGCCGTCGCCGGCGAAATGCTCGAGGGTGCCCTCGTAGCGCACGATCAGCTCGCCCATCTTCGAGTGGTACTCGCGCAGCATGCCCAGGACCTCCTCCGGCTCGGCCGAGTCGGAGAAGGCGGTGAAGCCGCGCAGGTCGCAGAAGACTGCAGTCGCCTCGCGCCTGTGCCCGGCGAGCAGCAGCTGGCCTTCAGGACTCGATACGAGCGCGGCGACCTGTGGCGACAGGAAGCGGCTCAGCTCTTCCTTCTGGAGCTCGATCGTCTGGAGCAGCGCGGCCTGTTCTGCCGCATGCGCGACCTCCAGGTCGCGCATGCGCTTGTCGGCGAGCGAGGCATGCACGCGCGCCGCGAGGATCGTCGGGTTGAACGGCTTCGGCAAATAGTCGGTCGCGCCCAGCTGAATGCAGCGCACGACGCTGTCGAGCTCGTCGATGCCGCTGATCATGATCACGGGCAGGTGGCGCAGCGCATCGTCCGACTTGATCGCCGCGAGCGTCTCGTAGCCGTCCATGTCGGGCATGACCACATCGAGCAGCACGACGCCGACATCATTGTCCGGCTCGGCAAGCACGGCGAGCGCAGCGCGACCGTCGACAGCCTCGCGCGCGTCGATGCCGATCGAAGCGAGATGGCGCGCGAGAAGCTGCCTGTTGACCGCGCTGTCGTCGACGATGAGCGCCAGGTCGCTCACTTGGTCAAACCAGCAGCCGCCATCTCGCGCAGCGTTTCGGCCCACGTCGCGCGGGCGTCGGCGACGCGTGCCGGCAGATCGGCGGCGTCTGTCGCGCGTCCCGCCATCTCGATGTCACGCGCAATCGCGGCGAGGCGTAGCGCGCCGAGCGCGGCGCTGCTCGACTTGAGCGTGTGCGCCGGCCGCATGATCGCGGCGGCATCGCCGGCCGTGGCCGCCGCATCCATGGCTGCCAGGTGATCGGCGCTCTCGGCCAGATACGTCGCGACAAGATCGGCGATGAACGCGTCGTCGTCGCCGACGGACTCGCGCAGCTCGGCGATGACCGATCGATCGAGAACCGGCGCGTCCTCGTGCACCTCGCGAATCAGCCTTTCGCGGCGCGAGACGGCGCTCGCGTGAGGGCCGCAGCCAGCTCCGCCGGCCGGACTGGCTTGCTGATGTAGTCGTTCATTCCTGCCGCAAGACATGCGTCGCGGTCGCCGGCCATCGCGTTGGCGGTCATTGCCACAATGTGCACCGGCCGGTCCGGCATTTCGGCGCGGATCCGGCGCGTCGCCTCCAGTCC
>DATCGV010000019.1:0-3272 GCA_036508755.1 Candidatus Limnocylindrales bacterium | reverse complement strand
GCCAGCGTCTCGAGGCTTCTGTGCGCGGCGTCGTCCAGGGCGTCGGTTTCCGCTGGTTCGTCGTCCGTCGGGCGTCTGAGCTCGGACTCACCGGCTGGGCGTCGAACGAGTCGGACGGATCGCTGCGCGTCGTGGCCGAGGGAACGCCGTCCGCGCTCGATGAGCTGGAGCGTCACCTGGCCAAGGGACCGCCGGGTGCCGAGGTCGATAACGTCGAGGTAGCCCGGACCCCGGCCACCGGTGCCTTCACCACGTTCGCGATCCGCTCGAGCGCCCATCGCGGCGATTGAGCCGTGCGCTATCGTGCCGCGGTGCCCATGAAGGATGATCAGAAAGCAGCGGCCCTGGCCGCTGCTGTTCTCGGCGAGCACTGACGAGGAGCGAACAGCCATGGCCATGAGCCAGCAGGAGCTGGTCGACACGCTCTCCGGGTTGGCCCTCTTCGCCGACCTGTCGCGGCCGCAGGTCGAGGCCGTGGCACACAAGATGGCCGAGGAGTCGTACCCGACCGGCCAGCGCATCCTGCGCCAGGGCTTCACCGGCACGGGCTTCTACGTCATCGTCGACGGCGAGGTGGCGGTCAAGATCGACGGGACCGAGATCTCGCGCCTGGGCAAGGGCGACTTCTTCGGCGAGATGTCGATCCTGCTCGGTGAGGCGCCCGGCGCCGACATCACCACCACCCGCCAGCTGCGCGTGCTGCACCTTGGCGGCTCGGAACTGGAGGGTTTCCTGCGCGATTACCCGCCGGTCATGCTGCGCATGCTCAAGGCGGTCGCGATGCGCCTGCGTAACGCGAATCGATGGCGGAGCTAGCCGAGCGGCCCTTCCCGCCCGGCGACTACCCGGTCGTCGTCGTCGGCAGCGGGCCGGGCGGGATACAGGCCAGCTACTACCTCAGGCACCTTGGCATCGAGCATGCCCATATCTCGGCCGACCCGGTCCCGGGCGGCATGTTCCGGCGCTTTCCATTCTTCCAGCGCCTGCTGTCGTGGACCAAGCCGTACGGGCCGGTGCCGCGCGACGACCCCTTCTATTACTGGTACGACTGGAACTCGCTGCTGGCGGAGGAGCCTGAGAACCGGGCCCTGATGCCAAACCTGATGGACGGCACGTCGTCGTTCCCGTCACGGCCGGAGATGGAGACGAACCTCGCGACGTTCGTCAGCCGGACCGGGCTGCCGATTCGATTCGATACGCGCTGGGAGTCGACATCGCGCGATGGCGAGCGCTTCGTGCTCCACACTTCCGACGGCGACTACCGCTGCCAGGTCCCGATCTTCGCTGTCGGGGTCGCCAATCCCTTCACGCCCGATACGCCCGGCTTCAACTTTGCCGCGCACTACGTCGACACACGATCCGCGGAGACCTATGCGGACAAGCGTCTGTTCATCGTCGGCAAGGAGAACAGCGGCTTCGAGCTCGCCACGGGTCTTCTGCAGTGGGCGCAGCGCATCGTCCTCGCCTCGCCGCGGCCGGCGAAGCTGAGCGTGAACTCGCATTCCCTGGCCGGTATCAGAGCGCGCTACGTGCTGCCCGTCGAGGACGAGATCCTGGGCGGTGGCGTGTTCATGCTGAATGCCTCGATCCAGCGCATCGAGCGGTTGGGTGATGCGTATCGGGTGCACTGCGTGCGTTCCGAGGGCGGCGCGGAGGTTGCCGTGGACGCTGACGAGGTCATTGCCGCGACCGGCTTCACATGTCCGCTCCAGGACCTCCAGTCAGTCGGTGTCGAGGTCTTCGGGCGCAGCCTGCTGCCGGCCATGACCAACTACTGGGAGAGCGCCACTGTGCCCGGCATCTACTTCGCGGGCACGATCGGCCAGGGCGTCTCCGGCATGAAGAAGTACGGCTTCCCGGCCAACTCCGGCGCGGTCCAGGGCGCGCGCTACAACGCGCGGACGATGGTCTACCACGTGGCCGAGAAGCATTTCGGCGCTCAACTGCCGCGGCCGGCCGTGGCGCCAATGGACCTCGTCGAGCAGCTCCTGACGACGGCCACGCGCGCGCCAGAGCTGTGGAACCAGAAGTCGTACCTGGCACACGCCTTCTCGCTGGACAGTGGCCAGGGCATTTTCGACCAGGGCATCGTCCCGCTCGCGCAGTTCGTCGACGAGGAAGGGCCGTCGGGCGTCGCCATCGCCGTCGAGACCGACGACACGGGCGACATCCACCCGGCGGTGTACGTCCGCGACTCGGGCAAGCCCGCGGTCGAGACGCTGCTGACGTCGCAACCGCTTCACGATTTTCGGACGGCCGAGAACCGCGCCCACCTCTCACAGCTGCTGCGCGGGGTGACCAACGGCGCGGTGAGGTGACGCGTCTCGATGACATCGAGGCGCACATAGTCGGCTGCACGCGTTGCCCGCGCCTGGTCTGGTGGCGTGAGGAGTCGGCCGCCCATCCGCCGGCGCGATTCGCGGGCCACACCTACTGGGCGCGGCCCGTCCCCGGCTTTGGCGATCCGGCGGCCCGCGTTCTCGTCGTGGGCCTCGCGCCTGCGGCGCACGGTGGCAACAGGACCGGCCGCGTCTTCACCGGCGATCGATCGGGCGATTTCCTCTTTCCGGCGCTGTGGGCGACGGGTTTCGCCAATCAACCGACGTCTGTCGCGCTTGGCGACGGTCTCGAGCTGCGCGACCTGTTCGTCGCTGCGGTCAACCGTTGCGCGCCGCCGCTGAACCGGCCGACGCCCCAAGAGCGCGACAACTGCCTGCCCTACCTTGCGGGCGAGCTTGCTGTGCTTGACAACGCTCGCGTGATCGTTTGCCTCGGCGCCTTTGCGTGGGACGGGGCGCTCGGCGCGCTTGCCATGCTGGGCCATGCGGCCCGGCCGCGGCCACGCTTCGGACATATGGCAGAGGCGGCCGTCGGTCCGTTCGTGATGCTCGGTTCGTACCACCCCAGCCAACAGAACACGTTCACGGGCAAGCTCACGCCGGACATGCTCCGACACGTCTTCGACCGTGCTCGCACCGTGGCCGGTTTGCCGCGCGTCGACTCGCCCCCCAGCCGGCCGAGTTATGGTTGAGGTGATGGCAAAACCCGCGAATGGCCCTGACGAGCTGCGCGCCGACCTTGCGCTGGCGATCGAGCGCGGTGAGTTCCGACTCGAATACCAGCCGGTTGTGCGCCTGGGCGGCGGACAGGTCGCGGGTGCCGAGGCGCTTATTCGGTGGCGTCACCCACGGCGCGGCACGATCCCGCCCAACGACTTCCTGCCCATCGCGCAAGAGTCGGGTTTGATCGACGGCATCGGCGAGTTCGTGCTC
>DATCGV010000018.1:0-4636 GCA_036508755.1 Candidatus Limnocylindrales bacterium | reverse complement strand
GCCGGCCTGATCGGCCTGGGGCTGTGCGGCGCCGGCATCCTCGTCCTGCTCGACCGGCAGGGCGGGCCGCACCTCCTTGCCTCGATCTACGATCTGCTGGGCAACAGTGCGGGCGCGACCGACCTGCGCAATGGCTCGGGCGATCAGGTGTTCGCCAAGATCCTGCTGGCGGCGATCGCCCTGGCGGTGGGCGTCGGCGGCATCTGGCTGCTGTTCATCGGCGTCGGCTCGCTGGTCAGCCTGCTGCGGCCAAGGTGGCGCGACCGGATCCTGCCGTGGGTCTTCGTCGGCCCCGCCCTGCTGCTGTTGGCGGTCTTCCTGGTCTACCCCGCGGCGGGGACGATCCTGCGCAGCTTCGTGGACGACCACGGCCAGTTCACGCTCCGGAACTACGCCGTGATGACCGAGTCCGATTTCACTCAGATCCTGCGCAACAACGCCTTCTGGCTGATCGTTGGTACCGGTGGGAGCGTGCTGCTGGGGCTCGTCTTCGCCGGGCTATTCGATCGCATCCGACGCGAGTCGCTGGCCAAGACCATCGTCTTCCTGCCGCTGGCGATCTCGCTCGTCGGGGCATCGGTCATCTGGGGCTTGGTCTACGCCTGGCAGCCCGCCGGCCAGCCGCAGATCGGGTTACTCAACTCGATCGTGGTCGCCTTCGGTGGTCAGCCGATCCCGTGGGTGACGACCAGCCCGATCAACGTCTTCGCCGAGATCGTGATCATGATCTGGCTCCAGACCGGTTTCGCCATGGTCGTTCTGTCCGCAGCCATCAAGGGCGTGTCGGGCGAGATCATCGAGGCGGCCCGGCTCGACGGCGCTTCCGAGCGCCAGGTCTTCTTACGGGTGATCGTGCCGGTGATCCGCGGCTCGATCATCACGGTCTCGACGACCATCGCCATCGTCACGATCAAGATCTTCGACATTGTCTACGTGACGACCGGCGGACGGTTCAATGACGACGTCGTGGCCAACCGCATGTTCCACGAGATCTTCCAGTTCTTCGACGACGGTCGCGGCGCCGCGCTCGCGACACTGCTCTTCGTTGCCGTACTGCCCGTGATGTACATCAACCTCAGCAACTTCAGACGACAGCAGAGGGGAGCATGACTGCGTCCGCCCAGCCGATCGAGAACTCCCGGGTCGCGCGTGTCGCCGCCTGGCGGCCGCCGTTCGTGCGCAGCCTGCCGCTGCGCCTGTCGGTCTTCGCCATCTGCGCGCTATGGACGATGCCGACGCTCGGCCTGCTCGTCACTTCCGTGCGCAATCCGCTGAACATCACGACATCCGGTTGGTGGACGGCACTGCTCCATCCATTCGAAGCCAACCAGTGGACGCTGTCGAATTACGCGACGGTCCTCTCGAGCGACGGCATGGGCAACGCGTTCATCAACAGCCTGATCGTGACCCTCCCCTCGACAGTCATCCCGATCACCATCGCCGCATTTGCGGCCTACGCGTTCGCGTGGGTCCCATTCCGCGGGCGGGGGATCCTGTTCACCATCGTCGTCGGGTTGCTCGTCGTGCCGATCCAGATGTCACTGATCCCGATCCTGCAGATCTACAGCGCGGGAAACCTGTACGGCTCGTTCCTCGGCATCTGGCTGGCTCACACGGGCTTCGGCCTGCCCCTCGCGATCTTCCTGCTCTACAACTTCATCTCGCAGCTGCCGCGCGACCTGTTCGAGTCCGCTGCCATCGATGGTGCTTCCCACCTGCAGGCATTCACTCGGATCGTGCTGCCGCTGTCAGTGCCGGCGCTTGGAGCGTTCGCGATCTTCCAGTTCCTGTGGGTCTGGAACGACTTGCTGGTAGCGCTGGTGTTCCTCGGGCCGGGTGCCGAGGTTCGCGTGCTGCCGACGGCCCTCTTCCAGCTGATCGGAAGCCGTGGCGGCTCGTGGCATCTCCTCACCGCCGGAGCGTTCATCACGATGGTCGTGCCGCTGGTCGTCTTCCTGCTGCTCCAGCGGGCATTCGTGAGAGGGATCCTGGCCGGCTCCGTGAAGTCATGACGCTGGCGCGGCTCATGATCGCGTTCGCCGGCACCGAGCTGCCGCCGACGGCGGCGAGGCGGATCAACGAACACGGCGTCGCCGGTGTGACGCTCTTCCGCGTCCACAACATCGTCGATCCGCCCCAGATCCGCAGGCTGACTGCCGCCATCCAGGAGGCACGGCCGGCCGGAGCACCGCCGTTGCTGGTTGCCGCCGACCAGGAGGGCGGCCAGCTCGTCGGCCTGGGCGAGGGGACGACACAGTTCGCGGGTGCGATGGCTCTCGGCGCGACCGGCGACGAACAGTTGGCCGAGCGCGTCGCCGGCGCGACGGCGCGCGAGCTGCGTGCCCTCGGCGTCAACGTGAACTACGCGCCGGTGTGCGACGTGGCCAACAACCCGGCCAATCCGGCGCTCGGGATCCGCAGCTTTGGCGACGATCCTGAGGCCGTCGGAAGGCTCGCGGCGGCGACCGTCCGTGGCCTGCAAGACGACGGCGTGGCCGCGACCGTCAAGCACTTTCCGGGCGCCGGCGACACGACAGCGGATCCGCACTACGAGCTGCCGCTGGTGTCCCGGACGAGCGCCGAGCTGGCCGGGTGGGAGCTGGTCCCGTTTCGAGCGGCATTGGAAGCGGGCGCGCGGATGGTCATGACCGGCCACTTCGCGCTACCCGGCCAGAACGACGACCTGCCGACCAGCCTGTCCGCCGCGGTTCTGCGCGACCTGCTGCGCGGGCAGCTGCATTTCGACGGCGTGACCGTCAGCGATGCTCTGGACATGCGCGCCCTGGCCCAGGGATCGGCGCAGATCGTTGATGCCGTCGCCGCCCTCCGTGCCGGCGAAGACGTGCTGCTCGGAACAGCGGACGAGCCAGCGCTGGAACGGCTGGAGGAAGGCCTCGCGCAGGCGCAGCGGCGAGGCCTTATCGATGCCGACGACGACGCTGCGGCGAAGCGCCGGCTGGGCGAGCTGCGCCGCTGGCTGGGACGCTACGAGCAGCCGCCGCTCGACGTCGTCGGGTGCGGCGAACATCAGGCACTCGCCGCCGAGCTGGCCCGACGTTCGATCACCCTCGTCCGCAACGACGACCGGCTGTTGCCGTTGAAGCCGGCCGCCGACGCGCGGATTGCGGTCGTCCAGTCGATGCCCGCTGACCTGACTCCGGCCGACACGTCTTCGACGGTGCCGCCGACGCTGGCATCGGCGCTCCGCCGCCGGCTTGCGGGCGTGGAGGAGATCCTCCTGCCGGCGGCGCCAGGCGTGGCTGACATCGCAGGTCTCGGCGAGCGGCTTGCAACCTTCGACCTCGTCGTCGTCGGGACGTTCTCCGCCCACCTCCAGCCGGCGCAGGCGGTGCTGGCCGCGGCAGTCCTGGCGTCTGGCAAGCCGACCGTCAGCCTCGCCCTGCGCACGCCGTGGGACCTGCTCGCTTACCCGTCCGCCCGAACCTATGTCTGCAGCTACGGCATCCTGCCGCCGTCGATGGAGGCGCTGGCGACCGCGCTGCTCGGCGAGGCGCCGTTCGTCGGCCGGTTGCCCGTTGACATAGCCGGTCTGTATCCGCGCGGTCACGGGTTCATGGCATGAGGCTGCGAGACAAGATCCTGGAGCAGCCGGCCGCCGCCCGGCGGCTCCTCGACTCTGCGCCGACGGCGTTCGCCTCTATCTCCGCCGCGGTCAGGTCGCGCCGGCCGCGGTTCGCCGTCATCGCCGCCCGAGGCACCTCGGACGACGCCGGCATCTACGCGCAGTACCTGCGATATGCGCGCGCCCCCAGATCGGCGATCAGCCGTACGTCCTCTGGGTAGCGGTAGTAGTGGTCGCAGGCGGCGTAGGCCCCGGCCCGCCGGAGCCACTCACTTACTGAATCCAACCGGTTACCATCTTCATCGGTCACGGCCTTCCAGACCGCGACGGCGTGGCTCTCGCGGCTGTCGACGTCGATTCGCTCGAACAGGTCGCGGACCCAAGCCACGCGGGTGTCGAGCGGGGCGTGCTCCAGGATCCCGGTCATCTCATCGATGGTCTGTCGGACGACCTTGGGCGTGACGCGCAGCGGTCGCTCGGTGACCTCCGTGATGCTGAGGGAGGTCGTCGCCTCGCGCAGCTCCACCGCAACGGCCTCGATCTCTAGCATGATCCGCTCGGCGGCATTGGGCCCCGCGGAGCGCAGGGCGCGACGCAGGTTGGCATCCTGCTGCCCCAGCTGGCGGACGCGTGAGCGCCCGCGCTCGAGCTCCGGTGCGCGACCCTGCTCGGCTGGATCTCGCTGTCTTTCCTTGTGCCCGTCGGCATCGTGGTCGCTGGCGGGTCGGCCGGCCTTCGCGGCGCGATCGCCTGGCTCGAACTGATCATCGTCGCCGCACCCGTACCCGTACCGGTGCTCGCGTTCGTCTCGTTCCTGTGCGTGGCGACTCTCAGTGGCGCCCTGGGCAACCCGTTCCGAAGGTGCGTGGCTCAGGGCTCTTGCACTCCGACACGAGCGCCTCGCCGGTGACGGTCACCGAGCCGGTGCCCGTCTGACAGTGCGAGTTGACGCCTATGGCGCGCACCGCGCCGAGTGCGCTGCCACGCCTCGCGGCGAGGTCGCGACCAGGTTTGCGCCGACGCTCCGGGCCGCTGTGGCTGCTACCCGGTGGC
>DATCGV010000017.1:0-5668 GCA_036508755.1 Candidatus Limnocylindrales bacterium | reverse complement strand
TCAGAGGACCAGACGCTCTCGGGCGTCGATCTGACGGCCGCGATCGAGGCCGCCCTCGTGTGACCGAGGCAAGCCACGGCGCCCTGCGGAACGAGCGCCTGCGCCTCGAAAGGGCCGTTTGACGACAGAACAGGTCACCTTGGCTTGTTTCGGATCGGGGCGACTGACGGCGATTCTGCCTACGAAACAGATGGTGCTGGCCAAGGATACCTGCTTGATATTGACGAAGTTTCAGATACGACTGGTGGAGAGCGAGTAACTGAGCCCAAATTGATGCCATCGGCAACGTCACCTACCGAGGCAGCGGATTGCCATATAGGCGGAACCCGACCTCGTCCGTCAGCGGGGCACCAGCCAGTTCACCGATGACCTCCCAAGCCGGTTCAGGGTCAGCAGCGAGCGCGGCCAAAGCGAGATGGAGTCGGGGCTTATCGAACATCGTCGGAAAGGCGACCGCCAGGTCAAGCAGATCACCATCGATTGACGCCGTTAGGCGCGCGGGAAGCTCTCGGCCGATGAGTCCCGCGACTGCAAGCCCGGGCCGATCGGCCGCCAGCCGGATAAGGGCGTCACTGTGTGGGCGGACCAGGTCGCGGTATCGCCGCGCTCGCTCGCGTCCGAGGCGCCGATAGTCATCGCTCGTGGGCTCTATCGCCTTCGACTCAATGAGTACCGCGAACAGCCGGTAGGCATCGTCGGGCTCTCCGGAGGTATGGAAACCGGAGGCGCACAGCCATACCACCCGCTCCACCGAGTCAAAGAGGGTCGCCCCGCGGTGCCGCCCACCGCCCCGCAGCTTGTACAGCGTCCGATCGCCGGCCCGAGGCCCCACGGTCTCGCCGTCGCCTGGATTGGCGGCGCGCTTGGCGCGGAATGCGGTCACGATCGGGCGGTCCAATGCGCGCTCGAAGGAGGTGTCCGCGACGAGACCGAGGTCCCGGGTTAGGCACCGCTCGGTGATCCGGAGTTCGTAATCGACCGTGACGAAGGCGCCGAGATGCAGCTCGGAGTCAACCCCCGGAACAGGCACGCGGGAGCGCTACTCGCTGCGCAGGCGCGCCGCCGCGGCGTCTGCCCACGCGTTCAGTGCCGATTCCTCAGGCTCCTCATCGGACTCGGCGGTGTCTTCGTCGAGTGCGACGCGGGCTGCCGCTACGGCCGCATTCAGTTCGCCAATGTGACTCTCGAAGTACGCGCGCCAAGCCTCAGCAAGGACGTCGTTCGGTGATCGACCCTGCTGTGCAGCGAACGACCTGACGCTTGCAGCCACCTCGGCGGGCAGACCGCCAACGGCTACCTGCTCGAGCTGCTGCGGAGCCGACTCGACGGAACGCGCACGGGTCCCGGGGTCGACGAACAGATCGCCATCGCGGCGGTTCCGCGCGTATCGAATCAGGAAGCCCTTGTCGACGAGCGCCGTAAGCCGGTTGTGGGCAGCTGCTGGCTCGAGGCGTTCCTCTGTGGCCAGTTGTGCAGCCGTCACCGCGCCACCCCGGGTGATCACCGCGTCCAGCGTCGCGGCTTCGGTCGCGGTGAGCGTGCCGGCCGGTCGGATGGCCCGCGGCGTTTGGGTCGATGACGCCGATAGAAACACCGGAGCGCGATGCGCTGCCGCGACCGCGGCGACCCAATGAGCAACCGGTTCGTCGGACGTCACGACGCCAAAGGCGAAGTTGTGGCCATACGCGCCAGCAGCCATCCCCTCGACGACCGGCACCACGAACTGGGTCACGACCCCGATCTCGAGGCCGCCGAGGCCCTCGAGGATGAGCATCCGCATGCCTGGGGTTGCCCGGGACGTTGCCGGAATGACCTCCTCGCGCCACCGCGCGGCCGCCTCGCGGTCGGTGAATGCGCCGGTCGGCGGCCGGACGGGCGCGTAGTCGAACTGCTGATCCACTTGTACGGTACCCCCTGTCCGCCTTGACAAGCGGACTTCACGAGTTATAGTATAGTTCATAAACCTGAAAGCGGAGAATGTCAATGGCGGACAAGGTCACACTCGAGGTCATCGTAAACGGCCAGTCCACCATGGTGGAGGCCAACGACAACGCCCCGCTGCATTCGATCATCGGACACGCGCTCGCGGCGACTGGAAACAGTGGCCAGCCGCCTGAGAACTGGGAGCTTCGCAACGAGGGCGGCGTTCTTCTGGCGCCCGACGAGAAGATCAAGGATCTCCATCTCACCACCGGGACCCGGCTGTTCCTGAATCTGAAGGCGGGGATCGGCGGCACGGCGTGACCAGCCAGTATGTCGATCCCGTGGTCTCCCGGACGAAGTTCGACCGGGAGATCGACGAGTATCGCTCCCTCGAGGCCGGGTATCGAGGGCGGGGTTGGCTGCTCGTCGACGCCACGTTTCCTGTTGTGCGCGTGGTCCTCTGTGCGACCCGCCTGCGCCCCGCCGCAGTGATCACCGGGGTGGAATTGAACTACACGAACTATGACGAAGAGCCGCCGTCGGTGCGGCTGATCGACCCATTCACGGGTGACCCCTATCCCTTCGGGCAGCTTCCTACGACCCTCAAGCGCCGGACGCTCGGTCCGCCGATCGACATCCCGGGGATCCCCAAGGGCGCCGACGGGAAGGCCCCTCGGATGATGGGCGAGCAACCGCTGATGCAGGCCAGTTCGGCCGAGGAGATTCCTTTCCTGTGCATCGCGGGCGTCCGCGAGTACCACGTCCATCCCGCCCACAGCGGCGACAGTTGGGACCTTCACCGCCCCGGGGGCGCCGGTCGTCTTGTTCGTCTCCTCGAGGTGATCGACACCTACGGAGTGCGCCCCATCTCGAACTACAACATCGCGCTGGTGCCGCAGGTCACCGGCTTCGTCCAGGACGAAATGCCGGAGTGATCCTGACCAGCGTGACCCGCTTTCTCGTGCCGGCGTCAGTCGTCGCCGACACCGAGGCGGCCCTGCGCGAAGCTGGCCGCGACGGCTATGAGCGGTTCGTTCTGTGGAGTGGGGTCCTCGATCGCACCCACTTTGTCGTTCGCACGACGCACGTACCTCCTCAGCGTGCACTCCGCCTCCCTGATGGCCTGTGCGTGACGATCGACGGTGATGCACTCCATGCGCTCAACGTGTGGCTGTTTGGCCACAATGAGGTCCTCGCGGTTCAGGTGCACTCGCACCCGACGGACGCATACCACTCCGAGACGGACGACACCTTTCCCGTGGTCACCGAGCTGGGCGGTTTGTCAATCGTGGTGCCGGACTTCTGCGCCAATTCCATGTTCGCCGGCGCCCAGGCCGTCTACCGACTCGGCCTCGATGGGTGGGAGGACATGCCCCAAGATCTGGTTGAGGTGACCTGAGTGGCCCTCGCGCCGTTTTTCCAGCGTGCTGCAGTGGCGGCCTCGCAGGTGATTGCCGGTTTCGACCCCGCACGCTTCGAAGCCGCTGTTTCCGCCCGGCCTGTTGGCCTTGCAATCGATGCCCGCAGTTGCTCGCGACGCGAAGGCCGCGTTCTTGCCGACCTTGCCGTTCGTCTGCTCGCGCGACTTTACCCGGCGATTTCGCTCGAAATCGCCGATCCCGCCCTTCGCGCGGAACTACACGACCTCGCTTTGTCGATCAATCCCGACTTGGATATCGCCGCGGACGCGACGATCGGCATCGTGGTCGGAATCGACACGCGCCGCTTCGACACACCAATCTTTGCTGGCAGCGATGGCTGGACCGCGCGTGTCGGCACAACCCGTTCCTACGCCGTGGGAGACTCCGACAACCCCTTTGGTCCGGGGGTCGCCGCTTGCCTTGCGGCGGCAAACCTCTTCCGGCTCGTCTTTCTCCCGGCCTCGAAGAGCGCCGACCGTCACGTCGCCTTTTCGGCATTCGAAGGCGACCTCGTACGGCCCGGCGTGCGCCCACCGCGGCTCAGTCAGGTTCACCTGGGCGAGGGGACCGCATTGGTAGGGCTCGGGGCCATCGGCCATGCCGTTGCATGGGCCCTCGCTCGAGCGCCCGTGGAAGGGCCCATCGATCTCGTTGATCACGAGACCACTGATCTGGGCAACCTCCAGCGGTACGTGCTTGCGACTGTAGCGGACGTCAACCGGCCGAAGACGATGGTCCTCGCGGACGCCTTGGGGTCCCGCCTCACGACGAACCAGCACCCCGTGCCCTTCGCTACCTACGTGGAGCAGATCGGCCATCAGATTCGCACAGCCGTGGTCGCTTTGGACAGCGCGCATGATCGGCGCTCCGTGCAGGCGAGCCTCCCTTCAGCCATCCTCAACGCTTGGACTCAGCCCGGCGACCTGGGTGTATCGGCGCACGCTCCCTTCGGTTCCGCCGGCGCCTGCCTAGAGTGCCTATACCTTTCTGACCGCCCGATAGCGAACGAGGACGAGATCGTGGCGGAGGCGCTCGGCGTGAGCGACCAGCTGAGGGTCGTGCGAGAGCTACTCCACAACGGCGGGCCGGTCCCGTTGGACTTGCTCGAACTCATAGGAAGCCGCCTTTCGATCGATCCAGAGCTGACCTCAGCGTTCGCTGATCGACCGATCCGAGCCCTCTATGTCGAGGGATTGTGTGGGGGAGGACTGGTACCGCTTGGCGCGGTGGGGACACCGCGTGGCGAAGTGCATGTGCCACTCGCGCATCAGTCGGCGCTGGCTGGCGTCCTTCTCGCCGCGGCGCTGGTTCGATCGCGGATGCACGGGGACGAAACGATGACCCAAGTGACACGCGTGGACGTTCGTGCGCAGCTTGGCTCCCACCTCCGACAGCCGGTCGCGGCGAGCCCCGCCGGATGCGTGTGCAGAGATCAGGACTTCACTGCGCGCTACCGGTCGAAATGGGCGGGGTCGAGCACGATTGGCGAGGCCGTCCTCCGATGCTAGGCGCCAGCGCGGACCAAACCATAAGACAAGACTAGTCGCCAAATGGTCATTTGACGACGGAAGCGAGGAAGCGGGCCGCCTCAAGCGCGAGTTCAGAACCGCGCAAGGCGATCTCCGCGACGTGAACTGCCGGACTTGACCGTCGAGCGACTCGACGGTCTACGCTCCCGCCATGCGCACGATGCCGACCGCGACTGACTGGACCGACCCCGTCGCGCCGGCCCTGCCTGGCAACGCCACGTACGTGGCTCGCTACGCGGACTGGGTGGTGGGCCTGTTCGGCTCCGCGGCGTCGACGGCCGATCCCGACTCCGTGGTGATCTGCGTCCACCGCCTCCCCAGCCGGGGATCCGGCGCATGAGGCCGGCCCGGCGCGCCGCGCTCGCGATGGGCGCGGTCGCGGTGGGGGCGCTGACGGCGGCCCGGCCGGTGCTGGACGCGGCGGTCGCCCGCACCGAACGGCGCATGAACCCGGTGGGTCCGGGTCCGCTCGCGCCACCGTCGGAACGGGCCATGGCGCTCCATGCGACGCTCCGCGTCGCGGACCTGCACGCCGACTCGCTCCTCTGGGGCCGTGACCTGCTTCGCCGGGGCGACCGCGGCCAGGTGGACGTCCCGCGCCTGATCGAGGGCAACGTGGCCGTCCAGGTGTTCTCGATGCCCGTGAAGACGCCGCGCCATCTCAACATCGAGCGCAACGAGCCCACGAGCGACGATGTCACGCTGATCGCGCTGGCGAAGCGCTGGCCGCCCGCGACCTGGCGCAGCCTCCTCGCCCGCGTCCTCCACCTGGCCGCGAACGCGCGCCGCTTCGAG
>DATCGV010000016.1:0-25803 GCA_036508755.1 Candidatus Limnocylindrales bacterium | reverse complement strand
ATACGCGCCGGTGATCGGCGGTGGAACGATCGGCCCATTCGCGGTCACCGCGGGCGTGATCGGCCTGCTCGCCGGTCTGTGGGGCTACCTCGGCATCTATCGCTCGCGCCCCGCGTCGGGCACGCAGCTGATCGTGGCAGCCGTCATCGCCGCCGTGCTCGTCGTCCTGGTCGCCTATCCGATCTTTAACAACCAGGCCTATCTGGATCCGGTGAACGGTTACCCGACCTGGGTCCTGACCGCAGCCGTGGTTATCGCCGTCGTTGTAGCCATCGTCGTTGCTGCGTTCATCTATGTCCGGCGTGACCTCGCCGGCCTATGGGTTGCGATCGCCGGCGTCGTGACGGGCATCGTGGCGGCGTTCGTTTCCGCGCCGATCGCCGCAATCGCATTTAACGGTGTGACCGGCTCTGGTACGGATCTCATCGTGGCAGCGTTGCGCTCGGGCGGATCGAGCGTCTTCCAGGCATCGCTCGGGCAAGGACTGTTCAGCGACCCGGTTGACAAACTGATCACGAGTTTCGTCGTGTTCATGATCTTGACGAGCCTCTCGCCACGCTACCTGGCCCGGTTCCCGCTCGGCGAGCGTTTGATCCGGCCCGCGCCAGCCGGTTCGGCGCCCATGGGCGGCGCGGCGCGCCCACCCGAAACGCCCGCGGTCGACTCGGAGGATCGGTAGTCACTCAGGCAACGGCAGCCCCGGCGGGCGTCTCCACGCCCGCACAGCGGGGGCTGCCCGATTTCGTCGCCCGACCTCAGCATGGCCCATACCGCAGCCTGAACCCGACGACGAAGCTCGTCGTCGCTTTCGCGAGCGCCCTGATCGCGTTCGGCGTCCGTGGGTGGAGCGCACCGATCGTGGTTCTCGTCGTCATGCTCGGCCTCGTCGCGTGGGCAGGCGTCTTCCGACGCTATCTCCCTTACCTCATCGCCACCAGCGCACTGCTCGTCTCGATCCTGCTGATCAACACGTTCCTGTACCCGGGCGCGACCGACCGGATCTTCGTGCTCGGGCCGCTCGCCGCGACGGGGACGGGCCTGGTCGCCGCGTTGCAGGCCGCGCTACGGGTGCTGGCTTTCGCGACGTCAGTGGCACTCTTCGCCTTGACCACGCGGACCGACGAGCTCGTCGATGACCTGGAGCGGCGCGGCCTGGGCCGACGGCCCGCGTTCATCCTGACCACGGCCATCGGGACCGTGCCCCGGCTGGCGGAGCGCGCGCGCGAGATCGTCGAAGCCCAGCGATCGCGTGGCCTGAACACTGAAGGTGGCTTTCGTGCGCGCGTGCGTGGCGTCCTGCCGGTGGCCGCGCCGCTCGTCCTCTCGGCACTGACCGAGGTCGAGCACCGGGCAATGGCGCTCGAGGCGCGGGCATTCACGGCGCCGGGGCGCAGGACCATTCTACGTGCCTATCCCGACAGTCGGGCGCAGCGCGTGCTGCGCTGGGGACTCGTGCTGCTCACGATCGTCCTGCTCGTCTCCGCGTTCAGCGGCGCGCTCAGCTCGCTGCCATGACGCTGACGATGGCCGCCGTCTCCTACCGCTATGCGGGCGCGCAGGTCAACGCGCTGCGCAACATCAACCTGTCGGTCGAGCCCGGGCGCGTGGTCGGTCTGGTCGGAGCGAACGGATCGGGGAAGTCGACGCTGTGCCTGTGCGCCGTGGGCCTTGCTCCCAACGCGGTGGGCGGGGTCATGGAGGGTTCGGTCCGCATCGACGGGCTCGAAACGAGCAAGACGCCGATTTACCAACTCGCCCAGCACGCAGGCATCCTCTTCCAGGAGGCGCAGACGCAGATCACGTCGGGCGCACCGACGGTCTGGGAAGAGATCTGCTTTGGCCCGCGCAACCTGTCGCTGCCCGCCGACGAGGTAATCGAGCGCACTTGGACGGCTATCGAATCGCTCCGACTGACGGACATCGTCGGGCGCGACCCGGCACGCCTGTCGGGCGGCCAGGCGCAGCTCGTCGCGCTCGCCGCTGTGCTCGCCCTTGGGCCGCGCTACCTCGTACTTGACGAACCGACCTCCCAGCTCGACCCGTTGGGCACCCGACTGGTAGGCGAAACGCTCGCTCGCGCGGCCAGGGAAACCGGTGTCGGTGTGCTCATCGCCGAGCACAAGACCGACCTGCTCGCGCGGCTGTGCGACGAGGTGGCCGTGATCAACGGTGGCACGATCGTCACCCGTGGCACGGCCGCTGACGTGTTGTCCGATCCGTCGCTCCATCAATGGGGCGTGGCGCCACCGGCGGACGTTGCGCTGCGCCAGGCAGTGGTCGCGGCGGGACTGACGTGGCGCGGCGAATGGCCATGACGATGACTGGCATCGAGCTTGCAACGGAGAACCTGGGCTTCGTCTACCCGGACGGCACGCGCGCCTTGTCCGAGGTGTCACTCTCGATCGCGGCGGGCACCCGCGTCGCCATCATCGGCCAGAACGGATCCGGCAAGTCGACCCTCGTCCGCCACTTCAACGGCCTCCTGCGGGCAACGGAGGGCCGCGTGCTGGTCGACGGCCGGGCCGTCGGTCGCACCCATGTGGCGGATCTCGCGCGCCTCGTCGGGATCTCTTTCCAGAATCCGGATCGGCAGATCTTCTCGGCCAACGTTCGCTCGGAGGTCAGCTTCGGCCCACGCAACATCGGCGTCCGCGGCACGGAGCTCGAACAGCGCGTGCAGCGCGCGCTTGCCCAGGTCGGGCTCTTCGACTACGCCGACGCCAACCCGTACGACCTGGGTTTCTCCGAGCGAAAGCTGCTGGCGCTGGCGTCGGTCATCGCCATGGGCACGCCCGCGATCGTGTTGGACGAGCCGACGACCGGTCAGGATGCCGATGGCGTCGCGCGCGTCAAGCGCATCGTCGGCGAGCTGGCCGACGAGGGTCGGACGGTCGTGGCGATCTCGCACGACATGAGCTTCGTTGCCGAGACGTTCGAGCGCGTCCTCGTCATGCGCGACGGCCGGCTCATCTCCGACGGATCAGTCGCGGACGTGTTCGGCGAGCCGAACTGGGGGCTGCTGGAGTCGACGTTCCTCGAGCCGCCGCTCGTCGCCCGCCTTGGCGCTCGCCTCGGCCTCGGCTCGACCCCGACCACGGCGTCCTTCGTCGCCGGTCTCCAGACCAAATAGGATGGTTGCGGGTCAAGTCCGCGACGCATTGAGGAGATCACCGTGTTTTCACGACTGATTGGCGGCGCAGTCGGCGCGCTGGTGACATTCGCACTGCTGTGGCTCAACCATGCCGACGCGGGAGCGTGGGCCACGGCGGCGATCGTCGGTGCCGTTGCCGCATTACTGTGGCCGATCGTGATCGGCTGGTACCTCCCCCACCGCGGTCGCAACCGACGCGATGACAAGATCGAGGCGGAGGTCGAGAGACGCGTCGCTCATCAGCAGGAGGAAAACCCGCCGCGCTGACACTGGGCTCATGCTTTGTGTCGAGCATCACTCGCGCAGAGTTGGTCTCCGGTCGTGCGCCGATGAGGGCCGAGTCACGCGACTGCTGGAAGCAATGCATGAGCTGTCCGTCGATCGGGCCGTTGCCGAGCGCGCCGGGCGCATCCGGCGCGAGGCGAACGTCCGCCTACCGGATGCCCTGATCGCAGCGACGGCGATCGAGCACGGCCTGACGCTGCTGACGCGAAACCGGCGCGACTTCGACGCAGTCGCTGGACTGTCGCTCGGCGACGCGCTTAATCCGTGACGACCAGGCTGACCTCCGACACCGCGCCGTCGGCGATGGCCCAAGCGCGCACGGAGGGTCGGTCAACCTCCGCGAGCGAGCAGATCACGTACAGCGAGTCCGGGTAGTAGGCGAGCCCGACGTCCGTCTGCGAAGGCTCGGCCGGGGACGCGACGTGCGAGTGGACGATCGCCCAGGCGACCTCGTCCGCATCGTCGAGCTCCGTCCAGACGCGAAGCTGCTCCTGCGCGTCGATCAGGTATCGGTACGGCGATTGGGCCGCGTTGCGCAGACCGGTCCAGCGCGACGGCGCGCCACCCTCCGCCCAGTAATGGTCCGAGACGAGCAATCCGCACGCTTCGTTGGGAACGCCGCGGCGCGCCGCGGCGATCACGGCCTGAATTAGCTCAGCGGATATCTGCGCCTCGACAGCCTTCTGGCGGACTCGCGTCACGACGCCGTGGCGAAGGCCGCATCCACGGTCTGGGCCTGCCGAGCAAGCGCCTCGACGCCGCACGCGGGGCAGCTCGGGTCACGGCGCAGCTTGACCTCGCTGAACGTGCCGTCGAGCGCGTCCCAGATCAGGAGCCGGCCAACGAGCGGGTCGCCCAGGCCAAGGATGACCTTGATCGCCTCTGTAGCCTGGAGCAGGCCCATCACGCCCGGCACCACGCCGAGGACGCCCGCAACAGAACAGCCCGGGGCGAGTTCAGGCGGCGGCGGCGTCGGGTAGAGGCAGCGGTAGCACGGCCCTTCGAAGGGCACGAACACCGTCAGTTGCCCCTCGAAACGGAAGACCGACGCGTGAACGACCGGGATTGCGTGGCGCACGGCCGCGTCGTTGAGCGTGTAGCGCGTCTCGAACGTGTCCGTGCCGTCGATAACCAGGTCGTAGCCCTGGATCAGTCGGTCGACGTTAGCGTCGGTCAGCATCTCGACGTACTGGACGACCTTCACTTCCGGGTTGAGCGCCTTGATCGTCATCGCCGCGGATTCGGTCTTCTTCATGCCGATCCGGTTCTCGGCGTGGACGACCTGGCGCTGGAGGTTCGAGAGGTCGACTGAGTCGAAGTCGACGATACCGATCGTGCCCACGCCCGCCGCGGCGAGGTAGAGCAGGCCGGGCGAACCAAGCCCACCGGCACCGACGAACAGCACCTTCGCCTGCTGGAGCTTGGCCTGCCCCTCCGGGCCGACCTCTGGCATGACCAGGTGGCGCGCGTAGCGCGGATTGGTCGCGACCGCCGGCGTGTTCGCCGGGAGCTCCCACGGCCGATCTTCAGCCTTCCAGCGGCCAATGCCGCCGGCGACCGAGTAGACCTCCTGGTAGCCGAGCTGCGCGAGCGTGTACGCCGCGCGCAACGAGCGGGCGCCGGCGGCGCAGTAGATGACGACCGGCTGGCGCTTGTCGGGAACGACATCCCGGACGCGCGCAGCGACCTCGACGGGTGGCAGCAGGGTCGCACCTGCCAGATGCCCGGCGCGCCATTCGTGCTGCTCGCGTGTATCGAGCAGTGCAGCGCCCCTGTCGATCAGCTCCTGGGCTTGTGCCGGAGAGATCTCATGGACCGGATCAGCCCTCATCGCTCTGGGACCAGGTCACTCGGTCCTTGGTGGCGTCGCGGAGCGTGTCGAGCGACAGCATCGCGCACTTCATCCGTGCCGGGCTGATCTCGATGCCAAGGTTGTCGAGGACATTCTGGCGGCCCATGTGCGAGATCTCGTCGAGCGTCTTGCCCTTGATCTCGTCAGTGAGCATGCTCGCCGACGCCTGGCTGATCGCGCAGCCACGGCCGGTGAAGGCCACGTCCTCGACCCGGCCCTCTTCGTCAATGCCGAGCATCAGCGTGATGCGGTCGCCGCACAGCGGGTTTGCCCCTTCCTTGGCCGTGGTCGGCGACTCGAGGATGCCGAAGTTGTGCGGGTTCCGGTAGTGCTCGAGGATCTCGTCGCGGTATAGGTCGTCCATGTTTCCTAGTTTCGTGGGCCGAAGAGCCGCTCGACCTTGTTGAGCGCCTCGGCCAGGCGGTCGATGTCGTCGCGGTCGGTGTAGATGTAGAAGCTGGCCCGCGCGCTGGCCTCCTCGCCGAGCCGCTGGTGGAGCGGCATCGTGCAGTGATGGCCGGCACGGACCGCGACGGCCTCACGATCGAGGAGAGTGGCGACATCATGCGGGTGAGCGTCGGCCAGGTTGAAGGTGATGATGCCGGCGCGGTCCGCGCTGGTGTGCGGCCCATGGATCCGGATCGTCGGGACGCGTTCTGGCAGCACGGCCAGCGCATAGTCGACGAGGTCCTTCTCGTGCGCCCGAACGTGCTCCAGGCCAATGTTGCTCAGGTAGTCCAGCGCCGCGCCAAGGCCGATGGCCGCGGACACGTCGGGCGTGCCCGCCTCGAAGCGGTACGGCACCTCGTTGAAGGTCGAGTGGCGCAGCTTGACCTCGCGGATCATCTCGCCACCGCCCATAAACGGCGGCATCTCGTCGAGGATCGAGCGTCGCGCCCAGAGCGCGCCTGAGCCTGGCGGACCGAGCGTCTTGTGGCCCGAGAACACGAGGAAGTCACAGTCCAGCTCCTGGACGTTGACCGGCTCGTGCGGGGCCGCCTGGGCCGCGTCGACGAGCACGAGCGCGCCGGCCTCGTGGGCCATGCGCACCATTTCGGCCGTCGGGTTGATCGTGCCGATGCCGTTGGACACGGCCGTGAACGCAACCAGCTTGGGGTGCGTCCGGAGCAGGACCTCGTACGAGTCCTGGAGCAGGCGGCCTTCGTCGTCGAAGGGCACGAACTCGAGGTCGGCGTCCTTCTCCTGCGCGAGCATCTGCCACGGGACCAGGTTGGAGTGGTGCTCCATCTCCGTGGTCACGATCGTGTCGGCCTGCTTGATGTTCTTGCGGCCCCACGAATACGCGACGAGGTTGATCGCCTCGGTCGCGTTGCGCACCATGACGATCTCGTGCGCGTCCCTGGCGCCGAGGAAGGCAGCAATCGTGGCCCGGGCCGCCTCGTAGGCGGCGGTCGCCTCTTCGCCGATCTCGTAGATGCCGCGGTGGACGTTGGCGCTGTAGTTGTTCAAATAACCGCTCATTGCCTCAGCGACGACGCGCGGCTTGAGGCTCGTCGCGGCGCTGTCGAGGTACGCCAGCTGACGGCCACGGAATTCACGCTCGAAGATCGCGAAGTCGGCCCGCAGGGCAACCGGGTCGAGCGGCCGGACGATGGCCATCGTTGGCTGTGCTCCTTTATCAGTGCGCGGGTGACTGCGCCGGCTCGGGCGCCTCGGGCTCGTCGTCGACGTCTTCCATGCCGGCTTCGCGCAGGATAGGAGCGTACCCCTCCTCCTCGAGTCGCAGGGCAAGGTCGCGTCCGCCCGTGGCAATGATCTGACCCTGCGCCAGGACGTGGACGACGTCGGGCTTGATGTAGTTGAGCAGGCGCTGGTAGTGCGTGATCAGGAGCACGCCCAGGTCTGGGTTGAGCTGGGCGTTAACGCCCTCGGCCACGATGCGCAGCGCGTCGATATCCAGGCCGCTGTCGGTCTCGTCGAGGATCGCCATCTGCGGCTGGAGCACGGCCATCTGGAGCATCTCGAGGCGCTTCTTCTCGCCGCCCGAAAAGCCCTCATTGACGTAGCGCGCAGCAAAGGAATCCTCGAGCTTGAGGAGAGACATCTTCTCGCGCAGCAGGCGCCGGTAGTCGCCCATGGAGATTCCCCCGCGCGTCGGGTCGGACGGGTCGTAGTTCGGCTGCTGGCTCGGCTCCGAATCGAGCGGTCGCGAGCGAGCGTTGAGCGCCGTGCGCAGGAAGCTCGCGATCGACAGACCCGGGACGGCGGTCGGGTACTGAAAGGCGAGGAAGAGGCCCAGCCGAGCGCGCTTGTCGGCGCTGAGGGTCAGGATGTTGCGACCCTTCCAGATCACCTCACCCTTCGTCACGTGGTAGCCCGGGTGGCCCATGAGGGCGTAGGCGAGCGTCGTCTTGCCCGAGCCGTTGCGACCCATGATCGCGTGGATCTCGCCCTGGCGGACCTCGAGGTTGATGCCGCGCAGGATCTCGCGCTTCTTGTCGGCGATGGGCACGACGTGCAGGTCGCGGATGACAAGCGTGCGGTCGGCGTCGCTCTTAGCGTCGGGCGTCGTGGCGCCGGGTTGGGTAAGTGTGTCGGTCATGGCTCCGTCGTGTTTGCCAGTTGGCTGATCGAGATTGGCATCGAATGGAATGGGTGGCTGGGCCTCGGCGTCGCGAGATCGGCGAGGGTGATCGAGTCGAGCGCGCCGATGATCGCGCGTTGGACGGTCATCCACAGGTGGTTGACGCTGCAGTAGCCGGTCCGATCGCAGATGCTCGCATGTGACGGATCTTCGCTGGCGCAGACCATTGGCGCGATCGGGCCTTCGAGGGCACGCAGCACCTCGCCCATGCGGACCTGGCTGGGCTCACGCGTGAGCTCGTAGCCGCCATGTGCGCCTCTTGTGGAATGGACGAGGCCAGCTTGACGCAGGCTGACGACGAGCTGCTCGAGGTATGGCCGTGGCAGGGCCTCGTGGTCCGCCATCTCTGCGAGGCTGACCGGTCCGGCGCCGTGGTGACGCGCAAGCTCGACCATCATCCGCACGCCGTATTCGCCTCGCGTGGAGAAATGCACGGCGCCGGTGCCGGGGAAGATGCTCCGCGACCGCGGCTGCTTGACGGCCGCGTCGATTGCGACCTCGACCGAGTCGAGAGCTTCGGCTTCGGCTACGGGGGAATTCCGAGTTATCACGTCAGGATTGAGTCTAGACCAGGCCCGTGGCGTGCGCAATCGCGGTGGGCGTCGCGGCAGTAACCTCGACCAATGGAGTTCAACGAAGTGGTCCGCCGGCGGCGCATGGTCCGCAATTACGACCCTGACAAGCCGGTTTCACGCGAGTCACTCGAACGGATCGCCGCTGCTGCCCAGCGCGCGCCGAGCGCCGGTTTCAGTCAGGGCCAGCGCCTCGTGATCGTCACCGAGCCGGCGCGCCGGCAACGCGTCGCCGGGATCTGCGAGGAGCCGGCCTACGTGGCCGCGGGCTTCGACGCCTGGGTCAGCCGCGCGCCGGCGCTGTTCATCCCGACCGTCAGCGAAGCGATCTACCACCGGCGCTACCAGGAGGCGGACAAGATCCAGGAGGACGGCACAGAGATCAACTGGCCGATCCCCTACTGGTACACCGACATCGGCGCGACTGCGCTGCTCGTCCACCTCGCCGCAATCGACGAGGGAATGGCCGCGGGCTTCCTCGGTCTTGCGGATTACACGGACCTGAGGTCGTACCTGGGCATCCCGCCCGACCAACAGCCCATCGGCGTGATCACGGTCGGCTACCCGCTGGCCGACAGGCGCTCAGGCTCGCTTAAGCGCGGGTGGGTCCCGCGCGAGGACTTCGCCCACTGGGAGCAGTGGTAGGTCGACGGCGCGCGCCGTGACGCCTAGCGGATGCCCGTGTCGTAGTTGATCTGGACGGTGACGTACTGGCCTGGCGGCACGGTCACTGACACCGGCTGGGCGATCGGGTAGGAGTCAGTGCCCGTCGCGGGCGCGATCACGTAGTCGCCCGGATCAAGATCGACCTGGAACGTGCCGTCGTTGCCCGCCGCGAGCCGCTTGACGACCTTGTTCTCTGAATCGAGCACGACCAGCTGCGCGGCGAACGGGGTGAGGCATGCCGACGGCACCGCACCCGTCTGGCTCGTATCCCCGCCGACCGGGCAGGTCGGGCCAAGAACGACGGTCCCCTTGATGCCAGACGGTGGCGTCGGCGTGTCCCCCGAGATCCCGATGTTGTCGCAGCCCAGCGCGAAGCAGGCGACGAGAGCCAGGAAAGCGGCCAACGCGGGAAGTCGGTACCGCATGTCGCGCCGAATTGTGCTCTTAGCCATGGAGTTTGGTCGGAGCGACGTGTTCGGCCTGCTCGGCGGCTCGCGCGAGAACCCAGAGCAGGTCCGCGACACGGTTGACGTACGGGAGCAGCCACTCGCCAAAAGCCTGCGAGGCGGAAAGAGCGACGATCCGACGCTCCGCCCTGCGCAGAACGGAGCGCGCGACCTCGAGCGCGGCCGAAGCCCGCGTCTCACCCGGAATGATGAACTCGCGCGGCATGATGACCATTGACTCCCAGCGCGCGAGCTCCGCCTCGACCGAGGCGAGCATCTGCTCCGACACCCGCGTGGTGCCATCCACGAGTCGGTCAGCGTGCTCGGGGTTGGTCGCCAGCTCGGCGCCGACGACGAACAGCTCGCGCTGCAGGTGCAGGATCAGCGACGCGAGATCGGAAAGTCCGTTGTCGGTGAGCTCAACGCGCGCGATCCCCAGGGCAGCGACTGTTTCGTCGACCGTGCCGTAGGCCTCCGTCCGTGGGTCGGCCTTGGAAATCCGACCGCCGAAAAGGAGCCCGGTCGTGCCGTCGTCGCCCCTGCCTGTCGCGACCGCGCTGTTCTTGATCGAGTCCCGGCGCGAAGTCACGCGGTCAGGATAGGCGGCCGACTAACCGCCTTGCGCCCGACCTACCAGACGAGGCCTGCGTCGCGCGGATCCCAGCGCTCGGCGAGCAGGGTGATCTTGACGTCGTTTTGCACGACCGACTCGACCTGCTCCTTGACCTGCTGGATCATCGAGCCGGCGTACGGGCAGAACGGCGTGGTCAGGATCATCTTGACCTCGGTCTGCTCCGGCGACTGGATGATCTGCCTGATCAGCGCGAGCTCGACGACGTTCATGCCGATCTCGGGGTCCACGACGGCGCGCAGCGCATCCATGATCGCGAGCTCGGTCGCGCGCGCCTGAGGGTCAAAGGCAGGAGCGGCGGCCGCGGCCGTAGCGGTGGGGTCGGCGGATATCTGATCGGTCATGTCGGATATAGATCGTAGCACCGACGGCCTATTTGCCGAGGCGCGGCACCTCCGACAGCGGCAAACCCTGCAGGATTGCCGGGTTCGTGTCGAACGGGTCGTACCAGGCGATCCAACCGCCTCCGACAACCACGTCGTCTGGATACGCGTCGCGTTCCAGCAGCTCGTAGAGGCGGCCGGTTCTCTCGTCCCACAGTGCGATGCCGGAATCACCAGTGCTTGTGGCGTATGACACGTAGCCGTCGGCGGTGTGTACGTCGAAGATCAGCTGATAGTCGTCACTGGAGACCTTGACCGGCGTCGGGTCCGAAACGGTCGCTGTCCAGACCTCGTCTCCGTCGCCGCCTTCCGCGGTCCACGCCAGACGACCGCTCGCGAACGAGATACTTGTGGCGTCGTTCATAACGAACTGAGGGTCGGGAGCGGCTGCTGTCGAGATCATCAATCGACTGCCTGGCCAGTAATCCTCGTCGTACGCAACGTCCTGACCGTCAAGCGCGACATCGTCGAGTCGTCCCTCGGTGTCAATTGACCTCACGACCTCGCCCGTCGACAGAGACTGGACCACGATCGTCCAACCATCTGAAGTTCCTTCGCGCCCGTAGGCAACCAGGTCGCCAGAGATCGCGATCGGCGGCGGCTCCGCCCCGCAGACGACGACTTTGGTGTGCCGACCACTCGCGACAACCGACGTTGTGCTCGTGGCGAGGTCGTATGCGTTGATCGTCCACGACACGTCGCCCTGCCACGGGCAAGAAGCGCTCGGGCCGGCGTAGGTGTCGTACTTATCGACCGTCCAGATCACCGTGTTGGCGGTCATTGCCACCCCAGATGTGTCTTCACCTGGGCCAAAGCGGTAGAGCTCCTTTGTCGACTGTTGCTCGAGGTCGACAAGCTCAACACCGGTCCCGTCGGCGTATGCGACCAGCGAACCGGACTGTGCAAACTCCCGGGCGTAGGCCTGAACTGTGCGAATCTTGTCGGACGGCAGGCGGACGGCGACCGCGGGCGGCCCCGAAGTCGATGGCGATGGCGTAGGGCTGGTGGTCGGAGCAGGCGTCGCGCTGGGCGTCGGTGACGGAAGCTCTGTTGGCTCGGGAAGCTCTGGCAGAGCCTTGGCCAGCGGGATCGTGTCGAGAGTCTGCGTGCCGTCGTCGTTGTCGACGACCCAGTCCAGCATTTGATCGGTGGAAGACGCCCAGGCCGAGTCGACGTCGCCTGTCCCGGACACACGCCACTCGACACCGAGGTTCGGATCGGCAAGGACGATCTGACCGGCCTCGACCCATGTGATCAGATCTCCGCCAGCAATCGGCCCGCGCGGCCCATTCAGGGGACCAAGCGAACGTGGAGTCAGGTCGAACACGGTGGCGGTCATGATCTGCGGGCCGGGCGCGTTTTCGTCGCGCTGGCTCGAGCTCTGATCGGCGACCCACGCGAGTCGGCCTTCGAACAGCGAGACGTGGTAGGCGTCGGCGGCGATTTGCTGCGGACGCTGTTCGTCGGGGCTCGACAGCATCAGGCGTGTGCCGAACTCTTTGTTCGGGTCGACATTCGGGTCCAGCGTTCCTTCTGTGTACACGACGATTCCGTTCTCGAAATCGAGAGAGAAGAGGTCTTCGTCTGTGTCGATGTTCCGGTCCGAAGCTCCTGTCAAGACATTAACGACGTGGATTGCCCATGCATTGGGATGCCCGTCGCGCGGCGCTTCAACGGCATACGCGACCTCGTTGCCATCGAACGCGTAGAGCGGCTTCGCGGCAGTGCATCCGCGAAGACTCGAGTTGACGCCCGAGGTGATCGGGTGCGTCTGCGAACCGTCACTGGCGAACAGGCGCCAGGTGACCGATCCTGCGTCGGAGCAGGGAGCACGTCCCGTCTCGGCGTCGTACTTGCCCTCGGCCCAGCCGTAGAGCGGACCCTGATCACTCCAAGCTTCGTCGACGCCCATCACCTTGTAACCGTCGTCGGCCGTGAACAGCGAACGCGTGCCTTGGACGATGCTCCCGAGGTAGACCTGGTCGCCCGCCGCGTAGACGAACTCTCCGCGCTGCGCAACGGCATCGACCTGCCCACGCACCGGGACGGACTCGATCAGATATGCGGGGACCTCGAGCGGCATCTCGGTCAAGCCTGGCGGAGCTGTCTGGATGACGGACGGCGACGGTGACGCGTATTGGAATGGCAAGGATGAGCCAGGCATGATCGGCGCAGAGGACGGCGATGCCTGGGACGGCGTCGCGACAGAGGTTGGCGTCGCACCCGGCGAGGGAGTTTGAGCCGGAGACGGAGATGGCGCCGTAGGAGCCGTGCACGAAGTCAGGGCGAGCGTGGATAGGACGACGAGGGCAGTTCGCCGCATCACTTCCCTTTGACGAGTCGTGTCGCCGGATTGTGGTCAGTCACAGGTTGACGGTCACGGGATCTTGGCGACCCATAGGACAGAGCCATGGCGACCGGCGTCACCGCTTACGACCACGGTGTCGCCGAACAGCGCCACCCCGCCGTCGACTTCATCGCCGTCGCCCGTTGGCAACTGATAGCTCGTCCAGCTCGATCCATCTGAGGACGAAACCCAGACAGTGCCAGGCGCGGGAGGACCTGACTTGCCGCCGGGTGGATCGACAACGGCGGCCCGGTTGCCATCCGATGCGAGTCCGGAGACCTCATCTGGGCCGAATGGATACTCCTGCTGAGACCACTTCTGGCCGTCTGGTGAGGTGAACGTCAACCGGTCGTCCGTGGTCATCGGAGAGTTGTCGTACAGGGCCACGAATCCTTTGGCCACGGCCGCTACGCCGACATCGGTCGGCAACGTCTGTGCAACCGTCCACTTAAGACCGTCAGTGGAGCTCCACAGCGCTGGTGTGCCACTGGACTCTCCAGCCGCGGCATAGGCGCCGCTACTGGCGGCGACCTGGAAAAGGAGTTGATCGCTCTCGCACTGCCAAAGCTTTCCGTCGGAAGAGAACCACGTCCCGGTGCCTGACGCCGCTAATCCGTTGTCGGTGGAATAGAAGTTGAGAATCTGGCCGCGGCTGGCCCGCTGACAATTGTTTAGCTGAAACGCGTCCTCATCGGCAAGTGAGGTCCAATTGGCTCCGGTCTTCGACCACCAGATGCCGACGGGACCCTCGACGCCGTCAGGTTCGATAGAACCGCCCGCGAAGTACCCGAACTGGCTGTCGAACACAGTGCTGATCGAGTTCGGCTCGCCGGGCAGTTGGCCCAGGACCGACCACGAGATGCCGTCGGGACTCGTCAAGAGAAACCAGTCTGACGACACGCAGTAAGTGGGGCAGTAGCTGACCACTCCCATCGCCAGCAGCTGCCCGCCGCTTGGCCCGACAAGCACGATGGCGTCAACAGGCGGGAGCGAGTCCGCGTACAGGCGCTGCCAGGTCACCCCATCGACGACGACCGTCTCGGGCGCTGCAGGCGACCGGGACCAGTCGGGCGTGGGCGACGGTCGCGGCGTCTCTCGCGTGGGTGGAGTTGGCAACGTCGTTGGCGTCGGCGATGGTGTCGTTGTGTAGGTTGGCGTGCTCCTTGGCGTTCCCGTGGGTGAAGGTGTCGGGATCGACGCCGAACTCGCCGACGCGCTCGGGATCTGGGACGGGGACGTCGTTGCCGCTGTCGTCGGCAAAGTCGGCGCGGGAGTGCGCTGAATGCCGCCACAGGCAAGGGCGAGGACGGCAACCGGAACGACGAGGGCAGTTCGCCGCATCAAAGCGGAATGTCGGCAACCGGGATGCCGAACAGGTAATCGGGGCCGTAGATCTCGGAGTCGGCGGAGGTTCGACCGCCGTGCCACGTCAACCAGCCGTCAGACACCGTTCCGTCGGCTATCTCGCTTGGATCCCAGGAAAGGCCGATCTGCGCCGCCGCTTGATCGGATGCGCGCCAGATGTTCTGACCTTCTCCCCACCACGTGATCAAGGCTCCGTCGTCGGCATAGTCGGGGAACCTGAGGTCGCTGACGATGATCGGCGACCAGGGATCAACGAGCGACGTCATGAGCTCGCCAGGCACCGGCCTCACGTTCTCGTCGAGTCCCTTCATCCAAATCAGGCGACCGGCGTCCAGCTCGACCGAGTACGCGTCATCGGCGAGTGCCCGTGAAGTGCCGTCCGAGGCTGCCGAAAACATCAGCTTGGTATCGACGAATGCCGGCGTCGGCCCGTAGTCGCCGCCGGGATCCCCAAAGCTCAGGACGTCCTTGTATGTCCCGACCACGAACGCCACGTCACCGCCGGAGACCGAGACCGATTGGACAGGCAGATCCGTGTGGATCGTCCGCACTAGCGCTCCGTTCGCGATAGACGTCAGGTCAATGTCCCACCCAGGACTGGCGTCGGCTTCGTGGGCGACAGCTAGCGTGTCGGCATCCACGTCGAAAATGACTGGCAGCGGACCGCAATCAACATCCTGTTTCTGGACTCCGGACCGAAGGGTCTGTGTCTGGCGGGTCGAGACGTCGAGGCGGAATAGCTGCCAGGTGATCGGTCCGTTGCGGAGACAGGGGACGAGATCCGGAGTTGTTTGCTTCGTGTTCTTTAGCCAGTACGCGGCCTCGCCATCGAAGGCGAAGCCCTCGAGGCCGTAGCTCCCATTGCTGTCTCCGATCTTTCCGACGCTTCCGGTGGCGAGATCAGCGAGGTAGATGCTGTAGCGATTCATGAACGCGGCGGCTTCGCCAAACGCTGCGAAGGCGCCGACGTAATCGACAGGAAGCTTCAGCGATGAGATTCGGTCATCTGGTGACGTCGACGTACTGGTCACACCAGGCGACCGTGGATATCGATGGGGAGGCGGGGATGCTCGACATTGCTGCTCGTTCGGCGTGCGCAAATAGCCGATATGCGCCGAATGGCCAACTCCGTGGCATGTCGTACGAGAGCGTAGCGCCGGTCCCCGGCCCTGGAATGCCGTTGACCGGCCACTCCTGTGCGGGTCCCGGCGGGTCCATTGGCTGAATGCCGACGTACGCCGTGACACAGTCTGGCCGGTCGCTGCATTGCGAATCGCTGTCGACGACGAGGTCCAGCGACCAGGTCCTGACGTAGAGAGTTGGCGGGGCCATGAGACTCGGAGATGGCGACGTTTCTTGAGCCGTCGGAGGGGTAGCAGTCGCTGAAGCCGTTGCGCTGAACGTTGCAACTGCGGTGGCGGGCGCGCTCGGCATGGATGACGGCGGAGCGGATGAGAGGCCAGTCGGTTCGGGAGTCGCGAGCAAGGAGCTGCACGACACCGACAGGATGGACAGGACGACGAGGGCAGATCGCCGCATCACTTTCCCTTGACGAGCCGCGCAGCCCGGTTGTGGTCAGTGCTAGCTGACGACGACTCCCGTCAGGCTGCGCAAACTCTCCGGGAGCCGAGTCGCATCGTCGGCCGAGAAACCCGCACCGCGCAATGTGCCGTCCGGCTCGAAAAAGTCGCCGTAGCGCGCCTTGTTGTCAGCGGCGTATCGGAACGCCTCGGCGATGCCAACGCGGCGAAGCTCAGGGTTCTGCGCCAGCATGTCCGCGGGGGACAGGCCGTTGACGCGCATCTCGAGAATGTTGCGCACCGTCAGGCGCGTGCCGTAGCAGAACGGCTCGCCGTTCATCACGAGCGGGTCGACCTTGACCCACTTGATGGTCACTGCGTCAGATCCATTTGTCGTCGCCGATGCCGGCGCCCTTGAAGAAGAAGCGGATGACTGGGTTGCCCTTGTGATCGCCGGGCAGACGGCCGTGGGCCTTGAGCTTGTCGTTCCAACGCGCGAAGAGCGCCAGCGCCGCCTCGTTCTCGTCGGGGGTCAGCACGGCGGCGCAGGCGTCGCGCAGACCGGCGAGCATCGCGATGAAATCCAGCATCGGGATGTGCCGGCTGCGATAGATGGGCACGAGCCACTCGCCGTAGTTGACGACATAGCCGTCATCGCCGGTCTCGAGCGCGCGAGCCAGCTGCTCGATGTGCCGGTCGTAGTCGCGCAGCATCAGCCGCAGCATCCGCTCGTCGTAGCGCTCATCGAACCCGGGCGCGAGGCGGGTCGTCTCCTGGAGCGCGACGCGCGCCAGCCGCTCGCGGCTGGCGCGCAGGCTGGCGGCAGCGGCGGGCAAGCCAGCGGTCGGGTCGTCGGGCGGCAGCCCAAGGGCGGGGTGGTGCATCCGGCGACCTAGTCTATCGGGTGTGAACGGAGCTTCAGCAGCCCGCGGAATCACCTTCGGAATCGTCGCGGCGATCGTCACCACCGTCGTCTACGGCGTGCTCAGCGAACCGTTCGAGTTCTCGCTTGGGCTGCTGGTCATCGGCTTCGTCGGTGGCTGGCTGATCGGCAACGGCATCGCGTACGGATCGTGGTCGGGTCGGGAGCACCAAACCCTCAAAGCGTTGCAATGGACCGCGGTTGTGCTTGCCGTTATAGCGTGGGTCGGTGCCCTCTTCCTCGCCTTCGTGATCAGCCAGGCGCTCTTGCCGCAGGCCGCGACTCCGCTCAGCGAGCGCGTCACCGTGGGCGGTTTCGTTGACTATTTCCTGGGCCTGGACATCGTCCGCTTCATCCACGTCATCGCCTTGGCGCTGATGGCCCTCATGGCGTGGCGCGGCGCGCGATGATTGGGGGGAGAGGAGAGACGTGCCCAAGCTGCTGATCGCTGTCGTCCACGCCCAGGATGCTGGCCAACTCGTCGAGGCGCTGCGCGGCGCCGAGCTGCGCGTGACCGAGGTCCTGAGCCGCGGCGGATTTCTCCAGGCGCGCAACGCGATGCTCTACATCGGCGTCGAGGACGACCAGGTCGACGCGGCGATGCACCTCATCGAAGAGAACTGCCAATCGCGGACCGAGTCGCTGCCGGCCGAGCCGCTGGGCGCGTTCGGCGCGAACTGGATCCCGGCCGAGGTGACCCACGGCGGCGCGACGGTCTTCGTCGTGCCACTCGACGAGATCAGGCGGATCTAGCGTCCGCTGCCTGTCCGGTTGCGCGGCTGATGCGGGCAGCGGTTCGCACCCGGCCGTTTCTCTGGGCAAACCTCATCGCTATCAGCGTTGTGTGCGGACTTTGCCCAGGCAATTGCCGTCGCGCGATGCGCCACGCGCATCTAGCGAGGCGAACGCTGCCCGGCTAGTCGCCGGTATCGCCCAGGAAGGGCATGTTGTCCTGGGCGGCCTTCAGGCTCATCTGCAGCGCCGCGGTCTTCTGCGACGCCACTCCCCTGACGTACTCCGACTCTTCCTCGGCCGACATTCGCCGGCCACGGACGTCGTTTGAGCGGCCGACCGACAGCCAGACCAGGTGGTAACGGTCCATCGAGCCCCACGCCACCGAAAGGAGCTCGTCCGACAGCTGGAGCCAGGTGCGCAGTGCGTGCAGGCCGGGCTGCTTCTGGAGCCGCTCCCCCTCCGCAACGAGGCGCTGGGTCCGCTCGATCAACTCATTTCGCGTCATTCGCGGCTATGGTCACACGGTGACCGCGGTTTCCGAGCGGGCGTTGTCCGCCGACCTCCTGCGCGCTGACCCGGCGCGACTGGACGGCGTATTCGAGCGCCTGTCCCGCCGGGTTGCGGACGGCGCTTTGCCCGCGGCCGCGCTTGCCGTCGGCGACGCCGACGGCATGATCCGCAAGGCCGCGTTCAGCTCTGAGCGCAAGCCGATCGACGTTGACAGCAACTTCTTCCTCGCGTCGGTGACCAAGCCGATCGTCTCGACCGCGTTCATGCAGCTCGTCGAGGACGGCCTCGTTGGGCTGCACCAGCCGATCGCCGATTTTGACCCGCGCCTCGCTGGCGGCGGACACGAGAAGATCACGCCATGGCACGTCATGACGCACACGTCGGGCGTCGCCGACCTGGATCCGGGGTTCATCGCGCGCAAACGCCTGGGTGCGGCACAGATGGCGAGCATGGTGATCGAGTCGCCGCTGCATTTCGAGCCGGGCACGCGCTGGGAGTACTGCTCGGCGTCGTTCTACCTGCTGACGCTGATCATCGAGCGCGTCACGGGCATGGGCTATGTGGAGTTTCTGGACTCGCGGCTACAGCGACCGCTGGACATGCACACGACGTTCGATCCGCGCCGCGCGGGCCGGCCGATCGTCGCCGTTCACGGCGTGGGCGTCGACTCGTTCCTGAAGCGGTTCCTCGTCCTGCGCTACATGGCCCGCGCGGCCCTGCCGGGCGGCGGACTGTTCGGCACGCTCGACGACCTGGCCCGGTTTGGCGCGGCGCTGCTACGGCCGCGCGTGGTCGCCGACCGCCCTCAGCCGCTGGCCGCGAAGTCGATTGCCCTCATGGGCGAGGACCACACGCGCGGCCTGCCGGGCGAATCTGACGGTGAGGAACGCCACGTCCACCACGGCCTTGGTTGGGGCAAGCCGACGCTGATGCGCGACGGCCCCGGATCGCCCAACGTCATCTCCCACGGCGGCGCCAGCGGGACCCGATTGTGGATCGACCCTGACGCGCGGCTCGTGTTCGTCTTCTTCACAAACCGCTGGGCCGCCGACCGCAGCGTCGAGACCGAGGCGCTGCGCGGCACCTATGAGGCAATGACGACCTAGGCGAGGTCCGATTCTTCGCGCGCGAACGCGGCCAGCTGCTCGCGACACTCGGCCGCGAGCCGCTCGACCTGGCGCACCAGCCACGGCCCTGCGCGCGGGCTGTCCTCGACCAAGAGCTCCTCGCCGCGCTCCCCGTCAGTCAGCGCGAAGCCGACCGACGTGCGGAAGTCGGCCAGCCAGTTCGACTGCAACTGGACCGCGGTCGCGATGACTACGGAGCGGGAGAACGACCAATCGAGGTAGTCGACGTTGAGTCGATCGACCACGTCGCGGATGCGCACGGGGACCCCGCGTGGCAGGCGGGCGATCAGGTGACCGATGCGCAGCGCAGCGAATGGATCTGTCGACTGGGCAACCGTGGGTGGTCGGATGTTCGGGTCTGGGAGGTCCGGGACTTCGCGAAGCTCGAGGCTCATCGCGCCCGCGTTGGGATCGGCTCGAGGCGCAGCGTCGTGCCCAGGACCTCCGGTCGGAGCATGCCCGCCAGTGACTGGCTGCGCGCGTACTTGCGCCGGAGCTGCTCGCTGCACCGTGCGACGGATTCATCGTCGGTCGCGTCGTGGACGCTCACGGCCACGCGGCGGCGATTGATGATCAGGGCGACCTCCGCGTGGGGCTCCGCCGCCGACTGATACCAGAAGCCGCGGTCGCCCTTCCACGACCTGACGAAGACATCCTCGCCATCGACCATGATCCAGATCACCGTCCGCCGCCGGCTGCCGTCCGGCCGAACGGTCTCGACCTTTACCTCTTTGGCGGCGTCCAGGAAGCGGAGCGTCTCCGCGTCAAAGTGAGCGTTCGTAATGGGCCGGATCAGTAGAGCGACTCGAGGCCGAGCATGTCGCCCAGGCCCAGCGTCGCCTCGTTGTTCTCGCACGGCCCGTCGATATACGGGCTCATGGTCAGCCGCCCGTGACGATTCTCGCCGACGTGATCGAGCCCGAAAACGTGGCCAGCCTCGTGGGTGATCGTCGCCTCCAGCATGGGCATATTGCCATGGCACGTAGCCAACGAAAGCGCCCACGACTCGCGCGTCGTGATCTTCATGTCCGCTTCGACGATCTTGCCGGCGCTGATCCAGTAGCAGGTGACCGCGAGCGTGCCGGGGTCGAGCTTGGCGAAGCCGACGACGTTGTGGCCGTCACGGTTGTTGCAGTTGGGCGCGCGGCTGGTCGTGCCCAGGTACTTGCTCGTGGCACTGACGGTGTCCGCTCGGCCGCAGTCGTTGTTCTCACCGGTGACGTTGTTGAAGGACCTCTTGAGCACGGCCGCAACGGCCGAACGGCCGAGGCCGGACGGTGTGCTCGTCTGCTTGAACGACCACTTGTACGTGCCCGCCTGCTTGCCCCCGAGCGTGTTGAACGCCCTGTCCTGGCAGGGCGGCGGCGCAATGCCAACCGTGCTGTCGCGCGTCGCCGCCGCCCGCGGCGCCATGCGCACCTCGGCAATGACGAGCTTGTCAGCGGAGCGAGCGCTCGCCGGCGCAGCGCCAACGATGAGAACGGTGATGGCGCCGAGAATGAAGACCGAACGGCGGACGAGAGACACCTGAGACCTCCGGCGAGACGACAGAGCCGAGTGGTCGCCGAAGCATAGTCGTGCGTCAGCGCGACGCTGTTGAGGCGCAAGCGCGCCCGTTCAGGCCAGCCCGGCAACGACCTCCGCGCACACGGCCGGCTGATCCCAGTAGACCCAGTGGCCACAGGGTTCGACGCGCACGGTTCGCACCCCATGGGTATCGAGCAGCTCCAGCGAGCGCGGCGCGATACCTCGAGGGACGCCAGCCACGAAGACGCACGGGACGGTCAGCGCTGCCATCCGCTCGGCCATCGACTCGGTGGCGGACAGTTCGACGAGATCCCTGGCGTGTCGGTGGGTCGATGCTGGGTCCGCGAAACGGAACGCCGCGTAATGGAAGCTCTCCGGCGACCCGTCGACAGCGAGCGAGAGAAGGTGCCAGGCGATTGCCTCGTGGCCTTCGGCCGCGTAGCTCGACTCGTCCGACGCCGCGATGCCGCCGCTTAGGAAGCAGTCGTCGAGCGATACGTTGCCTTCGACGTTGACGATCGCCTTCACCACCGACGGAGACTTCTCGGCGACGAGCACGGCCAGCACTCCGCCCATCGAGTGGCCGACCAGCACAACAGGCGTCGGAAAGCCGGCCAACCAGGTGGTCAGCTGGTCCGCCCGAGCGTCCAGCCCGAGCGGCGGTTCGGGCCACGCCGAGCGCCCATAACCGGGCAGGTCAGGCACGGTGTGCGTGAAGCTCCTGTCGCGCAGCACGCGCTCATGCAGCAGCGGTTGGAAAACTCCACCTGCTTCGCCCAATCCGTGGAGATAAACGATGTGCCTGTCGCCGTCGCCGTAGCGACGGACGGACATTCCGGACTCGGTCGATTGGCGCACGGAAGGCGGGCTAGAGCAGCTCCCCGTGAGCCGAAGCCGTCGGCTCACCTGCGCGCGGGCGCGGCTCCTCGCCGGGGCCGTATTCGGGCGCAAGGACCGGCAGCGGCTCGCGGGCCCTGCCCTCGATCGCGCCGACGCCATATGGCGTCCACTTGTCCGGCCGCTGCAGGCGATGCGGCTCGCGGTTGCCGCGCGAATGGACCTCCTCGAAACCCTGCGGCTCGATCCACATCTGCTCGCCCTCAAGGAGCCCGAGCACGCCCGACTGGCCCGGTTCCTTGCGCGCTTCCCGGCACGACTTGCACGTGGCGCGATCGTGCTGCTTGTACTCGAGCGGCTCCTCGTAGGTCGTGATGTAGCCCTCGTAGTTGCGCAGCACGACCTTGTGGTCCGAGTAGCTGATCAGGTAGTTGGGCATGACCGGGATCTTGCCGCCGCCGCCGGGCGCGTCGATCACATACGTGGGAACCGCGTAGCCCGACGTGTGCCCGCGCAGGCCCTCCATGATCTCGAGGCCCTTGCCGACCGGCGTCCGGAAATGGCCACTGCCCTCGACCAGGTCGCACTGGTACAGGTAGTACGGCCGAATGCGCATCTCGACCAGCTTGTGGACCAGATCGCGCTGGATGTTGACGCAATCGTTGACTCCCGCGAGCAGGACCGACTGGTTGCCAACCGGTATACCTGCACGGGTCAGCTTGTCGACCGCGCGTGCCACCTCAGGTGTCAATTCGTTCGGATGGTTGAAGTGGAGGTTGATCCACACCGGGTGGTACCTGGCGAGCATCTCGCACAGCTCGTCGTCGACGCGCTGGGGCATGAACACCGGCACGCGCGAGCCGATGCGGATGATCTCGATGTGCGGGATCTCGCGAATGCCGCGGATGATCTTCTCGAGCAGCTTGGGCGCGAGCGTCAGGCCGTCGCCGCCGCTGATCAGGACGTCACGCACCTGTGGCGTCCGGCGCAGGTAGTCGAGTTGCGCCTCGTGTTCGCGCGAGTTGAAGTTCTGCGTCGGGTCGCCCACGATCCGTGATCGGGTGCAGTAGCGGCAGTACGAGGCGCACTGGGTCGTGACGAGCATCAGCACGCGGTCCGGGTAGCGGTGCACGAGGCCCGGTACGGGCGAGTGGCGGTCCTCGGCGAGCGAGTCCTCCATCATCGCTATGAACGCCTCCTGCTCCCGCCCGAGCGGGATCACCTGGCGTCGGATCGGATCGTTCGGATCGTTGGGGTCGATGAGCGAGATGAAGTACGGCGTAACGTCGACGCGGAACTTGTCTGGCGCAGAGAGTCCCTCGCGCTCCTCATCGGTCAGGTTCAGGATCTGTTCGATGTCGGCGAGATCGTTGACGCGGTGCGAGAGCTGCCAGCGCCAGTCATTCCACTTCTCTGTGGGAACGTCGGCCCACAGCGGCGCGCGCCGGCTGACAGCCGGCCTGCCATCAGGACCAAGCCGGCGCGCCGGGTCGCGCAGGTTGACGAAGGGCATCGTCTCGAGCGCGTTCTCCGAACCCGTTTCGAGGGCTATGGCCTGGTCCTCCCGAAAGCTTGGCCGTCTCCGCTGCATATTGTTTATGCAGTCTGGATAGAGATGATCATAGCGCCCGCCGCTCAGGCGCGAAATACCCCTCGAAAGTCGTGCGGTCTGACGCGGCTCGCTGATAGACTCCCGGCCCATGGACCGAACGATGGAGCGCTGGAAGCGGCTCGCAATCCTCGTCTGTCTGCTGCTCACGGGCGGCATCCTCATCGCCCTGTACGCCCAGTTCCAGCAGCTACTGCTGCACCCGTTCGCGATCTTCGGTGCGGTTCTGCTCGCGGTCGTGATCTCGTTCATCCTGCTCCGCGTCGCGCTCGTCCCCGAGCAGCGCTACGTGGGCTGGGTGCGCACGATCGGCGGCCCCAACGGGCGCTGGTTCTTCCTGATCCTGATCATCGTCTGGTGTGCCGGCATGGCCTTCCTGGCCAGCCTTGGGCTTGGCCCGCAGCAGCAGGGCGCGCCCGCCTTCCTGGGCCTGCTGACCGGCACCTTCCTGTTCATGGGTTTCATCTGGTCGGTCATCGGGGAGTAGCCCGCCGCCCCACGGCGCGCCGGACAACCAGATGAGGACGGTCTCCGTTTCCTGGGACAGAGAGGGCGACCGATTTGTCGCGCTCGGCTCGCACGCCGAGCACCCGATCACGATCAACGCGCCCCGAGCCCCCGACGAGACGCGCGGATCGACCGGCTTCTCAGCCACCGAGCTGCTGCTCGCCGGCGCCGGCGCCTGTTCTGCCTGGGATGTGGTCGAGATCCTGCGCAAGCGGCGTTCCGCGATGTCCTCGTTGGATGTCACGGTCGAGGGCGAGCAGCAGGACGATCCGCCGTGGACGTACAGGCGCGTCGCGCTTCATTACCGGGTTACAGGTGATGGCTTGACCTTCTCCGTTCTTGCGCGGGTCGTCCGGCTGAGCATCGTCCGCTACTGCTCGGTGATCACCACGGTCGCCGCCGCGGCCGCGATTGAAGCCACGGTCGAGCTGGTGAGCGCGGACGGGACGAGCACCGGGCGCAGGCACGTCGAGCTTGCGATCCCATTCACGCCGGGCGCCGTATCCGATACGACGGAGCGCGACCTCGAGATAGTGGGAGTTCCGGACTCGGCCGTCGACGAAGAAGAGGAGTAGGCGTCTCAGGTCTCGGTCGTCGGCGTGATCCGAGATCGAATCTGATCCGCAGCGTCGGCGGCCTCAGCCTCCGTGCATCTCCATTCGCCGCCGAACAGACGCGGCAGCAGGTCTGGTCCAAGTCCCGGCATCCATTGGTAGCGAGGCACGATGTGGAAGTGGAGGTGGAGCACTGTCTCAGCAAAGGAGCAGGTGTAGATGCGCTCAGTGCCGAGTGCCGCACGCATTGCCGAATGCAGACGCGACAACGTCGGCCCCAGCGCTGCTGCTTCGGACTCGGACAGGTCAGCGATCTCGTGAACGTGGCGCCGCGGCTTGAGAATCACGTAGCCTCGCGCCAGCGGCGTGAGCTCGTGGTCCGCCTGCCACAGCTCATCGATATAGATCGGTCCGCCTGGCGGTTCGATTCTTCCTTCGTTGACATCACAGGCGAGGCACGCATCCATCACCCGCGAGTCTACGGACGGCTCGCGGCAAACTTCTTGGTACTGTCAGATACTTAGTTTCGCGTGAACTTCTTTCATCGAATCGGGCTGCTCGCGGCGCGCTACCGCTACGCGGTGATGACCGTCTGGGCTGTGCTGCTGCTCGGGGCAGTGCCGTTCGCGCCACAGCTCCCGGGCGCGTTGAAATCGGGCGGCTTCACGCTCAATGACCTCGAGGCATCACGGGCGGACCAGGCACTTGCGGCTCTGGGCGTACCGCCAAGCGCGATGGTCATCCTGCTCCAGAGCACCACGGACTCGCGCGCCGGCGATCCGCAGTTCGAGACGGCAGTCGCCCAGGCAATAGCCAACGTCCCGGTCGCGCAGCACGTCAGTGGCGTCCTGACCCACGTTCTGGCGCCGCGCCAGGTGAGCGCCGACGGCAAGACGGTCTATGAGATCGTCACCCTGGATCTCTCGCCCGACGATTCGCCAGCCGCACTGCAGCCGGTCGAGAACGCGATCACACCACAGCCGGGCCTGCGCATCCTGCTCGCCGGCGGCCCGGCGTTCTACGGCGACATCCAGGTCCTGTCGGAGAACGACCTGAGACGCAGCGAGTTCATCTCGCTACCGCTCGCGGCGCTCGCGCTGCTCCTGGTCTTCGGCTCGGTGGTCGCGGCGGGCGTGCCGATCGTCGTCGGTGGAACGGCTGTCGTCGTCGCTCTCGGTGCCCTCTTCTTCATCGCGCAGTTGACCGCGCTGAGCATTTTTGTCCTCAACCTCGCCACGCTGCTAGGGCTGGGTCTGGGCGTCGACTACGCGCTGCTGCTGACCAGCCGATTCCGCGAGGAGCTCAGGGGGCGCGGAGGCGGCCGGCTGCCGACGGGCAAGGTCGACCAGAACCTCGTCAACGAAGCCGTGGCGGCGACGGTTGCGACCGCCGGACGCGCGGTTTTCTTCAGCGGACTGACCGTTCTGCTCGGCCTGACCGGCCTGGTCCTGTTTGAGTTCATGGTCCTGCGCAGCGTGGGCATCGCCGGTGCCGCGGTCGTGGGTTTGGCCGTGGCCAGCGCAGTGACACTGCTGCCGGCCGTCCTCGCGACGCTCGGACCGCGTATCGACGCCTATCCGATCAAGCTCCGCGAGCGGCTCGCGCGCCGCATCGGGCTGCCCATTGGGCCACCGGCGCGCGAGGGCGAGGGC
>DATCGV010000015.1:0-4654 GCA_036508755.1 Candidatus Limnocylindrales bacterium | reverse complement strand
AGGGCGCACAGAAAAGCTGGCGTCGTCTCGACGGACACAACCAGTTGCCAAAACTCGTTCTCGGTGTGACATTCAACGACGGGATCGAGGTCATCGCCAAGCCGACCGACCGTCAGCCCACAACCGCCGCCGCCTGACCGGCCCCGGCCGTCACCAAAATTTGGCGATAGCTCTGACCAAATCATTGCCAAGCACACCGCCATTTTTCCGTGAGCCGTCAGCGTTCTCTTTGATTTGATTATCGTGCAGGCGACACCCAAGTCACCAGACCTACAAATTGTGAACTCTCATCCATCGCAACGAGGCCATTTCGATCTGCCAGCACTCCGGCGTCCTCAGGCTATGTGGATGCGCGAAAGCAGCCAATAGGATCCCAGAACCGTGATCGTGCCCGAGAGCGCGTAGACCAGCGCGGAGGCCCGTACCGGCGCTGCCCCGTCGGCTGCCAGAAGCCGGTCGAGGCCGATAAGCACCGGCACTACGATCGAGACGATCGCAATCTGGCCGATCTCGACGCCGATGTTGAAGGCCGCGAGCGCGGGCACGATTGCGCCTCTGGGAAGTCCGAATTCCTGCAAAGCCCCCGCAAATCCGAAGCCGTGAACCAGACCGAAGGCAAACGTGACGATCCATCGCCGGTCGACATTGCGCGAGAAGAAGTTCTCCAGCGCGACGAACACGATCGATGCCGCGATCGCGGGTTCGACGATCTCGCTCGGGATCACAACGACATCGAGGGCCGCAAGCGACAGGGTGATCGAGTGAGCAATCGTGAACGCGGTGACGATCTTGATCACCGGCCAGAGCCGAGTTGCCCACAGCACGACCGCCACCAGGAAGGCGACATGATCATAACCCAGGAAGATGTGCTCAACGCCTGTCGCGAGGTATTGGCGCAGCGCGAGCACCAGCGAGGGTGCCGCCGCGGTGAGGACAACGTCGGTGTGGCCAGCGTCTAGCAGCGCCTGGGGAGCGTCCTCGCTAGTCCCTATCAGCACGACCTGACGGGCCGATGGCTCGACGTCGAGCAAGACCTTTGACCGGTAGACGAGATCGCCGCGAACGGCCTTGCACGAGAAGGTTTGTCGAACGATGACGCCATCTCCGTCAGGTACGACCGCGGGCCGATGCGGCGTGGCACAGGGTGTTGCGTCGGCGCCCATGACGACCGCAAGCCCGGCCACGTAGTCGGAGATCGGCCCGGTTGATCGGCCAAGCCGCTCGGGATCGACGAGACCGGTTTGCTCGTTGAAGATCGCTGTCCCGGTCGCCCGGTCGACGTCGCTGCCCTTGAGCGCAACGTCAACACTGACGGTACCGCCGGGCCCGAGCACGATGCGGGCAGTGGTCAGGTTGACCTGGTGGGCATGCGCAACGAAGACCGATCCCGCCAGGATCAACAGCGCGACGGCGATATGCCTCAATCCGCTCGCGAGCCCATCAACCGTCAGGCTCATGTTGCGGCTCCGACCGCCTTGAGCAGATCGGTAAGGCGCTTGACGTCGTGGTCAGCGACCCTCACGACCGTACCCGCGAGGAGTGCGTACCGGCTGAACCCGTCCCCCGCTGCAGCGCCGACCTCGATCCGTGCAAGCGGCGTAGAGCTGTCGCGCGGATAGAGCAGGACGATCATCGCCGGCAACGCAAGGCCATAGCGCGACAGCTCGCTCGGCGCCGGGCGCTGCAAGATCGTGGCTTCGATCTCGCTCTGGTTGAGGGCATCGAGCGCGGTTCCGATGAGCATCGCGCGGGTCGGATCGGCGACGTGCCCGTCCGCATTGCCGACGTGCAAATGCTGCCCGGCATGGAGGAACCAGCGGCCGGCACTGTCGCGCTCGAAGCGGGTCAGCCTGCCTGCCGTCACGAGCTCGACGGCCCAAATATGGTCGATCGATGTCGGAAGCAGCAAGCCCAGGCGCGGTTCCTGTTCGGCCGCATCGGCGCCCGGAATCCGCGCCGCAATCCGGCGCGCCATGTCAGTGACCACCTGCCATTCCGCCCCGACATGGCGCGGCATCAGGTTGACCTTCGCGGATCCGAGGAGCCGAACATATTGGGACGTTCCTGGGGGATTGAGGATTCCGAACTGGGCCGTTGTAACCGGCCTGCCGGCTTCCGAAAGCGAGACCACAAAGGCCGGTGGATCGAGGCCGAATTCCGCAAGGCCGGTTGCCCCATACGCGTCGGGATCGAGGCTGCGCACGGCATCGCTGACGTGCATGAAACGCAGCGCGGCTTCCACGTGCGATCCCAGATCGGCCGCATAGCCATCGTCCACGGCCGCACCCGCGACCGCCCAGGAGGCGTGGTCCCGGCGGTCGAGCACGAAATGCTCCCGCCCTATCCTGATCTCGACGCGCCCGATCGCCTGCGGCGCGGCAGCTACGAGCCCTTTTGGCGCGAACCGCACCAGATTGCCGAGCGTCGGCGACTTTCCCGTAAAGATCAGCAGACCGAGCATGATGATGAGTGCGACGGCGGCGGTCGCGGCGGCGAATCCTCGCACGGAGGGTTTCAACGCCGCCTCCACCAGACGGCGACGCCGAGAAGCAGCGTCGAGAGCGGCAGGACCACTTCGAGGATGAGAAACACGTTGCGCATCTGCCGGCTCGTCAGCGTGATCTCAGGTAGGCTATAGGCTACCGGCCTAATAGTCGGCATGGTGTCGTCGCTCGCGAGCCAGCGCAGCATTCCGACCGCCAGTTCCCCGTTCGACACGAACGGAAAATATTCGTTGGTGGCGAACTTGCTGGTGCCGGCGACCACTAGCCGGAAGGGTTTCGCGCCAGCGCTGGTCCGCGGCCAGGCGCCTTCGAGCGCGACCGCTATCGCCTGCGCGGCCGGCTTGTCATCCGGAGCGGCCCCTTCGCCTGCTTGCGCATCGGTCAAGGACGTGGCCGGCCGGATAAAGCTATCCTGGCTGCTGCTCGCCAGCACGGTCGCCTTCACGCCCGCCGTTGGCCCGGCGATCATGATCGGCCGCACCCGCGGAAAAATCGTCAGGGCTAGCCGGTCGGTGATCGGATGCGGCGGATAGTACGGCACTGCGACCTTGTCGGCGTCCGAGCGAAAGTGATTGAGGGGGTCGATCACGATGCCGTCTCCGATCCGCAGGCCGACCGAGCCCAGAAGCTGATCGAGCTCGGGCCCGACGACCGAACCTACGTCCAGCAGCAGGAGCAGCCGCCCGCCGGATCCTAGGAAATTGGCGAGCACACCGGCCTCGCCCGCCGCGTAGGCGGTGCGCACCCCGATGTCGGCGACCACCGTACAATCTGCGGGCACTTCGGTGACGGTCGCAAGCACGAGGGGACGAGCCCTGTAGCCGATCTCGGTCAACGCCAATGCCAGGCGGTCGAGCCCGTCGGGTTCACCCACTAACACGTCCCCAGCACCGGGCACGTCGTGGCCCTTGAGCGTCTCGACGTGGCTATAGTGGAAATGCGCCTGCTGCTCGCGAAAGCTCTCGCCGTGTCCGGTGACGAAGCAGACCGTGTCGGTTTGGGATTTCAGCACCCGCAGCGCCGCATACGCGAGCCCGGTGAGATCCGTCGTGTTCTCGATCACGACCCGGCGCTGCTCGGCCTGAAGTACGAACGTGTTGTAGGCATGAACGCCGAAATCCCGCGCCAGCCCGGGCTCCTTGTCGAGATCGACGGCCCGGACGTGGAAGCGCGGGTGATCGCGCGCAGCCACCAGAAGAAGATCCTTTGCACGCAGGGCGCGGTCGTCGCCGTCGTTGTAGAAATACGTAAGCAAAAGATCTGTCTGCAAATGGTCGACGACCGCCTTTATCTCCGGTGGCGGGGTGTTGCGTGCCTCGCGGCTAAGATCGAGGTGCACGTCGTGGTGGAACAAGGCGACGTTGGCAGCTATGACAATCGCGACGGCGACGCTCGCGACGAAGATGTTGGTCAGCCATGTCCCGAACTGTGAGACGCGCAGTCGCAGCGGGAGGCCCATTCCGAGCACGAACAGGACGAGCAGCGCAAGGCACCACGCCGCGAACAGCAGGCTGTTCGAGACCCGTTCGCCCCACCAGTTGGCGGATCCGAGCGCTCCGAGCGCCAATGCGGCGAGGCTCAAGGCGACAATTACCAAAATCCGGCTGCCTCGGCGTTCCATGGCGACCCTCATCGCCGCGCGAGAGCGCGAACGCTCAGGAACAGGGTCAACAATGTGACGCTCAGGAAGAAGCCCACGTCGGAAAGATACACGGAGCCGACCGCGAAGGGCTTGAAATGCACCGAGAGCGACAGATTGACGGCCAGCGCGTCGAACGGGCTTGGCAGCAGGTAACCGAAACTGTCGATGATCCAAAGCAGCAGGAACAGACTCAGCGAAACCAATGCGGCGATCATCTGGTTGGCGGTCAGCGCCGACGCGAGCAGCCCTACGCCGACGAGCGCGGCACCGAGCAGCAGGAGGCCGAGGTACCCGCTGTAGATTGGACCCCAGTCCGGATCGCCGTAGATCGCGAGCACGACCGCATAGGAGCCCGACAGCATCAGCAGGATGACGATCAGGCTCATGCTGGCCACGAATTTCGCCAGCACAATGTCGAGCTCCGTCACCGGCGAGGTCAGGAGCACCTCGATCGTCCGCAGCTTCCGCTCTTCGGCCAGAAGCCGCATTGTGATGAGCGGGACCGTCA
>DATCGV010000014.1:0-5001 GCA_036508755.1 Candidatus Limnocylindrales bacterium | reverse complement strand
ATGGGCGTGAAGGTCTCGTACCTGCACAGCGAGATCGACACGCTCGAGCGGGTCCAGATCCTGCGCGACCTGCGCCTGGGCATCTACGACGTGCTTGTCGGCATCAACCTGCTGCGCGAAGGCATCGACCTGCCCGAGGTGACGCTCGTCGCGATCCTTGACGCCGACAAGGAGGGCTTCCTGCGCTCGGCGTGGTCGCTCATCCAGGTCAGCGGGCGCGCGGCACGCAATATCGACGGCGAGGTGGTCATGTATGCCGACCGAATCACCGAATCGATGCAGGTGGCGATCGACGAGACGGCGCGCAGGCGGACCTACCAAGAGGAATACAACGAGAAGCACGGCATCGTGCCGCAGACGATCATCAAGGGCGTCCGCGACATCAACGACCGCCTGCGCGCCGTGGCCGAGGCCCGTGGCGCTTACGACAGCGGCGGCCGCACGCGCGAGCTGTCGCAGATGTCGCGCGGGGAAATCGGCAAGCTCGTGTCACAGATGGAGGCCGCGATGCGTGCGGCCGCCAAGGAGCTCGAGTTCGAGCGTGCGGCCACGCTGCGCGACGAGATCCAGCAGGTGCGGCTGCGCGTCCTCGAAGAGGATGCTTCCGTGGTCGTGGCGCGCGCAGCCGAGAACGCCGCTGCGAACGCGGCCGATCGGGCGGACAAACAAGCCTCGGCCAAGCCGTCGGAGCGCGCGGCGGCGATGCGCTCAGGAAACCGACGTGGCCGCCGCGCATTGGCGGCCGGGGAGGGAAGTGGCCTGGAGGTCACGTCCGTGACCGTCCTGCCCGCCGACGAGGAGCCGGCCGCAAACATGGATGGCGAGCCGGATCCGGATGCGCTTGACGAGGGAACGGCGGCCGACTGGCTGCCCGGCATCCGCGATGAGCACGAGGGCGATGACGCGGGCTGGATGGCGCGCTGGCTGGACCGCCAGACGTGGGACCGGCACGTGACACCGAACGTGATCAAGCGAACCGGCGAACGCCCGGCGCGCGGAGGTCGCCGCCGCTTCCGCTAGGGTCGGCCGGCTTGCCTTACCGCGAGCGTCGTCTACTTCACTTCGTGAGCGACGTTGTCGTCGTCGGAGACCTCGATGCCATGCTTGTGAGCTGCATCAACGATCTTCTTGCGCGCGCTTTCCTTGGCTGTCTTGCTTTCGAAGTCGGTCTGGTTCCAGCGTGCCATCGCGTTGCGAACGTGTGACTCGTCGTTGATCGGCAGGTGCTCGCCGCCGTTCTTGTCGACGTATGCGAACTGGCTCTTGCGCAGCTTGTCGCGATCCTTGGTATCCATCTCGGCCATGTGTAGTCACCTCCTAGTGCGCTGCGAGCGTACTTGCGCCGCCATCAGCGGATCGCAAACGGTCACGGCCAGCTGATTTCGGCTGCGTTCCAAACGGTCGGGGCTGCGCTGATACAGTCGGGCCGATGAGTCGCGCGCAAACCAAGCAGGTGTGCACGATCGGCCCGGCGAGCCTCGAGCGGATACCCCAGCTCGTGACCGCCGGCATGGACGTCGCACGGGTCAACTTCTCTCACGGCACTCCCGAAGACCACAAGGAGGCGGTGCACGCTGTCCGTGCCGCTGCGCACAGCGCGCGGCGCAGTGTTGCCGTGATGGCCGATCTACCCGGTCCAAAGCTCCGCCTCGGGGAGTTGAGCGGAGGGGAGGCGCGCCTCGAGACAGGCGCGCCGTTCACACTCCGGCCCGACGATGGCAGCGCGGGCGACAAGTCGGGTGCCTCCGTGGCGCATCCGGAGGTGACCAAGCACCTCGAAGTCGGCGACCGCGTGCTGCTAGCCGACGGCGCCGCCGAGCTCCGCGTCGTCGAAGTAGTCGAGGAAGTGGTCCAGTGCGAGGTCGTCAACGGCGGCCTCGTCCGCTCGCGGGGCGGCGTCAACGTCCCGAGCGAGCGGCTGCCTGGTGACGGTCTTACCGAGGAAGATCGGGCTGCCGTCCCGCGTGCCATCGAGCTGCGCGTCGACCTCATTGCGCAGTCCTTCGTCCGAACCGCGGACGACGTCCGTGCTCTGCGTAAGCTCCTGCCGGCCGATGGCCCGCGCCTCGTCGTCAAGATCGAGACGCGGATGGCGGTCGACAACTTCGACGCGATCGTCGCCGAGGCGGACGGCGTGATGGTCGCGCGCGGCGATCTGGGCGTGGATCTGCCATTCGAGGACGTGCCCATCGTCCAGAAGGACCTGGTGCGCCGCGCTGTCGCCGCCGGCAAGTTCGTGATCGTCGCGACGCAGATGCTCGAGTCGATGACCGGCGCGCCGCGACCGACGCGGGCCGAGGCCAGCGACGTCGCCAATGCCGTCCTCGACGGCGCGGACGCCGTGATGCTGTCGGCGGAAACGGCGATTGGCGGCTTCCCGGTCGAGGCCCTCCAGGCGATGGAGCGCATCTGCGCCAAGGCCGAAGCGGACGGGGGCCCATTCCTGACGCCATCGAGCTACATCGGCGGCAACGAGGCGAGCGACTCGATCATCGCGGCGGGCAGCTACCTGTCCCTGCGCGTCGACGGCAGTGCTCCGGACGCGGTCTGGTGTTTCACTCGAACAGGACGCACGGCGGAGCTACTGTCGCTGTCGCGACCGGGCGTCCCGATCGTCGCCTTCACGCTCAGCCCGATAGTCGCGCGCCGTCTGGCCGTCCGACGCGGTGTGACGCCGGTCGTGCTCTCGGCCAACGCCAAGTCCGGCACGCTGGTCGAACGCATGGAATCCTCGTGGCAGACCCAGCGCGCCGGGGATGGCGTCAAGAAGGTGCTGCTGGTGACCACCTCGCCACAGTCCACAGGCATCAACCGGCTCGAGATCCATCAGCTCGGCGACGCCGCGACGCCGTGATCAGGTCGCGCGAGGCTTCGATTCGACGCCTCCGGTAGGCTGAGCTCCGAAGCGAATCGCCCGGAGTAAAGAGATCATCTGTTCTATAATTAGAGTGTGCCCGCCAATCGAATGACCCAGGAAAAGCTCGTCGTTCGCGGCGCCCGCGAGCACAACCTCAAGAACATCACGGTCGAGCTGCCGCGTGACCGGCTGATCGTGATCACAGGCTTGAGTGGCAGCGGCAAGAGCAGCCTCGCCTTCGACACGATCTATGCCGAGGGCCAGCGGCGCTACGTCGAATCACTCAGCGCTTACGCGCGCCAGTTCCTGGGCCAGATGGAGAAGCCGGACGTCGACCAGATCGACGGGCTCTCACCGGCGATCTCGATCGACCAGAAGGGCGCGTCGCGCAACCCGCGGTCGACCGTCGGCACGGTGACGGAGATCTACGACCACATGCGCCTGCTCTTCGCGCGCATCGGCCATCCGCATTGTCCGAACGGCCACGAGATCCAGCGCCAGAGCGTCCAGCAGATCGTCGATCAGATCCTGGCACTGCCAAACGATGCCCGAATTCTCGTGCTTGGCCCGCTCATCCGCGACCGCAAGACTGAGGGCGACCGGGTCTTCGACGCGGCGCGCAAGCAGGGCTTCGTCCGCGTACGGGTCGACGGCGAGATGCTCGACCTGGACGAGGTCCAGTCCCTCGACAAGTACAAGCGCCACACGATCGAGGTCATCGTCGACCGGTTGGTCGTACATCACAGCGACGACGACGGCCGCCCATACGACGAAAGCTACCCGAACCCGGACCGAGGGCGTTTCGCCGATTCGGTCGAGACGGCGCTGCGCCTGGGCGAGGGGGTCATGGTCGTCGCCGCCGCGGATCCCGGCGGCTTCGAGGAACAGCGCTATAGCGAGAAGTACAGCTGCCCGTTCGACGGCTACACGATCGACGAGCTTGAGCCGCGCTCGTTCTCGTTCAATTCGCCGCACGGCGCGTGTCCCATGTGCACCGGTCTGGGCGTGCGCATGGAGTTCGATTCCGAGCGCGTGATCAATCGCAACCTGTCCATCTCGGAAGGCGCACTGCTGCCGTGGCAGCGCATGACGATGACTGACTCCTGGTACGGCAAGGTCGTGGAGGCCATGGCCAAGCGCCAGGGCTTCTCGGTTGACGTCCCGCTCAACACGCTCAAGCCCGCCGACCTCGATTTCCTGCTCAACTCGCCGCGTGGCGAGAAGGTGCGCATCGGATATCGCCACAACGGCCGGACCAACCACTACGAGGCGACTTTCGAGGGCCTGCTGCCCAACCTGCAGCGGCGCTACCGCGAGACGGACTCCGAATGGGTCAAGCAGGAGCTCGAGAAGTACATGGTCGCCCGGCCCTGTCCGACGTGCGGCGGCAGCCGGCTCAAGCCGGAGACGTTGAGCGTGACCGTGGACGGCCTGAACATTGCCCAGGTCTCCGATCTGTCGGTGACTGACGCGCTGCGCTGGGCTGAGGTGCTGCCCAACCGCCTGAGCGATCGCGAGCGCCAGATCGGACGCCAGGTGCTCAAGGAGATCCGCTCCCGGCTGGGCTTCCTGGTCGACGTAGGGCTTGACTATCTGACGATCGACCGCACCTCGTCCACGCTGAGCGGCGGCGAGGCCCAGCGCATCCGGCTCGCGACGCAGATCGGCTCGTCGCTGATGGGCGTCCTGTACATCCTCGACGAGCCGACCATCGGGCTGCATCAGAAGGACAACGCCAAGCTCATCGCCACGCTCGTCCGGCTGCGCGACCTGGGCAACACCCTGATCGTCGTCGAGCACGACGAGGAGACGATCAGGGCCGCCGACTGGGTGCTCGACATCGGGCCGGGCGCCGGCGAACACGGCGGCGAGGTCATCGCGGCGGGGCCGTTACAGGCGATCCTCGACGAGCCGCGCTCGATCACTGGCGCCTTCCTGCGCGGCGAGCGCGCCGTGCCTGTCCCTGACGAGCGTCGCAAGGGAAGCGGCAAGGCCCTCATCGTCCGCGGCGCGAGAGCCCATAACCTGAAGAAGCTGGACGTGGCGTTCCCGCTCGGGACCATGACCGCCGTGACCGGCGTGTCGGGCAGCGGCAAGAGCACGCTCGTGACGGAGGTCCTCTTCCGTGCACTCGCGCGCGCCGT
>DATCGV010000013.1:0-23209 GCA_036508755.1 Candidatus Limnocylindrales bacterium | reverse complement strand
GACGGACGTGGCTGGTCGAAATGTACGCGATCCGCACGAAGGCCTGACGCGCTTGTCAGCGGCCGCCGTGGCCGGAGCGCCGATATATGTTCGCGGCCGCCTGGCCGGCCTACTCGTGATGGGCTACGTGGCGGGCAGCGCGCTGGCCCGGTTGGTGGCAATCTCGCCCGAGCGCCTGTCTCACCTGCTGGCTTCGGTGATCGATTACGCCAGCATCCTGAGCGCTCTTGCCGGCGAGCAGATTGCGGGTGACACCCAGGCCCAGGCCTCTCGGGCAGCACTCGAAGATATCCTCGCGCGACTGGCCTTTTCCATCGTCTTCCAGCCCATCGTGGAGTTGCCCGGTCGCAGAGTGGTCGGTTACGAGGCATTGACCCGATTCCACGATGGCGTCCGGCCCGACGTGCGCTTCCGCGAGGCCGAGGGAGCCGGTCTCGGGGAGGACTACGAGGCCGCCACGATGGAACTGGCGCTGGCGGCGGCAGCCGCGCTGCCGCCGGAAATGATGCTCACCGTGAACGCCTCGCCGGACTTCGTGCTGCGCGGCGGCCGCTTGGGGCAAATGCTCGCAAAACCGGTCTGGCCGGTGGTGCTGGAGCTCACCGAGCACTCGCGGATTGACGATTACGATGCCCTGCGATCGGCGCTCCATGCGCTCAACAGCGGCATTCGGGTGGCCGTCGATGATGCGGGCGCGGGGTTTTCCAGCTTGCGCCACATCCTTGAGCTCAAGCCGGCGTTCGCCAAGCTGGACATGGCCATCGTCCAGGGAATTGAGCACGACACGGTGCGTCAAGCGCTTGTTGCCGGACTGGCCTACTTCGCACGCCACAGCGACTGTTCCCTGATCGCGGAGGGGGTCGAGACCGCGGCAGAGGCCGCCACCCTCGAACGCCTTGGGATCGGCCTTGCCCAGGGCTACTTGTTCGGCTTGCCTGCCGCCCTCAACTGAGGAGTCGCGCGGACTCCTTGGCGAGGGGAGTGGCTGGCGAGGAAGGATTCGAACCTTCAATCCCCTGATCCAGAGTCAGGTGCCTTACCGTTAGGCCACTCGCCAGCGAGGGCCCCAGTTTACGCGCGGCGGGTCTGGGCGCTCCTGCGCAGGGTCCGACGGCGAGCCTCGACCTCGTCAAGCGAGCTGAGCACATCGTTCCAGCGCGTGGCGCCCGATGCCAGGCTTTCGAGCTGAGCTCCGGCCTCGCTCCGTTCGCGCATCAGCCGCAGGGCGAGTCCGGTCGTGCGCAGGGCGGTCAGCGTCGTCGTCGCCGCGGTACTGAGGGCGCGCAGGACGTCGGTGTTGGTCTGCTGCATGAGGCGCAGCGAGGCGTGTGCCTGCGAGGCGACGGCCAGCTGAGCCAGGAGATCGCGGTGTCGCTGGCGCGTTGGGTAAAGAACCATCGTCTCCACGGCGCGTGCAGCGGCGCCGTCTGAAGCGGCCAGTGCGCGGACGCGTTGTGCCACGAGCTCGTCGACTCGGCCGGCCAGCCGCGCGTATTGGCCGAGTGCCTCCATCTCATGCTGTAGCACGCGCTCGTCCTGGCCAAGCGCGGCGTTGTCAGCCAGCAGGGCCGAGCGGTCCTCCTCGAGGGCCTCCGCCAACAGGTGAAGGTCCTCCTCTCGTTGCGCGATCTGGTTTGCGGCGCGCTCTCGGTCGTCGCGGTCTGTCTGCGCCTGGAACTTCACGAGTGCGCGACACAGCGCGCGGATCTCCCGGATGTGGCGAGCAAGCGGTCCGTCGTCGGCCAGGATGGGCCGCACTGAGCGCATCGGGAGGTCGCCGAACCGTGCTGCGATCGCTGCCGTGGCGCGCATCTCCCGCTCGCCGAGGCGATCGATCTTGGCCACGGCACGCTCGAACCCGGGCGTTCCAGGATCAGCGGCCAGCAACTCGTCGACGAATTGGCGCGCCGCCGCCTCGACGCGCTCCGCTACGTCCGGGCTGGCGTCGTCAGCCAGCGGGTTCGTGCGGCGGCTGCGGTGGCGGCGCCTTCTCCTGCCTGTTCGGCTGCGTCGATGAGGCCAGCGTCACCTTGGCGCGCTTACCAGCGTCGTGCCCGTTCGTGTCCGCACGCAGGTTCAGGCTGGCCGGCTTCGGCATCAACGCCTCGCGCGCCAGGCCCGACAGCGTCCCTGCCTGCTGGATGATCTGGGCGAGTGCGCCGGTCACGCCCTCGGCGCCGTTGAGCACCGTAAAGGTGCCAACGTGCTCGAACGGACTGGCCGCGGCAGCGACGATCGCGGGCAGGTTCTCCGCGATCTGCTGGGCAATGACCGCCTCCTGGTTCTGGCTGAGCGCCGCCGCGCGGCGCTCGATGCCCGCGGCCTCGGCCTCCATCCGCGCGCGCACTGCGTCTGCTTCAGCCATGCCGCGCGCGCGGATGGCATCGGCATCAGCCTGGCCGTTGAGCCGCGTCGCCGCGGCCTGCGCCTCGGCCTGGACTTTGGTAGCGCCGGCGGCGGCTTCGGCCGCGAGCCGGACACGCTGCGCATCGGCCTCCGCCTGGCGGATGGCCACATCGCGCGCCGCCGTTGCCAGCGTCGTCTGCTTGTACGCCTCAGCGTCGGCGGGCTTACGGACGTCGACCTGGAGCTGCTGTTCCGTCTGCTCGGCCTGGAGCTGGGCCACCTTCGTCTCCTGCTCGACGACGGCCTGGTGCGCCGTGGCCTGGGCGAGGGGACCTTGCTGCGCGGCGTCCTGGTTGGCGCGATCGATCTCGGCCTGGAAGCCGGCCTTCTTGATCTCCGTGTCGCGCGTCGATGAGGCGATCTTCGCCAGCGCGTCCTGCTCGGCGGCGACCGCCTCACGGTCGGCGTTGGCGCGTGCGATGCGCGCGTTCTGCTCGACCTCAGCCTGGTGCGGAACGGCCAGGTTCTCGATGTAGTTGCTCGGGCTCGTGATCGCCTGGATCTGGAAGCTGTCGATGACCAGGCCGAACGATTCCATCTCCTGGCTGCATCGGTCGCGGACCTGCTGCGCGAACTTGTCCTGGTCGCTGATCATCTCTTCGACGGTCATCGAGCCGGCGATGGCGCGCAGGTGCCCGGTCAGGACTGTCTGGACCTTCGACTCGAGCTCCGCCGCGGGGCGGTCGAGGAAGCGGCGCGCGGCGTTGGCGATCGACGGATAGTCGTCGCCCACTTTGTAGACAACCACGCCGCGCAGATCGAGGCGGATCTTCTGCTGGCTGACGCAGGGAACGGTGATCTCGCTCTCATGAGCTTCGAGCGACAGCGTGCGGACCTTTGTCAAACCAGGGATGACGAGCACGCCACGGCCGGTGACGATGCGGAAGCCCTTGCCGCCGCCCTCAGTGCTGCCTCCGCTGCGCAGCCCCGAGATGATGAGTGCCTCGTCAGGCTCGGCGATGCGCCAGCTCGTGCGGAACAGAATTACGAAGCCGACAACGACAACGAGGATGACCGCGAGCGCAACGGCCAGGGTGACATCGATCATGTTGACAACCTCAGGGAATCAGTCGGTTCGACCTCAATGGTTCGACCCCCCAGGCTGCCGACCACGATCACCTGGGTGTGTTTGCCGATCGTCGCTGAGGCGTCGCTGGCGCGAGCGAGGAACCGTTCGGTTCCCTGGCGCACCTCGATCAACACCTCGCCGAGATGGCCGGGGGTGATTTCCGCGGTGACGCGGCCCATTTTGCCAACGACATCGAACGCCACCGGGCCCCTGACCTCCACGCACGATCTAGGACTTCGATCGTAGCACCGGGGCGTGGGCGCGCCGTTTGGCGAATCCTTGGCCGCGAGTTGTGCCACGTTCAGTTGGCGACCACGAAGCCGTCGAGATCCACGCGCGGGCGGCCTTCGGTACCTACCACGACGAGCTGGACGGCGTGATCACCGGTCTGGCTCCATGACTGGCTGTAGAGGATGGTGCGGGCCATGCCACGCGAGCGGTGGGTGTCGACCGTCGCGATCAGCGTGCCGTCGACGTATACCTGCGCCGCACCACGATCGGTGGCCTTCTTGCCCACCCAGGCAAAGCTTGAGCCGCTGAAGCTGTAGCTCACGCTGTCGCCGGCGGTTAACGAATAGGTCTCCGCTCCGCCGAAGTACGCGGTGGAGCTTTCGGTCTGCCACGTCCCCGCGTAGGTGAGGGCCGGATCGTCCTCGGCGACCATGCTCAGATTCAGCGCGTCGCTCGTGGACCAGTCACTCACGTGACCCTGCGCGTCGCTATCCCTCACGCGAAAGAGGTACGCCTTGCCGGGGGCGCGAAACAGGGTCACCGATGTTGCTGTCGGGTTGGCCAGCATGACGTTCGTCCAGCTGTCGCTATCGACCTTCTGCTGGAGGGTGTACGCGGCGACTTTCGACGGGTCGCTCGACGACCAGGCGACCGTTACCGGAACTGTCGTCGTCGTCAGCCGCTTGGTCCCCACGGTAGCGTCCGAGATGGTCGCCTCCGGAGCCGACGTGCCGGTCTGGTCACCGGAACCGAGCTGCCACAGGTACGCACGGGTTGAGAGTCCCGAATCGTGCATCTCGGCGGCTTGGGCGCGGCCAAAGTAGCGGTAGTGCCAAGGCTCGTAGACGTAGCACGTCGTCTTTTGGCCGTCCTTTGGATAGCTGAGCACCCAGCCGTACGTCCAGGCGTTGTTCATCATCCACTTGCCTGCCGGCGTGGAGGCCCAGTCGTGAAGATTCCAGGGGTCGGTGCCGCCCTTGCTCTTGAAGTCCATCGCCGTGCCGAGCTGGTGCTCGGAGTGGCCCGGCCGGGCGCTGAAAGTGACCGCTACGTTGTAGCCGTCTGCCTTCACGTACCTGTTGAACAGCGACACCTGGTTCGAGTAGCTGCGATAGCTGCTGGTAGCCGCGATCGGAGCGCCGGCCGCGGAAGCCGCGGAGGTCATCTCCCGCAGATCGTCGATGGCCAGAGAGCGGATCTTGCCGGAACGGTTGATCCCCGCGTTGGAGATCGGGACAAGGTCGGGTGGCGCGTATGACTTGGGGATCCGCAAGATTGTGTCGAGGAGGGTTGTCTGCCAATCGCCGTACGACGCGTCGGGCGTCAGGTCGTCCACGTAGTGACCGCACGCAGGCAGCGCGGTGCCGTTGGGCGAGACGACTGAGGATGCCGCTGCCGGGCCGGCGGCAGCCGTCAGCAGCAGCGTGCAGCCGATCAGCGGGCTTGCCAGGCGAGCCAGCACTCTCATCTCGTCTCGCCCAGCGTACCCCCGCCCGTGTTGGTCAGGTCGCCGCCGCTTGGGCCTGGACCTTGGCCCACGTGTCCCTGAGCGTGACGGTGCGGTTGAAGACGGGCCGGCCCGGCGTCGAATCCGGGTCGAGGGCGAAGTAGCCCAGGCGCTCGAACTGGTATGTCGTGCCGAGTTCGGCGTCGGCAAGGGCGGTCTCGACGTAGGCGGCCGGCAGGACCTCCTCCGAGTTGGGGCTCAGATCGGCCATCAGGTCCCCGTCGGCGCCCGGCGTGGGGGTCGAGAAGAGGTGGTCGTAGAGACGTACCTCAGCGGGCAGAGCGTGCCCGGCGGAAATCCAGTGGAGCGTTGCCTTGGGTCGCCGTCCGTCGGCTGAAGCGCCGCCTCGGGTGGCGGGGTCATACGTGCAATGAAGCTCGGTGACCGTCCCCGAAGCATCCTTGACGACCGACTCACAGGTGATGAAGTACGCCGCGCGCAGGCGAACCTCGCTCCCCGGGGAGAGGCGGAAGAACTTGGGCGCAGGCTCCTCCATGAAGTCGTCGCGCTCGATCCACAGCTCGCGTGAGAACTCCACCTTGCGCGTGCCAGCCGACTCGTCCTCGGGGTTGTTGGACACCTCGAACGTCTCGATCTGGCCCTCTGGATAGTTGTCGATGACGACCTTGATCGGGTCGAGCACGGCGAAGCGGCGCGGCGCCGTCCGATTGAGCACGGTGCGCACGGCGTACTCGAGCTGGCCGATCTCCGCGACGCTGTCGGCCTTGGCCACGCCGACCTGCGTCGCGAAGTCGCGGATGCCCTCGGCCGGGAAACCGCGCCGGCGCAGGCCCGAGATGGTCGGCATGCGCGGGTCGTTCCAGCCGCGGACGCGGCGCTCGTTGACGAGGCGCAGCAGGAAGCGCTTGGAGAGGACCGTGTAGGTCAGGTTGAGCCGCGCAAACTCGATCTGGCGCGGCCGTGACGGCACGGGCAGGTTGTCGATCAGCCAGTCGTAGAGCGGCCGATGGGCCTCGAACTCGAGCGTGCACAACGAGTGGCTGATGCCCTCCATGGCGTCCGATTGGCCGTGCGCGAAGTCGTACGTCGGGTAGACGCACCAGGCGTCGCCGGTGCGCGGGTGCGTCGCGTGGACGATGCGATACAGGATCGGGTCGCGCAGGTTGATGTTGGGCGAAGCCATATCGATTCTGGCCCGCAGCACCCGCGCACCGTTCGCGAATTCGCCCGCGCGCATGCGCGTGAACAGGTCCAGGTTCTCGTCCACGGGCCGTTCGCGCCACGGTGAGTTGCGCCCGGGCTCAGTCAGCGTGCCGCGGTGTTCGCGGATCTCGTCCGCGGACAGGTCGTCGACGTACGCCTTGCCCGCCTTGACCAGATCGACTGCCCACTCGTAGAGCTGCTCGAAGTAGTCCGAGGCGAAGAACAGGTTCTCGCCCCAGTCGAAGCCCAGCCAGCGCACGTCGGCCTGGATCGAGTCGATGTACTCCTGCTCCTCCTTCTCCGGGTTCGTGTCGTCGAAACGCAGGTTGCAGTGGCCGCCGAACTCCTGGGCAACCCCAAAGTTGAGGCAGATCGACTTGGCGTGGCCGATGTGCAGGTAGCCGTTCGGCTCGGGTGGGAAGCGCGTCACGATCTCAGCGTGGCGACCGGCGGCAACGTCGGCGGCGACGATCTCGCGGATGAAGTCGGAACGCTGGGTGCGGTCGGGGGTCTCCGTGGTCACAGTGCGAGTCTAGGGACGAACGGCGCTGGATGACTGGTGGGGCCGTGGTTAGCATCTGACCATGCAACTACCTACTGAACCGATCGGAAGCCTTCCGCGACCCAAGTCACTCCAGGACGCGATGCAGGCGGCGGCGGCCGGGCAGCTGTCGAACGACGCTCTCGAAGCGCAGTTCGACGATGCAGTCAAGGACACGCTCAAGCGTTTCGAGCAGACGGGCTCGACCATCGTGACCGACGGCGAGCAGCGCAAGCCGAGCTTTGCCACGTACCCCGTCGCGGGCCTGCCCAATATTCGCCCGGGCGGCGTGACCATCCCGTTCGAGGACGGCCACACGCGGCAACTGCCGCTCCTCACTGCCGGCCCATTCCACTACGCGACCAAGGCCTCGACGTATCTCGACAAGGCCCGGCCGTTCACCACTGCGCAGCTCAAGCAGGCCGTCATCACGGCTTCGGCGATCAGCCTGATGTATCCGTCCGACGGCCTGCCCGCCTATCCGCGTGAAGCGTTCATCACCGATCTCGTGTCGGAGGCGACATCGGAGATCAAGGAGTGCCTGGCGCGCGGAGCGATCGTCCAGCTCGACTTCACCGAGGCGCGCCTGTCGCTCAAGCTCGATCCAACGGGCGGGCTGCTGAACTCGTTCGTTGATCTCAACAACCAGGTCCTTGACCAGCTCACTGACGAGGAGCGCCGGCGCGTGGGCGTGCACAGCTGCCCGGGCGGCGACCAGGACTCGACGCACAGCGCAGACGTCCCGTACGAGGCGCTCCTGCCGGCGCTCTTCCGCATGAACGTGGGCAACTTCTACGTCGAGCTGGCCGGAGAGTCCAATCGGCCGCAGGCACTCAAGGCCTTCGCCCAGCAGAACATCGGTGATCGGCGTGTTTTCGTCGGCGTCATTGATCCGATCAACATCGAGATCGAGACGCCCGAAGAGGTGCGCGATCGCATCTTCGAGGCGTTGGAGTACATCGATGCGGCCCACCTGGGCACGACCGACGATTGCGGTTTCTCGCCCTTCGGAGACGACACGTCGACATCACGCGACGTTGCGTTCGCCAAGATCGCCGCACGTGTGCAGGGCACGGAGATGGCTTCAGCCACGCTCTGAATCAAAAAGGGGGTTGGCTGGCGAGCAAGGATTCGAACCTTGAATCCCCTGATCCAGAGTCAGGTGCCTTACCGTTTGGCCACTCGCCAGCGAGCCTCTCGAGTTTAGCAAAGGGGGTCGGTCAATCCGCTTGCCCGCCGGCGTGTGGCTTGATCGCATCCACCGTGCGCCACCAGAATGGGACCTGTCTCGTTACGCGATCGGCGGCAGCTCCTGTGCGAGCTCGAGCGCGGGCGCGAACAGGTCGCCACGTTCGGTCACTCGCGGCAGGATGGATTCGATGTTCCAGCGTCCCGGACGCAGCTCAGGATCGTCCAGCTCGTCCCACGTGATCGGCGCCGAGACGGCGGCGTCGGAGACGGGCCGCACGGCGTAGGGCGCGACGAGCGTCTTGTTGACCGCGTTCTGGGTGAAATCGAGGCGCGCCAGACCGCCGCGTGCGGACTTGGCCCAGTCCCACGACACGAGCTTGGGCACGGCCGCGCCCACGGCACGCGAAAGGCCCTCGACCCAGTCGCTCGTCTCGCGGTAGGTGTAGATGGGCTTGACCGGAACCCAGATCTGGATGCCGCGCTTGCCGGTCACTTTGGGCAGGCCCGTGACCTTGAGGTGGTCGAGCGCCGCCTGGTAGAGACGCGTGATCGTCAGCACGTCGTCCCACGTCGTCTTCTCGCCAGGGTCGATATCGATCAGCGCATACGTGGGCGTGCGGTATGCGTCGATGCGCGACGTCCAGGGGTGGACGTCGATCGTGGCATGGTTGGCCAGCCAGGCCATCGTCGCGACGCTGTCCGCGACGATGTAAGTGTGTGACTCCGACGAGCCTGCTTCCGGGTAATCCCAGCGCTTGATCCAGTCCGGCGTGTAGCTCGGGATCTGCTTCTGCCAGAAGCTCTTGCCGGTGACGCCGTTGGGCCAGCGCCACAGGTTGACGGCACGGTCACGCAGGTAGGGCAGAAGAACCGGCGCGATCGTGACGTAGTAGCGGATGAGGTCGCGCTTCGTGTACGGCCCGCCGCCCGGCCCGCCGGGGAAAAGCACCTTGTCGAGGTTCGTCAGGCTGATCTTTCGGCCGTCGATCAACCAGGTTCCCTCCTTGCCCAACGCTTCGAGCGCAGCCATTTCAGCGCCCTGGAGGCTCAGACTGGGTGCACTCCGACTGCTGCGTGTCGGTGCCTTCGGCGTCTGCGATTCACGCTCGGCTTGCTGCGTCGCCTTGTGCGTCGACATCGGGCGCTCGCGCACGACCGACTTCGGACCCTTACCGATCTCCAGACCCTTGTACGCCGCCTGGCGCAGGTAGCCGTCGGCGGTCCATTCGCTGAACTCGACCCGTGCGACGAGTCGTGGCTCCGACCAGACCGCCCCCTTGATGCGCGGCGGGTTGACCACTGGTGGCTCGTCGACACGGTGCGTGTCGAGCTCGGCCTTGAGCTGGCGGATCGTGCGCTGGTCGAGACCGCTGCCGACTTCGCCGACATAGCGCAGTTCCTTGTCTTCGTTGACGGCCAGGATGAGCGAGCCAAGGTCCGCCCGGGCGCCTTTGCCCCGCTCGTAGCCGACGACGATCACTTCCTGCTCGCGCCGGATCTTGACCTTGAGCCATGCCTTCGAGCGGCGCCCGGGCTCGTATCGGCTGGTCTTGAGCTTGGCAATCATGCCCTCGAGGCCGCGCTCTTTCATGAGCTCGAAGAAGTCCTTGCCGTCGCCCTCGAGGTGCACGCCGTAGCGGACGGTCGGGTGCTCGCGCAGGACGGTACGCAGCAGGTGCTTGCGCTGCTCGAGCGGGACATCAACGAGGAGCTGGCCGTCGAGGTAGAGCAGGTCGAAGACGTAGTAGACGACCGGCGCGACGAAATCGTCCGCGTCCTTCGTGCTCGGCCCGAAACGGCCCATGCCGGCACGATCCTGGAGCAGTGAGAACGCTGGGTTGCCCTCCCGATCCAGCGCCACGACCTCGCCGTCGACGATCGCCTGGCTCGCGTTGATCCAGGTCGGCAGCGCCGCCGCGAGATCGGGAAAGTAGCGCGCCGCATCCTGCTTGTTGCGCGTGAACAGGCGCACCTTGCGGTCGTCGACGACGGCCTCGACGCGGTAGCCGTCGAGCTTGACCTCAAAGAACCAGTCCGGGTCGTCGAACGGCGCGTCCGCCGACGTCGCCTTCATCGGTTCGATCCAGTCGGGCAGCGGTGCTTCGCGCGCGCCGGATAGGTCGATGTTTGCCGTCTCTGCCGGCGCGTGGCTGTCCCACACGGCATCGCGGCCTTCCTTGACCTCGTCGTTCGTACGGCCGCTCTTGACCGAGCGCGGATGGTCGTCAACGTTCCAGTTGGGATCCGCGTCACTGTCCTTCTTGTGGATCAGCAACCAGTCGTCCTGGCCGGCCTTGTAGCCACGTGTCTTGACCAGCGTGTAGCGACCCTTGAGCTTCTCGCCGTGAAGCCGGAACTTGAGCTCGCCACTGCCCACGGCCTTGCCCGGGTCGTCAGTCTCTTCAGGCTCGAACGTGCCCCAGTCCCAGACGATGACGTCGCCGCCGCCATACTCGCCTTTGGGGATGACGCCCTCGAAGTCGAAATAGGAGAGGGGATGGTCTTCGACGTGGACGGCCATGCGCCGATCGGCTGGGTTCAGGCTCGGACCACGCGGCACGGCCCACGACATGAGCACGCCGTCGATCTCGAGCCTGAAGTCGTAGTGCAGCCGCGTCGCCCGGTGGCGCTGGACGACGAAACGTCGGCCCTCAGGCGGGGGCTGGCCGGGGCCGATCTCGCCGGCAGGTTCCGGCGTCTTGCCGAAGTCGCGCTTCCTGTTGTACGTCTCGAGCGGCATATGCGCGCGTCAGGTTAGCGTCAGGCCGAGACTCGGCCCCGACGGCCCCGCGACCCCTCGATTTGCAGCCGATGCACAGGTCTTGGCCGAGCTCGCGGAATCGAGCCCGGCGACGAGTCGGAAGCCCTGAATGACCCCCGAAGGGAGCCTGCTCGAGCGGTCGATCCCCGATGTTGGCGGGCGAATAGGGCGTTGGGAGCCCCGACGCGGTTTTCCAGGGTGGGAACCGGGCCATCCGGCAGGCATAACACCAGAGCCGCCGAAAGTCGTGCACCTGCCGCAAACGTGCGCGGTCGGCGCCGATCACACGCCGGCTCTTTCGCGGCCACGCCAAGGTGAGCACCAGGGCTCTGCTTCGATCACATGCCGGGCGCTTTGCCGAGTGGCTCGTTCATCGATGAAGGATGGGTCAGATCGCCGCCGCTCGGAACCTCGTTGTCGGGCGAGGGAGTGGTGATATCGCCCGCCACGGGAATCTCGTTGCCCAGGTTCGCGGGATCACGCCCGACGCGCGTGCTGATCGGACCTTGGTCGCTGGCCACCGTGTCGACGTGTCTGAGATCGTCGCGTTGTGTCGGCTTGGGCTCGTAGACGTTGTCATCGCTCATGGCGTTACATTGGGACGCGCCCGATTGCGCGCGGAACGGCGCGGCGATGGAAGCGGTATCAGTTCGCTTTCAGCGTTTGCCACGAGCCTGAAACGGCCGGTCGGCGGCGCAACCTCCGCGCGCGAAACGCGTCGCGTGCGACCCTCACCGTTCGCACTTTCCGAGGAGACGTCACCTGACTACCGAGACAACCGCCGCGCGCGCGGGTGAATCCATGCCTTCTGCGCCGGCCGCCGAGCGGCCGTCGATCTGGCCCGGCCAGCCCTATCCGCTCGGCGCGTCTTACGACGGCGCAGGCGTCAACTTCGCCATCTTCTCCGAGGTGGCCGAGTCGATTGAGCTGTGCCTGTTCGACGACGAAGGTCGCCAGACGTGCCTGACGCTGCCCGAGCAGACAGGTTTCGTCAGCCACGGCTACGTGCCGGGCATCCAGGCCGGCCAACGCTACGGCTTCCGGGTGCACGGGCCTTGGGCGCCCGACCAGGGCCAGCGCTGCCTGCCTTCGAAGCTCCTGCTTGATCCCTATGCACGGGCGATCGACGGCGGCGTCGACTGGAACGAGGCCGTCTTTTCGTACCACTTCGACGACCCCGACGGCGCGGTCAACGATGCGGACAGCGCGCCGTTCGTGCCGCGATCGGTCGTCGTCAACCCATTCTTCGACTGGACGGCGGACCGCGCTCCGCGGCGGCCGCTGCACGAGACGGTTATCTACGAGACCCACGTCAAGGGCTTCACAATGCGCCACCCCGCTATCCCGCAGGAGCTGCGCGGCACGTACGCTGGCCTTGCCCATCCCGCGGCGATCCGCTACCTGACCGCGCTCGGGGTGACCGCTGTCGAGCTGTTGCCGGTGCACCAGTTCGTCAACGACTCCTATCTCGCCGACAAGGGCCTGCGCAACTACTGGGGCTACAACTCGATCGGCTACTTCGCGCCGCACAACGACTACTCGGGCTCCGGGCAGCGCGGCGAGCAGGTCGCCGAGTTCAAGCAGATGGTCCTCGCGTTCCACGAAGCGGGCATCGAGGTCATCCTCGACGTCGTCTACAACCACACCGCCGAGGGCAACCAGCTGGGCCCAACGCTGTGCTTCCGAGGCATCGACAACCCGGCCTACTACCGCCTCGTGCCCGACAACGCGCGTTTCTACTTCGACGTCACGGGCACCGGCAACACGTTCAACGCCAGTCATCCGTACGCGCTCCAACTGATCATGGACAGCCTGCGCTACTGGGTCCAGGAGATGCATGTCGACGGCTTCCGATTTGACCTTGCCCCGACTCTCGCGCGGGAGGAGCACTACGTAGAGCGCACCGCGGCCTTCTTCGACCTGATCCAGCAGGACCCCGTCGTATCGCAGGTCAAGCTCATCGCCGAGCCGTGGGACGTCGGTGACGGCGGCTACCAGGTGGGCAACTTCCCGCCGCTCTGGTCGGAGTGGAACGGTAAGTACCGCGACCTGGTGCGTGACTACTGGCGCGGCGAGCCCGCCACGCTGTCCCAGTTGGGCTACCGCTTGACCGGCTCGTCGGACCTGTACGAGAACAGCGCCCGCCGGCCACACGCGAGCATCAACTTCGTCACTGCCCACGACGGCTTCACGCTCGCGGATCTCGTCTCGTACAACGACAAGCACAACGAGGCGAACGAGGAGGGGCCCGGGCCGGGCACGGACGACAACCGCTCGTGGAACGGCGGTGCTGAAGGTCCGACGGACGACCGCGGTGTAATCGAGCTCCGCCGCCGCCAGCAACGCAACCTGCTGACGACCCTGCTCATCTCGCAGGGCGTGCCGATGATTCTCGGCGGCGACGAGATCGGACGCACCCAGGACGGCAACAACAACGCCTATTGCCAGGACAACGAGATCAGCTGGTACGACTGGGAGCATGCCGATGCCGGCCTGCTCGTCTTTGCCCAGGGCCTGATCGCGCTGCGCCAGGGCCATCCCACCTTTCGCCGCCGGCGCTGGTTCCAGGGCCGCCAGATCCACGGCGAGCAGCTCACCGACATTGCCTGGTTCGTACCCGACGGCACGCCCATGGATGACGCGCATTGGAACGAGGCCGACGCGAAGGCGATCGCCATGTTCCTGGGCGGTGACGACCTGGGCGTCGATCAGCGCGGTCAGCCGATCAGCGACTCGAGCTTCTTCATCATGCTCAACGCCGCCGACAACAACGTGATCTTCACCCTGCCCGAGGCGCGCTGGGCAAGCCGCTGGCGGATCGTGCTCGACACCAAGAGTCCCGAGCCACCCGAGCTCGCGCCGGCATCGTCAGTCCTGTCGCTGCTGCCTGAGGCGGCGCTGGCCAACGCGGCCGACATGCCCCCAGAGGACTATCACCCACAGGGCGAGGCGTTCCATGCGGGGAGCCAGATCGAGCTGATCGGTCGTTCGCTGGTCGTGCTCGAGCGTGTCAGCGCCTGACCCGCAGCCGCGCGCAACTCGCGCGCGGCACGTTCCCCGGGCGACGTACAGGCTCCAGCTGCAGCCGGCCTTCGGCTTCGACGATGCCGCACAGATCGCGGATTACCTCGCCGCCCTGGGCGTGAGCCACGTCTACTCGTCGCCGTATCTCCAGGCCGCGCCGGGTAGCACGCACGGCTACGACGTGGTCGACCCGCGCCGGGTCAACGCCGAGCTGGGCGGCCCGGTCGCGCATCAGCGCTTCAGCGCCACCCTCGGCCAGCACGGCCTGGGCCAGGTCCTTGACGTCGTGCCCAATCACATGGCCATCGACAGCGCGGACAACCCGTTCTGGTGGGACGTGCTCGAGGACGGTCCAGCGAGCGAGTACGCGCGCTTCTTCGACGTCGAGTGGGGATCGGTCGACCCGGAGTTCAGTCAGACCGTGCTCCTGCCCGTCCTTGGCGACCACTACGGGCGCGTGCTCGAAGCCGGCGAGATCACGCTGGAACGCGACCGCGGCTCGTTCGTGCTGGGCTATGGCGAGCGGCGCTTCCCCGTTGCGCCACGGACGCTTGGGCCGTTGCTCGTCGACGCGGGCCGGCAATCCGGGTCGGAAGAGCTCGTTTTCCTGGGCGAATCGTTCGCCGCGCTGTCGGCGCGCGCGTCATCCGAGCGCGAGTCTGTCGCCGGCCGCCGCCGCGCGCGCGAGGTGCTCAAGCTCCAGCTTGGCCGCCTGCTCGGCGATCGGCCCGAGATCGCGGCGGCGGTCGACGCCGAGCTGGATGCCCTGAACGCCGACGTGGACCGGCTCGACCGGATCGTCGAAGGCCAGAGCTATCGCCTCGCGTACTGGCGCGTGGCGCGCGAGGACCTCGACTACCGGCGCTTCTTCGATGTCACCACCCTGGCCGGACTGCGCATCGAGGACGAGCGCGTCTTCGCCGAGACGCACCAGCTCGTCCTGGACTGGCTGCGCGAGGGCGTCCTCGACGGCGTGCGCATCGACCATCCCGACGGCCTGCGCGACCCCAAGACGTACTTCGATCGCCTGCGCGGCGCTGCACCCGATGCGTGGATCGTGGCCGAGAAGATCCTCGAGCGGGGCGAGGAGCTGCCCGCCGACTGGCCCATCGACGGCACGACCGGCTACGACTTCGTCAACCTGGTCGGCGGCCTGTACCGCGATCCGCTTGGCGAGCAGTCGCTGACCGAGCTGTACGCGGAGCTGACCGGCGCCCAGCGCACCTTCGACGATGTCGCGAGCGAGGCAAAGCGGCTCGTGGTGGGCGAGTTGCTCGCGGCCGAGGTCAACCGACTGACCGAGTACCTGGCGGCGGTGGTCCACGGCCATCGCCGGCAACGCGACTACAGTCGCTCGCAGTTGCGCGCCGCGCTGCGCGAGCTGCTCGTGGCGTTCCCCGTCTACCGCACGTTTGTCCGGGCCGAGGCGGGCGCGGTCAGCGAGGCAGATGTGCGCTACGTCACCGATGCGTGTGCGACCGCCCAGCGCCAGCGGCCGGATCTGCCACCGGACCTGATCGAGTTCATCGCCGACGTGCTCCTGCTGCGCGTGCGCGGTGAGCGTGAAAACGAGTTCGTGATGCGCTTCCAGCAGCTGACCGGGCCGGTCATGGCAAAGGGCGTCGAGGACACTGCGTTCTACCGCTACGTGCGGTTGGTTTCGGCCAACGAGGTTGGCGGCGATCCAGGGCGCTTCTCCGTTTCGGTCGAGGAATTCCACGCCGCCAACGCGGCCGCGCAACGGCACTGGCCGGCACGCATGCTCGCGTCGACGACGCACGACACCAAGCGCAGCGAGGACGTGCGGGCGCGCATCGCGCTGCTGTCGGAGATGCCCGAACGATGGCGCACGGAGGTGCTGGCGTGGCGGGACGCCACGGCCGTGCACCGCGCGCCAGCCGTGGACGCCAATACCGAGTACCTGATCTACCAGACGCTCGTCGGCGCGTGGCCCATCTCCGCCGAGCGGCTCTGGGCGTACGCCGAGAAGGCGGCACGCGAGCAGAAGCTGCACACGTCGTGGACGGATCCGCACGAGGCGTATGAGTCCGCGCTGCGCTCGTTCGTCGAGGGCATCGTCGGCGACGAAGGATTCAGCGCGCGGGTCGCGGCCTTCGTGGGCAGCCTCGCTCCGGCGTGGCAGATCTCCGCGCTCGCGCAGACGCTGCTCAAGCTGACGTCGGTCGGCGCGCCCGACATCTACCAGGGCACCGAGATCTGGGACCTGAGCCTGGTCGACCCAGATAACCGGCGAGTTGTGGACTACGACCTGCGCCGCAGGCTGCTCGAGCGGGCGCGGACGGCGTCGGCCACCGAGGTCCTCACGAGCCTCGACGATGGCATGGCCAAGATCTGGTTGGTCAGCCGAGTCCTGGGCCTGCGCGCGCGCCGGTCGGAGCTGTTCGCGCCGGAATCCGGCTATCGCGCCGTCCCCGCCCAAGGTGAGCGCCGCGAGAACGTGGTCGCATTCGAGCGCGGCGGCGAGGCTGTAGTCGTGGCGCCACGGCTCGTCACACACCTGGACTGGCCGGCCGACTGGCGCGACGCGTCGATCGAGCTGCCCGCGGGACGCTGGCACGACGAGCTGGCCGACACGGACATCGAGGGCGGTATGGCTTCACTTGCGCAGCTGCTGGCCGTGTTCCCGATGGCGCTCCTGATCCGCGCGAACGAATGACCGACTTTCCGTTGCGTGTCTGGGCGCCCAACGCAGAGCGCGTGGACGGCGTCCTGGACGACCGACGAATCCCGCTCGATCGGCTCGAGGGCGGCTGGTGGCTGTCTGCTCAAAGGCTGCCGCCTGGAACGGACTACGCGTTCAGCGTCGACGGCAGCGAGGCGCTGCCCAGCCCACGAGCGCGCTGGCAACCCACCGGCGTGCAGGGGCCATCTCGGATCGTGGACCCGGGCGCGTTCGAGTGGCATGACGCCGGCTGGCAGGCAGCGCCGCTTGCCTCGGCCGTGATCTACGAGCTGCACATCGGGACCTTCACGCAGGACGGCACGTTCGCCGCTGCGATCGCTCGGCTCGACCACCTCGTGTCCTTGGGCGTAACTCACGTCGAGCTCATGCCCGTCGCGGAATTCAGCGGCGACCGCGGCTGGGGCTACGACGGAGTCGACCTGTACGCGCCACACCACGCGTACGGCGGGCCCGAGGGTCTGGCCCGCCTCGTCGACGCTGCCCATCAACGGGGCCTGGCGATCATCCTCGACGTCGTCTACAACCACCTCGGGCCCGCCGGCAACTACCTGGGGCGTTACGGGCCGTACTTCTCGGATCGTTACAAGACGCCGTGGGGCGAGGCAGTCAACCTCGATGGCCCGGGCTCGGACGAAGTCCGGCGCTTCTTCATCGACAACGCCCTGATGTGGCTGCGCGACTACCACTTTGACGCGCTCCGGCTCGACGCCGTGCACGCCATCTTCGACATGTCGGCCGTCCATTTCCTGGAGCAGCTGTCGTCGGAGGTCCATCTCCTCGCCGGAGCGCTCGGCCGCAGCCTGGCGGTCATCGCCGAGAGCGACCTGAATGACCCGCGGCTGGCTCGCTCTGTGGAGGCGGCTGGTTACGGCCTTGACGCGCAGTGGAGCGATGACTTTCACCACGCCCTGCACAGCGTCCTGACCGGCGAGCGGAGTGGCTACTACGGGGACTTTGGCACGCTCGAGGACCTGGCCACGACCCTCGTCCAGGGTTACCGCTATGCAGGCGACTACTCGCCTTTCAGGCAGCGGCGTCATGGTCGGCCGTCGCCGTCGCTCGACGGTCGGCGATTGCTGGGCTATCTGCAGAACCACGACCAGGTCGGCAACCGGGCACTGGGCGAGCGCTCCGCACAGCTCATGTCCAAGGGTCGCGTGCTGATCGGCGCGGCCGTCGTCCTGACGGCCCCGTTCGTGCCCCTGCTGTTCGCCGGCGAGGAGTGGGCGGCGAGCACGCCCTTCCTGTATTTCTCCGACCACGACGCTGAGCTCGGCGCCGCGGTCAGCACGGGCCGGCGCGACGAGTTTGCCGCATTCGGCTGGGATCCCGCGAATGTGCCCGACCCTCAGGCTCTGGACACGTTCGAGCGCTCGAAGTTGCGCTGGGACGAGCTCTCGGTAAGTGATCACGCGACCGTTCTCACTTGGCACATGCGGCTGATCAGCCTGCGCAAACGCTATCCCGAGCTGACCGACGGCCGCCTCGAATACGTTGGTGTCGAATTCGATGAGGACGAGCGCTGGCTTACCTTCACCCGCGGCCGCGTGACGGTTGCGTTCAACCTCGGCGAGTTCGAGGCGCGCATCGCAGCCGACCCGTGCCACATCGAGCTTGCCTCGTCGGAAGAGGTCCGCTTCGAGGCCGACGAGCTGATCCTGCCGCCCGACTCAGTCGCGATCCTGATCCGCGGCTAGTGCAGGCGGCCGAGCCTTACGCCCGCACGGGAGGTTTCGGACCAGGGAACACGGCGCGCACAGAGCGCTGGCCTCGGCGCATGTTCGCCGCGACAAGCCTGAGCTGAAGCACGAGTGCGACCACGAAGGCAAGCGCGGCTACTAGAACGACGAGTGCGATACCCCAGCCGAGGACTCCACCGGCAACGATTGCGCCGATGGCACCGGCAACCGCGCTGTTGAGGACATTGACCACGAACGGCGTCGCCGACACGACGTGGACCAGCGCAGAACCGCCGGGCGGCAGTGCCATCGTCAGCGCGATGCCGGCTGGATCGTCGTGCGCGGATGCGACGAGGTAGCGCTCGATCTCGGGCACAAGCTCCACGTAAGCCCCCCGGATGCGGTTCATGCCCAGGACCGCGGTGGCGTCGTGATAGTTGGCCGCACCCATGCGCACGAAGGTCGAGACCCCGACGAACAGCACGAGCGGCAGGACAACCAGCGAGAAGGCGACGAAGACCTCGCCGAAGTGATCGATGCCCGCGACGAGGCCGAGGGCGAAGATCGCCCCCGACAGCGTCGAGAGGAACATCGACGCGCGGCTGAACGACTCGTTCCAGGCCAGGCCCCGCGAGGCAATCAGCGAGCCGTGCTCGGCCGTCAGGATCTGAAGCTTGAGCGCGGTGGGATGGGGCGCGGGCGCGACCTCGGTCATGGCTGCTGGGCGAGGGCCACGACGCCCAGCTGAAGCATGGCCGAGAGATCGTCGCGCGTCGCCCAATGCTCGGCCAGGTGTCCCTCTCGCACCCGGAACCAGTGGGTTTGACGAGCGGCAAAGCGCCGTCCGGTGGGCGCCAGGTGACCGTTGAGCGGTCCGAGGTTCGTGCCAGTCGAGGCGATCAGCACGGCCACCAGGTCATCGCCGTAAGCGATCTGCTCGATCGTCATTTCGAGATCGGGAAACTGCTCGCGCAGCCACCCCGCCGTCTCGCGCAGATGCTCCGGACCATTGACGAGGCCTGGCTCCTCCGCGCTGAATGGTGCGTTGGCGTGTTCTAGGAACTCGTCGGTGACCAGCGGGTCGGCGTCGCTCGGGTCGCCAGCGTTCATCACCGCCACCCATCGCTGGATCGCCTGTGCCATGCCGGCCTGAGAGTAAGCCTTCAAGTCCATGGGCCACAGGTTGAGCGGTCGCCGTTGCCAGGCGCATCGTCGGAAACACCGACTGGTTACGCAAAATGCTGGTTACGTACCTCCGTCGGCGACGATCCCCTCGCGCACGACCCACGCGGCAACCTCGGTCCGAGAATGGAAGTCGAGCTTGGTCAGGATGTTCTGGACGTGCGTCTCGACGGTGCGCTCGGCGACGCCGAGGGCAGAACTGATCTCCCTGTTGCTCAGGCCGTCGCTCACCAGACCGGCGATCTCCAGCTCACGCCGCGACAAGCGAGTGCGAGCGGCCAAGCGCTCGACCAGGGCTGCAGTTCGAGCTTTGAGGCGAACCATGCCCAGCTGCGCCGCGGCTATGTCAGCCAGCCTCGCCGAGTGAGCGGCCCGGCGCATGTCGTCCGCGCCACCGCGGGCCCGGAGTGCCTCAGCATGAATGGCTCGCGAACGTGCCAGCCACGGTCCGAAGCCGCCTTCAGCAGTCAGCTCGATAGCCGACTGTGCATGCCCGATCGCGGCATCGATGTTGCCGAGTGCCAGCTCGGCCGCGGACAGGTAGTACGACACCGGGCCGACTGCCCCCAGGCTGCTGGCGATCATGGCGTCGGCGTACGGCTCAAGTCGTCGGCGCAGATCAGCGACGACAGCGATATCGCGGGCTGCGACGGCTAGTTGGAGCTCGGCGGCGAGCGTCGGAAGACCTCGCCGGTCGAGTTGGACTCGGTCGATTCTCGCCCGTACCGACTCGAACGCCACCATGGCCCCTGCATCGTCGCCCATCTCCAGGTCGTACCGTCCGGTCATCGCGACCGCGATCAGTGACGTGCCGACCGCGTTGGCTCGGGCAGCTCCAATCTCGGCCGGTTCCTGCCCAAGATCAGTGGCTATGAGCATCAGTTGAGCTATGAACAGTGGCTCCGTATGTGGGCGCTGAGAGGCGGGCAGCACGTCGCGCGCGATGCGCGCTTCGGACTCGGCTTCTGCGAGTCGGCCGATCGCCTGGTACAGCCCAGCTCGGCACAGGTGCGCATTCCACAGCGCAAGCCGCGATCTCGACCGTGCGGCAAGCACGTCGATCGAGTCGATTTCGTGGCCGGCCTGCTCGGTTCGGCCCATACGGATCAGCGCATCGACTCGCCACACCCGAGCCGCCAGCTCCGCGCCCGCGGCGCCGCAGCCGATGGCCGCTTCGAGCATCTGGTCGCCGAGTGCCAGCAACGAGCCTGCTTCAGCCGTCCCGGCCATCGCCAGACCGCGAGCATGTAAGGCGTCGGCGAGGGCCGGGAGATCGCCCGATTGCTCGGCCAAGGCAAGGGCCAGCTCGGCGTGCTTTTGTGCGGGCTCGAACTGCTCCCGCAGGTGGAGCGCCACGGACAGTTGGCTTTCCAGTCTGGCGCGCAGCGCGAGCTGATCCTGGTCGACGCTCGCCAAAGCCAGCCCTGCCATGCGCTCGACGGCTGCCGCGGCGCCCGGGTCGGGGACGGCCGCGACTACCAATGCCGCGTCAGCCAAAGCACGTGTGTCGGCGGCTTCCCTGGCCAGCTCAGATGCCTGCAGAGCGAGGCCGCAGCTTTCGCGTATCTCGCCCGCGGCGAAGCGGCTCTTGGCGTCGTCGAGCAAGCGCGCGATCTGGCCGGCATCGGTGGTGGCAACGGGAGTGCTCGAATCGCCCAACACCACATTCTCATACGGGATCCGGACGAGTGAGGGCTACGACGCGGCGGTTGCCTCGTCGTCGCCGACAAGCTCGGCCACCTCTGGTGGAGGCGCCTTGTCGGGGCTGAGCTGAGTGGGTGTCTCGCGCGCCTGGAGGCGCTCGACGATGACCAGTAGCGACGCCACGAGCGGCAGGGAGATAAGCGCGCCCGGGATGCCGCCGATCACGCCGCCGCCGAGGATGCTGACGAAGACCACGAAGGGAGGCACGCCGATCGCGTTGTGCATTACCAACGGCACGAGCACGTTGCCCTCGATGACCTGGATGACGAAGTAGACGCCGGCGACGAGGAGCACGGTTGTCGGATCGCCGGTGAGCGCCGCGACCGCGATCGCCGGCACCGCGCCCAGGGCCGGGCCGACCAGTGGAATCGCCTCGAACAACGCCGCGAGGACGCCCAGCAGTAGCGGACCCGGCAGCCCGATCAGAAAGTAGGCGATCGTGGTCGTCGCACCGACGAAGCCCATCAGGATGAGCTGGCCGCGCACCCAGCCGCCGAGTCGCAACTCGATTTGATTCCACGCCTCGCGCGCGCCATGCCGGCGATCCGCCGGAAGTAGCGCGAGAGCGAAGCGCTGCATGTGCGCGCGCTCGGTCAGCCAGAAGTAGACGAGGGTGAGCACGGACACGATGCTGACCACGGCCTCAGCGGCCGTGAAACCGAGCTGGATCAGCTGGTCCGGCGGCGCTGCCTGCGTCGACGAAGGTTCGAGCGCGTGCTGCATCGAATCGATCAAGCCGGTGAGAGCCACTGCAACAGGCCGAGGTTCCAGCGTCGACGCCCAGTTGCGCGCGTTATCGAGAAAGGGACCTATCTTGGTGCCGACGTCGCTGAATTGGTTGATGGCGCTGGGCACGATTAACAGCACGAGCGCCGCCAGGGCCACGAAGAACGCGACGTAGACGAGCAGAAGGCTCGCGCCGCGTTGCAGGGGCGTACGCGTCCTGATCCTGTCGATCAGTGGCTCGAGCGCGGACGCGAGCAGCAGCGCGATGAACACCAGCAAAACGATCGCTAGGCCGAGAAGCAGGATGTACAGGACTGCGATGGCCAGCGCGGCGCCGAGCGTCAGCGCAGCGCCGCGCACAAACCAGCGGAACGAATCAGCGCGCATCGAAGCATTCTCGCGTCGCATCCACGCCGCGCCAATTGCAATCAGTATTGCAATTGCAAGGCCTTCGATAGGTCACACACGTCCGAATCGCGCCCGGCCGCCGGTAGTCTGGAGACCCAAGGAGGTTCGCCTTTTGAACAGTCAACCACTTGTGCTCGTCGCCGACGACGAGCCGCGCATCACCAAGCTCGTCGCCCTCACGCTGCATGACGAGGGCTTTCGGGTCGTCACCGCCAGCGGCGGCGAAGAGGCCCTCAAGAAGGCTGAAGAGATCAGGCCGGACATCGTCTTGCTCGACATCGTCATGCCCGACCTGGATGGCATCGAGGTCATGCGCCAGCTGCGTGAGTGGCGGCCCGTACCGGTCATCCTGCTCACGGCCAAGGGTTCGACCAGCGACAAGGCGAAAGGCCTCGACCTGGGCGCCGACGACTACATCGCCAAGCCATTCCACCCCGACGAGCTCGCGGCGCGGGTGCGTGCCGTGTTGCGCCGCGCCAGCGGGGTGGCGCCGGGTGCCGGCATCGTGGCCTTCGGCGATATCGAGATCGATCTCGAGCGCCGGCTGCTGACCAAGGGTGGCGAGCTGGTCTCGCTTAGCCGCACGGAGTGGTTGCTGCTCCAGCACCTGGCGGCTCATGCCGGCAAGGTCGTGCTGCACACTGAGCTGCTGACCAAGGTCTGGGGCCCGGAGTATCGCGACGACCTCCAGTACCTGCGTGTTTGGATCAGCCGCGTGCGGCGCAAGCTGGGCGCCGCGCCGGGCGAAGCGGGACCGATCAAGACGTTCCAGGGCATCGGCTACGTGCTCGACGTGGATGGCAATCTCGGCAACGCCTCGACTGGTGGGCATTCGACGGGCAACGCCACGGACGGCAAGGCGGAACCGGAGGCCGCACCCGCGAGCGCTTGAGGTCTCAAGCGCTCGCGCGG
>DATCGV010000012.1:0-144993 GCA_036508755.1 Candidatus Limnocylindrales bacterium | reverse complement strand
GCGGAACTCCGACTGACTATTCGGTCGCTGCTTTCTGGCGCCCGAACATGGTCAGTGCCATGGCCCCGGCGGGCGCCAGGGAGAGCGAAACAAGCAGCCTGTTAGCGCCGCTCAGGTAGAGGCCCGCGGCCAGCCCGAGCGAGAAGCTCGTGCCGATCACGAGCGCCTGGTTGGGCATCTCGTCGAGCCGGCGCTGGGTCTCTGTCGCCGCGACCTGCACTCCCGCGACCGCGTCGGGAAGACGGGCCGCGGCGCGCTCGGCCGTCGAACGGGCGATATCGGCGGCATCCTGGGTGGCGCTGATGACCGCGCTGCCTACGCCGCGCGAGCCGTTCTTCTGTTCTGCGTCGGCCACGTTGTGACTCCTTTGGTTGACGATCCTGTTGGAGTGAATCGTGCACCCCGCGCGTCCAAGTTGGTCGTCAAGCGGCTTGGCGCTCTCTATCAGGGTGCTTACAGGCGGCCGCCTGGCCCGCTGATCAGACTCCAGGCATGGGCGTCGGGCCGGGTCGTGGCTGTTTGGTCGGACTCGGTTCCGGCGGAGGTATCTGGTCCTGTGCGAGCGTTGGGCTCGGCGTCGGCGAAGGTGTCGGGGTCGGGTTGACGACGGGCGGCGGCGTGGGTGTCGGCTGCGAGGAGCAATCGACAGGTGCGATCAGGCCGCCCCAGCTGGATTGGCCGGTGAGATAGGCGGTCCTTCCGCCGTTGATGCCGCGGATTCCGACGCCTCGCTGGGCGCGGTCCATCCAGTCCGTGTCGGCGGCGAGCCAGCGTTGCGGCTCACCCTGCTCTGCCTTGGTGATGTCGACATACCACCGACCGCACATCTGGCGGTAGAGCAAGCCGGGCTGGTCGACCTGACCTGGGCTGCCGGGCTGCGTGCCGTCCATGAAGTATTCCGTCTTGGTTGCCTCGGTCCACGGGCCGGGCGTGCCGCCCGACCACGCGTCGATGGTCGAGGCAACAATGCCCGACGGTGGCGCTGGGAACTGAGCAATGGGCCAGCCCTTCGACAGCTCGCGCATGAATGCCGACCAGACACGACCCGGTCCGTCCGCGGCGACGATAGATTTATTGCCACCAAGCGGTGGACTGTGATCACTGTTGCCCATCCAGACCGAGGCAACGATCTGGGGTTGGTTGGGATCCGCCGGTGGGGCGAGATAGCCGTACGCCGAAAGGTCGCGCAACCCGTCCGTCGTGCCCGTCTTCGCCGCCGCTGGCCGCCGCTCGCCCTGCGGGTCGATCGGCGACGCCGGACCGTTCACGATCTCGAGGCGCGGGCCGAAGATCGTGTTGACCGTCGGGTCGGTGCTGTCCTTGAGGATGTCAGACATGAGCCAGGTCGCCTGCTGGCTCATCACCTGGTGCGGCGCGCCCTCGCCGTCAAGAGGGACGATGTTGCCGTTGGCATCGGTGACCTGGAGGATCGTCCGCGGCGGGTTCTGGACGCCGCCGTTGGCGATCGTGGCGTAGCCCGACGTGAGTTGGACCATGTTCGTCTCGGCCGTGCCGATCGCACCGGCAAGGCCAGCGTCAACGAGCTGGCTGTCGCCGCGCGCGAAGGTGATGCTCAGGTTCTTGGCCGTCGTCGCGACGTTGTTCACGCCGATGCGGTCCAAGGCGCGGATGGTCGGGTCGTTGAGCGAGTAGCTGAGCGCCTCGCGCATCAGCACCGGGCCGCGCTCCTTGGCGTCCGCGTCGCTCGGGAACCAGCCACGGGCGAACTCGGTCACCACGTCCATGAGCAGCGAGCCGGGCGTGATCGTGTGGTTGTCGAACCCGGTCGTGTAGACCAGCGGTTTCCAGGCAGACCCCGGCTGTCTATAGGCTCTGCCCGCTACGTCGAACTTGGGGTCGAACTGGCCGGACGCGAGGTCGTCGCGGTAATAGCCGGCACTGCCGACGTAGGCGACGATGTCGCCCGATCTGGCGTCCATCGCGACGAGCGCCCCGTTGTGGATATCGAGGCCGTGTAACGACTCGATCCATTTCCGGTCCTGTTGCAAGCCCTCCGAGTTGATGTCGGACTCCATCTGGTCGACAGGCTCGTTGGGCAGGATCGCGCCCGCGCCAACGTACTTCTCGGCGAGGTTCTGAGCGTTCATGTCGAGCGTGGTGATGATCTTGTAGCCGCCCGTCTCGGCCGGTTGTCGGTCGGCCAGCAGCGCGTCGAGCTGGCTCTTCATGTAGTAGACGAACTGGGGCGCCTTGAACTGGAATGGCGCCGGCGGAGACAGGATGATCGGCTCGTTGAGCGCCTCGTTGAGCTGATCCGGGGTCAGCCGGATGAAGTGGCCGTAGCCCTCCGCCAGCGCGGTGAGGATGAAGTTACGGCGGATGACCGGAGGCGGCAGCGCCTCGCCGTTGACCGACTGGGTCGGTACGATCAGGCGCCCGTACTGGTCCGTATCGGCCCACTTGTACAGGTCGTAGCTGTCGGGCGCCTGGGGCATGCCGGCGAGGAGCGCGGCCTGGGCCGGCGTGAGCAGCTTGAGGTCCGTGACGCCGAAGTAGACCTGCGCCGCGGCGGCAACGCCGTACGCCTGGTGGCCGTAATAGATCTGGTTCAGGTAGGCGGTGATGATCCGTTCCTTGCCCGCCTCGCCGGGAAAGGCGTCGGTCAGGTTCTTGGACTGCAGGATCTCCTTGATCTTGCGGATCGTCTGGTCGCCCGCGATCACATCCTGCGGCAGCAGCCGCGCGCGTACGAGCTGCTGGGTGATCGTCGACGCTCCCCGGTCGCTGACGCCAGTGATGTTCTGGAGGAGAGCCGACGCGATCGCGTTGGGGTCGTAGCCCTCGTTGTCCCAGAACGTGCGGTCCTCGACGGCGATCGTCGCGTCGAGCAGGACCTTGGGGATCTCGTCGTACGTGACGACGCGACGGAACTCGTCCTGGAAGGTGGCCAGCTGCACCGTGCCGGTGCGGTCGTAGACGACCGACGGCTGAGCGAAGTCGAGCTGCTCGAAGCTCGCCACGGACGGGAGCTCCGACTGCATCTTGGCGATGAACGACAACCCTGCCGCGATGCCCAGCACGACCATCAGGCCCGAGAAGGCGATGACCCCGAAGAACAGCGCTAAGCCGCTGGCGACGAAGGTTCCAGCCTTGTTCGTCGGCTGCGGGCGCGCTCGGACGCGGGTTATGGCCAACCGTCGAACGGCAGCATTCGGCTTGTGATGACCGTTGCGCTCGCGGTAGCGCCCCGGCTGACCTCGGTACACCTAGGCCCGATTGTCAGTCAGCGACGCGTTGGCTGCAGGGCACGGCTCACATGAGCTCTTCACGGGGACGCAGACGGCCGACCGCCCGCGCGCGTTACGCGAGCTGCGCCAAACGCATGTCGGGCTGATCATTGCTCAACGTTGTCCTGTTGCGGCGCCAGATGAGGAACGGCTGGACCTGTGAAGCACCGGAAACTTCGTCTGCGCGTCGTGGGCGCGGCGCTCGCGCTGTACGGCATCGTCGGCATCATCGTCGTCGTCGTCGTTGCCCTTGGCGTGGCACGGCCGTTGGATCGAGCACGGCAACTGTCCCAGTCGGTCGACACGGACCGTGCCGCGGTCGTTCAGTCACTGACCCAGGCCGAGACCACGATCCGCCAGATGTCGACCGGCGTCGGCCGCATGGACACCAGTCTGGGCGACGCGAAAGCGGCCATCGACCGCGCCTCGACCATCTCGCATGGCGTCGCGACGAGCATGTTCGGCCTGCGCGACGCGATGAACGTCAGCATCTTCGGCGCGCAGCCCTTGTCGAGCCTGTCGGGCAGCTTCGACACGAGCGGCCAGAACCTCGACGCGCTGGGCGACGACATCAGCTCGATCGGCACGTCGCTCGATGCGAACCGCGCCGACGCCGTCACCACATCGCAGGACCTCGGTGCACTGTCCGACTCCGTGCACACGCTGACCGGCACGGTCGCGGCCGGGCCGTCAGTGGCCATCTCGACATCTACGCTCGACGAGATCAAGCTGGCGATCTATGCCGTGGCGGCGTGGCTCGTGTTGCTCGCAGTGGGCTGCCTCGTGGCCGGCCTGTATCTGCTCAACGTGAGCCGCAGGGCCACCACGGGCAACTGACAGACTGCCGGCGACCGACCCACGGATGATCCTGCCCAAGATCCGGGATCCGCGCTTCATCACCGTTCGCCGAGGCGGCAGCCTCACGGACGACGATCATCACCTGCTCGCGGTGTGGGCGGCTGACTGCGCGGAGCACGTGCTGCACTACTTCGAGCAGGCACGGCCCATGGACGACCGGCCACGTCGCGCGATCGATCTAGGGCGTGCCTGGGCGCGCGGTGAGATCGCGTGGGCAGAGGCGCGCACGGCCGCCGGCCATGCAAACGGCGCGGCCAGAGACCAGAGTGGGGCAGCGCGGCATGCCGCGTATGCCGCCGGCCAGGCCGCGGCCATTGGCCATGTGGCGGCCCACGAGCTGGGTGCCGCAGCTTACGCGATCAAGGCGGCGCGCGCGGCAGCGGGTAAAGACGAGCGCCAGCAGGCTGGCCGCTTGGAGTGCCAGTGGCAGCGCGCTCAACTGCCCCACGAGATCCGAGAACTTGTCCTCGACGACCACCGGCTGCGCAACGAGCTGTGCTGGTTCGTGTTTGATTGCTGACCCGGACGACTCGGGCGACCGACCTCGGGCCCGCCACCCTGCAACGTGCGACGATGGGGCCGATGCTTCGCTACCAGCCACTGGAGATGCCGCCGCTCGACGACCCCATGTTGCGCGAGCCCGGGCTTGATCTGGCCAGGCTCGCGACCCATTGGGCCGCGTATGGCGCGCGCCGGCCGATGACTGCCGAGCAGATGCGCGGCGCTGACCGGCGCGCGCAGCGGCTGGGTGTCGCGGGCCGCGATCTCATGGAACAGGCAGGAACTGCGGTTGCGGCTGCGGCCCGCGCGTTGCTCAACTCGACCGACCGTGCCTCGGGTGGCGTGACCCTCTTCCTGTGCGGCCCCGGCAACAACGGCGGCGACGGTTTCGTCGCCGCCCGGCACCTCGCCGCGGACTATGGCCTGCGCTCGTTCGTCGTTCTTGTCGCGGTCGACGACCGTCCCGGCACGCTTGATGCGGCCGCGAACTGGGACCTCCTTGACGGCGACGAGCGCATCGAGAAGATGCACGCGGCGAGCGGCCACGACGTGTCGCTGCTCCTGAACGGCATCGAACGGGCGGCGCTGGTCGTCGACGCGTTGCTTGGCACGGGCGTCAAAGGCTCACTCAGAGATCCGATCAACCAGGCCGTCGAGCTGTGCCTCGCGGCGCGTCGGGCAGGCGTGCCGATCCTGGCCGTCGACACTCCGACCGCGCTCGATCTCAGCGCCGGCGTGCCGTCGGAGCCCAACGTGCGCGCCAACGTAACGGTGACCTTCCACCGGCCAAAGGAAGGACTGCTGACGCGAACCGGGCGCCTGCTTGCCGGGCGCGTTCTGGTCGCGCCCATCGGCATCCCGATCCAGGCCGACGTGGGCTGACCGTGTCAGCGCCTGGAGACCCCGCGCGTAACCGGCGCCCGGTGCGCGACCGCGATGTCCTGCTGACTGCCGCGCTGATCGTCGCCGGCGTGCTGATCGTCGCCCGGATCACGGGTTTCGTGCCCGCGCTCGACGACGCGATCGGCCTCGAACCCGTCGTGATTGTCGGCCTCGTCGTCGTCACGGTCGCGGTATTGGTGATCGCCCTCCGCCCACGCCGCTCGTGATGCGCTAGCCGTCGCCGCGGGCGAAAGGGTCGAAGCGGCGCTCCTCGCCGCGCAGCAGGCGGCCGATGTTGTCGTGGTGGGCGATCCAGATGACCGCCGCGCCGATGATGCCGAAAAGCACGTGCGCGGGCGGGTTCCAGCCGAGGACCGCGAAGACACCGATGAAGAACGCGCCGGCTGCGGCGGCGACCAGCGAGCCCAGCGACACGTAGCGCGTGAGAAAGATCGTGCCGAAGAAGAACGGCGCGCCGAGCAGCACGGCCAGTGGCTGAATGAAGAGCGTGGCGCCGATGCCGGTCGCGACGCCACGGCCGCCGTGGAAGCGCAGGAAGACCGACATCCACGCGCCGATGACCGCGGCACCTCCGGTCAGCGCTACTCCCAATGCTGAGGCGCCGGCGTACGACGCCAGCGCGACCGGGAGAAAGCCTTTGAGCATGTCCAACGCGGCGACCGCTACCGCCCGGCGCGCGCCCATGGCCCTCAACGCGTTCGTGCCGCCCGTTCGGCCGCTGCCCACCGTTCGTGGATCGCGCGCGCCTGTCGCCCGGGCGACGATCACGCCCATCGGCAGTGAGCCGCACAGGTAGCCGAGGACGACGAAAACGAGATCGAGCCACGGTTCGGCGAGCACGGCGGCGAGTATCGCCGTTTCTTGCGCCCTTCTGGGGGCCCGCGTACCATCCGGCCCGATGACCCCCCGTGCTGCGCAGGCTGACTGACCGTGGCAGTCGGCTCCTCAAACAGCTTCGATCTGATCGTCCTGGGCGGCGGAACAGGCGGCTATTCGGCCGCATTCCGTGCCGGCCAGCTCGGCCTCAAGGTCGCGCTCGTCGACGACCAGCCCAGGCTCGGCGGAACATGCCTGATCTGGGGCTGCATCCCGACCAAGGCGATGCTCGAGTCCGCAGAGCTGTACGAGCGCATGAAGCACGGCGAGGAGTTCGGCGTGCCCGCCGACAACGTGCGCTTCGACTATCCCACTGTCGCCAAGCGTCGCGACGCCATCGTCACGCGCCTGACCAAGGGCCTCGACAGCCTCGTCAAGAAGAACAAGGTCGAGCACATTCACGGGCGCGGCACGCTCCAGGGCGGCAAGAAGGTCCTGGTCAAGACGTTCGACGAGGAAGGCAAACCGGACGGTGAGCGGCCGCTCGACGCGAACGACGTCATCCTGGCCACGGGCTCGCGCGTCAAGTCACTGCCCGGGCTCAACCCGGACGGCAAGCGGATCATCACCAGCGACGAGGCGACACACAGCGACACGCTGCCGGCGAGCATCATCGTCGTCGGCGCCGGCGCGGTCGGCGTCGAGTTCGCGAGCTTCTACCACGACGCGGGCGTCGAGACGACACTGCTCGAGTATCTGCCGCGCGTGACTCCGCTCGAGGATGCCGAAATCAGCAAGGAGCTCGAGCGCTCGTTCCGGCGGCGCGGGCTGACCACGATCACGAGCGCGCGCTTCGACACGAGCAGTGTCACGGCCGACGAGTCGGGCGTGCGCCTGATGGTCGGCAAGGAGGGCGAGGAGCCCAAGGAGCTGCGTGCCGAGCAGATGCTCGTGGCCACCGGTCGCGCGCCCAACTCGGACAACGTCGGGCTCGAATCGACGCGCGCCAAGCTCGACAAGGGCTTCGTCCAGGTCGACGGCCGGATGCGCACCGCCGAGCCGCACCTGTACGCCATCGGCGACGTAATCGGCGGGCTGCTCCTCGCGCACGTGGCCGCGCACGAGGGCATCGCGGCGGTTCATGCGATTGCAGGGGCAGAGGCTGAGAAGGTCGACTACCTCGAGATGCCGCGCGCGACGTACTCGCGGCCGCAGATCGCGTCGATCGGCCGTACCCAGGAGGAATGCGAGCGCGACGGCTTCGCGGTCAAGATCGGCAAGTTTCCGTTCCAGGCGGACGGCAAGGCGCTCATCCGCGGCGAGTCGGAAGGCTTCGTCAAGGTCATCGCCGACGCCAAGACGGACCGGTTGCTGGGCGTGCACATGATCGGCGGTAACGTGACCGACCTCATCTCGGAGGCCAGCGTGGCGATGCTGCTCGAGGCCACGGCGTGGGAGGTCGGCTCAGCCGTCCATCCCCACCCGACGCTGGCCGAGGCGCTCGGCGAGGCCGCGCTCGCGGTCGACGGGAAGGCAATCAACTTCTAGGGCTGCGCGGAGAGGCTGATGGCAACGACCAAGACCGAGAGCAAGTCGGACACCGCGCTGGGCGCGAGCCTGGGCCTGTCGCGCGACGAGCTAATCGAGATGTACCGGCTGATGGCCATCGCCCGCGCGGTCGACGAGCGCATGTGGATCCTCAACCGCGCGGGCAAGATCCCGTTCGTGATCAGTGGCCAGGGCCACGAGGGCGCCCAGGTTGCTCTTGCCTTCGGCCTCAGGCAGGGCCACGACTGGATGGTCCCGTACTACCGCTCGGTCGCGTCGCTGATGACGTTCGGCATGAGCCCGCGCGAGATCATGCTCGCCCAGTTCGCGCGCGGCGTGGACCCGTCGTCGGGCGGCCGCCAGATGCCCGGCCACTACGGCATCAAGGAGCGCCACATCCTGTCCGTGTCGTCGCCGGTGGCGACCCAGATCCTGCACGCGACCGGCATTGCCTGGGCCGCCAAGCTGCGCAAAGAGGACATAGTCACGATCACGTATCTGGGCGAGGGTTCGTCGAACCAGGGCGACTTCCACGAGGCGCTCAACTTCGCCGGCGTCCACCAGCTGCCGGTCATCTATGTCGTCGAGAACAACGGCTACGCGATCAGCGTGCCCATGTCGCTCCAGTCCGCCGTCCAGGACATCGCCATCCGCGGTGCCGGCTACAACATGCCCGGCGTCATCGTCGATGGCTCGGACGTGCTCGGCTGCTATGCCGCCGGGCGCGCGGCGATCGACCGCGCGCGCAATGGCCAGGGCCCGACGCTGATCGAGGCCAAGGTCAGCCGGCTGACCGCGCATTCGTCGGACGACCAGCAGTCGAAATACCGCTCTGCCGACGAGCTCGAAGAGATGAAGACGCGCGACCCTCTGCCACTCTTCCGCGATCAGCTGCGCGAGGCGGGCATCCTCGACGAGGCGACCGAGGCCTCCATCCTGGCCGAGTCGCGCAAGGTCGTCGAAGACTCCACCGAATGGGCCGAGTCGCAGTCCGACCCGGATCCGGCCACGGCCCAGCAGCACGTTTATGGCGACGCGCCTCCGGCGCGGATGGACGATCCCCTATGGCACGGCGCGCGGTTCATCGGCGATGGCGGCCCATGGGGCGTGCTGAAGGGGGACGACTGATGGCCGTCATGACGCTCATCGAATCCGTGCGCGAGACGCTGCGCGAGGAGATGCGCCGCGACGAGTCCGTCGTCGTCCTGGGCGAGGACGTCGGCAAGAAGGGCGGCGTGTTCCTGGCCACGGACGGCTTGTACGACGAGTTCGGCGGCGACCGCGTGCTCGACACGCCGTTGAGCGAGTCGATGATCGTCGGCGTCTCGATCGGCGCGGCGATCGCCGGCCTGCGCCCGGTCCCTGAGATCCAGTTCGCCGACTTCATCTTCCCGGCCTTCAACCAGATCCTGTCCGAGGCGGCACGCATGCGCTTCCGCTCGAACGGCGCTTTCTCGTGCCCGATGACCCTCCGCGCACCGTATGGAGGCGGTGTCCACGGCGCGCTGTATCACTCGCAGTCGGTCGAGGCTTTCTTCGCCCACATCCCGGGCCTCAAGGTCGTCATTCCGTCGACCCCGTACGACGCGCGCGGCCTGCTCCGGACCTCGATCCGCGACGACGATCCGGTGCTCTTCTTCGAGCACAAGAAGATGTACCGATCCGTGCGCGGAGATGTTCCCGATACCGACTACACGATCCCGATCGGCAAGGCCAACATCACCCGCGAGGGCAGCGACGTCTCGATCATCGCCTACGGCATGATGGCGCAGTACGCGCTTGAGGCGGCCGACCTGCTCGCGAGCGAGGGTGTTTCTGCCGAGGTCGTGGATCTGCGCACGCTGCGGCCGCTCGATGGGGAAACGTTGCTGGCGTCCGTCCGAAAGACGGGCAAGGCGGTCATCGTCTACGAGGACAACCGCTTTGGCGGCTACGGCGCGGAGATCGCGGCGATCCTGGCCGAGGAGGCGTTCGACCACCTCGATGGACCGATCGTGCGCGTCACCGGGCCGGATGTGCCGGGCGTGCCCTACAACCACGTCCTCGAGGACTGGTTCATGCCCAACCCGGAGCGTATTGCCGACGCCGTGAGGCGCCTCGCCTCGTACTGAAGTGACAACTGTTCGGCTGGAGCCGATGTCTCCGGAGCGCTACGTGACGTGGCGCGCATACAGCGTCGCCGGCTATGCCGAGGAGAACGTCAAATCCGGCCACTGGGCGGAGGGCGAGGCACTTTCCAAGTCAGAAGCTGACTTCATCGCGCTGCTGCCCAACGGCCTCGACACGGCCGGGCACGTGCTGTGGTCCGTTGTTGACGCGGCCGGCGACGAGGTAGGGATCCTGTGGGTGGCCACGGACCGCCGGCCCGGCTACGCATTCATCTACGACATTGAGATGAATCCGGACCGGCGCGGCAGGGGCTTCGGCACGGCCGCGTTGCTGGCACTCGACGACTGGTGCCGGGCCAACGGCATCGCGTCGATCGGCCTGCACGTCTTCGGCCACAACCAGGGTGCGTGGCAGCTGTACAAGCGCATGGGCTATGTCGAGACGAGCGTCCAGATGGAGAAGCGCCTCTAGCCGCGAACCAGCGGCTTGACAATCGACGGCATGCGCGAGATAGAGGTCGTCGTCGTGGGTGCCGGCCAGGCTGGACTGGCGACGAGCTACCACCTCACGCAGTGGGGCATCGAGCACGTCCTTCTCGACCGCGGCAAGGTCGCCGAGAGCTGGCGGACGAAGCGCTGGGACTCATTCGCACTCAACGGCCCCAACTGGACCTTCTCTTTGCCCGGCTACGAGTACGACGGCCCGGACCGTGACGCATTCATGCTCCGCGATGAGCTCGTCACGCGTTTTGCCGACTATGCCCGCCAAATCGACGCGCCCGTAGAAGAGGGTGTCGATGTGATCAGCGTCGGGCGTGAAGAGCTGAGCGGACGCTACCTGCTTGATACGACCAGCGGCGCCATCCGGGCCACGGCCGTCGTCGCTGCCACGGGCGCCTACCAGCGTCGCGTCCGCCCGCCGACCGGACTCGACGAGAAGATCTTCCAGCTGAACACGGACGAGTTTCGCAACGCAACCCAGCTGCCCGATGGCGGCGTCCTGATCGTCGGCTCGGGCCAGTCCGGTTGCCAGGTCGCCCAGGATCTGCGCGAAGCGGGCCGCGACGTCTGGCTCGCGACAGGTACATGCGGCTGGATGCCGCGTCGCTATCGGGGCAAGGACAACGTCGAGTGGCGCTGGGACATGGGCATGTTCGATGACTCGGTCGAGAAGCTTGGTCACGCACTGCGCCTCGCCTGTCCGCCGATCCAGACAGGGGTCGACGGCGGCCGTGACCTCAACCTGGGCATCGTGCGCGCCCAGGGCATACATCTGACCGGCCGCTTTCTGGGCGCGAACGGCTACACGGTCAGCGTTGCCGATGACCTTCAGGAGAATGCCACTGGATCCGACCTCGCGGCCGTCGCCATCCGCAAGCGCATCGATGACTTCATAGCCGAGCGCGGCCTGGATGCGCCGCAGCCCGAGCCGTTCGAGCCCGCGGGTGACTTCCGCGGCGCGCCAACGTCGATCGACCTGCGCGACAACGGCATCCGCACCGTCCTGTGGGGTACCGGCTTCCGGCTTGATTTCTCGTGGATCGATCTCGACCTCGAGCAGTCCGACGGGTATCCGAAACAGACCCAGGGCGTCAGCCCGCACGACGGTCTCTACTTCATGGGCCTGCAGCTGATGCACACGCGCAAGTCCGGCCTGATCTTCGGTGTGGGCGAGGACGCCGAACACGTCGGCTCGGTCATCGCCGCGCGGTTGGACGCCCGAGCGCGCGATGGGCGAAACTAATGCCGACGAACACGAACTCCCAGCGCTAGGAGACCCACCCCGCCATGCCCAAGGTACAGATGCCGCAACTCGGCGAAAGCGTTGCCGAGGGCACCATCGGTAAGTGGCTGAAGAAGCCAGGCGATCACGTCGACAAGTACGAGCCGATCGTCGAAGTCATCACCGACAAGGTCAACGCGGAGGTGCCCTCGCCGTTCGAGGGCACGCTGACCGAGATCCTCGTCCAGGAAGGCGAGACGGTTCCGAACAACACCGAGATCGCGGTAATCGAGGGCGCTGCCGATGCAGCCGAAGCCCCGGCCGCCGCAGCGCCCGCTCCCGCCGCTCCGGCTCCCGTCGCGCCCGCACTTGAACCGACCGGGGTCTATGGCGCCGGCACCGGACCCGGCAGCTCGGACGAGAGCCCGACGCGCACCTTCGAGCAGCCGACTGTCCAGCCCAGCCCTGCACCGGCCGCCGTTTCGGCCACGACCGCGGTCGCGGCTCCGACTATGCCGAGCGGCAATGGTCACGGCAACGGCGCGAGCGCGGACGCCTACAGCGGGCCCACGACGCCGGCTGTGCGCCGGCTTGCCCGCGAGCACGGCCTCGACCTCGCGCTCATCGCCGGCAGCGGCCATGGCGGCCGAGTGACGCGCGAGGATGTGCTGAAGTTCGTCGAATCGGGCGGCGCCAATGCGGCTGCGCCCATGGCCGCAGCCGCACCGGCAGCGTCGGCTCCCGTGGCCCAGTCGGCTCCCGCTCCTCAGTCGGCCCCGTCGGCCCCTTCGCCCGTGGCGCAGGGCGACTCGCTCAAGCAGGCCTCACCGATGCGCCGGGCGATCGCCGCCCAGATGACCAAGGCGCTCCAGGTGCCGGTGGCGTACACCGTCATCGAGGTCGACATGAGCGGCGTCGTCGCGCTGCGCGACCGCAACAAGGCGCACTACCAGGCACAGGAAGGGATCGGCCTGACCTACGACGCGTTCGTGGCCAAGGCGACGGTCGAGGCGCTCAAGCGTCACGCCGACTTCAACGCCACGTACACAGATGACGGCCACCTGCGCCGCCAGGCAATCAACCTGGGCATTGCCGTGGCCGTCGAGGACGGCTTGGTCGTACCCGTGATCAAGGACGCTGATCGCCTCTCGATCCACGGCTTGAACCGCGCGCTGCGCGACCTGGCCGACAGGTCACGGGCGAACAAGCTCAGCCTCGATGACATACGAGGTGGCACGTTCACGCTCGATAACACGGGCTGGACGGGTTCGATCATCACGCAGCCGATCATCAACGCCCCGCAGGTTGGCATTCTGACGATGGAGTCGATCGTGAAGCGGCCCGTCGTAGTGGAGACGGGCAGTGGTGACCTGATCGGGATCAAGCCCATGATGTACATGACCCTCGGCTTCGACCACCGCGCCACGGACGGCGCCCAGGCGGGCCGTTTCGTGGCAGACGTCAAACGCTGGCTGGAGGCGGTCGACTCGAGCACAGCGATCTGGTAAGTCGCCGGCTGAGTCGAGGCAATCCTGATACGTCTGCTCGGGATTAGCCCTAAACTGGCATCAGAGATGCAGCGCGAACTCCCCATGTTCCAGCCGCCCAGCGTCGACGGCGGCCACGCTCACGGTGCCTTCGAACCGCCCACGATCGCGATGGGCGGCGGCAGCTTCGGACCCGCGGCGGACGGTTCCGCCGCGCCGCGCCGCCACCCGGAGTGGATCAAGGCGCGCGTGCCCAGCGGCGAGAACTACCACGACCTCAAGCGCATCCTGCGCGGCCTGACGCTCAACACCGTCTGCGAAGAGGCGCACTGCCCCAACATTGGGGAGTGCTGGGATCAGCGCACAGCGACGATCATGATCCTGGGCGACGTCTGCACCCGGGCGTGCGGCTTCTGCGCGGTCAAGACCGGCCGCCCGACGTGGAACGACGAGGACGAGCCGCGCCGCGTGGCCGAGGCGATCGCGAAGATGGACCTCGAGCACGTCGTCGTTACCAGCGTGGCGCGCGACGACCTGCCGGATGGGGGCGCACATATCTTTGCCAACACAATCCGCGCGATCCGCAACGAATCGCCGGGCACAGGCGTCGAGGTACTGATCCCTGACTTCAACGGCCAGGACGCGCCACTGCGGACGGTGATGGAAGCTCAGCCGGACATCCTCAATCACAACGTCGAGACCGTCGAGCGGCTCCAGAAGCCGGTCCGCAAGCGCGCTCGTTATCAGCGCAGCCTCGAGGTCCTGCTGCGCGCCAAGGAGTTCGCGCGCGACATCAGCGGCAGCGACGGAACAGTCCACACCAAGTCGAGCCTGATGGTCGGCCTGGGCGAGACACGCGCCGAGCTGCGCCAGACGTTCATCGACCTGCGCGCGGTTGACTGCGACATCCTGACCGTCGGCCAGTACCTGCGACCGTCGGAGCAGCATCTCGCTCTCGAGCGCTACTATCTGCCGACTGAATTCGAGGAGATGAAGCAAGAAGCGCGTGCTCTTGGCTTCAAGCATGTCGAATCCGGACCCCTTGTCCGATCCAGCTATCACGCGCGCGATCAAGTCCCCGAGGAAGCCCGCCGCCGCCGGTCGGCCGCGCAGGCAACCCTTGCGGCGAACGGCATCAGCTGACACTTCTGACCCACTCGCACCATCCAGGCGTTCACCGCGCCCGACTGAGGACTCGATGACCACCGAAACCCAGACCATGCCCGTTGCCACTGCCAAGTCCGGAGTTCGGTGGCGGCGCATCCTCCTAGCTTTTCTCGCGACGCTGGGTGTGCTGATCGTGCTCGCCGCAGTCGGCGCCTACGCCTATTCGAGCGGCAACAACGGCCGCATCCTGCCGAACGTCTCGATCGGTGGCGTGTCGGTCGCCGGAACTACTCCAGCGGAGGCCAGGGCGAAGCTGCTTCAGGCGCTGCCCAACGTGTCGGCAGGGACGCTGGCGATCAAAGCCGGCAGCGTCGAGCAGGCGGTCTCTTACTCCGACATCGGCCGCGCATATGACCTCGACAACAGCATCAGCCAGGCCATGCAGGTCGGCCGCCAGGGCAGCGCGCTCGATCAGGTCGGCCAGCAGCTGCGAACGCTGACCAGTAGCGTGTCGATCACGCCAACCGTCAGCTACGACGCGCAGGCACTCCAACAGAAGGTTGCCGCGATCGTGGCCACGGCCCAGGTCACACCGGTCGACGCCCAGATCAGCTTCCAGAACGGCGCCTATGTCGTCACGCCCGCCACTGACGGGCAACAGGTCGATGGCGCCGAAGTCCTGCGCCAGGCGATAGGCGCGCTCAACAACAGCGATCCTGCCGACGCGTCGGTCAGCGTCGCGGCGACGACGATGGCCGCTTCCGTTCAGACGCCCGACGCACAGGCCGCGCTGACCAGCCTCAAGGCGGTCACGTCTACGCCACTGCTGCTGACGGTCGGCGCGACCAGCTACACGATCGATCCGCAGGCGCTGCGTGGCTGGGTTCATCTCGACAGCTCGGCACCGGGCAGGTGGTCGGTCGTGCTCGATCGCGCGCCCATCGACCAGCTCGTGGCTACGCTCAAGAGCCAGGTCGACCAACCGGCAGTGGAGGCCGACTTCAAGTTCCAGGGTGGCCAGGCCGTGGCCGTGCCCGGCGCGACGGGCTATGAGATGGACGCGGCCACGTCCGGAGATGCGATCTACAACGCGCTGCTGGGCCGCGCTTCAGGCACGGCGGCCGACCACCTGACACTGGCCGTCACCGCGACGCCGCCAAAGCTGACGACCGCGCAGGTGCAGGCGCTCGTCTCGCGCGTCAAGATCCTGGGCACGTGGACGACGCACTACATCCCGAGCACGTTCAACAACCAGGGCCAGAACATTCGCCGGCCGACTGACCTGATCAACGGCACGGTCGTCCAGCCTGGAGCGGTGTTCAGCTTCGTCGGCGTGGCCGGGCCGATCACGGTGGCAAACGGCTACGGCGATGGCGCCGCGATCATCCACGGCAAGACAAAGGGCGAAGGGGTGCTCGGCGGCGGGCTGTGCTCCGCTTCGACGACGATGTACAACGCCGCGCTGCGCGCGGGCTTCGAGCTGGGCGCGCGGCGCAACCATGCCTACTACATCACGCGCTACCCGGTCGGGCTCGACGCGACGATCTGGATCAGTGGCAACTACACGCAGGACATGTCGTTCACCAACGACAGTGCCTACCCGATCCTGATCCGCGGCATCAACAAGAAGCGCACGGTGACGTACGAGATCTGGGGTGTCCCGGACGGCCGAACTGTCAGCCTCTCCGATCCCACGGTGACCAACCAGAGTCAGGCCAGCGCGTTCTACGAGTTCACCGACACGCTGCCGGCGCGGGCGACCAAGGAGGTCGAGTTCAAGGCAAACGGCTTCGACTCGGTCGTCATCAGGACCGTGCGCGATGCCAACGGCAACATCATCCACCAGGACACGATCACCTCGTCCTACCGCAAGGTCGACGGCGTCACCCTCGTCGGCCGCTACCCGGGCGATCCGCCCGCCGGCTACCAGTGGCCGGCAAGCCAGGGCATACCGCCGGGCCCCGGGCCAAAGCCGACACCCAAGCCGAGCAACAACCCGAGCCCGACGCCCACGCATTCGAATAAGCCGACTCCAACTCCAACTCCAACTCCAACCCCAACCCCGACACCGACGGCCTCCTCCTCGTAGAGATCGCCCACGTCCTTTCGGGCGACGCACGGGCGCAGGCGGCCTAATCTGGGTTTCATGACCGACGAGCTCCGTTCCCAGCTGGTGATGCTCCTGCGCGGCCGGCAGGCGCACATGACCTTCGATGAGGCCGTGGCTGACTTCCCGAGTTGGGCGATCAACGAGCGCGCGCCGAATGTGGCATACACGCCGTGGCACCTGGTCGAGCACCTGCGCATCACGCAGGGGGACATGCTCCATTACATCGAGGATCCGAACGGTTACGAATCACCACCCTGGCCGATCGGCTACTGGCCGGATCCACAGGCGACCACGGACATGGCTGGCTTCCTCAAGTCGGTCGAGGGCTTTCGCGCCGACCTGCGCGACATGGAACGCATTGCGCTCGACGAGCGGCGCGACTTGACGGCCGTCCTGGAAGGAACGCAGGGCCACAGCGCGCTACGCGGGCTGATGATCATTGGCAACCACAACAGCTACCACCTTGGCGAGTTCGCCTCGCTGCGCCAGGTGATGGGCTCCTGGCCGCCGGGCCACCGCTAGCCGCGACGCCTCACGGCCCGACCGGCCAGAATTCCGGCGCCTGGTTGGTGCCAAAACCCCACACCCAGACCCGGCCGCGCTGGTCAACGAAGGACAGGTACTGCTGGCCGCCCGTCGCCAATTGCGTCGGGTTCGCGCCGGATGCGTTGTTGCCCTCGACCGGAGTGTCAGCAGGTCCGCCTGTCGCTGAGCCCCAGGACGTGTCGCCCCAGCACCACGTGCTTCCGTCGCCAAGAGTCGTGCAGGCGTGGAAGTCACCAACCGTCAGCAGCTTGGCGTCGCTGATCCCGGTGACCTGCACCGGCGTCGAGCTGTCCGTGGCATTGCCGTCGCCAAGGCCGCCCCTCTGGCCGTAGCCCCAGCACCAGGCCGTGCCATCGCTGCGCGTCGCGCACGTCGTCCAGCCACCGGCGGCGACGGCGCTGACGTTGTCCAGGCCCGTCACCTTTATGGGCGTCGCACTGTTGTCGAGCGTGCCATCGCCCAGTTGGCCGTAACCCGTCGCGCCGTCGCCATTCCCGCCCCAGCACCACAGGCTGTGATCGCTGCGCAGTGCACAGGCGTGGTTCCAGCCCGCCGCGATCTGGATCGCGTCGTCGATGCCGACTACGGCCTGCGGCGATGGGACGCCGATGTTGCTGTCGAAGCTGCCGTTGCCGAGCTGGCCCAAATTACCGACTCCCCAGCAGACCACGCCTCCGCCGCTACGCAGCGCGCAGGCGAACGCCCCACCAGCCACGACGCTGGTGGCGTCGTTGATGTTGGGGACCTGGATGGGCACGGCATGTGAGGGGTCACTGCCCGGGTCTTCGCCCCAGCACCAGACGCTGCCGTCGGACCGGACGGCGCATGAGAAGCGGATACCGGCAGCAATGGCACGGGCGTCGTCGATGCCGACGACGGGCAGCGTCGGGTAGTCGCGGTAGTCATTGGAGCCATCGCCGAGCTGCCCCTGGTCATTCGTGCCCCAGCAGAAGACGCGTCCGTCGTCGGCCAGGGCACACGCGTGCGTGTCGCCAACGGCCACGGCCACCACCGAGCTGACGGGTGCGATGGTCGGGCTCGGGATCAGCGTCGGCTCAGTGCTGGGTGGCGCAGTGGGCGAAGCTGATTCGGTTGGCTGCGGCGTGGGCTCGGGCGTCGGGGTTGCGGACGGCACAGCGCTGGTTGTCGCTTCGGGAGTCGGTGGCGCGACTATGAACGTCGGCAGGGGAGTGCCGGGTACCACGAGCGTCGTCGGTAGCACACTCGGCGGCGCTTCAACTGATGCGCCTGGTGTGGGCGACGTGATGGCGGTCGCGGGGGCGGACGGCGAGGGCTCGTAGCTCGGATTGGGCACGATGCTGTTGTTCGGCAGATGGATGAAGCCGCCGACGATCGCCACGCCCGCGAGTGCGAGTGTCAGCAGGGCGAGCGTCAGGGCCAAGCGCCACTGGCGCGGGAAGCTCGGCCACGCGAAACGGCCGCCGCCCGCGCGCTGCGCTGCAGTGCCCGTGATCTCGACGGCGTCGAACGGCCGTACCGCCTCATTTGCGTACTCGCGCAGTGCGCGCTCGAGGCGCTGCTCAAACCCGTCGTTCACGAAAGACTCAGCCATTCGCCGGCTCCAGGTCACGCCGAAGCGTCGCGAGCAGGCGTTGTAGTCGGGCGCGAGTCCCGGAGGCGGAAAGGTGCGTGATTTCGGCCAGCTCGTTCGAGTCAAACCCAGCGACATAGCGCAACGCGAGTAGTTCGCGGTCCTGTGCGTTCAGTCGGGCCAGCGCGTTGTGCAGGTCGATCCGACCGCCCCACGTGCGCGTGTCCTCGTCGTCGTCGCGCGGCCCCTCGACTGGGATCTCGGTGATGACGACCCGTCGCTGGTGGCGCATCATCTGGCGCGCCTCGTTGGCCGCGATTGCCACGAGCCACTGCCGCAGACGCGACTGATCGCGCAGCTTGCGCAGCTCGCGCCAGGCGATGGCCCACGCCTCCTGCACGGCGTCGTTGGCCGCGTCCGCGTCGCGCGTGACGACGTAGCAGACGCGCACCATGTCGTCCTGATAGGCAGCAACGATCCGGGCGAAGGCCGCGGCGTCGCCGGATGCGGCAGCCGCGATCGGCAGGGTGCTCGCGCCCTGGTCGGCTTGCAGGTCAGCCGCTCTGGGGCCCTCAGCCACTATTGCCGACACTCCCTCCGGCCGGATATGACGCGCCACGCTCAGCGTCATACTGCCGCGCCAATCGTAACCATCGCTGTTCATCGCCCAGTTGATGCGTGTGGAGGGGCCGCTGATTCATGGCACGACCCCTATATGCGTGCCCGTGTACTGGCCCGCGAATCCGTACCTTCGAACCGCGACTCGTGTAATCAGTGCGCGCTTGTCGGGCATCAACTTGGCAATGGACTAGCAACCGACATGGAAAGGGTCAACGAGAATGCGTACAAGATTTGCTCTGATGATCATCGGCGCCATGGCACTGACCGCCGGCGCTACCGGTCCGGCGGCCGCGGCATCCGCTGCGGCGAAGACACCGCCGCCCGACTATGGAAGCACTGTCGCGTGCAAGTACCACACCAACGGCGACCTCAACCAGTCCTTCACGGCAAAGTTCCGCCGGATCGTCGTGACGCCGCCGCAGATGTTCGCCACGAGTGCCCGCCAGACGGTCGGCTGGGGCTTCGTGGTCGAGCGTGGAATCGCCGCGAACTACGGGGCTGATCCGATGACCTGGACCGTGACGTACAGCAGCCCGATCCAGAAGCGAGTCGCGACCACGACCAGGGCGGCGGCCTTCGAGACGATGCGCGTCGGCGTGTCAGTGCCAAAGGGCGATTGGGAGAAGATTGACGTGCAGTACAAGGTGAAGCTGCGGATGTTCCGCTACAGCACGAACGGAAACGTGCGCACGACGAGATACCTGATGCCTGACTACGAGTTGTACGTGAACGGCCAGGACTGGGATCAGGAAAACGCGTGCTGGGGTGAAGCCAAGCAGTGGGTCGACGGCCCGTTCTAGTCCGCCCAGTCCACAGGACAGAGGACACGCTCCGCTAGCATCGGGGCGTGCCCTACGTTCTGTCGCGCGCCCATCCGCTGACTGAGCTGCACTGCCATCTTGGCGGAGCCGTGGCGCCGGCGATCATGTGGGGCATCGCCCACGCCCAGGGGATCCGGCTACCGACCAAGGATTACTGGGAGTTCCGCCAACTGATCACCGTCTCCGCGCGCCGCGGCCGGAGCTTCGATGGCTACCTCGAGCTCTTCCACTGGACGGAGCTGATCCAGTCGTCGCCCCTGGCGGTCGAGCGCTCCGTGTACGAGGTTATTGGCGGCGCCTACCGCAAGAACAACGTCACGACCATGGAACTGCGCTTCAACCCGATGAAGCGCAACCGCGGCGGCGAGCAGGACCTCGACCACATCATCAGCGCCGCGATCCGCGGCATGGATCGCGCGATGCTCGAGTACCCGGTCGCACCGGGCCTGATCCTGTGCCTGGACAGAGCGTTTCCCTACATGCTCAACGAGATCATCGCCGAGAAGGCGATCGCGTACCGCGAGCGGGGCGTCGTGGGCGTCGACATCGCCGGGCCTGAATCGCCCGACTTCAAGCCCGCGGACTACAAGCGCCTGTTCGACCGTTGCCGGCGCAAGGGGCTGGGCATAACTGTCCACACCGGTGAATCGGGGCCCGTGGAGGAGATCGCCGAGGTGATCGAGCATCTCGAGCCGTCGCGCCTCGGGCATGGCGTCAAAGCGGCGTTCGACCCGCGCGCGATGGCCATGATCCGCGAGCGCGGCATCACCCTCGAGGTGTGCCCGACGAGCAACCTCAACACGCGCGTCGTCTCGGGCTGGGACGAGTTCCGCTGGATCTTCGACACGTTCCGGCGCAACGGCGTCAAGTTCACGATCAACACCGACGGACCTGAAATGCTGCGCACGTACATTCGCGACGAGCTCTCGACGCTGGGCCGGCTGGGCATCCTGAGCGTCGAAGAGCAGCAACAGGTCGCCGAATGGGCGCGCCAGGCGTCGTTCGTCGAGGTCGGTGATCTGCCACGGGCGCGCCGCGCGCCGGCGGGGCGGCGCAAGGTCGAACGCGAGGAAGCGTGATCGACCGGTCGACCTAGAGCATTCCGTAGCGCCGGCCGACCTCGCGACGGCGGGGGTGGTCGTGTCCGCGATCGCTGCAGTCGTGTCGCGGCTGCGTTGCGGTCATCGCTCGTGGGAAGAGCCGAGTCCGCCGGTACCGGCGGTCCATTCCTAAGGCTCTCGAGCGGATGGCCAGGCAGAGCAGGCTTCCTTCGGCGGGCCGGTCGCGGTCCTTCCAACCAAGCGGAATTATCGAAAACATCCACTACTACAGCCCAGCACGAAGTGCGGCTTATGCGCGGGCTGGAGGGGCCCGCTTCACCCGGGCAGACGGTCGCTTGATCGGCGTTCAGAAGTAGCCGATCCCGCTGATGGTGTTGCTTGAGCGAAACGATCGTGAACCTGGTGCCGGGACGAAGGCGGACCGTAACTCTCATTGATCGGCCTCCTGAACTTGGACCGTGAGCCCGAATCTCGGTCGCGCGGTCGTGGCCGTTGAACTCGTCCTGCCGCCGTCATCGGGCAGATGCGGGCTCATCGGAACTGACGCTCTGCGTGGATGGCGCCGGTTCCTCTGCTAGCCTCACCCCTCGTGGATCTAGAACTTTCACCCGAGCACGAGCTGCTCCGCCGAACCATCCGTGATTTTCTGGCTCGCGAAGTCGCCGACAAGATCGACGAGCACGAGCAGGAACGTCGCTTCCCGACCGACGTAGTCGCCGAGCTGGGCCAGATGGGCCTGCTCGGCATTCCCTTCCCGGAGGAGGAAGGTGGCGCCGGGCTGGACACGCTCGCCTATGCGATCGCGATCGAGGAGCTCGCCCGGGTATGGGGTTCGCTGGCGATCATCGTCGCCGCGCACACCTCGCTCGGCTGCAACCCGCTCCATATCGCGGGCACCGACGAGCAAAAGCAGAAATACCTCGTGCCAATGGCCTCCGGCCAGGTTTTGGGCGCCTACGGCCTGACCGAGCCAGAAGCAGGCTCTGACTCCGGCGGCACGCGCACCACGGCCAAATTCAAGGAGAACGGCCGCGGTGGCCAGTGGGTCATCAACGGCGGCAAGCGCTTCATCACCAACGCCGGCCAGGCAGGCACTTACATCGTCACGGCGCGCACCGGCGATCGCGAGGACGGCTCGGCGGAGATCAGCGCATTCATCGTCGAGCAGAGCACGCCGGGCTTCACCGTCGGCCGCCTCGAGGAGAAGCTGGGCCTGCACGCCAGTGCCACCGGGGAGCTGCTCTTCGAGGATTGCCATGTCCCGGCGGCGAACATGCTCGGCAAAAAGGGCGAGGGCTGGAAGATCTTCCTCAAGACGCTCGACGGCGGTCGCATCTCGATCGGCGCGATGGCGGTCGGGCTGTCGCAGGCGGCGCTCGATGCGTCGGTGACCTATGCCCGCGAGCGCAAGCAGTTCGGGCGCCCGATCGGCTCCTTCCAGGGCGTCGCCTTCATGATCGCCGACATGGCCACGGAGGTCGAAGCGGCACGGGCGATGGTGTGGCGCGCGGCGTGGATGAAGGACAAGGGAGAGGACTACTCGATCGCAGCTGCCCAGGCGAAGCTGTTCGCCTCTGAGGTGTCACAGCGCGTGACCAACATGGGCATCCAGGTCCACGGCGGCTACGGCTACGTCGAGGAGTACAAGGTCGAGCGCTTCATGCGCGACGCGAAGCTGACCGAGCTGGGCGAGGGCACGAGCCAGATTCAACGCCTGGTCATCGGCCGCCGCATACTGGGCCTGCGCGTCGAGTAGCGCCCCTGGCGCAGCGGCGATGCGTGCAGCGGTTCAGGGAAGCGCACTTCACGCTCGTATCTCGCCCTGATGGGCCGATCCTGATGGGCTTTGCCCAGGCAATCGAGGGCAACTGATGCCGCGCACGCATCACGGCGAGCCATGGGCTGATGGTTGAGCGCTTCTCGCTGCCGGCGCTGGTGTCGCAGGCGTTGGTCGTCTTCGTCATCGAGCTCGACAACACGTTCGAGCTCCGCATGCCGCACCGCACGGCGCGACTCGGTCTGCGCGGCGGCCCGCCCGACGCGCCGTTGCTGGCGTCGTTCGCGATGTGGGCCAACTGCATGCGCTACGTCGACGAAGCCGGCACCACGGCCACCGAGCTGGCACTCCGCGCACGCATGGGCACGAACTTCGACGGCATGCGGCGCTGGGGCTACGTGACGCTCGACGGCCACGGCCGGGGTGATCGTGACGCACGAGTGCGCAAGGACACGGTGATTCGGCCGACTCGGGCCGGGCTTCAGGCACAGCAGATCTGGGCGCTGCTGCCCGCGGAGATCGAGACGCTTTGGCAAAGCCGCTTTGGTCCCGACACGCTGAGCGCGCTGCGTGCATCGCTGTGCGACCTGGTCGGCCAGCTCAGTGCGGATCTGCCCGACTTCATGCCAATTCTTGGCTACGGCCTCGTCGCCGATCGGATCCGGACGGGCACGGCCACGGATGTCGTGAGCCAGCTGCCACTGTTCGCGCTTCTGTCGCGGCCGCTCATCGCGTTCGGCGACGAGTTCGATGCCGCCTCGCCCGTTTCGATCGCAATGACGGCCGACGTGCTGCGGCCGCTCGATGCAACCGGTGTGCCGGTGCGCGAGCTACCGCGGCTAACCGGCGTGACCAGCGAGCCAATTGCGATGGGCCTGAGTTGGCTGGAGAAGCGACGTCTCGTGTCAGTCGTGACAGTTGATCGGATGAAGCTGGTTCGACTGTCGGCCGCCGGTGTTGCCGCCCGCGGCCGTGCTCTGGACAGGGTCCGCGAGGTTGAGTCGTCTTGGCGAGACCGCTACGGCGAGAGCATGATCGACAGCGTGCGTCACATTCTTGAGCCACTGGTCGGCGATGGCACGCCGAGTGGCTCGCGGCTGTTCGACGGCCTCACGCCGCCCGCGGACGGCTGGCGAGCGTCCATCCCGGCGCCCGCGACGCTGCCCCATTTCCCGATGGTCACCCACCGCGGCGGTTACCCCGACGGCGCCTGACCGTACGTCGGCGGTGGGGTTCGCTGGCGGCGAGCTTCGTAGAAGAGGACCGCTGCCGTGGCCGAAACGTTGAGTGAGTCGGCGACACCCAGCATGGGCAACTTGACCGACGCTCGGGCGAGCTCCGCCCACGGATCCGACAGACCGCGCGCCTCGCTGCCCAGCGCGATCGCGACTGCGCCGCGGTAGTCGGCGTTTGCGTAGTCGACCGACCCCTCAACGCGCGCCGCGATGATCGCGATTTCGCGTCGTGCAAGCCACTCGAGGACATCGCCACTCGATGCGACGGCGACAGGGACCGCGAAGACCGTGCCGATCGAGGCACGGATGATGTTCGGGTTGAACAGGTCCGTGGCCGACTCGGCGACGATCACGGCGTTGACCCCTGCGCCGTCGGCTGAGCGCAGGATGGCGCCAAGGTTACCCGGCTTCTCGACGCCCTCGATCACCGCAATCAGGGGTTCCGGTGGCAGGAGAAGCGCGTCGAGCGAGCGCGGCAGTGTCTCGGCGACGGCGACGACTCCGTCGAGCCGGTCGCCGTAAGCCAGCTTCTCGAACGCCTCGCGGCCAAGCTCGACGACCTCTACGCGTTCCTCCGTCAGGCGCTCGACCAGCGCTCGTGCCTCTTGGCCCGTCAGCAGATCAGGGACGACGAACACCTCGCGCAAGGTCGCGTTGGCCTGGAGTGCGCGCAGCGTCTCACGCACGCCATCGATCAGCGTCAGGCCCTGTCGGTCGCGCTCGCGGCGGCCGCGCAGTCGCGCGGCCGCCTTCACGCGCGGATTTGCGGTGCTCGTTATCACGGCTCAGCGCAGCGCGCGAATGGATTCGACGGCGGCTGGATTCTCGAGGCCCGAGAGATCGCCCGGGTCCGTGCCTAGGTAGGCTGCGCGTGCGACGCGACGCATGAGCTTGCCCGAGCGCGTGCGCGGCAGGTCTGTGACGACGTGGATCGCCTCCGGCCGGAGCGCCTTGCCCAGGTGCTCGACGACCTTGTCGCTGATCGAGCGGCGCAGCTCCGGGTCGTCGACCTCGCGCGGCCGGAGGCGGACGAAGACGACGATCACCTCGCCCTTGACCTCGTGGGGAATGCCGACGGCCGCCGCCTCGAGCACGGCCGGGTGGCTGACCGCGGCCGATTCGACCTCCGCCGGCCCGACGCGCTTGCCGGCGGTCTTGAGTGTGTCATCAGATCGGCCCTGGATGAACCAGTAGCCGTCGGGGTCGATCACGGCCCAGTCGCCGTGGACCCACGTGCCCGGCAGGCGCGACCAGTACGTCTCGACGTACCTGTCGGGGTCCTGCCAGAAGCCACGGGTCATGCCCGGCAGTGGCTGGCGGATGGCAAGCTCGCCCACCTCGCCGCGGACGGGGTTGCCGGCACTGTCAATGACATCGGCCGCGGTCCCGACGCTCGGGCCGCCGAACGAGGTTGGCTTGATCGGCGTCATCAGGTTGCATGAGACGATGCCGCCACTGACTTCCGTGCCGCCGCTGTAGTTGACGAGCGGCAGCCTGCCGCCGCCGATCTCGTTGAAGAACCACCACCAGGATTCGGGGTTCCATGGCTCGCCGGTCGAGCCCAGGACGCGCAGCGACGAGATGTCGTGCTGCCGAATCGGCTCGGGGCCGTGGACCATCAGCGCTCGGATGACCGTCGGCGACAGGCCGAGGTGGCTCACCTCGTGGCGGGCAACCAGCTCCCAGAGTCGGTCGGGCGCCGGGTAGTCGGGCGCACCTTCGTAGAGCACGAGCTCCGCGCCGAGCAACAGCGCGCCCGAGATCGCCCACGGACCCATCATCCAGCCAAGGTCCGTGAACCAGAACAGCCGATCACCGGCGCTGAGATCGAAGCAGTGCGCGAGGTCTTGCGCGCCCTTGATCGGAAAGCCGCCGTGGACGTGGACGGCACCCTTCGGTCGCCCGGTCGTGCCCGACGTGTAGATGATCATGTACGGCGTCTCGGGGTCCGTCTCGGGCGTCTCGGTCAGCGGCTCGAGCGTCGGGTCGGCCATCTCCGCCGACCACCAGCGATCCCGACCTTCCACCCAGTCCGCCTGCGGAGCGAGAGGGCTGACACGCCCGACCACAAGCAGGTGCTTCACGCTCGGGGCCTGGCGGATGGCGTCGTCGGCGGTCCTCTTCATGTCCACCGTGCTGCCGCGGCGCAGCGTGCCGTCGCATGTGACAAGCAAGCTGGCACCCGCGTCGTTGAGCCTGCTCGCAACCGCCGGCGCCGCGTAACCGGAGAAAATCGGGATGTAGATCGCCTTCAGCTTTCCCAGTGCCAATACGGATATGACTGTCTCGGGCAGGAGCGGCAGGAAGATGCCGACGCGGTCGCCCTCTTTGACCCCAAGCCGGGCGAACATGGCGGCCGCGCGGTCGACCTCCGCCTTGAGCTCGGCATTCGTGAAGCGCCTGACTGTGCCGTCCTCACCCTCCCAGGTGAGGGCGCGGCCGTTGGGCGCGGCCGTCGCCCGTGGGTCGACGGCCGCGGCCGCGTAGTTGAACGCGCCGCCGGTCCACCAGCGCGCCCACTCGACGCCACGGCTGAGGTCGAGGACCTGGGTCGGGCGGCGTTGCCAGGCGAGCTGTAGGTCGTCGGCCGCCGCGCCCCAGAACCAGGCCGGGTCGCGCTCGGCGTGGCGTTGCAGCGCGTCAAGGCTTGCTTCGCCGGCGCCACGGATGAAACGGCCGAGTCGCGTGGCCGTGGCTGCGTCGGCGGCCGGACGCCAGGCGGCGTCGGGCACGTCGCGGCCGAAAATCGGCCAGTCGTCGCTCATCTGGTCATGCTACCCAGCAGGGCCGGTCGGTCACTCCGGTTCTTGAGGTGCTGGTATGCCGCTGGCTCCCTTCAACGCAGCGTCAACGGCGTCCCTCAGACCTGTGGGCCAGCCCGGGCCGAATGCTCGCCAGGGAAGGTACTCCACGATGTCGACAGGGCCGATGGAGGACTGTTCTTCGGCCCCCACGCACGAATCGAATGCGACCTTGTCAGCGTCAAACGTTGCCTGGCTCTTCCAGCTGAACACGTACACGGGATACGAATTCGAATCGCCGGCAGGCCGCACGTCGTAACGCACGGCGTTGCTGTGCAGAGCAGAGATTTGACTGCCGCAGCCGGGATCGCCGGCCACCTGGTCCGTGATGGTCATGTGTCGAAGGACGAGTGCGGCGACTATGTCCGTCAAGTCCCCGGCAGTGGGTTGGGCCGGTGCCGTGAAAGCGCCGCAGCCACCCAGCAGCAACGCGGTCAACGCGACGGCGGCAAATCGCACGAGCACGGAGCCATTGTCGTCGTGCGGCCGATCAGGCATTGCCGACTAACATTGATGGCCCGTGCCTGAGCTTCGGCCGTTTCGCGGCCTGCGTTATGACGCTGCCCGAGTGCCTGATCTGTCGGCCGTGCTGTGCCCGCCGTACGACGTCATCACACCCTCAGAGCGCGAGCGGCTGCTCGCGCGCGACCCACACAACGCCGTGCGCCTTGAGTTGCCGGCGTCGACCCCGGCCGCGGCTACGGCCGACGACTTCGCACGTGCGGCGAGGACACTGCAGGGCTGGATCAGCGACGGCACACTGATACGCGATGAGCGGCCGATGCTCTACGTCTACGAGCAGCACTTCGCGGCAGGCGACCGCACGCCGCGAGTCGCTCGGTCGTTCTTCTGCGAGCTGCGGCTCGAGGAGTACGGACCGGGCAGTGGCGTGCGGCCGCACGAGCACACGCTCGGGCCTGCGAAGGAGCATCGCTTCCAACTGCTGAGCGCCACGCGCGCGCATCTGTCGCCCGTGCTGCTGCTCTACGAGGGTGACTCGGCCGCGCTGCTCGACGAGCTGACGGCCGCGGCACGGCCGGAAGAGGCGCTTGGGCCGGATGGAGTGGGCCAGCGCCTGTGGGCGATTGATCCGGTTCTCGTCCCGGCGGCCCGGGATCTGATTGCGTTTGCCGGCGCGCGGCCGTTGACCATCGCTGACGGACACCATCGCTACGAAACGGCGCTGCGCTACCGGGACAGCCCGGGCACTCCGGCCGGCGCGGATCATGTCCTGGCGCTGCTCTTCTCGGCCGCCAGCGGCGGTCTGGAGCTCGAGCCGTGGCATCGCGTTATCGCCAACGTTCCTGATCACGCGACCGTTCTCAAGACGGCAGGCGAGCTGTTCGACGCCGCGCCAATCGCCTCAGCCAATGAGCTGGTGGGCACGATCGCCGGATCGAAGCAGGCGGGCATCGTGGGGCTGTGGACTCGCGGCGGAGGGTCGATGCTCCGGATCGATCAAGCGCGAATGGAGGCATACCTGCCGGCCAATGCATCGGAGGAAGTTCGCCGACTGGACGTCAGCGTGCTGTCGGGTACGCTGCGCCGGATGATCGGAGCTAGCGAGGCCGAGCTGACCGCACAGGGTCGGCTGACCTATACCCACGACGCGCGCGAGGCCGTCCGGCGTGTCGAGCAGTCGGAGGCCGACGTGTGCTTCCTTCTGCGGCCGACGCCGGTGGGCCAGGTCCTCGCCGTCGCCGCAGCGACAGACTTCATGCCGCCCAAGTCGACCTACTTCCATCCCAAGGCCGCCACCGGCCTGGTGTTCGACCCGACCTTTTGATGGACCCTGAGACGAACGCGGGCAACGGACAGCACGCGCCCGACTCAGCCGCGGGCACGGCCGATCGCGCATCGCGGCCCATCCGCAAGGACGAGCGCGTGGTCTCGGAGCGCGGCCTGTATGTCGAGTCGTGGCTGCCCGAGCGGCGCTCGCGACGCAAGCCGCTGTACATGCTCCACGGCGAGCTGGGCGGGTCGTGGCTATGGCAGCGCTACCTGGGCTATTTCGCGCCGCGCGGCTGGGAGGGCCACGCGCTTAACCTGCGCGGCCACTACTGGTCGGAGACGGCCGATTTCGGCACGGTCGACTTCGCGACCTACGCGGACGACGTCAGCGCCGGCGCCGATCTACTGCCGCGGCCGCCGATTGTCGTCGGCCACGGCCTGGGCGGGCTGCTCGCGCTGCGCCTGGCCCAGGAGCGGCCCGTATCGGCGCTGATCCTGCTCTCGCCGGCGCTGCCCGCCGCGTTGTTGCCGCCTCCGTCGCCGCACATGGTCAGGCTGCTGCCGCGCGAGTACCGGCGCGAGCTGCTCGGCTGGGACGGGCCGATCGACGCCCTCCAGCGCCAGAACCCCGACCTGACCAACGCCGACGTGACGCGCGTGCAGCACATGATGGGCGCCGAGTCGGGCGCCGCGCGGCGGCAGATGCTCGAGGGCGTCGCCGTGGAGCTGGACCAGCTGCCGCAGGTGCCCAAGCTGGTCATCGGTGCAGGACTCGATCGCTTCTTTCCCGACGCCGACAGCCAGCGACTGGCCGAGTGGCTGGGTGCCGACTACATCTCATTCGGGGCGCACTCGCACTACGGCCTGGTCATCGGCGAGAACAGCTACGAGCAGGTTGCCGACGCGGCGCGTGGGTTCATCGAATCCCATCGGCTATAGCCGACGCTTGCTAAACTAGCCCGCGCCGAGCCGCATTCGTCTAGAGGCCCAGGACACCGCCCTCTCAAGGCGGAGATCATCGGTTCGAATCCGATATGCGGTACCACATCGAACTCACCCGACGCCCCCGGACCGCGCCCCGGGGGCGTCCCATTTCCCGCCGAGCTTGGCCACGGAGCTGTGTGGAAAAAGAGGTGGACAGAAAGGTGGACGTAGACACTTACGCCGCCGGCCGGGCGGTCCTACAATCCGCCGATCATCGCCCGGCCGCGGAGAGTCGTGAGGGTGGTGAGGGAGAGGAACCGGCGTTTCGGGCGGCGAACCTAGTCCGGATGCCAGCTGTCGTTTTGGAGTAACGCTTCGCCCTCCGGCACAGTGGCGCAGCGTGGGAGAGGGTGGTCGCGTGTCGCTTGAGCCTGTCATTGGGGCGCGTCGTTTTCCGCCGCTCGCCACGGTCGAACGGGTGACCGTTGCGGCTATGCCCGTGCCGGGCAGTGCAGCGGCGCCGACGGCGGCCAGCGAGGACGAGGCGCTCGAATTCGTCCGCTTCTGCTACCGGCGGCGGCGAGTGGGCTGGCCCGCACTGTATGACGAGATGTCGGCCGTGGCCGCGCGCGGCGCGTTCCGCGGGCTGGGCTACTGCGAGCTCGCGGAGCGCGGCATCAGCTTCTGCCTCGGCGAGCTGCCGCGACTCGTGGCACTGGCAGAGCGCGTCGCGCGCGAGGAGCAGGCACTCGCCGAAGCCGTCACTCCCAGTGCATCGCTGAGGCTCGCGCCCGCGCAGGGTTAGTCGTTGCGCAGGCCGCGGCGGGCCATCTCCCACTCGATCTGGCGCTCGGCCTCGACGTACTGGTCGATCTCGCTGCGGACCTGGTTCGCCTCGGGCGTGTACAGGTGCATCTGCTGCTGCAGGACGTAGCTCAACCGGCGGCTGGTCATGCGCACGTGGTCGAGGTTCTTCATCAGCACGAGCGGGTCCATCGACGCCAGGTCGTCGGGGTGGTAGAGCTGCTTCATCGGCCGCCCGAGTATATGAGTTGGCTGCGGGCGAGGCGACGTGGCGGGTCAGGAAGTGATGGGCCCCGGAACAGCCAACTGCCCGATTGGCTGTCCGGGACCCATGGACCCCCGTTACGCCGCCGATGGCGACTCGGGAGCCGAAGCAACCGAGTCGGACGAACCCTCCGGCGCGCGGCTGAACCGGCGCCGGACGGAGTCCTTCGTGCTCTCGACGATGTAGTAGACGATGGGCACGACGATCAGCGTCAGCAGAGTTGAGCTGAACAGGCCGCCGATGACGACCGTGCCCAGGTCGGCGGCGATGATCGAGCCCTGGTTTAGTCCTACCGCGAGCGGGATCAGCGCCAGGATCGTGGCGAAGGCCGTCATCAGGATCGGCCGCACTCTCGTCCGTCCGCCCTCGATGATCGCCTCTTTCAGCGGCACTCCCTGCGCGCGCAGTCGTTCGACGAGATCGAGCAGCACGATCGCGTTGGTGACGACGATGCCGATCAGCATCAGGAAGCCGATCAGCGCGCTGACGCCCACAGGCCGCCCGGTGACGAACAGCGCGGCGAAGGCGCCGATCGTCGCCAGCGGCAGGCTGAACAGGATCACGAACGGCGTGATCAGCGAGTTGAAGGTCAGGACCATCATCACGTAGACGAGCAGGATGGCGATGGCCATCGAGGTGAACAGGCTGCTGAACGCGTTGTTCATCTGCTCGGTGACGCCGGCGAGCCGGACGTTGACGCCGGCAGGCAGCGAGCCGGCCGCTTGCAGGGCATCGATCTGCTTGCTGACCTCGCTCGAGACCTTGCCGGTGTCCTGGCTGGTGATCTCGGCCGAGATCTGGGCGGCGGGCTGGCCGTCGATGCGCGTGATGCTGCCCTGGACGTTGACCTGTTGAACGGTCGCGACCTGGCTCAACGGCACGGTCCGCGTCGATCCGACCGGCAGCTGGCTGAGCTGGTCGACCGACGTGATCAGCGACGGATCGGTCCGTAGCACGAGATCGGCCGTGCCGGTGTCGGCGAGCGTGACTGTGCTCACTGTCGTCGGCGTGAAGATGGCCCGCACCTGCTGGGCAATCTGGGCGGCCGTCGAACCGGTCAGCGCGGCCTTTGTCGGGTCGACGTTGATCTCGATCTCCGGCGTTGCCTTCGCGAGGTCGCTCTTGACGTTGCTCAGGTCGGTGCGGCCGCTGATCGCGCCAAGCACGGCGTCGTTCGCCTGCTGGACTGCGGCTGGGTCACTGCCGCTGACGATGACCGTCAGGTTGTTGTTCGTGAAGCCCGCGGTCTGGGCGACGCTGACCTCGTAGCCGTCGTCCTTGAGCGGCGCGAGCGCGTGGGAAAGTGCGACCGCTTCCTTGGGCAGGTCGACGCTCGGGTCGAGACGGATGGTCTGCGTCGCCGAGTTGGCCGGCTGGCCGTTGAGCGCGGATAGGATCGTCGTGAAGCTCGAGTCGCCGCCGCTGGGAACGCTGGTCTGGACGATCTGGACATTGGGCTGGGCGCGCAGGATGCCTTGGGCCTTGATCGCCTCGGCGAGAACGGCATCGGACGTCGCACCGGCCGGCGGCGCGAGGCTGACGCCCAGGATCTTCTCCGAACCCGCGTTGATGAACTGGGTGGGCAATGTCCCAACGAGCGCAAGCGAGGCGATGAAGAGCACGGCCGCGGTGGCCAGCACTCCCCAGCGCGTCAATCGGCTCCGGAGGACGATGCGAATTGACGGTGTGTAGGCCCGAATCCAGAGCGAGTTCTTCGGCTCGCCGTCCTCGTCGACGTTGAGCTTGACGCGGTCGATGAACAGGTAGGCGAGGACGGGCACGACCGTCAGAGCGCAGACGAGTGAGGCGGCCAGGGCGAAAGTCACGGTCAGCGCGAAGGGCAGGAAGAGCTGGCTGACGATGCCGCCGACAAAGCCGATGGGCAGGAAGACGAGGATCGTCGTCAGCGTGCTCGCCGTGATCGCGCGAGCAACCTCGCGTGGCCCGTTGACCACTGCGCTGAGTCGGTCTTCGCCCAGCGCTCTATGTCTATAGATGTTTTCGAGGACGACGATCGCATCGTCGACCACCCGGCCGACGGCCACGGCAAGGCCGCCCAAAGTCATGACGTTCAGGCTGACGTTGGCGACCTGCATCAGCACAAGCGCGGTGAGCACTGAGAGCGGGATGCTGATCGCCGCGACGAGGGTCGAGCGGACGCTGAACAGGAACAGGAAGATCGTGATGATCGCGAACAGCGCGCCGAGGCCGCCCTCGCGCAGCAGGCCGTCCTGCGACTCGAGGATGAAACTCGACAAGTTCTGAACGGTTGTCACGGTCAGGACGTCGGAATGTGCCGCCGTCGCGTCGTCGAGGACCTTCTCGACCGCCTGCGCGACCTGGACCGTGTTCGCCGTCGAGGTCTTGGTGATGGTCAGGGTCAGCGACGGGTTGCCGTTCGTGCGCGCGAAGCCAGTCGTGGGCACGCTCTCGAGCGCGACGGTCGCGACGTCACTCAGCTTCACCGGCGTCGATTGCGAGGCACCGACTATCAGCCCGGAGATCTGGTCGACCGAAGTCAGCTGACCCATGGTCGAGACGGGGATGCGCGTGCCGCCGGCCTGGAGCTGGCCGGATGGAACGGTGATGTTGTTGGCCTGCAGGACGCCCAGGATCTGCTGGACGCTGACACCGGTCGCGGCGAGCTTCGGTCCGTCGAGGGTGATGATCACCTGCGGCTCGAGCCCGCCCGTCAGGTCGGCCGCGGCGACGCCGTCGAGCGACTGGATCTGGGGGACGATCTCCTCGTTGGCGATCTTGGCCACGGCGTCGAGGCCCTGCTCGCTGGTGGCGGCGATCGAGGCGATGACGACGGGCGACGAGTTGATGTTGAGCGCGGCGACCTGCGGATCGACCGACGCCGGCAGGCCCAGGTTGCGGATGTTCTGCTCGATCGCGGCCTGCGTCACCTTGACGTCAGTGCCAAACGAGAACTGGGCGACGACGAGGGCGATCGAGTTAGCCGACGTTGAACGCAGCGACGTAAGGCGCGGGATGCTCTGGATCGAGCGCTCGATCGGCTTGGCGACCTGATCGGCGACGTCGCTGGCGCCCGCGCCGGCGAATGGCGCGACGACTGTGATGACCGGGAAGTCGATGTTCGGCAGCAGCTCCTGCTGGAGCGAACCCCAGGCGGAAACGCCGGCGATGAACAGGGCCAGCGCGAGCAGCAGCGTGACGCTGCGCTTGCTGACGGCGAGCTCGGACAGACGGCTCATCGGGGCTCCTCCGTGGGCAGCTCATGGGCCGCCGACATCAAAAGATCGAGGGTGGTGGTCACGGACCGGACCTCGTCCGGCGAAAGGCGCAAAAGCAGCTCGCGCAGGTGGCTGACGCCCACCTCCTGGAAGTAGTCGAGAAACTGCACGCCGTCAGCGCTCAGCGAAACGATGACCTGGCGCCGGTCGTGATCATCAGTGTGTCGACTGACGAGACCACTCTCGACGAGGCGATCGACCAGGCCCGACAGCGTCGAGAGCGAGATGCGCAGCGCACCGGCAAGCTCCGACATGTGTGTCGGGCCGATCGTGACCAGCAGCATCAGCACGCGCATCTGGGCCATCGTCACGCTGGAGTCGGGCAGCTCCGGCAGGCGTGAGCCGGCGAGCATCTGGGCCAGCTGGCGGTAGCCGCTGAGGGCGTCCTCGATGTTCGCTCTGTCCGGTCGCTTCGGATCCATCGAAAGGTACGGTAGCACCGAATTGTTGGGTGCGCCCGAACTACACTGGCGCCTGGCGCGCGGCGCACGAGTCACTCATGAGAAACTTGAGCCCTGTCCCCGTAGCTCAGCGGACTAGAGCGGCTGCCTTCTAAGCAGCGGGTCGCAGGTTCGAATCCTGCCGGGGACGCTTTTGCAAACTAACTGACTCGGGCAGGGCGAGTGCGAGCCCGTGTCGGAAGGCGTGCGGCGTCAGGTGAACCTCGACCACTCGTTCGCGGGTCACGACGATCCGCTCGTAGATCGCGTGGAGCAGGTCGTTCCGGGCTTGCTCATTGTCGGCAGTTCGCCAGAGCATCGCGACGTTCCTCAGGACGGCAATTGCCGCTGACGAGTCGAGCGGCCGCTCGACTGGCGCCGGTTGTACCTTGCGCAGCTCGGCCATGCGCGCGAGGTAGGCCTCGTCTTCGATCCGGCCCGCCGCATGGTCGAGCGCCAGATCGCGCTTGCGCTTCTCGACTCGCGCCGCGTCGATCGTCGTCGGCGCGGGCGCCGTCGGCTGCGCGAGAACGCGTTGCACGCGTTCGAGCGTCGCGTTGTCGAGCCGCAACCCGGCGACCTGGGCGAAGATCGGATCGTCGTGAACGTCCGCCCACGCGTAGCGCGACGTGCCCCACTGGGCGCACGGTCCGACCGGGTGGATGCGCTGCCGTCGCGGACGGCTGCCGCCCGTGCCATTGGTGCGGATGCGCTCACCGCAGACGCAGTACAACAGCCCGCCGAGCGGGTCGATCCCCCGACGCCACTTGCCGGGAGCGCAACCGCCACGCCCGCGCTGATCGCGCACGGCCTGAACACGCGTCCACAGTTCGTCTGACACGGGCGGTTCACGACGCCACGGCGCCGGCACGCGCTCGCGGCCGCGGTGACGCTGAGCCCAGCCGTTATATATCGGGTTCCGCAGCGCTTTGCGCACCTGCTCGACGCCGACTCCCAGTTCGCCAGCGAGTAGGTTGGTGGACGCGTTGCCCGCGGCGTAGCGGTCGAACGCAGTGACAACGTGGCCGATCGTTTCGGGGTCCAGTTCGAGGATGTGATCGACGCGACGCAAGCCCCACGGCGCGTTGCCCGCCTGATCGCCAAGCCGGCGGAACTTCGCGGCATAGCCCTCACTGATGCGTTTGCCCTGGCGCCGGCTGTACGCTTCGGCCTCGACCGCCTCACGGGCGAACAGCTCCCAGGAGTCCTCGTCGCTCGTCAGCACCCGTTCGTCCGCGAACAGGATCGCGGCGCCCGCCGTGTGTAGCTCGTGACGGGCGTTGACGGCGGTGCGCAAATCGCGAGCGAACCGGCTGACGTAGCCGACGACGAGCACGTCGTACCCGGTCCCCGCGCGGCTGAGCATGTCGTGGAACTGGGCGGTATCGCCAACGGTGCGCCCGCTGTGGGCGACGGTCCAGGCGAGTCCGGTATCGACCAGTCCGTACCGCTCGATCGCCCGGTCCTGTTGCTCGCGCTGTGCCTCAGGTCCGAAGGTGTCGTACTGGCCGCGCGTTGACTCGCGCACCCACCGGGCAGCCCGTAGCCCAGTTAGATCGTCAAGCGCCTTGGGCAGCCGCATGCTGTGTGATCCTTCCACGTGTTGCTTTCGCCGGCTCCGGCTGCGCTTGAGCGGCCGCGCGCACCAGGCGCGCTAGGGCACGGATCAACGGGCAATCCAGGTCGCCGCATGTGCAACCGACGATACCTCGACTCGTGGTCGTCGGACGAACCGATCTCGCCGTCATTTGTGCACCGCCGGCCGCGCGCGGCTATGTCCGGCCGCCGCCGCCGGCCGCGCGCAGCTATGTCCGGCCGGTTGCACCCGGCTGCGTGAGACACCGCCCTGTCTGACCCAGCTCTCGATCGCCGCGCGCGGGACACGCATGCTCTTACCTATGCGGACACTCGGGATCTGGCCCTCACTGATCAGCCGATAGACCGTGCTGCGACTGACGGCCAGCGCGCGCGCCACTTCTTCGGGCCGCAGCAGCAGAACCTCGTCAGACATCGCCGCACTGCCTGGTCCATGTCGTCCCCATGAGTCCAGCATTGCGTGCCCGATCCAAGGTCAGATATGTTGCGCATATGTTGATTCCGCCGCAGCTGATGTCAGATGAGCAGGGGGCTGCGACAGGCAGTCGTCTCGGTACCAGTGGGTGGCCGATCTGGGGCCGCGTGCGCCTCGTGCGCCAAGATCAGTCGGGCATCTTCGAATGGGACGAGACATCGATCGTGGCCCGAGCGCCAGCCAAGACGAAGGTCGGTCTGGTCATCGACGGTGAGGAGATCGTCGGTCGGCAACGCCAGCTTGACGACGACTATCTGGTGCGCGACGGTCACCTGCGCGGCACGGAGCGGCCGACCCAGGCCATCTTGGCCGAGTTCCTCGCCCTTGGCTCCGAGCCGTCAGCTACCGCCGTTCTGGCATTCGCGCAGCGCCATGGCCTGTTGGGCTTGGCCCTGACGCCCCGTTCTCGGGCGGCAAGCTTCGCCGGCTGGCTGCCTCAGCTGGGAACGCTCCTGGCGCCCACGCTCGGTTATCGGCACACTCCCGCCGTGGCCAACGAACCGCTGCGCCTGTGGCATCGCGTCGCGCGCGAGATCGCGGCCGTCGCTGACATCGCCGCGCGACTGCGAAGCGACAAGCGCGTTGGGCGCACGGCATGGTCGCCGTTGGCGGAGACGATCCGCTTTCCGCTCAAGGCGGACGAGGTTTCGGCCAGCGGCCATCCAAAGGATGACGCCATCGCCGCTGGCCTCGGCACGTGGCTACATGGGCTAGACGCGGACAAGCCTGATGATCAAAGGACCGCGCTGATGGCCGTCGTCAGTGGATGGTTTGCGACCGGCGCTGTAACGCCAGGCATCGAGTGGAATGCGGGCAGTGAGCCACCATCGGTCAGCCTGTGGGTATCGACGCTCTTTGGCGGCATCGTGTTGGAACTTGCCGTCGCTGTTGTCGGTAGTGCCGGGATCGTTCTGTGCTCGAACTGCTCGCTGCCGTTCGTACCTGGTCGCCGGCCGACCGCACGCCAGCTCGATGGTGAGGTCGGCATCTACTGCTCGAATTGCCGCGCGGCCGGAGTCCCGGTCAACAAGGCCGCAGCCCGCTGGCGGTCGCGCAACAGAGGTTACTTCGCGAAACGGCGGGCAGGTCTCGCGGCTGCCGACCACAGCTCCGCAGACTGACTTCGCCTCGCTGCCGTTAGCCAGGCGCCGCGCGAGTTGGCGGGTCCGCCTAGCGCCTCGTCTCATTCTGCGGCTCGCGGAGCTACAAGCCTCGGGTTAGCAGCGTTGTCTGACGTGGTTCGAGAGGTTTGCAGGGCGCCCTGTAGCGTCCGCGAGCGTCCGCGAGATCGCCGGTTGAGCGTGAAATCGGGCTCTCGCCCGATCCAGTAACCGGCTCTGTGCGCCCGTATTGCTACCAGCGTTGCTACCACGTATCCGCACTGTCGAGCGCGACCGCGGCTCATAGGCCGGTTCCCCACCGACACAACCTAAGAGCCCGTGAACGAAACTTGGCATAGTGGTTGCCCACGGGAGAAACTAGACGTCGGGCTCGTGCGTCAAGCCCGCAAGAGGAGGAAGCGCGATGACTCGTGTTCGCAACTCCGTCACGGCCCGGTGTTTGGTAATCGTATTCATCGTCGCTGGCTGCGCATCTCCCGCGAAGCCGACCCAGTCCTATCCGTCTGCAACGGTCACATCATCTCCATCGGCGACGGGGGTCCCACCGAGCATCTCGAACGTGACCACACCATCACCGGCACCATCGTCTCCGTCCGCTAGTGCGCCCTCCGCGACGTCGTTTCCACTGAGCATCTCGAACGGGACGTCGATCGCAGTGACAATCGTCGTGAACGGGACGGATGTCGAGACCATCCCGCCGGGCGGCTACGCGGATCCGCTAACCGCCGCGCTTCCGGCGTTGCCCTGGTCGGTAGAGACGCGCTCTCCGTCGGGCCGCGTCCTCTCGCAGATGACGGTGAACGCAGGCGATGTCGTCTACACGACACCGGACGCGAGCGGACACAGCAGCGCATGGGGTGACGCTGTCCGCGTTGATCTGTCGTGTGGCCGCCTTGATGTCTGGTCCGGCCCGCCCATCCTCGGTCCCACCTTCATTCCGAACATGTCGTTGTCCTGCGACTGAAGCCTAGATCGGCTCGACGCGCAGCCGGGCAGGCGTCCGAGGAGCCAAAAGGGCAGCCGGTTCGTAACGCCGTGTTACGTGCTCGCGTCTAGCCGGGAACTGCCCGGCCCGCAAAGAGGTCTTTTGCGGCGTCGAGACGGGGATAGCGCCCCCGGAGAGCCTCGGGGCCTCAAGAACCCACGCAGGATCCGCTGGCGTGGTACGCAGCGTGACTAAGGCAATCCGGCACTTGCTCTGGCTCGCGCCCCAGCCCATCGTTGGGCAGATGTGGGTGATGCGTTGGGGAGCCATCTTCGGCAAGGGGTGGACGGGGCTTGATTCTCGCCGGCGGCGCGAGCGACCGGGACCTGGAACAGCTCACCGACGGGTGGCGTCTAATACAAGTCAAATGGCGACTGCCGAAAGCCAACGCTTTGGGCCGCGCGCCGTGGCTGGCGCGTTCTGCCTGCTCGTCCTGAGCACCGCAATCGCGTGCGCGACCTCATCCTCCGTCGTGCCCACGGTGACATCAACTGGTCCATCAATCAGCGTCGCGCCGACGACGACGGAGGCGTCGGCCTTCAGCGCGACCCCTGGAGAACCGACGTCCTCGCCTAAGTCGAGTGGCACGCCGTCGATGGGACTGAGCGAAGCGGACGCGATCTCAATGGCGCGCGTGTACTCGGGCGACCCGAATGCTCAGGTGCGAGAGGCAATCTCCGGGACATTTGAGGACGTTTATGCCGCGTTGGTCCATGTCCCGCCAGGCGACTCGAAGCCTTCCGTAGATGACCAGCGGCTTGTTTGGGGTGTCGAATTCGTGCAGCAGATCGACTTCTGCCCATACCTCTCGACGGACTGTTATCTGCGCCCTGCCCTTCGAAGTGTCTGGATCGACTACGTCACTGGTGACTTTGTCCAAGCGTCGACATACAGTCCAGCGCCTGGTGAGCCACTACCGCCTGACTGAACCCACTGCCTGCCCGCGGGCCATTCTGGACCAGGCCGACCTGCTGCCGTCGTGCGGTGGAACCGCACGATAATCGGCGGTCTTCCGCTCACTGAAGTCACCCTTGCCAGCGCGGAGCCTGCACGGCTGGGGCACGCAAGGCTCCCAAAGCTGCCCCGGGGCAGACTGGTTCTCGCGTCGGCGCTGGTGGCCCGGACCAGTGCGAGCCACCACTTCGGTCGAAAGACGCACGCACGCCGAAAGGAGGTCCTTTCGGACAGGCCCGGCGGGGTTGGGTTCCGTGGAGTACAGCCGAAGACTTTCTTGCATCTAGGGCGAAAGGGCCCGCCGGTTTTGCCAGCGGGCCCTTTCGCTTCGATTCTTGTGCTTACCGCATTCGGTCGGCGGTGCCGACTACGACTTACGGCACGGTGATGTGCTTCGCGACCGTATCGCCGGTGCTCAGGGTGCACTCCACGTCGATGTGATCGCCGCGCTTCAGGTTCATGCTGCTGGTGATCTTGCGGGAGAAGAAACCGGTGCCGTCGGTGGTACCGCTGCGAGTTGTGTCGCGCGAATAGTCGGGAGCGTATGCCTCGAACCAGAAAGGTGAGTTCGGCAGGCAGGTGCCCGATACCCTGTCCGTAGTCGCGTTACCCGACACCGAGATGGCGGGAAGAACAAAGTAGGCGTCCGAGACCAGATCGGTGGCATCGATCGTGTCGCCAGCGTGAGCTCGGACCCTCGCCCCATGCGAATCCAAGATATCGCCACTGCTGTAGCCACGAGCGTTGAGGACCGCTTGGCCGTCACCAATGTTGCTCAGTGACCCGTTGAGGAGATGGACCGTGAAATGCAGACCGGCCGGACCTGACGCATTGAATGAGCCGCCCCAGGGAGTTCTTCCCTCCCAGATCAGGATCTGCTGCGCGTCCGCGTTGCTCTGGATGTCATCGCCCTGTGGACTCGTCCAATTCACCCGCGCGTATCCAGCTCCCGTGATATCAACGTCGCTCGAGAAGTCATGCGAATAGGCGCCAGTCGTCCCATCCGTCGGTTCGCTGGCGTCGTAACAACCCATAGCGCGCTCACAGGCTTGAACGCCGACCCAGTCGCCCGCTGGTCCTTGGCCGCTGACGGTGTTCGATATGCGATCGACGGTGATCGTCAACTTGGGAACCGTCAAAGTTCGGCTCCTGGTCCCGATGGTCACCCGGATCGTATCGCCGACCTCAACTTGTTCGCTGGAATCGCAATTGGTGCTGAAGTTGCCGCCGCTGTCCGATGTGACGGTCTGCTTATTTTTGAGGCCGCCGTCGCTGTCTTTCCAGGTAAGAACGACCGTCTTCGTTGATCCGGCATTCCACCCGTCGACAGAGCAGTTTCCGATGCCGATGTTCAACTGAGGATTGAATGACGCGGCACTGGCGGCGGTTGGGAGCAACGCCAACAGCAACGCGCCGAAGGCCAGCGCCGAGCCTATCGCTCGAACTACTGGTCGGACGAAGGCCCTGCTCTTGGGCCCGTAAGCACGGCCGCGCCGCAGCTGCCACCGATGGCTTTGAGTACCCGACAACTGGAAACCCCTCCTCCGGCGCGCGAGCCGACCGATGGGCATCGGTCCAGTGACGACCGCGCAACGCCCGGTCAGGGTAGTCCTAGTACTAGTGGCGTCAAGAGACGAAGGTTGTGAACGGCCAGCGGCTCTGTCACCCATAAGCGGCCAGCGAATGTGTCAGCCTCCGCAGCATGAACAGGGAGGCCATCATGTCCGACGAGCGAGCACAGACCGCCTCGGTCACCTTCAGGGTGCCGGCGAGCATGGGATTGAGAACCGGCGGCCTAACTCGGGCTGTCGATCCGCCAGCTCCGGCGCCTGACCGGCCGCTATCTCGGCCGAGGGCGCGGCGGCACTGGTTCATGGCGACCGTGGCCGCGTGCCCGCCAACCGCATCGACGAGACCGCTGCGCAACCGGCTGATCGCGCTGGCGACGTCCAGTTACGCGGGGATCAATAGAGCCCGCCTGGCCGAGCTGCTCGCCGGGTGCGAGCGGCTGGTCGTGGCCCGAGCGCAGCGTGCGACTGATCCCGACATCGGGAACCGTAGGGATTCTCTGGTGACCGCCCCTGTGCGGACGGGTGGCGACCATGGCTATCGCGACTGGCATCACACCTGCCCTGTTGGCCCGAAAGGACCACGTTTTGGTGCGCGCAAGCTAGGGCACAGATTGACCGGGAAGGCTACCGTGACGCGATGCCTCCCTTAATGGGACACCACAGTCAAAGAGCTCCGGTGACGGCAGCGGTGGCATTGGCTCTCTCAGTATTGGCCTGCGCCGCTCCGTCACCGACAACCGGTCCCGAGTCGCTCAGCTCGAGCCAACTAAGCATCAACAACGGTACCTCGGTCGCGATCACGGTCACGGTCAATGGCGCCGAGGTCGTCAAAGTACCGCCGAACACGACGAACAGTCCGATCTCGGCATCGCTTCCGGCGCGTCCGTGGACAGTCAAGGCACTCTCGCCGACGGGCAACGTGCTGGCGTCCTTTACTGCCGGCCCTGAAGCCGCAACTTCGGATCAGGCCAGCCTGGGTGACGTCGAGTTTCTGACCTGCGGAGACCTGTTCGTCTGGGTGGGCGGACCGATGCCGGATGCTCCGCGGCTGACCGCGGCATCCCTGAAGCCGTGCGACTAGCGAGGGTTTCGCCACCGACCTTAGAGGTCCACCAAACTCCTGTTGACAAGCGTCGGGCTCCAGCCACAAGGAACCAATGGGGGTCGCGCAACGTCGCTCCGACCATGGGCCTCAAACCGGTCGCGGCATCGGTCGTGTTCGTGGTGGGAGCTGCTGTTGCGGCGCTCGCCGTCGGCTGCGAGTCCGCTCCGGCGCCCACGCCAACGGCACTGCACTCGCAGCCGCCTCATGAGTCCGTCGGTGCGAGTCCGATCGTCACGCCGACCAGCGTCATTGAGACGATACCGCCCAACGGCACTAACGAAGCTGTCATCGATTGCGGTGTCGGCCAAAACGGGGACGAGTTGAACCAGTTGACGCCGGTTCACTTCCTGCTCGCCAATCCCGACTCTTTGTTCCAATCGTGCGAGCTCGCGGACTTACTACATGCACCGACAAAGGGCGGTGGCCCGGTTGAGGTGCTGGCGGCGGCACCCGACGTCCTAGGTAGGCTGAGGTTCATTTTCGAAGATGGCGTGTGTTGGGATCGCATCCTCCAAGTCACACAAACGCCAGGCGCGACGCCTATTCCGCCGCCATCGTTCATCAGTGGGATGCCACCACTGCCAGCAGGCCACTGGTTCGACCTGAGCGTTCAGACCGTCTATACGGACGAGAATCCCTGCCCGGCCATCGGTGTTTCCCGCTCGGTGCGCATTCAGCTCGCAGGTTGGCCCGACATCCCTATCGAGACCTCCGGGGCCACTCCACAAGGCGCAGGCCCAGGGTCGACATAGACACGCCGGTCGGACGTGTCATACCGGTAGTCATTCTGGTAGCAATAGAGGCGGACCGAGACGGACCGCCGAATGCGTTCAAAGACCGATTTCACGTTCAGAATCGCCATTGCCGGACGTCCGCGGAGGCAATGGCTCGCTCTGCAAAACCTCTCCGGCCCGGCTGCTAGGGCTGCCGCGAGCCACTCGCGTCTGCCGGCGATCGGAATCCGTGGATTGACTGCATAGGCGGCCCCCGTGTCCTGCCGGGCGCGCGGCATCCCGGCGCTTACGCTGACTGTCTTGCAGCCGCCTCCCACTCGCGCTTGCCGCTGATCGGCGTGAGTTGCCGAATTTGCATCCCCGGCCCCGACTCCTGCCGGGGACGCCTACGCAATTCGTAATGCCTCGGGCGGGGCGAGCACCAACCTTGGGTGACTCGCGGCCTCGACCCTGATCTCCACTTGGAAGGTGACGGCTCCACTCCGGCGAACCTGGCGGGCAGCACGCGCTCCCGCCGAGTCAAATGGCGAATCCGAGCGAGGATCCCAGACGAAACTGCCGCCTCGCCCCTCGGCACTCTGGCGCGATATGACGGCTTCTGCCGCATCCGGGAACACTTTGACGCGCCAACGCCCGCGCGCCAGTTTCGTCCTAGAGTCAAGTGAAGGAGCGGGCTGACGCCCGTCTGCCGATGACACCGTCCCACACCTAGAGATAGGTGGGGTCTATTCGGCATCAGCCCACGAGTACGATCCTCGGTCAAGAGGCCCCCAGGGGGGCCCACATCCTTCCGGGTTCGGTCGCCGCCTCGTGGCGCTGCAGCTTCCTAGGCGCTTGCGCGCCTCCCGGCACTTTGGTCCAGATATTGGACACGGTAACCCAGGTCGACCCCCGTCGACCACGCAACTCTAGCCAGCGCCGACCGGGAAACACAAGCCGACCGGTGCCCTGCGGCACCACTTCGGTCTGGTTAGGGCCGTTCGGCTTGCGGTCCGCGGCGCTGCGCGCCTATGCGGTCCTCACCCCGACGGCCCAAGTCCGAGTCTGGAAGCCATGCACCGGCGGTCAAGGGCCAGCGCCTGCGGGCGCGCCGGAGACCTCGCTTCGCTCGGTGTCCGGCGCCCTTGACCGCCTCGACAGTCTGTCAAAGCGTCAGACGCTGACGTCGTACAACGTGTTGCCCGCGACCTCTGGTTCGCTGTCCAGAGGACTTCCGTGCGCTTGAAGACCGGCTACTGCTGGAGTCCAGTTGAGACCCAACGACTCATGGGTTATGAGGCGCCCAGAAAGCAGCGTTCCATGAGACAACTCGTGTCCGATCCCGCATTACTCGGCTTGATTGCATTGAGCGTGCTTCTGGTCGTTCTGGTTGCGTTACTGGTCTTCGGTCAGGCTGGAGCGGGCCTGCAGAAGGTGCCGATCAACCTCAACGTTCGATAGCCGATCCCTTCGAAGGCGTGGGCGAACTGGAGCGGAGGTGGATCGGCGACTTGCCGATAAGTCGCTGACACACCGCCGCAGATCACGTCACGCTGACTTGAGGGCCGCGGCTTCCCACTCTCCACGACCGGCGATCGGGATCCGTACGATTGACTGCATAGCGGTCCCCGTATCCTGCCGGGGACGCCTACGCAACTCGTACTGCCTCGGGTGGGGCGAGCACCAACCTTGGGTGATTCGCGGCCTCGACCCTGACCTCCACTTGGATAGTGACGGCTCCACTCCTCTCGCCCCGACCACTCCAGTGCCTTTCCGCGCGTGGTAGCCAAGCAGCCACGCGTTCTGGTTCTCCCGCGGATGCACCGCGACGACCTGCGCCCCATCGACATCCACGCGTGTGAAGATCTCAAGTAGCGCTTCCTCGCGCAGCCGATCCGGCACGGCCGGGTCGCGCCAGATGGTCCCGAACTCGGCCAGCAGCCTCCGCGCTCGCCGGAACCCGATCTCGTCCGGTGGTGTGGCCGGCAACGGCTTTGGCCGCTCCAGAGCCCGCCATGCGCGGCCGAAGGCGCTCAGGCTCAGCTTGCCCGCCGCGAGCGCCTCTTGGAGCGCCTGTCGTTGTGTCGCGGCCTCCTGTGGATCGGGCGCCGGCGACGCAGGGCTGACCGTACGCATCGCCGCCAACACCTGGCCTATGTCAGTGTCGGTCAGCCGCACGGCATCGAGCAGGTCAGCGATCTGGCCTTCGAACCTATCGGCTCGATAGGTCGCCGATGCGGCGCATGCCGGCCGCCGGCTGTGGCGGACGCGCCGGATGCCTTTGTTGGGCTCGCCGTGGTAGCTGCTGCCGCATGCGTCAGACCCGCCCGCGGTTGCCTCGGCCGCCGAGCAGCAGGTTCGCCACGAAGATGACGATCACCGCGCCAACTGCGGACACGACGATGGTCTCGACGTTGATCCCGGTCGGGTCCTTGAGGTTCAGGAACGTGCCCGCCAGCCAGCCGCCGACGACCGCACCCACGATGCCCAGGATGACCGTCATCACGACGCCGTTATGGGTATGCATTATGAAGTCGGCGATGTAGCCGGCGATCGCGCCGACGACAATCCAGGCGATGATCCCCATGGGTGTTAGCTCCCTTCGTTTTCGTGTCGCCTGTTCCGGCCGATGCTTCGTTCCGGCCCAGGCCCGAGCCGCTTGGTGCCCGCGCCGCGGTCATTCATTGGCTGTCAGGCGGGCGTGCGTCGGAAGATCCCGACAGCCCAGATCACTATCAGCTCGAGGATCGTCCAGCCCACGAAGGCGAGGATGGCGGCGATATCCAGTGTCGATCCCGCGGTATGGAGGGAGTCCGTCTGGAGGATGCCTTCGAACGGCCCCACGAACACCTGGCTGACGTTGAGGATGGCGGCCACCAGGTCGTTGCCCTGCCGGGCGTCGAGCAGGATTAGGACGATGCGCGCCACGATGACGATTTGGATGAGCCCGAAGACGACGACGATGACGCGCCGGGCGAATTCGGCGACGCCCGGGCCCGTGCGAGTGGTGCGCTGGGTATCCGTTCTGACCGTTGCCTGACCCGCGGCCACCGTCGGTTCCTGGGTGACGACCGTCCGGTCGTCCTGTTCGATGACCATGGCTTCCTCCCTGCGCTCCTCGGTACATCTAGAGAGCCGAATCGAAGCATCGAAAGCGTGCCCGCACAAGAGCCGAACGGACGGATCGCGCAGGGCGTTACCGTGACTGCTTCAACTCGGATGGGCGAGCCGCTCGGCATGGTTTCTCACTCGCGCAGACCGGGCCGCTGAATCTGCCATCGCAGCGCGGCTGCGACTGGTTGGCGTCCCCTCGTTGCCATCGGCGATGGGCAACTGTCGTCGGGTTCGGAACCCTCGAACACTCGGCCGTGACATGGCGAGTTGTCGACTTGCCAGAGCCATTCAGGAGGGCGGCTCGGATCTCTAGCTGGCTCTCCAACGTCGCGGCTCGTTGACCCTTTAGGCCACTCCGCGTAAGGCAACAATCACCGAATCAGGCAGGACGATCCGGGGCGTGGGAGTGAGCGGTTCAAATCCTCTCGCCCCGACCAACTCCTTTCGTCGGACGTAACGCCTCGATGAGACGGAATTGAGTGCCCGATAAGCGTTCGTTCGTAGTCTCGCTGGGTGCGCGGCAGGAAGACGATCGCGACCACGGCGCTCGAGTTCATCGAGTCGCATGGCCCCCAATCGCTCTCGGCCTTGGTTGACGAGATCGTCGCGGCGGGGCTCACAAATGCGCGCCGGCCCGACCTATCCGTTTCGGGAGCAATCGCGAACGACCCGCGCTTCGTAGCGGGGCGGGACGAGCGTTGGTACTCCTTTGGCGCCCAGCTCTCGGGGGCGATTCTCGTTCGAAGCTTGAGGGCATTCGAGAGACGTTATGAACTCATCGTCCTCGGATCCGCCGACTCCCTCGTTTCTCGGCTCTTGCGTGCGGGTGCAGCCGTGCACGCCCCCGGCGGGTCGGCCGTGTTCACCAGCTACGTCCAGTCCATCTTCGATCTGCCTTACGACCGGACCGATAGCGTCGACTCGTACGCGATGTTCGACGGAGGCTCGGCATCACCTGCCGAAGGCGAACAGGACATCAACTTCCTGGATGCGCATCGATGGGACCAGGTTCTAGTGTCTGCGCCTGGCTGGCTCGATGCGGTGGGCGACAACGACTATCTCGCTCTGTGCGTCCGCGGCGAGTCGCTCGAGTTCTCCGGCGTCCGCCGTGATGCGATTGAGTCACGACACGTGGATGAGGCCACGGCATTTGTTCTCGCGTTCGTCCGTAGTTCCTGGAATGGCGAAGCTCCGGTTGCCGTCGACGATCTCCTCACGGCTCTCCTCACCGAACGGCCCGATCTGCTTCGGCGCGCGTTGCCGCCTCTTGAGGTTCTGGTCGCACGGGCTGGCATGGCGCTGACGAGCTCAAGCATCGATCCGACAAGCCGCGTGGTCCTGATCGACGACGCCATTGCGGCTCGAGGAAATGACCATTATTATGACCATGTGGTCACGAGAATGACGGCGACCGACGCAAAGGCCCGCCTTTTGGCGCTCCTGGATCGAGTCTCGAGCGGCGAAGAGATCGAGATAACGCGCCATGGACGGACCGTCGCGCGGCTCGTTCCTGCAGCGGGATCGAGTGCGCTGCGCGGGAGCCTCTCCGGCGTCGCGACGACAGCGGCTGATGACATCGACGTCTTCTCGGCCGGCTTCGAATGGGAGGCGATTTGAGCTCGGTACTCCTCGATACTCACGTCCTCCATTGGTGGTCGGCGGAGCCCGAGCGCGTCAGCCGTGCGGCATCGGAGGTCATTGCCTCGGCCGACGAGCTCGTCGTTGCCGACGTGTCGTGGTTCGAGCTTGCGCTTCTCGCCACGCGCGGCCGGATCGCGGTCTCCGTCCCAGTCCTGAGCTGGCTCGAGCGGCTGTCGCGGATGGTTCGAAGCGCACCAGTCACGCCCCAGATCGCCGCGACGGCAGCCGGGCTTCCGCAGAGCTTTCCGGGCGATCCAGCCGATCGACTGATCTATGCAACAGCGATCGAAAACGGCTGGAAACTTGTGAGCAAAGATGAGTCGCTCCGGTCGTTTGGCTACCCAGGGTTGGAAGTCGTCTGGTAGACGAAAGCACACGCCGGATACGATCGCGGACGTGTCTGACGAAGCGCGCCTGGGACCGATCGGCTTTCGTATCTCCGCCACCCGCGGTGACGGGCTCGACTGGCAGCGGCTCGACAGGACATGGGCAATCGCGGGCGAGCGCGAGGTTTTCAGTGCCGGCTGGCTGAGCGACCACCTGTCCGACGCGAGCAGCGAGCGCGGGGGTGCGGCGTTCGAGGCCTTCACGACCGCAGCCGCGCTCGCTCACCGCGTGCCCGGGAAATGGATCGGTATCGCCGTCGCGGCCAACACCTTTCGGCATGCGGCGCTGCTGGCCAAAGAGGCGACGCGGCTCGACATCGTCACCGGCGGCCGCTTCATCCTTGGCCTGGGCGCCGGCTGGCACGTCGGCGAGCACGGGGCCTTCGGGATCGAGCTGCCGGCGCCGCCCGAGCGCTTCGACCGCTATGAATCTGCCCTGCGCGTGCTCAGCGCGCTTTTCTCGGAAGAGGCACGGACGTTGCCCGGCGTAACGCTCGCCGATCCGATCTTCCCGCTCGACCGGGCGACCAACGAGCCGCAGCCGGTTACGCCCACCGGTCCGCCGCTGTGGCTGGGCGGCCAGCGACGTCGGGGCATCGGGCTCATCGCGCGCTACGCCAGCGGCTGGCCACTGCCGGGCAACAGGGCCGGCGACGTTGCCTACTTCGTTGGCATGCGGGATCGCATCCTCGAAGCGCTCGAGTCTGCGGGTCGGGATCCGGCGCTGTTCACGTTCGCCGGCCAGGTCGACTGCGGGTCTACGGCCGCCGACCGGCGCGCAGCTCTCGAGACCGCGATCCGATTCCTGCGCGCCGGAGCACAACACGTGATCCTGGGCATCCCCGCCGCCGTCGCCCCGGACAGCTTGCCGGAAATGATTCGCGAGGTCGCCCAGCCGTTGCGCAAAGCAAGCCTGCCTCCGGGCTAAGGTCGACCCATGACGTCTGCAAAAGCTGCGACTAAGCGCTCACCTGGGCGGCGACAGTCAGGAGGATCGCCAGGGCCCCAAGCCCGGTCGCGAGATCGGCGCTGAGGCGGACCCGGCGGACGTCGCGCCTGAACTCGTCGTCGTCGCGTGTCAGGGGCAGCCCGCGTGCGACCCAATCGATGAGCACGCCAACCGCGACGAGAACTAGCACCACACCGTGCTTGACGAGCATGAGCGTCGCCCAGGTCGTGTCGAAGAAGTGGCCAAGGCCGCTGTAGTCAGGGTTGACGACGAGCAGGTACGAGCCCGTCACCACGAACAGCGCCACCGCGAGCAGGACCAGCGGCAGTGCCCGGCGCTCGACTCCGGCGAGAGCGTCGGCCAGGTCGCTGCCGTGCAGCGAGCGCTCCAAAGCCGGAATGACGATCCGCGCCAGCACGCCGTAATAGCCGACGGCCATGACCAGCGCGATCGTGTGCAGCCAGAGTGCCAGCAGGAGCAGCCAGTCCATCGTCGCCTCCCTTGTCGTCGAAGCGACGGTCGCGGTTGGCCGGGTCGGGGCACGCGTGCCAAACGTCGCGAATCGCACTCGACGCATGGCCCAAAGGCGCTCGGGCGGTAGCATCGGCGGCGCAATGGCTGATCGGAACTCGAGGCCGCGCCAGACACATTCGATCGAGGGCATCCAGCGTGACTTCCTCGAGCGCGACTACGTCACCGATCGATCGCTCGCGACGGCGGTCTTCCTGGCCCTCGAGCTCGAGCGCCCGCTATTGGTCGAGGGCGAGGCGGGGGTCGGCAAGACGGAGCTCGCGAAGGTCCTTGCGGCGTCGCTGGACACGAACCTGATCAGACTCCAGTGCTACGAGGGCCTCGACGTCAACACGGCCGTCTACGAGTGGAACTACCCCCGCCAGATGCTCGGCATCCGGCTACTCGAAGCTCGCGGCGAGGCCGATCGCGCGACCGCGCAGGGCATCTTCAGCGAGGAGTACCTGATCCGCCGGCCGCTCCTCCAGGCGCTCGAGGCGCCAGACGGTCGCGCGCCCGTGCTGCTGATCGACGAGATCGACCGCGCCGACGAGGAGTTCGAGGCGTACCTGCTTGAGATCCTGTCCGACTGGCAGGTGACCGTGCCCGAGATCGGCACGATCCGCGCGACTGTGCCGCCGACGGTGATCCTGACCTCGAACCGAACGCGCGAGGTGCACGACGCGCTCAAGCGGCGCTGCCTGTATCACTGGATCGACTACCCGACCCAGGAGAAGGAGCTGGCCATCGTCCTCGCGCGCCTGCCCGACGCGCCGGCTCAGCTCGCGCGCCAGGTCGTCGCCTTCGTCCACGCGCTTCGGTCGGCGACCTTGACCAAGGTGCCGGGCGTGGCCGAGACGCTCGACTGGGCCGCGGCGCTGATGGCTCTGGGCGCGCAGTCGCTCGAGGCGGGCATGGTCGACGAGACGCTCGGGGTCGTGCTCAAGTACGAGGAGGACATCCGCCTCGTCCGCGGCGCGCGAGTGGAGCAGCTGCTCGCCGAGGCGTCGGCCGCGACGTGACCCTCATCGCGCGCGCCGTCGGGTTCGGACGTGCGCTGCATGACGCGGGCATTGGCGCCGGTCCGGGCGCGACGACCCAGTTCTGCCGTGCACTGACCGTCGTCGACGTCGGTGACCGCGAGGAGGTCCGGAGCGCTGGGTTGGCCGTCTTCGTCCACGGCCACGAGGAGATCCCGATCTACGACGCGGTTTTCGACGCGTTCTGGCGGGCGCCCGAGCCGGCCGAGGTCGAGCAGCCACGGCCACCCAAGCTGGGCGCGGACCCCGACGCGCCGATGCCGGGCGACGCCGAGACGGCCGACCAGGCCGACCGGGCGACCGCCGACGAGCAGCAGGAGCTCAATCCAACCAGCGAGGCCTACAGCGCCTGGGAGCTGCTACGCAACCGGTCGTTCGACCGGATGACGGACGATGAGCTGCGCGATGCCGAGCGGCTCATCTCGTTGCTCGCGCCGCGCTTGGAACGGCGCCTCAGCCGGCGTTACCGGTTGCATGCCCACGGGCCACGCCTCGCCCCACGGCAGATGTTCCGGCGCAACCTTGCGAGCGGCGGCGATCCGGTCCAGTGGCTGTGGCGGCGGCGCGTCGACGAGCCGCGCCAGCTGGTCGTGCTGTGCGACATCAGCGGCTCGATGGAGCGCCACTCGCGGCTGCTTCTGCGCTTTGTCCAGGCGCTGGTGGCGACAAATCGCACGACGCGCACCGAGGCGTTCGTCTTTGGCACGCACCTGAGCCGCGTCACGCGTCAGCTGCGCACCCGCGACCGCGACGCCGCACTCGCCCAGGTCGCCGCTTCGGTCTCCGATTGGGGCGGCGGCACCCGCATCGGCGCCGCGCTGCACGAGTTCAACGGCCGCTGGGCGCGGCGCGTGCTGCGTTCGTCGAGCGTGGTGATCGTTGTCTCGGACGGCTGGGACCTTGGCGATCCGGAGCTGGTACGCGTCGAGACGGAGCGGCTACGGCGCAGCTGCCATCGCCTGATCTGGCTCAACCCGCTGGCGTCGACGCCCGGCTACAGGCCACTGACGGCCGGTATGGCCGCGGCGTATCCGTTCATCGACCATTTCGTGCCGGCAGGCTCGCTTGGCTCGCTTGAGCGGCTTGGCCAACTCCTCGCTAGCGTGTCGGCATGAAGGAGCTCCTGTCCACGCTCGAAGACTGGCAGCGCGACGGCGTTGCCGTGGGTCGTGCCGTGGTCCTGCGCACGTACGGTTCGGCGCCGCGCCTGCCCGGCTCGAACCTGCTGTATACAGAAGACGGGCGGATCGCAGGCTCGGTGTCTGGTGGTTGCGTGGAGGGCGCGGCGGCGCACGAGATCGACGAGGCGCGCCGCAGCGGTATGTCGAAGGTCGTCCATTACGGAATCAGCAACGAGGTGGCCTGGGGCGTCGGGCTCGCGTGCGGCGGAACGCTCGACGTGCTGGTCGAGCCAGAGGTGCCCCAAGAGGTCGCGTCGGCGGCCGCGGGATCCACAGGGACCGTGATCATCACGCCACTTCCTGCAACAGATGAGGGCGCACCACCCGCGGCGCGGCTCGTTTACGACGCGTCAAACGGACTGCGCGGCACGACCGCGGACGCGCAGGCAGATCAGGAGCTCGTCGGTGTCGCGCGCGATGCGCTGCTGCGCGGAACGTCGCGGACGGTCGACGTGGCCGGGCACGAGTACTTCCTCGAGGCTTTTCCGGTGCCGCCGCGGCTTGTCATCGTCGGCGCCGTCGAGATAGCTCGCGCGCTCGTAACGCTCGCGCGCGAGCTCGGCTTCACAACCGTCGTCGTCGATGGTCGCCCGGCGTTTGCGAGCCGAGAGCGTTTCCCCGACGCCGACGAGCTGGTGATCGGCTGGCCGGACGAGGAGGCGGACTCCATCGGCCTTGGACCGGACGACGCGGTGGTAGTGCTGAGCCACGATCCCAAGTTCGACGATCCGGCGCTCCGCGAGGCGCTGCGCCGCGGATGTCGCTACGTCGGCGCGATCGGCTCGCGCAAGACGCAGCAGGATCGGCGCGAGCATCTGCGTGCCGCGGGTGTACCGGATGAGGACCTGGAACGCATCCACGGCCCGATCGGCCTGGATCTGGGCGGCCGCGCGCCGGCCGAGACGGCGCTGGCGATCCTGGCCGAGGTGGTGGCCGCGCGTTACACGGCCAGCGGCAAGCCCCTTTCTAGAGCTCCTGGCGGCGGAAGCTGAGCCAGGCCAGCGCGAACGGCACGACGATGAACAGCAGCGTGCCTAGCAGCGGCTGCCACAGGTCCACCTGCACCGGCAGGCCCAAGGCAAGCTCGGCTGCCGGTCCGTTCAATGCCGTTGGCATGAACACGCCAATCGTCGGCAGTGCCGCGACGATGGCCGTGACGATCAGCGCGACGAAGCCAAACCCGGCTCCGCCGGCCGCGGAGCTGGTCAGCGTACTGCCCAGCAGCGTCAGCGCAGCGTAAGCGAGCAGCGTCAGCCACAGGAACACGGCCATGGCGACATATCCGCCCAGGCTCAGCGCCGCGTTGTCGAACAGGGCGACGGTGTAGATCCAGCCGAAGACGAAGGCGACAGCGACCGACACGCCCAGCGTGACCGAGATCGCGACGAGCTTGGCGAGCAGGAAGGCCAGCCGCGACGCCGGCTTGGTCAGGATCAACGCTGCCGTGCCGCGGTCCTTCTCGGTCGCGACCGAGCCCATTGCCAGGAGAATGGCCATGAGGATGCCGAACTGGCCCAGGTTCTTGAGCAGCTGGCCGATGGCATCGGCAGCGGTCGGCTCGGGCAGCACGATCTGGATGCCGCCCGTCGCCTGGCTGCCGAGCAGGTCGAGCAGCTCCTTCGTGTAGCGCGCCAGGACGGGCGACGAGATGCCGAAGAGCAGGAACACGATGGCCGCGACCGGCATGCGGTAGGTGCGCACCTGCTCGCGCAGCTCCCTGCCGAGCAGGACGCGGAAGCCGCTCATCGTCTGCCCCGCCCGTCGAGCCCGGTGACGGGGATCTCGGCCGTCGGCACGACTTCAAGTCCTGGTCGCGCGACGAGGCGCATGAAAACGTCTTCGAGCGACGGCCGTCCACGCTCGAAGCGCGCGACCGCGATGCCGGTCGCGGCGACGAGCGGCAGGAGCGCGCTGGCGGCTTCCGGCGGGTCGCTCACGAAGACGCGCGCCATGTCGGGCGTCAGGCTGATGTCGCTCACCCATGGCAGCGGCTTGATCACCGCGGCCAGGCGTTGCAGCGCGTCCGGCTGGTGCGGCTCTGGCTCGATCTCGTATACCGGCTGGGCGTAGCGGTCGAGCAGCTCGTCGATCGGCCCTTCGGCGACGAGATGGCCAACGTTGAGGATCGCCACCCGGTCGCAGACGCGCTCGACGTCGCTCAGGATGTGGGTGCACATGAACACGGTCACCGAGCCGCGCAGGCCGTCGATGAGGGCAAGGATGTCGCGCCGGCCCTCCGGGTCGAGTGAGCTGACCGGCTCGTCGAGGAAGAGCACGCTGGGCTGGTTGATGAGTGCCTGGCCGATGCCCAGGCGCTGGCGCATGCCACCCGAATAGCCACCGATCTTGCGCCGGCCGGCTTCGCTCAGGCCGACGAGATCGAGGATGTCGCCCACGCGCTGGCTGAGCTGATAGCCGCGCAGCCCGTTCAAACGTCCGACCAGCTCGAGCAGCTCGCGGCCGGTCATCCAGCCATAGAAGCGCGGGTCCTGGTCGAGATAGCCGATCTTGTGCGCCAGCTGCCCGTCGGCACCGTCGAGCTTGACGCCGGCCACGGACGCCGATCCGCCAGTGGCGCGGGCAAGGCCGGTCAGCAGGCGGAGCGTGGTCGTCTTGCCCGCGCCGTTCGGGCCCAGGAAGCCGAACACGCTGCCACTGGGCACGGCGAGGTCGAGTCCCTCCAGGGCGACGACCGATCCGTAGCGCTTGGAGAGGCCGCGCGTCTCTATCGCCGGCCCGGCTTGCTCCGCCAGGCGCGGCCAGCCGGCTACGAGGTTGGCCACAGAGCCGGTCGGCGGCGCGAGCGGCTCGGGCTGCTCGCCGCCGGCACCTTCATCGCGCCCGACGAAGAAGTAGAGCAGGGGGCCGATGATGTTGAGGAAGACGATCACGAGCGCCCAGAGCGCCTTGTTGCCGCCGCGTACGTGGCGCTCTTCGGGCAGCAGATCGACGATCGCGAGCAGGAGCAGACCAAGCTCGATCAGCGCCAGGGGCACGACGATGAGCAGGATCTGCGTGGTGCTCAAACTCAGGCTCCGAGCACCCGCGCAAGGTAGTCGTCGCCCAGCCGGCCTGCACCGAGCGCGGTTCGGTATGCCTCGATCGTCTGGCGGACGCCATCTGCGAGCGGCGTCAGCGGCTGCGCACCCAGCGCCGACTCCAGCGGCGCACCGTCGAAGCCTGCGGGCAGGGCCAGGACGCGCTCGTCGACAGTGATCCGGCCCGCCGCGGCGGGCTCCGCATCCTCGATGGCACTGACCACGTCGGCGACGGACGTTACCGGCCCGGGCAGGCTGAACACGTTTGCGCCGGCCAACTCTGACCGTGCCGCAGCGATGAAGGTTCGCGCGACGTCGTCGGCGAACTGGAATTGGTAGTCGCCGCCGTAGTCGATGCGGAACGGCCGGCCGGCCGCGGCCGCGATCATGGCCAGCGTCGGCTTCGACGTCGCGCCCTGGTCGCGGCCCGGGCCGTAGACCGAGTGCGGCCGCAGGCCGATGCTGGTAATGCCGCTCGACGCCCACCACACACGAGCGTCCTGCTCGTTGGCGACCTTGAACACGCCGTAGTGTGAGGTCGGCGCGAGCTCCGCGTCGGCGGGCAGGATCTGTTGCTCGTAGCGCGTCTTGGGCCCGTACACGGCCGCACTGCTGGCGTACACGACGCGGCCGATGCCGAGCCGCTGTGCGAGCTCGAACATGGTCGCCGTGCCCTGGACGTTGACGCGCGCGCCGGCGACGGGATCAGCGGCACAGAACGGAAGCTGCAGCGCGGCCAGGTGAATGATGTTTGTCAGCCGGCGCCCGCGAGCGGCCGGCTCGATCGCGGCCAGGTCGGTGACGTCGGCGATGACCAGATCGAGCGCCGCGACCTCTTCAGGCGACAGGAGCAGCTCGAGGCGATCGAGCCGGCCGCGCGACGCGACGATCGTGACAGGCACTCCCTCGCGTACCAGGTTGCGCACGACCCAGGCACCGATGCAGCCCGTGCCGCCGGTCACCAGGAACCGCTCGTCAGCCATAGCGCGGCCTCAGGCGACCTTCGTGTAGGCGACGATGTGCATGCCCGAGTGAAGAGCGTTCAGGTCGTGCTGAAGCGCCTGGTGAATCTCGCTCGTGCGCCACGCGGCGGCATTTTCGGCCGTGTCCCAGTGGAAGACCATCTGGTAGCGCGTCGGGTCGTCCGACTCGCGCAACAGGCTGCACTCCTGCAGGCCGGGCATCCCGAGCACCGGCGGCCGGTAGCGCTCGACGAAGAAGCGCTCGAAATCGGCCGACTTGGCCATTGGGACCTCGTAGCTCACGTGACGTTCGATCATCCGGTGGCTCCTCGATCGTCTCTGCACGCGTCGTGAAATGGTCTGACCAGTTGACGACTTTATCAGACCGACGCTAGCATCGCGAGTGGCGGCGACAGGATGGCCGCATGGAGAACTGGAGCTTGGCCGTCAGTACCGTCGACCCTTCAGCGGTGACCCAGCAGACGCCCTGGCCGCGCTTTGCGGTCATGGATCGCAGCACGCTGCCCGAGGAGATTGCCAGCCGCCTGCTCGAGCTGATCAGGGCCAAGTCGCTGCGCGCGGGCGATCGTCTTCCGGCAGAGCGCGAGCTCGCCGCGACGATGCACGTCAGCAGGCCGGTGCTGCGCGAGGCGCTGCGCGCACTCTCGATCATGAAGGTCGTCGACATCCGCCAGGGAGCCGGCACGTTCGTCACCGCGCTCGAGCCGCAGCAGCTCGTTTCGCATCTCGACTTCGTCTTCTCCAAGGACAGCGTGGCCCTGGCCCAGGTGCTCGAGACGCGCCGCGTGGTAGAGCTGGGCAACGTCCGTCTGGCGGCGCTGCGCATCAACCCGGCCCAGCTCGCGCGGCTGATGGCAATCGTCAAGGAGCTGCGCGCGGCGGTCGACGACGCCGATCGATTCAGCTCGCTCGACATCGATTTCCACGACGTCATCTGCGAGGCGGCCGACAACTTCCTCCTCGCCCAGTTCATGAGAATCATCGACACCCTGGCCAAGGCGAGCCGCGAACGCTCGGGAGCGGAACGCTCCTTCCGCCAGCATGTGCTGCGCGACCACGGGCGCATCCTGACCGGTCTGGCGGCGCGCGATCCGGCCACGGCCGTCGACGCGATGGCGGCCCACCTGGATCATGTCGAACGCGCGCTCGCGAAGGCCGACCGGCCGTGAACGTCCACGGCACGTATCTGTTTCACGCTGCGCGCGACCGCGTCTTCGAGGCGATCTGCGATCCGGAGACGCTGATGGCAGTCATACCGGGCTGCCGTGAAGTGCATCGCGAAGCCGACGGTGACTACCAGGGCAGCGTGGCACTTCGGCTGCCCGGCGCCGTTGGCACGTACCAGACCAGCGTCCGCCTGGTGGACGTGGTGGCGCCGGAGCGATCGGGCCTGGAGGGGCACGTCGACGGCGCGATGGGCTCGATCAGCGGGCGCGCCGACTTCGTTCTCGGCGAGGACGCACACGGCACGCGCATTGACTATCAGGGCAACGCTGTGATTCAAGGTCCCTTGGCTCGGCTGGACTCGCGCTTCGCCGAGCGATTTGCCGAGACGCTCATTGGCCAGGGACTCAAGGCACTCGATACTCGTCTCCAGACGGAGGTTTCCGCGTGACGATCGCCAACTACTACCGGCCGGAATCCGTGACGGAGGCGCTCGACATCCTCGCCGCACGCGGCGCCGACCTCCTCGTCATCGCCGGCGGCACGATCGCCATGCCGCTCATCAACGAGGGCATCTCGCTGCCGGCGGAGGTCATGGGCCTGCGCCGCGCGGGCCTCGACACGTTCGCCCGACACGGCGACGAGGTGATCATCGGCGCCACGCTGCCGATCACGCGGCTCGTCGCGCAGACGGATGTGCCACTGCTGCGCGCAGCGGCACTGCGGACCGCCAGCTGGTCGGTGCGCAACATGGCCACGGTCGGCGGAAACCTGTTCGCGCCGCCACCGGCCGGCGATGTCGCCACGGCCCTGCTCGCCCTTGGCGCCCGGGCCACCATCACCGGCCGTGCCGGAACGCGCGAGGTCGCGCTTGACGACTTCTGGACCGGCTTCATGACCACGGTCGTAGCGCCCGACGAGCTGCTCACTTCGATCACCGTGCCGGTCACGTCCGCGGCGACGAGCTTCATCAAGTTCGGCCGCAAGCGTGACAACACGCCTGCCGTGGTGACCGTGGCCGTGACGGCGAACCTCGACACGGGCATCGTCGGCGGGGCGCGGATCGCTCTCGGCGCTGCCGGTGCGCACGCGATCCGCGCGCACAACGCCGAGGCCGCGCTGAACGACCGGCCGCTGTCCGCGTCCGTGATCGCGGCCGCGGCTGACGCCGCGGCCGCGGAGTGCGAGCCGTTCACCGACGCGGTCGCCAGCGACGCGTACCGACGCCAGATGGTCAGGCTGTTCGTGGCTCGGGCATTGAGCCAGCTCGGCGCCTCCGTCCAGGGAAGGGAGGCGTAGCGTGGCCTCGGTCATCGTCAACTTCGAGGTCTCGGGGCGCGCGGTTGAGGTCATCGCCGCGCCGCTGACGACACTCCAGTCGGTGCTCAGAAATCAGCTCGGGCTGACCTCGGTCAAGGAAGGCTGCCGCCAGGGTGGCTGTGGCAGCTGCACGGTGCTCGTCGACGGTGAGCCGATGATGTCGTGCCTTCTGCCCGTCGAGGACGTTGCCGGCCGCAAGATCACAACGGTCGAGGCGTTGAGCACGCCGGAGCGGCTCGATCCCATCCAGCGCGCCTTCCTGGACAACAACGGCTACCAGTGCGGCTACTGCACGCCGGGCATGGAGATGATCGCCAAGGCGCTGCTCGAGCACAATCCCAATCCGACGCGCACAGAGATCGTCGACGCGCTTGCCGGCAACGTCTGCCGCTGCACCGGCTACCAGCCGATCATCGACGCCATCGCGGCCGCTGCCGGCGCCGGACAGGAGGGCGCCCGATGAGCGAACCGTTGAGCGTCGTCGGACAGTCCGTTGCGCGCAACGACGGCCTGGGCCACGTCACCGGCCGTGACCTGTACACGTTCGACCGGACGTTCCCGGGCATGCTCCACCTCAAGATCGTGCGCAGCCCGGTCCACCATGCCCGCCTTCGCGGCATCGACCTGTCCGCCGCACAGAAGGTGCCCGGCTTCATCCGCGCGCTGAGTGCCGCGGACGTGCCGCACAACGTCTACACCATCCTTGGCCTGATCGGCGTCGAGCCCGAGGAGGAGTTCCTGCTTCCGCCGGTCGGCGAGCGCGTCCGCTACAAGGGCGAGCCGATCATCGCCATCGCCGCCGAGACCGAGGCCGCTGCCATGGAGGCCGTGGCCAAGGTGCGGCTGGACCTGGAGGAGCTGCCCGCCGTCTTCGACATGGACGAGGCACTTGCGCCGGGCGCGCCGGTGGTCACCCACTGGGGCAACAACACCTTCATGTACGAGGGCCACAACTGCCGGCGCGTGCGCTACGGCGACGTCGAGCAGGGCTTCGCCCAGGCCGACCACATCATCGAGGGCGAGTACCGCACCAGCCCGATCGAGCACGCGCCGGTCGAGACAACCGGCTGCATCGCAGTGCCCGAGCCGAACGGCCGCTTCACGGTCTACACGAACACGCAGGCGCTCTACTTCAGCCTGGACAACACCTCGATCATCCTCAACGTCCCGGGCAACCAGCTCCATTTCATCGGCGGCATGGTCGGCGGCGGCTTCGGCGGCAAGGTCGACGTGATCGTCGAGCCGCTGGCCACGCTGGCGGCGATGAAGACGGGCCGGCCCGTGCGCTACGTCTACAGCCGATCCGAGGAGATGCAGGTTTCCTCGACGCGCAGCCCCGAGATCCTCCGCATCAAAGATGGCTTCATGTCCGACGGACGCATCGTCGCGCGCAAGGTGGTCGGCTTGATGGACTGCGGCGCGTACAGCCGCCAGACGCCGTACGCGGTCACCAAGTTCGCAGCGAACGCCTGTGGTCCATATGCGATCCCGAACGTCTGGATCGACGGCTACTGCGTCTTCACCAACCGCACGCCAACGAGCGCAATGCGCGGCTTCGGCATCACCATGGCCTCTTTCGCCCTGGAGGTCCAGATGGACAAGATCGCCGAGAAGCTGGGCATGGACCCGTGGACACTGCACTTCCGCAACGCCTATCACAACGGCGACATCAAGCCGCACCGCAAGGTGGTCGAGGACGCCACGCTGATCGAGACGATGCAGGCCGCGGCGAAGCTGGTCGGCCACGACCTTGCGCCCGAGCTGCAACGGATGACGTCGGCGCCGCGCTCGAATGAAGGAGGGCGCTAGCCATGGCCAAGCTCAGAGGCACGGGCTTCGCCGCGGTCAACTACCCGACCGGAATGAACCTCGGCGGCGACCCGTCGCAGGCGCTCGTCCATGCCACTACCAGTGGCTCGTTCAACGTCGTGCTTTCCGCCACTGACCTGGGCCAGGGCCTCAAGACGGTCATTGCCCAGATCGCGGCCGAGGCGCTCGGCGTCGACTACGACCAGATCGTGGTCGACACAGCCGACACGGACACCGGACCGCACGACATGGGCACTTTCGCCAGCCGCGCCACGCACCGCGTCGGCAATGCCGTCAAGATCGCCGCGCTCGAGGCGCGCAGGTCCGTGCTCGAATTGGCGGCGGAGGAGCTGGAGTGCTCGGTTGACGATCTCGTCACGGACGGCCACGGCCAGGTCATGGTCAAGGGCGTGCCGAGCAGTGCCAAGAGCATTGCCGACCTTGCCTCACGCGCCCAGTTCCAATACGGACGAACGATCGCCGGCCGTGGCGCCTGGATGAAGCCCAAGAGCCCGGTCGACCCCGAGACGGGCGCCATGGACCCCGATTCGACCGAGGCCCACGCGTGCACCATCGCCGAGGTGGAGGTCGACACGGACACGGGCGTGGTCAGCGTGCTCAGCATCCGCAGTGCCTACGAGGTCGGCCGCCAGGTCAACCCGGCGCTGGTGCACGGCCAGATCGTCGGCGGGGCGTGGATGGGCATGTCGCACGCGCTGTACGAGACGACCGAGCCGTATTACCCGATGCGCGACCACTCACCCAAGGATTTCGCCGAGTACCTGATGCCTGGTCCGGCGGAGCTGCCGCAGATCGACGCGGTGGTCCTCGAGGTGCCCTCGTCGAACGGCCCGTACGGCGTCAAGGGCGTCGGCGAGATGACCGCCAACTCGCCCATCCCGGCCATCGTTAATGCCGTCTACCACGCCTGTGGCGTGCGCGTCGACTCACTGCCCGTAACGCCTGAGAAGATCCTCGATGGCCTGCGTGACAAGGCCTCTGCCGGAGGTGCCAGCTGATGGGCCAGATCACGACGTGGGACGAGTTCCCGACTGTCGAATACGTCAAGGGCGTGTTCCGTCAGACCGTGTCGGGCGAGAAGGTGATGATGACGCGCATCGTCTACCGCGAAGGCGTGATCATCCCCGAGCACTCACACGAAGCCGAGCAGATCATGCTCATCGAGTCGGGCCGGTTGTGGGCCAAGGTCGGTGACGAGGAGCGCGAGGTCGGGCCGGGCAGCCTGCTCGTGATCGCCTCGAACCAGGTCCACGCCTTCCGCCAGCTGTCAGCTGAAGACGTCGTCTTCTACGAGTGCTTCGCGCCCATCCGGCTTGAGTACCTCATCGGCTTCAAGGGCCCCGACCCGTCGCTGGCGATGATGCACCGCCACTTCGACGAGTCGAACGAGTCGCAGCGCAAGCTCTAGGGCGACAGATGATGGCCACGCTTGACATTCGCCCGCCGGCCGACTGCGCGTGGGATCTGGTCGCGCTGGGCGAGGTGATGCTCCGCCTCGATCCGGGCGAAGGACGGATCGCGACGACGCGCGAGTTTCGCGCCTGGGAGGGCGGCGGTGAGTACAACGTCGCTCGTGGCCTGGCGCGCTGCTTCGGCATGCGCAGCGCGATCGCCACGTCCTTCGCCGACAACGCGGTCGGCCGGCTGATAGAGGACCTCATCCGCCAGGGCGGCGTTGACCAATCGCTCGTGCGCTGGGTGCCGTATGACGGAATCGGCCGGACGGTGCGCAACGGCCTGAACTTCACGGAGCGCGGCTTCGGCCTGCGCGCGGGTCTCGGCGTTTCCGATCGGGCCAACAGCGCCGCATCGCAGATGAAGCCGGATGACGTCGACTGGGACGCTGTCTTCGCCACGCGCGGGGCACGTTGGTTCCACACCGGCGGCATCTACGCCGCGCTTTCGCCGAGCACGCCGGACGTGGTGCTGGCCGCGATGGCGGCCGCCCGCCGCCACGGAACGGTGATCTCGTACGACCTGAATTACCGCGCCTCACTCTGGAACGGCAACGGCGGCCGGGAGCGGGCGGCCGCGGTCAACAGCCGGCTGGTGGCAAATGCCGACGTGCTGCTGGGCAACGAGGAGGACTTCGGGGCCGCCCTCGGCTTCCAGGTCGAGGGCCTCGACGAGAACCTGTCGGCGCTGGACCCGGCCAACTTCGGCCGGATGATCGAGCGCCTGGTCGAGACGTACCCGAACCTGAAGGTCGTGGCCACGACCTTGCGCAATGCCAGGACCGCGACTCGAAACGATTGGGGCGCGGTGTGCTGGGCCGACGGCAAGCTCTACGAAGCTGTCCGGCGCGAGGACGTCGAGGTGCTCGACCGTGTGGGTAGTGGCGACTCGTTCGCGTCGGGCCTGATCTACGGCTTCCTGACCGGCCGCGGGCCACAGGCGGGGGTCGAGTACGGCGCCGCGCATGGCGCACTGGCGATGACGACGCCGGGGGACACGTCGATGGCCACGCTCGCTGAGATCGAGCGTGTGATGCGCGGCGCCGGTGCCCGCATTGAGCGCTGACCCCGTGAGCACCACTCCGACGCGCTTCCCTATCCGCATCGGCCCGCGCTCGCGGCCGTTGCTGCTCCTGTTCGGCGTGCGCGAGCGCAACTCCTACGTCGATCTCTCTGACGATGCGCTCGACGCCCACTTCGGCTTCTACCACCTGCGCGTGCCGATCTCGAACATGGCGCGCTGGCGGATCGAGGGACGGTGGATCTGGGTCAAGGCCATCGGTGTCCGGCGCGGCATCCGCGATGGCGACGTCGCCTTCGACGGCAATCACGTGGCCGGCATCCGGATCGACTTCAAGCAGCGCGAGCGCCGCGGCATCTTCAGCATCCCCAGGCTTTACGTCACGGTCGCCGATCTCGCCGGCCTCACCGCGGCGCTCACCGCGGCCGGCATTCCTGGCGAGGACGCGCGACGCGCTCGCAGCTGACGCGACGTCAGTGGACGAGATGGTGGCGGCCGTTCTGACGCCTGTCGATCGTGAGCCTGCCGTCGAGCAGGGCAAATAGCGGCAGGTCCAACCCGTTCGGGTCCTCGAGCGAGATCTCGTCGCGCAGCCACTCGAGGAGCTCACGATTCGCATCGAACGGAGCGGCGACGAGCAGATTGCGCATCGGCGCGATGAGCAGCCGCGGCTCGTCGCCATAGCGCAGGACGAGCTCATCGGGCACGAGCAGCAACCCTGAAGCCAAGCCGCCGTGCGACTGATAGCACCACAACGGCACATCGCCGACCGTGCCGTACTCGAGCTCAACGAAGCGCTCGGCCGCGACGCTGGCGCGCAGGTTGCCAATGGCGACCGCCAATGCCTCGTCCGCGTCAACGGGCCAAGCGTCCAGGAGCTTCGGGCCGACATACACGAACGCCGGGCCGATATCCACGCCGAGCGTGACCGTCACGCCGGGCTCGACCTTGAACGCCAGCGGCCGTTCCGTGCCCGGCGGCATCGGCCGGCGGCGGACGAACATCGGTCGCAGACGCGGGCGCATGTCGTCCCACTCGAACTCATCGGGCAACGCGGCGATCGCGGCGTGGACCTCAGCGCGTGTCGGTCCGACGATGAGCGACTCCCCGGCGGCATCGTTTCCGACGCTCACCCGCGCTGTTCTGCGTCCCATGCGGGGATGATCGCCATGGGCGCTTAGCCCACCCTTAGCTGGCGCTTATCTCGCTCTTGTCGGGACGGTCGGCGTCTCGGCCGTGCCACCGGCCATGCTCAGAACGTCTCGAGCTTGAGTCCCTCGCTCGTGCACTTGAGGCCCAGTGCGGTGAGCTGCCCAAGCTGGGTGTTGATCGGCCCGACCTGTTTGCTGACCTGGTTGCGCAGCTGACGCGCCTGCTTCAGTGCTGACTTGACCGAATCCTTGAAGTAGCTCTGGTACGCGGCGCCAACCTGGCTGTCAATACCGATCAGCGACAGGAGGCTGGCCTGTACGTTCGCCGCCGGTGCCCAGGCCTTGAGCTTGGTCAGCTCGGAGGTGGTAATCGCCGATGTCTGCACGAGCTGGCTCGCGAGGCCCTGCGCGTCACCTGGGCTCCCATCGGCGATTGCGCGCCCGATGTCGATGACCAGCTGGTGGTCAACAGTCAGGTCGCCGAAGGCGGTGCAGAACGAGAGGTCCCAGCCGACGGGCCAGCTCGGAATGATCGTCGATCCGGCGGGCGTCTTCGTCGGCACGACCGATGGCAGGGCGACGCTGGGCAGGGGCGAGAAGTCGACCGGCGCGAGCGACCTGGTGGGTCCGGGCGACGCGCTGGACGTGCCGCAGCCGATGACGACGAGCGCCAGCACGACCAGGCAGGTGGTAAGCCATGCCGGCCTTGGGCGGCGAACGGGAGGTCGTCTGTCGAATGCGCTCACTGGGCCAGGGTGAGCATACCCGCCTGTTACTGGACCAGGAACGAGCCTTGGGCCAGGACCTGGCCGCCGAGCACGTACTGGATCGTGTAAAAGCCGGCCCCGAAGGTTGCGCCGATCGTCGGCCGGGCGCGGTGGAAGAAGATGCGCACGCTCTGGACATTGGGGGTCACAGCATCCGTACGCACCAGGCGCTGGCCGCTGGCCTGTGTCGGGTCCTGCGTATAGATCAGGACCTGCAGGTCGGACGCGTTTGCCGCTTGGAGCAGGTACGCGCTCCAGACCATTGGCTCGACGAGCGAAAAGGTCGTCTTGGGATCGGTCACCCGGAACGACGAATCCGCCGTCGTGCCGAAGGTGATGAAGCCCGGGCCCTGCTGGACGGGCGGCACGAACAGGGTTGGCGCGGGCGTCGCCGGCGTGGTGCTGGGGACGATCGACGCCCCAGGCGTGGTCGGCGGCGCCGCTGGAGCGATGGTGCCCACGGCCACGATGGTGGGCGAGGGCAGGGTGCTCGCGCCGGCGATCAGCGAAGCGACCACAGCCGGCGACGCCGTCGGCGCGGCGGTGGCGATCGGCGCCGCCGGCGGCGCCTGGGTCAGCAGGATGTAGATGGCCGACCCGAGCACCCCCGCGGTGATGACGACTACGAGCAGGCCAAGCATGTTGCCGACGATTCGCCCACGGTCACGCGGCCCCGACGGGCGCACTGGACCGTAGATCAACCCCTGCTTATTCCGATCGCGACCGGCCACGCGCGGATTGTTGCATTACCGACCCTGAGCACCTACATCGCGCCGATCGAACGCGGCGCCATGCGCGGCCCGTGGCGCTCGAAGCGCAGTCCCGCGTTCTCGATCAGCAGTACGACCCGCGCGCGCTGTCCGGCATACGGCGCGAGCAGCTCGGGCATCCGTTCGTCGGTGCCGTTCTCCTCGCCGGCCAGCGCCCGGCAGACGAGCGTGGGCAGGTGGTAGTCGCCAACGCTGACCGCATCCGGATCGCCGAAGGACAGCCTGATCGCCTCGGCCGCTGTCCATGGTCCGATGCCGGGCAGCGAGCCCAGCGCCTTGATGCGCTGTTCCGTAGAGAGCGTGACGATGCGCTCGAGACTGGCCGCGGCGGCCGCCGCCGCCCGGATCGTGTCGGCCCGACGACGCTCGATGCCCAGTGGGTGAAATACCCAATACGGAGTGCGCGCCAGTGTCTCGGGCGGCGGCGGCAGCATCAACCCGAGTGGCCCGGGCGCGTGCGTCCCGAGCCGGCGGACGAGGGCCGCAAACGAGCGCCTTTGCTCGAGCGAGGTGATCTTCTGGCCCAGGATCGACACAAGCAGCGTCTCGAACAGCGGTGCGCCGCTGGTCAGCCTGAGGCCGGGCAGTCGGCGCATCGTCTGGGCCACTATCTCGTGGCGAGCGACGAGCGGCGTGGGGTCGTCACGCTCGCCGACCAGTGCGGGCACAGCGTCGAGCGCCTGTGCGGCGCCGGGTCCCCACGCGCGGGCAACGGCGCGGCCCGGCGCGAGCTCGATGCGCAGCGTCGCCGGCCCCGAACTGAACCATGATGCGCGGCTGACCGCGCCGCGCTCGAGGCGCGTCTGCGGATCGCCCGGACCCAGCCCCAGCACGGCCATCGTCTGGGCCGGATCCGACCCGCGCGCAAGCGCGACGACACGCGTCAGCTCGTCGTCAGTGGCGGGCGCGGCAGGCTGGCGCGCGAGCGGTTCCACGGGCCGAGTCTAGGTCGGTGCTAGGACGAACGGTTCGTAGCCCCCCGGTACACATGCTGCGATCGTCATCAGCAGTGACCGCTCACAGCCTCGCCTCAATTACCGGACCCACACAAAAGCAGCGCAGACGGATCGTGCCCCCGTCTGCGCTGCCATTCCTGCGCTGGTCGGGCCTGTCCATCGTCGCCGCGATCGTCGTCATCATCGAGCTCACCGGCCGTCCGGCCGCGCTCGATCCGGCACTCGTATTGCCCGTCGCGGTGCTCGCCGCGACCGTGCTCGGCGGCCTCAGCGGAGGCGCCATCGCCGGTGTCGTGGGCGGCCTGTACCTGGTCCTCTACTACTCCCAGCCGAGCGAGGCGGCCGTGCCGGCCGGCTGGGCGCGCGTCGGCGTCGGCCTGGCCGCGAGCGTCATCGCGGGCTGGATCGCGCTCCAGGTCGAGCGCCGCAGCGACGTCAGGCGGCGGGCTTCTGACGCCGCCGCGCGCCGCAACGATCAGGTCGCCGACTTCGCTCAGAATTTGGCCAACGAGACGCAGGACAAGCTTGCGTCCGCGATCGTGGACGGCGCGAGTCATCTGATGGCCGCCGACATGGCAGTGCTGACCGTGCTCGACGCTCCGTCCGGGCGCCATTTCGTACGCGCCATGCACGGCGGTGGAGGCACGGCCGTCGGCATCGAGGTTCTACCCGGTGTGGGCATCAGCGGGCAGGCGATTCGCGAGCGCCGCGTCATCGTCGCGGCGGCGGATCCGACGAGCCTTTCCGGCCTCACGCGCCGCTTGGACGGCAAGTCCGTGGCGCAGTCGATGGCCGCCGCCGTCGGGCTCCAGACGGGACGAGTGATCGCCAGCCTGACAGTCGGGCGTGCCGACGGGACGCCCTTCGACGCCAGCGAGCTGCGCATGCTCGAGCAGGTAACCGCGCTCGCAACGCTGGGTGTCGCGGGCTCGCTCGCGCGCAACGAGCTGGAGGAAGGCGCTCTGCGCGACCAGCTCACCGGCCTGTACAACCGCGCATATCTCGATGCTGTCTTGGCGCAGACGACCGCCTGGCGGCGCCGGACGCCACCGGAGCAACGCCCGCCGCTGGCCATGATCATGTTCGACATCGACAGCTTCGCGCTGATCAACGAGCGCCACGGCCGGCAGGTGGGCGATCAGGTGCTGCGCGCAGTCGCGACCCTGCTTCGGCAGCGCTTCCGCGCGAGCGATGTCATCGCGCGCGTCGGCAGCGACTCGTTTCTCGCGGTGCTCAACGGTGCGACGGGCGATATCGCTGCCGACGCCGCGGCACAGATTCGTCGCCAGGTGGGCGAACTGAACATCGTCAATGCACGCGGTGAGCCGGTCGTGCTGTCAATTTCGGCCGGCTGCGCCGTGCTGCACGACGACAAGGCGGACGCCCTGTTCAGATCGGTCGAGGCGGCACTCGAGACGGCGCGCTGGTCGGGCCCAGGGGCTGTCGTCTCGATCTAGGAGCCCAGGGCGACCGATTCTTCGAGCTCCGCACCGCCGGCGCGGGCGTCCTCGGCCCAGCGAGCAAGCGCTTCGTCGCTGTCTGCCGAGCTGCGGACGAGGCCGATGATGCGCGACACGCCAAGCTCGCGATAGGCGGCGACCAGGTCGGCGCGCGGTGCGCCTGCCTGGGCCTCGAGTTGTTCCCACCAGACGTGCACCGAGACCGCCAGCGTGGCCGGGTCGCGGCCGATCTCCTCGCACCGCGTCCTGATCGTCGGCAGAGCCCTGCGCAGCTCGTCTGGCGTCATGCCGTCGACGTTCAGCTCGTCGGCGTACCTGGCCGCCAGCCGCCAGGTCACGTTCGGACCATTGCCTCCGACCATGATCGGGATGCGCGGCTGCTGAACGGGCGCCGGCTTATTGATCGCGCCGTCAATGCTGCGCTGCTCTCCCGCATATGTGGCGCGGTCGTCGGTCATCATCGCGCGCGCAATCTCGAGCTGATCCTTCAGGATCGCCAGCCGCTCGGGCGCGTCCGGAAAGCCGTAGCCGTATGCGCGCCACTCGTCACGCTTCCAGCCCGCGCCCAGGCCGAGCTCCATGCGGCCGCCACTGATCGCGTCGAGGGTGCAGATCATCTTGATCGTCAGGGCCGGATTTCGGTAAGCCGAACAGAGCACGACATGTCCAAGACGCACGCGGCGCGTTTCAGCGGCAAGCGCCGCGAGCGTGGTGAATGCTTCGAATGTGATTTCCAGGGTCGGCCGCGGGACGGTATGGAAATGGTCGAATAACCAGATCGACTCGAATCCGAGCGCCTCGGCCTGCCACGCCACGTCGCGTGTTCGCGACCACGCGTCAATCGCGTTCCAGCCCTTGTACTCGCCTGTCCAGCCTTGTGGAACGATGACCCCGATCTTCATGATTCGCGCTCCTCGACTACGCAGATATAATGATTTACAGTGGCCACGCCCGGGGCTGTCAATTTCTGGGGGCCCAGAATTAGATAACCGGATTGCGGTTGGGAGATAGCAATGGCCAAGATTCGTCAGGTTGACGTGGCGATGCTCGACAAGCCTAAGGCGGCACCGCGCTCGCAAGAGCTAAGTCCAAAGGCGCAGGCACGTATTGCGCAGCAGCGTCAATTCACGCAAATGATCTCCAAGATAGAAGATCAGGGCACGGTCTTCGAGGTTCGCCTGGATGCCGATGAGAAAGCGCTCACGGTGCGCCAGCGGCTGATGAAGGCGGCCGAGGACGCGGGCCGCGACATCGTAGTCCGCAAGTCGGAGAAGGGCTGGTTGATAGGCCTGGCGACGCCCGAGCGGCGCTCGCGCCGTGGCCGGCGCAAGAGCACGGCGAGCGCCTGAGCCCGACGGCGCAACAAGGCGCCGGCCAGATCCAGGTATTTGGCCGGCGCGCATCACGCGATACACATAAGGCGCTGCGCTTCTTCAGCGAGCGCCGCATAGCGGTCAGCTTCGTTGACCTGGCCATCAAGCAGATGGCGCCAACGGAACTGCGTCGCTTCTCGTCCAGGCTTACGGTGCGCGCCCTGCTCGACGAGCGCGCCCGCGCCTATTCGGAGCTTGGTCTGGCGTACATGCGACTGAGCGACGAGGATGTTTTTGAGCGCGTGCTGGGCAACCAGGCTTTGATCAGGCTGCCGCTCGTGCGCTCGGGCACCGATGTGTCGGTCGGATACGACGAGACTGCCTGGAAGAGCTGGCTGAAGGCTCGCCGAAGCGACGAGCCCTGATCAGCTCAGAAGGGGTGGCTCGAGCTCGTCAGGCCAGAGTCAGAAGTTGACGGCATCTGCGTCATTGACGCCGGGCTCGTGGTCTTCTCGTTCGTCTTGAACCAGGTCAGCGAACCGCTCTGCACGACTGCAAGATCGGTCATCCCGTCTGGATTGACGTTGAGGGCGACCGGCTGTCCACTGATCGCCGATTGGCCGCTCCACAGCGTCTGGGCATTAGCGAATGTGCCGTCGCTCTGCGCGCGCATGCCCAGGATGCTCTTGCCGTCGCTCGCGACGACGATCAGGTCACTCCGGCCGTCGCGGTCGTAGTCGCCAACGACGACCTTCGCGTTGGCAGGCACCGCGCCTGCGGCCAGCGCAAGGCTGGGTGCGCTCACGCTCGCCGCGCCGACCTGGCCGACAGGGCAGGCACCGACCGTCGCGAAGCTGGCGCAGCTCGCCGGTGATACGGCGGTGTAGAAGGCACCCGTCGGGTCCTGCATGATCAGGTCGGCCTTGCCGTCGCCGTTGACATCGCCCGCCGTGACGTTCCAACCGCTAACCACACCGAGCGCGCCGCTCCATGTCTGCGGTGCGCTGAACGTGCTGGTGCTGCCCGTCGCGAGCATCACCTGGAGAGTCGTGCCACTGCCGTAGTAGACGAGGCCGACGTCGGTGAGCAGGTCGCCGTTGAAGTCGCCGAAGACGACCTCGTCGGGCGTGCCCGTGCTGAACGAGGTCTGGACTGGAGTTGAGGCGAATGTTGAGCCGGTCGACTTGGCAACGTAAATGGTGTTGTTGCCGACCATGATCAGGTCCGCGAACAAGCCGGGATCGCCGGGGTTCAAGTTGATGTCGCCGACTGCCTGGTCGACGTTGCCGGCGCCGTAGCCGACGAGCGATGAGTAGCTCAGGTTGCTGAACGAGCCGTTGGCGGCGAGGCTGAATTTGCTCGAGCTGCCCGCATAGAGGCGCCACGCGGTGGTGCCGTTGCCGCCATCGCTCAGCACGCCAAGATCACCGCTCCAATCGCCGCTGTCGGCGAGTATGTCGTGATCGCGAGTGTTAACTATGTATGTCGGCTCGAAATAACGACGGATTGTCTCGTACGTCGTCAGATTCTTGACGGTGCAGTCGTGGAGGCTGTGCTGGTAGATCTTGTAGCCGGTCGAATCCGTCCCGCACGGCTTGTTTCTCCCGGACCGGTAACCGGTCAGGAACAAACGCGACGCGCTCTTCTTGGTATTCCACTTGCGCAGCGTGATCTGCCACGTCTGGCGCATCGCCATCTCGATGTTGCTCGTTGGGTCGTTGCCCTTGAAGGTCGACCCGTCGGGATTCAACTCAGTTGGCTTGTAGATCTGGTCGGCCGTGTTGTCCTTGACGTCGTAGCACTCGGTCGTCGAGGTGGTCGTAAGGTCCGGATTGGTGACCGTGGTCGTTACGCGTCCACCGCCCCAGTTCATCGCCTTGTACCAGCCGTACTCCTTGACGGTGATCGCGCCGATCTGCATCCACACCGGCGGCTTGTTCTGGCCGGTCGAGTACTCGGCGCGCATGACTACGGCAACGTAGTTCCAGAAGTTGACCGTCTGGACGTGGCCCCTGTCGGGTCCCTTCCCGCGCAGGACGCGAATTGTCAGTGGCGGATGAAGGTCGTCCGTCCAACGGGTCGGCATGTTCGGCCCGGTGGCTCCGCCCGTACACACGGTGGTCGGGTCGGCGGCCTGGGGCGACGCCGGAATCTGGGCCGCAGCAACAGGTGCGGCCGTGGAGGCAAACAGTGTGGCGAGTAGGACACCAGTCAGTGCCCACGCGCTGGGACGCGGGTTTGGCATGTGACTCACGTTACTTTCTGCTCCCGACGGCGCCTATCAGCCGATGTAGCCCGTCGAATCGGGACCATCGGTAAGGCGGCGAGGCACAGCGGTTGGGTGCGGGTGACTTGACGCGGGCAGCTGACGTAACCTCGCGCGCATGGTTGGACCATTGAGCGCTGACGAGCTGGCGGCCACGCGGCGGCCGGTCGACAGCGCGCAGCTGTTGCCGCCGCGTGTCTTCCACGACCCGTCGATCTTCGACTTCGAGCAGCGCAACTGGTTCGCGCGCTCGTGGCTGTGCGTCGCTCGCGAGGAGGACGTCGCTGAGACTGGCAGCTACATCCTCGCCAGCGTTGGCGATGAGAGCGTCGTCGTCGTCCGCGACCGGACGGGCGCACTCAATGCCTTCAACAACGTCTGCCGCCACCGCGGCTCGACGATCCTCGATCCGAGCACGGATGGCAGCACGGGTCGCGTAGTCCGCTTCCAGTGCCCGTACCACGCCTGGACCTACGACCTCGACGGCTCGCTCCAACGCGCGCCACACACAGAGCGGCTGGTCGACTTCGAGGGCGTCGACAACGGCCTCGTGCCCGTGGCGTTGGACACCTGGGCGGGGTTCGTCTTCATCTGCCTTGATCCGGACGCCGGTTCGCTGCCGGGCTACCTGGCTGACCTGCCGACCGCGCTTGCTGCCTATCCCGTCGCCAGCCTGCGCCGCGCCCACAGGATCGAGTACGAGGTGGGCGCCAACTGGAAGGTGATCGGCGAGAACTACTCCGAGTGCTATCACTGCCCCGGCGTCCATCCCCAGCTCAACCGGCTGTCGCCCTACGACCGCGGACGGAATCTGGAGTCGGGGGGGCCGTGGGCGGGCGGCTGGATGGAACTCGTCGACGATGCCGACACGATGTCCGTGGACGGCCACGCCCATGGCCGCCCGCCTCTCGCGGGCATCGCCCACGAAAACACGCGCCGCGTGTACTACCTCGTTGTCTGGCCCAACCTGTTGCTCAGCCTGCACCCCGACTACGTCATGACCCACCAGGTCTGGCCGCTCGACGCCGAGCGGTCGCGCGTCGTGTGCGAGTGGCTGTTCGAGTCGGCGACCATGGCACAGCAAGACTTCGACCCGTCCGACGCGGTCGACTTCTGGGACCTGACCAATCGCCAGGACTGGGCGGTGTGCGAGCGGCAGCAGGTTGGCACGCGCTCGCGTTCCTATCGCGCCGGGCGCTACTCGCTGATGGAGGACATGGTCCACACGTTCGACCTGATGGTTGCCGACGGCTACGCCAACGACGGCAGCCGGACGCGGTTCAGCCCCCGGCACGACAAGTGGTCGAAGAACGAGCGGCGCAGCGCGGTCAGACAGGCCGGCTAGCGTCGGGCTCGTCACGCCGCGCTGGTCCCGTTCTCGGCGCGATCGCGCAGAGCCGCGTTCACCTCGTCGAAACCTCGTCGCGTGTGCGGCAGCCGCAGGCGCGAATAGAGCGGCACGAGCAGGCCGCTGAAGGTCTCGTCCTGCACGAAACGGACCCTGTTGGCGGCCGTCGGCTCGAGCTTGAAGCCGTGCTCGCCGCTGAACAGGCGCTTGTTCAGGAACGTCGCCCGCCAGCGCAGCTCGTGCGGCGGCGCCCACGTGGTCACTCGGGGACGCATCACGACGCCGCGCCCGTCTGGCGGCTGGGAATGAATGACCAGCCGTGCCCCCTGTTTGGCCGTGCCGACAATGCGCCGGATATGCGGATTCCACTCCGGGTACGCGCCGAAGTCAGTCAACACGCGCCAGACCGTGTCGATCGGCGCGCGTATCTCAATTGCACTGCGAATCGTTCGCGTCGTGCGTAGATCCAAATTGCGGGCACTCCCGCGGGCTTCCGGCGCATTTACACGGCACCATCTGAGCTGAAAGCCAGCTTCGCGCAGTCTACCCGCTCAGACCAACCGTTTGCCTGCGCAAGTGCGCAGTCTGTCCTTCAGCGCGGCAAAGCGACCTCGACTCGGCCGTCGCTGAGCCGCACCGGGTAGTAACGGATGCGCCGGATTCGTGTCAGGGCGCGAGCGCGCGCCTTCAGGTCGGTCGGTTCGGGCTTCGAAAGGGAGTCTGTCGGCGTCCAGGGCGGGTGAGGGGTGCCGTCGGCGTCAAGCCCGCCGGTGGTCGGGAATTGGACGACGCCGCCCGTGGCCAGGTCGAACTGGCCACGGTGCAAAGGACACGAGACAAGGCACTCATCGAGTGTGCCAAGCGAGAGCGGCGCCGCCATGTGCGGACAGCGGTCGTCGATCGCGCACAGCCCCGCGGCGGTGTGCGCGATGAGCAGATCAAGGTCGCCGCGCGTGACGCGGAGCATCGTGCCCGTGGGCAGCTCCTCGATCGCGGCCAGCGCCTCGAAGGGCGCGTCGCGCGTCCCGAGCGCCTGCAGGCCAACGGGAATCTCCATGACTTTCAGGGCCATCGGGTGATGGTAGCCACGGCATCGGGAACTTAACCATGGCGAGGCGGCGTCCTCAACAACAAACGCCGATCCTGTGAGCTGTCTGGGGGGATGCCAAGGAGGCTTCTGTGAAATCGCATCGGCTCCCGACACTCTTCGTGCTCTCTGTACTCGCGGCTCTGGCGATCGGCGCCTGTTCCGGGGCGGCGTCGGCACCAGCGCCAACGGCCGCGCCGGCCGCAGGCGGGTCCGGCATAGCCTCCGACAACGGCGATGCGAATCCGCCCGCCCAACCAGCATCCACTCCCGCCCCGGGCGGCTCACCTTCCGACCAGCAGCTCATCGTCTACACCGGCACGCTCAGCCTCGAAGTGACCGATCTGAGTCAGGCCGTGGACAAGGCCGATCAGCTGATCGCCGGCCTTGGTGGCCACGTCGCGTCGTCGCAGCTGAGCAACAAGGACGACACCTCGTCGTCGAGCATCACCTACCGGATTCCCGCGGAACGGTGGGCTGACGCGCTCTCCGGCCTTCGCGCGATCGGCACCCGGGTCGTCGACGAGAACACCCAGTCAGAGGACGTCACCGGCCAGGTCATCGACCTCGACGCTCGGATCGCGAACCTCAAGGCGAGCGAGTCCGCGCTGCAGGCGATCATGGCCCGCGCCTCGACCATCCCCGACGTGCTCAACGTCCAGGACAAGCTGACCTCGGTCCAGGGCGACATCGAGAGCATGACCGCGCAGCGCGCCTCGCTCGCCGACAGGGCCGCGCTCGCGACGCTGACCGTCGATTTCAACGTGCCCGTGGCCGAAACGACGGTCGCCACCGGCGGCTGGGATCTGGGTCATGAGGTCGACAACGCCACGGCCGCACTGGTGCGCCTGGGCCAGGGGCTGACGACGATCGCCGTCTGGCTCTTGATCGTCGTCCTGCCTGTGCTCGTGCCGCTGTTGATCCTGTTCCTTATCGGCCGCTGGCTTCGCCGCCGCTGGCTGGCGGCCCACCCGCAGCCTGTCATACCCGGTCCGCCACATGGCACGCCGTCGCTCTAGTACGGGCACGCCACGCATGTGACCATTGCGCGATGCGATTCGCGCTGATGAGCGAGCCCCAGCAGGGGCTCGCGTACACCGAGATCCTGGCCCTGGCACGGACGGCGGAGGAAGCCGGATTCGAGAGCTACTTCCGATCCGACCACTACGCCAGCTTCCCCGGCGCGGCCGGACAGCCGACCACCGACGCGTGGGCGACGCTCGCCGGCCTGGCGCGCGAGACGGCGCGCATCGGCCTGGGGACGCTCGTGTCGCCCGTGACCTTCCGCTCGCCGGGCAACCTGGCCAAGGTCGTGACGACCGTGGCGGAGATGAGCGGAGGGCGCATCGAGCTGGGTTTGGGCGCCGGTTGGAACGTGGCCGAGCATCGCCAACACGGGCTGCCCTTTCCGGACATCCGTGAGCGTTTCGACATGCTCGAAGAGCAGCTCGCCATCATTCACGGACTGTGGACCGAGCCTGCCGGCTGGAGCTACCAAGGCCGCTTCTGGCAGGTTGAAGGTGCGCATTTCGCGCCACGGCCGGTGACGCGAGGCGGGCGGCGTCATCCGAACCTGATCCTGGGTGGCCACGGCGGGCCGCGCCTCGTCGCGCTCGTCGCGCGTTACGCGGATGAGCTCAACATCAGCTCGGAGTCGCCGGCAGAGGTAGCCAAGGGCTATGACCGGTTGCGCGAGCGTGCCTCGCCGCGGGCCGCGACCCACGGACGGTGACGCGCTCGGCGATGACCGGCGTGCTCGTAGGCCGCGATGAGGCCGAGGTCAAAAGCCGAGTGGCGACGCTGATGGCCGGCTTCGGACAGGGCGGCAGTGCCGATGATTGGCTGGCCGAGCGGCGCGCGCGCTGGATCATCGGCACGCCGGACGAGGCGCGCGCGCGCATCGACGAGTTCGAGGCCGCGGGCGCAGAGCGCCTGATGCTTCAGACGTTCCTGCCGCGCGACCTCGAGATGGTGCGCTTCATGGGCGAGGTGTTGGGCCTGCGCCCCTAGCCGTCAATCGGTGGCGGGAAGGTTGCCCGGCGTGTCCGCGGCCGGCTTGCGCGCGGCCATGCTCGACGCGTGCACGCTCCTGCGCAGCGGGACTTCGTGAATGAAGAGCGTCGCCACGACAGCCACGATCGCTGCACCGACACCCAGCCACATCGTGTCCGCGATCGCGAGCGACATCGCCTCGTGGATGCCGCTGACGATGGTCGGCACGAATTGCTGGAACTGTGGCGGAACCTGGGCCGCGATGATCGGAGCCAGATTGCCGACACCGGTCAGCTGGTTGAACTGCGATCCGGCTCCCGAGAACTGGCCCGCGAACTGGGCGATTGTCGCCTGCGGCACGCCGGCCGCCGCCAGGTTGTTGCCGACCTGAACCGGGATCTGGGTCCGGAAGGCGGAGCCGAAGATCGTGCCCGCCAGGGCGAGGCCGACCGTGCCACCGACCTGCCGGAACAGGGTCATGTTGCTCGTCGCCACGCCGAGTTGATTCCACGGCACGGCGTTCTGGATGATGATCGTGAACACGGCCATCGACGGGCCGATGCCGGCGCCGGCGATGAACTGCCAGAACCACAGTGTGGGCGCCGGCGTGTTGGCGTGCAGGCCGCTCATCAGCAACAGGCCGATCGAGATGACGATCATGGCACCGGTGGTCAGCCACCTGTAGCGACCGGTGCGGCTGACGATCTGGCCCGAGACGATCGAGGTCAGGATCAGGCCGGCCAGCAGGGGCAGGAGCTGATAGCCCGAGGACGTCGCGGAGGCGCCCTGGACGACCTGATACCACAGCGGCAGGAAGACGATGGCGCCGAAGAAGCCGAAGCTGGCCAGGAAGACGGCGATCATGGACGCGCTGTACGTGCGGTTGCGGAACAGGCCGAGCGGCACGATCGGCTCTGGCGCCCGACTCTCGATCCACAGGAACAGCGCGCCGACGACGAGGCCGAAGATGATCAGGCCACCGACCCACGGGTCGGTCAACGGGGACGTTTGGAAGTTGGTCAAGCCGACCAGGATGGGCACGAGGGCCAATGTGAAGACGGCCGCGCCCAGGAAGTCGACCTTGCGTGTGACGCCGGTCTCGGTATGCGCCGGCAGCAGGCGCCAGATGATGAACAGGGCGACGGCGCCGATGGGCAGGTTGACGAAGAAGACCCAGTGCCAGCTGATGTTGTCGGTCAGGAAGCCGCCCAGGGCCGGACCGATCAGGGCCGAGATGCCGAACACGGCACCGAACAGGCCCTGGTACTTGCCGCGTTCCTGGGGCGAGAAGAGGTCGCCGATGACCGCGAGCGAGATCGGGAAGAGCGCGCCGGCGCCCAGGCCCTGGAGGCCGCGGAAGAAGATCAGCTCGATCATGTTCTGCGACAGGCCGGACAGGAACGAGCCGATCAGGAAGACGGCGACGCCGAAGAGGAGCAGCCTCTTCCGCCCGAACTGGTCGGACAGCTTGCCGTAGATCGGGCCCGTCACTGTCGAGGTCAGCAGGTAGATGGTGACCACCCAGGTGTAGAGGTCGATGCCCGACAGGTCGGTCAGGATGCGCGGCATTGCCGTGCCGACGATGGTCTGGTCGAGCGCCGACAGGAACAAGCCGAGCAGGATCGCGAAGAGGATCTCCATCCGCGCTCGGGGGTCGATGTGAATCACGTGGTCGGCGGTCGGAGTCGTGCGACCTTCGGCGGCTTCGGCGGCTGGCGGCAGTGTTTCCATGGTCAGACGGCTTCTCCTTGGGCGTGGGTGGTGTGGGTTTCTTCTAATTGCAGCAGCTCGGCTGCCTGGCGCAGATCGGTGAAGGTGCGCAGAGCTCGCAGCTGCTGCTCGGCGCTCAGCCGGCAGATGACGGCGGCTAGCTGGCTGCGCCGGACCAGGTCGATCTCCTCGACGGTCTGCCTGCCGGCGTCTGTCACGGCGACGGAGACGATACGCCGATCGTCGTCCGATCGGATTCGCGCGACGAGCCCGTGGTCGACCATGCGCTCGACGATTCCGGTCACATTGGGCAGCGACACGTCGAGCTGTTCTGCGATCCGGCTCATCGTCATCGGGCCCTCGCTGTCGAGCAGCAGGAGCACGTGGCGCTGAGTCGAGCTGATGGTCCGAAAGCAGCCCTGCTGAGCGATCGCCTTGCGCTGGCGCGCGATGAGCGGCTCGAGCTGATCAAGGATCTGCTCGACGAGCCCAGGCGCCGCGACGGTGGTCGTCATTGATCTTCACGCGGCATGAATAGTTTGGACACGATTGAGCATTATGCCGACGTGAATAATCTTCGTCAAGCGCAGCTTCCTGGCGGTCACCGGACCCGGCCGATGCGTGGCGGCGGCCAGTAGCGCAGCCACGCTCTGCCCAGCACGGCCGACGGACTGACAGGGCCGATCTCCTCGCCGGCGTGAGCAGGATGGTCTGAGCTGAGCAACAGTTGGCCGTCGGAGCCCAGGTCCTTCACCCGCTTGATGATCCCGCGACTGTTCTCGCGGGGATCTCTGGCAACGACGACATCGCCGGTCGATACCCGGCTGTTGCGGACGACGATCAGCCAATCGCCGTCGCGCAGGCCTGGTTCCATCGAGTGGCCACTGACGGCGACGCGCGTCATGCGCCGGCCGGCAATCAGCCCAAGTCCCAGGAACAGCAACGCCGCCCCGAGCGGCAGCCCGAGGCGGCGCATTGGTCCGTTGCGAACGGGGCTAGGCGGACGCCTGCATGCGCGTCGTCGAGGGACCGCCCGTCTCGCGCCACATCGTGTCGATCTTGTCGATCAGGTCGAGCAGCTTCTGGGCCTCGGCAATGTCTGTCGTGCGCTTGACCTGGGACGCCTGCTTTGACGCCTTCCAGCACACCTCGTGCAGGTCGGGGAACTTCTCGACGTGCTCGGGCTTGAAGTAGTCGTGCCACATGACGTCGATGTGGTGCTTGGTCAGCTCGGCGCGCTCCTCCTTGACCGCGACGCAGCGCGTCCGGAAAAGCTCGTCCTGTGAGTCGTTGTACTTCTGGATGATCTTGTAGCAGGACTCGGCTTCGATGCGCGCCTGCTGTGGGTCATAGACGCCACACGGGATGTCGCAGTGGGCCTGAGCGGTGACGCGCGGTGCAAGCGCGCGCAGCACGGACTTGAGTATCAACTCGGCTCCTTCTCCGGATGGGTCTCCGGCATAACTCAACCATAACGTAGGGCTCCATTCTGCCCCCGCTGCTCGCGGCGCGCGACAGTGAGGTCGGCCGCTGGCGTTGCGTTCTCGGGCCAATAGCATCCGCACGATGACCGCCCCAGCCACGGACCCGGAGCTGCACGCCTCGCGCCGCAAGCTCGTCATCGACGGCTTGGCGATGACCGCCTCGGCCGTCGGCTTTGGCTTCGTGTTCGGGTTGAGCGCTCGCGCGGCCGGGCTCACGCCACTCGACGCGAGCGCGATGAGCCTGCTCGTCTTCGCCGGCGCTTCCCAGTTTGCGGCTGTCGGCTACGTGGCGAGCGGCTTCGGCTGGCTGGGCATCGTCCTGCTGACGGGGCTGATCAACGCGCGCCACTTCCTGTACTCGGCGGCAATCGCGCCCTACCTGGCCGACGAGCGACCCGTCACGCGGGCGGTGATGGCCCACGTCCTGACCGACGAGGCGTTCGCGCTCTCGATCGCCCATTTCCAGCGCATCGGCCGTGGCGACCGCCGTGCGTACTGGATCGCCTCCGTGCTGATCATGTTCATCCCCTGGAACGTGGCGTCGCTGGCGGGCGTGCTCGCGGGCGGCGCGATCCCTGATCCGAACCGCTTTGGTCTCGACATCATCTTCCCCGCGGCGATGGCCGGCATCGCCGTTGGCCTGATTTATGGCCGGCGGGAGCTCGTTGCCGCGATGTCCGCCGCCGTTATCGGCGTGTCGCTCGGTCTCGCCGTGAACCCGGCGGTCGGCATCGTCGCCGGCGGCCTGTGTGGGCCGCTGGTCGCCATGGCCGCGATCCGCCGGCCGCCGGCACAGGAGGACGACGAGATGCCTGTCCCGCTCACAATCGCGCCGCCGGACTGAGCGCGCCGATGGACCTTGGCCTGATCCCGCTCGCGCTGCTCATGGCTGCCGTGACCTACCCGTGGCGGGCGCTGCCGCTCCTGTCCGCGCACATCCACAGGCTGCCGCCTGTGGCGCGGGACTATCTGCGCCTAGTCGGGCCGGCGATGCTCGCGACGCTGGCGGCGGTCAACCTGGCTGTCGTCGTCGACTCGACGCGCACGCAGCGCACCTTCCACATCGGCATCGAGTGGTTGGCCGTTGGACTGTGCGTGGCTGTCGCCGCCGCGCGGCGCAGTCTGTTGGTCGGGTTGATCGGTGCCGTCGTTCTGGTGGCCGTCGCCAGGGCGCTGTCGATCGGGTAGCTCGCCCGGGTCAGTGGCCCCAGATCAGTGTGGGCAGCGCCAGCGAGATCGACAGCAGCGTGATCCCAATTGTCGCGCGCTCGCGTCCGAGACGAGATACGAGCATCGCACCCAGGATCATCGGCGCGATCGAGGCGAAGAAGAGCGGCAGCAGGATCCACCAGTTGGGCGTGACGCCCTGGAAGGCGGTCGAGGCGGTGACATAGCCGACGACCGCTGACGCGGCCATGAAGATACGCGCGAAGAGCGATGAGCCGATCGCTTTCTTCGGATCGATGCGCGTGAGGATCAGCATCTTTACGCCGAGCGGACCCCAGCCGGCGCCGGAGATGCCCGATGCAAACCCGGCGACCAGGCCGATCCCGCCGACGCGCGCGTTGGGCACATCGTTCTCGGCCCGAACGCTGCCAAGGCCGGTCAGGCGCAGAGTGGCCAGGACGATCGCGCCTACGAACACGATCAACGCCGCGACCACGCGGGCGATGGCGTCCTTGGGCAGTGCCGCCGCGAAGAATGGGCCGATGAACGCGCCGATCATGCCGCCGATTACGAGGGGCAGGGCCACCTTCTTCGAGAAGTTGCCCATCCGGTAGTGCGACCCCGCTGCGAGAGGAATGACCAGCACCTGCAGGAAGAGCGACAGCGCGGCCGCGAAACGCGCGTCGATGCTGAGCAGGAGCAGTCCTGGCACAAGGACGCCTCCGTAGACGCCGATCGCGGTCGACGACAGGCCCGCCGCGAGGCCGACGACCGTTGCGAAGAAGATCGTGGTCCGCTGGTCGGCAGGCGCCACGCCGATCGTGCCGACGATGACCACAAGCGCGACAAGGGGCAGCACTGTCCCTGCGACGATCGTGCGCGGAGACATGCCCGTGCTGGCTGAGAGGCGCTTGAGACGGCCCGGGCGGGTCTCATCGGGCGTGGCGAGGCCGGCAGCATCGGTTGCGGCGGGCGTGGGCGTGGTCATATGCATCACCGTCGAAGGCGGCCGCGTCTGTATGAAGCGACTCGCGGGAGGCAGCCTCCATCCCAGAGTCGACGTTCCGCTATACTAAGTCAAAGCCACTAATTCGACAATCCCCATTATTTTAGTGGTCATTCGACCATCAAGCGCGGCAGGCTGCGCCGCACAGGGAGTCAGATGACGCCTCCTCAGACGTCCACGGAGCGCTCGGTTCACGGCGGGTTGAGCCATCTCGCCGTGCTCGAGTCAGAGTCGATCTTCATCATGCGCGAGGTCGCCGCGGAGTTTGAGCGACCCGTCGTGCTCTTCTCCGGCGGCAAGGACTCGATCATCCTGCTGCGTATCGCCGAGAAGGCCTTCCGTCCGCAGAAGTTCCCGTTTCCGGTCATGCACGTCGACACCGGCCACAACTTCCCCGAGGTGCTCGCGTTCCGCGACCGGCGCGTGGCGGAGCTGGGCGAGCGGCTGATCGTCGCGTCCGTCCAGGACAGCATCGACCAGGGCCGCGTCCAGGAAGAGCCGGGCCACGATCCGTCGCGCAACAGGCTGCAGACGACGACACTGCTCGACGCCATCCAGGAATACCAGTTCGACGCGGTCTTTGGCGGCGGCCGGCGCGACGAGGAGAAGGCCCGCGCCAAGGAGCGCATCTTCTCGTTCCGCGACGAGTTCGGGCAGTGGGAGCCACGCTCCCAGCGGCCGGAATTGTGGAACCTGTACAACGGCCGGATCCGCAAGGGCCAGCACATGCGTGTCTTCCCCATCTCCAACTGGACCGAGATGGATGTCTGGCAGTACATCCAGCAGGAAGAGCTCGAAGTGCCCGAGATCTACTTCGCCCACGAGCGCGATGTCTTCAAGCGCAACGGCATGTGGCTGGCGACCGGGCCGTTTCTCCATCCGCGCGACAACGAGCCGATCACCAAGATGGTCGTGCGTTACCGCACCGTGGGCGACATGACCTGCACCGGCGCGGTCGCGTCGAGCGCGAAGACGCTCGACGAGATCGTCATCGAGACAGCCGCGGCGCGGATCACCGAGCGCGGCGCGACGCGCGCCGACGACGCATTCAGCGAGACAGCGATGGAAGATCGCAAGCGCGAAGGGTACTTCTAGAGATGGTCACCATGATGCGTGCCCCCGGGCAGATGGATCTCCTCCGTTTCTCGACGGCAGGTTCGGTCGACGACGGCAAGAGCACCTTGATCGGCCGGCTGCTGTACGACTCGAAGGGCATATTTGAGGACCAGCTCGCGGCGATCGAGCAGACCTCACGCCGCCGTGGCAACGCGACCGTTGACCTGGCGCTGCTCACCGACGGCCTGCGCGCCGAGCGCGAGCAGGGCATCACGATCGACGTCGCCTATCGCTACTTCGCCACGCCGCGGCGCAAGTTCATCATCGCCGACACACCCGGCCACATCCAGTACACGCGCAACATGGTCACCGGCTCGTCGACTGCGGACCTCGCAGTGGTGCTCATTGATGCGCGCCAGGGTTCGCTCGAGCAATCGCGCCGCCACGCGTTCATCGCGGCGCTGCTGGGCATCCCGCACCTCGTCGTGGCCGTCAACAAGATGGACCTCGTCGACTGGAGCGAGGAGGTCTTCGAGAACATCACGAGCGAGTTCGCGGCCTGGTCGGCCAAGCTCGACGTGCATGACATCACGTTCATCCCGATCAGCGCGCTGTATGGCGACAACGTCGTCGAGCACTCGGCCAACATGCGCTGGTACGGCGGTCCGACGCTGCTCTACCACCTCGAGCACGTTCATATCGCGTCGGACCGCAACCTGATCGACAACCGCTTCCCCGTCCAATACGTGATCCGGCCGCAGACCGACGAGTACCACGACTACCGGGGCTACGCCGGCGAGATCGCCACGGGCACGTTCCGCAAGGGCGATGACGTGATCGTGCTGCCGTCCGGGCACAAGACGCGCATCTCGCGCATCAGCACATTCGACGGCGAGGTCGAGGAGGGCATTCCACCGATGTCCGTCTCGATCGAGCTCGAGGATGACATCGACACCAGCCGGGGCGACATGATCTCCCGGCCGCACAATCAGCCGACGATCACCCAGGACCTGGATGCCATGGTGTGCTGGATGACCGACCGACCGCTCGAGGCGGGCAGGCGCTACATCATCAAGCACACCACGCGCTCAGGGCGGGCGATCATCGACGAGCTGCGCTACCGCATCGACGTCAACACCCTGCACCGCGACGAAGCCGCGACCTCGCTCACCCTGAATGAGATAGGTCGCGTCCACCTGCGCACGAGCACGCCGCTGATGGTCGACGAGTACCGCCTCAACCGCGCCACGGGCAGCTTCATCCTGATCGACGAGACGACCAACGACACGGTCGGCGGGGGCATGATCGTGGACCCGGGCACGGGCGGCGCGTCCGTGGTCGACGCAGTGGCCGAGGACCTCTCGGAGAGCTCCGCAGCCGCGTAGACTTCGCGCCGATGGCGGCGCAGGGGACACCATTCGAGACTCCGCGCGCGTGTCCGTTTGTCGCGCTCGAGCTCGATCGAGATCGACGCTCGGACAAGCCCGACTATCGCCATCGCTGCTTCGCCGAACCGACGCCGGTGCCGCGCTCGATCGCGCACCAGGAGGCGTACTGCCTCTCCCCGAGCTTCGCGGCATGTCCCGTCTTTCAGGACTGGGCCGTACGCGCCGCCGCGCGGCCCGCGGAAGGAACCAGCTCGAGCGCGGCGGCGAGCGGGCCGCAGATTGTTGGCGGCACGGCCCCTGAGTCAGCCGCGGCAGATGACGAGGGCGCGGCCGGCGCTCCGACCGCCATGCCGGACTCGGCGCTGGCGGATCTGCCCGAGGACGCCTCGGTAACGCCGGCCGGCGCCGACATCGCCGCCGCCGCCGCAGCAACGACAGGCACACCACCTGGCTTCGTATCGCCGCCGACGTTCGCCACGACCGATTGGCAGTCCGAGGCAGAAGAGAGTCAACAGCTCGCCGCGTTCGACGCGCAGACCGCGACGCCGAGCGCAACACCGCCAATGCCGGCACCCGTGGCTTCGCCGCCGGCTGCCACGACCGCACAGCCCGCGTTCACCGATGAGGCGGAGGCGGCACCGGCCGTGCCCGCCTTCCTCGCCGGGCGTAGCCCGCGCCCGGTCGGCAGCACGATCCCGTCACCTGCCGCCCAGCCACGGCCGACCGGCCCGGTCAACCGTGACGAGATCGTGCCGTCCTGGGAGATCGACGGACGCTACGGCGCCGAGGCGCCTGAGGAGCCCGGCGGCGGCAATCGCTTCGACACGATCCTGACCGCGATCGCGGTCCTGGCGATCTTGGCCATCGGCGTCGCGGCCGTCCTGTTCCTGCCCGGGCTGCTCAGCCACGGAACTCCGTCACGCACGCCCGGACCGTCGATCCTCTTTCCTTCGACACAGCCGAGTGCCCTGGCCAGCGTTCTGCCGAGCGTGGCGCCGTCAGGAGCACCGAGCATCGGACCCACGGTCGCGCCGACCGTCGCGCCGAGCGTGGGCCCCGTGGGCAGCCCGCGCCCGTACAAGATCAAAACAGGCGATTCGCTGGCCAAGATCGCCAACAGGTTCCACGTTACCGTCCAGCAAATCCTCGACGCGAACCCATCGATCAGCGACCCGAACCACATCGAGGTCGGCCAGCTGATCGTCATTCCGTCCCCGGCCGCGTCCTCCAGCCCGTAGGCGGCTCCGCTAGCGCGGGGCGAGGTTGATCGCGGTGATCTTGCCGGTCTCGACGCGGAACGTCGCGTCGAGGTGCTGGGAAGGCACGCCTGGCCGAAGCACGAGCAGGTCCGCCTCGTAGTTGAGGCCCGTGTCGCGGACCTCGCCCGGGATCATGCGCAGGCCCTTGTCGGCGCGCGTGAACCAGCCGGCGACCTGGTCGATGCCGCGCAGCGTCCGGCTGTTGCCCAGCACGTGGACGCGCATCTCGACCTTGTCGTCCATCAGCTTGACTGCGTTCTCGCGATCGCCCGCGTTGAGCAGATCGAAGAACTGCTCCATCGTTTCAACAGCACCCATCGCTGGCGAGTCTAGCGGCGCCTGGACGATCGCTCAGTAGCCGCCGCCCGCTCCGCCGCCACCGCCGCCACCGCCGCCACCGCCAAATCCGCCGGCCCCGCCGCTGCCGCTCGAGCTGGGCGAATTCCCAATCGATCCCAGGACGGAGAACATGCCCCCGAAATCCGGTACGACCGAACTCGACATCAGCCCGGGCGCCACGCCCCATTGGCCCCCGCCTGGACCTCCGCCCGTGCTGAAGCCGGTGCCATACCACAGGGGCAGCCACGGGTTGTACGTCGAGACGCCCTGGCGCGCGTCCTCGGCGCTGCGGGCGATGACCGCCTCCACGTCCTGCTGCAGGCCCAGCGCGACGCCCCAGACCGTCGCCTGGTCGGGCGTCTGGATCCACGACAGGCCGGCGTTCTGAACGACCTGGTTCATCGACCTTGCCTGCTCCATCGTCTTCTGGAGAGTCCGCCGGTAGGCCGCGAGCATGGCGAAGATCATTGCTCCGGCCATCGTCCGGGCAGGCATCGCGCGCGCGATCAGGATCATGATCACCCCGGCCACGACGAGTGCGCCGCCGAGCAGCTCGATGCCGCCGCTGGGCAGGTTGAAGCCGATGACGAGGGTGATGACGCCGCCGATGATGGCCAGCGTCCCACGGCCGGCCCAGCGGTTGATCGCTTTGGTGGGCGGCTCACGGAACCAGCCTTTGGTGGCCACGTGCGCCTCGATCCGGTCGTTGAACTTCTGGGTGTACTTGCCGAACAGGAGCATGTCGTCAGGCGCGATGTAGCCGGTCGGACCTTCGGCGATGCCCTGAAGTCGATCCAGGGCGTAGTCCTCGGCGTCCGAAAGCGGTCTGCGCCGGTTGAGCGCCACCTGTGGGTTGTCGGTCGCCGGTGTCTGCATCTGGATGCCGGTCTTGGTGTGCAGCCCAAAGGCGGTTTCCTCGGGCTTGAACGACAGCTCGCCCCGACTGGCCAGGTCGAGCATCGCCGTCGTCAGCGCCCGCCGCGTCGCATGTCCCTCCCAGACGACGGCCGCCGACGCGGCGGTCAGGTCGGGCGGCGGCGCCGGCATCAGGATCGACGGGTCGTCGAGGTAGACCGGGTCCTTGCCGTAGCGCAGCCACGACTCGGCTGCCCAGCCGACGAGCAGCAGCAGGATCAGCGGCGCGCCGATGAGCCCGACCGCAGCATCAACGAGGCGCGCCGTGGCGAGCGCGTTGGCGTGCTCTGGCGTGGCCGCGGCATCGATCTTCGCCAGTGCGGCGAGCAGTGCGTTGTCCGCATCGCATTGCTGGAGGTAGGGCAGCATGACGTTGTCGAAGATGTCCTGCCGTTCCTTGTTCGAGAGGTACGTCGCCTGGTAGCCGGGTGCGGCATAGAGGCGCACATGACCATTGCCACTCACGCCCGACAGGCATTGCTGGCGCGTCGTGTTCCACATGATCGCCAGGCCGTCGTCGTAACCTTTTCGGCCGACGCCCCATTGGTTGATCAGGTCGATGGCGTCCTGGTCGGTGCTGTCGTCCGTGGAGCCGGGTTTGTACTGGGTGTAGACGACGACCTGGGCACCGGTGCGGTTCTGGATGCCCAGGATGATCTGCTCGGCTTGCTGCTCGGTCGCCGGCGACAAGATGTCGGCGTTGTCGTAGACGCGGACGTTCGTTTCCGGCTGCGGATAGGGTGGACCGGCGGGTGGCTGGGCGAGGACGATCGCCGGCAGCAGGAGAAGAGTTGCGAAGGCCGCGACCAGCAGGCCGGAGAAGCGCAACCGCCACTTGACGTTCATTTCTTTCGCACCTGCTCACTTGCTACGCGTTCGTCCGCTCGGATGCGGCGCACAAGCTCGGCCGCCAGCTCGTAGCGGCCAAAGCTGGGCATGATGTACGTGCCCTGGACCTGTCCGGCAATCTCGTACAGCAGGGCATGAGCGATGTCGAGACCCACCTCCGCCGCGCGATCGTCGGCGCCACTCATCGCCGCGCGCACCTCGTCGGGGATGGTGATGCCGGGCACCTCGTTGTGCAGGAACTCGGCGTGGCGCTGCGAGTGCAGCGGCAGAATGCCCAGCAGCACCGGGCGCGGCAGACCGCTCGGCCAGCGCGCGGCTGCGGCGTCCATGAGCCGGTCCCACTGCTCTCGGGCATAGATTGGCTGGGTCATGATGAGGTCGGCGCCGGCGTCGATCTTGGCCGCCAGGCGTTCCAGCTCATGGCCCAGGTCGTTCGCGGTTGGGTCGAGGGCGCACGCGATGGTGAAGCCCGCGGGCGCTCCGATCGGCTTGCCCGCCTGATCCTCACCGCGATTGAGCCGCGCGAGAATGCCGATCAGGCCGATCGAATCGACGTCCCAGATGCCCGTGCCGGTTGGGTAGTCGCCGACGCGCGGCGGATCCCCGGTCAGGGCGAGGATGTCACGTACGCCCAGGGCGTGGGCACCGAGGAGCTCCGATTCGAGCGCCATCAGATTGCGATCGCGCGTCGTGAAGTGGACCACGCACTCGAGGTCGAGATCGTGCTGGATGCCGAAAGCGACGGCCAGCGCGCCCATGCGCACGCGAGCCATGGCGCTGTCGCTGACGTTGACGACGTCGACGCCGGCCTCCTGGAGCAGCCGGCCAGCCTCGATCGTGCGCTCGATGCGCACCGAGCGCGGCGGGTCGATCTCGACGCTGACGACGAAGCGCCGCTCGGCCAGAAGCGTCGCCAGGCGCGTGGGTGGCGGCGGCTCGCTGAGCGCCGCCGCATTGCGCTCCGTGGTCGGCGTGCGCGGCCGTTCGATGCGTTGCTCGTGCTCGTGCGCGTGGCCGCGGGGGCGCCGCGCGGTACCGGACGACGTGCCCAGCAGGCCGTCGAGCGCGGCGCGCATGTGCCGGATGTGCTCCGGCGTCGTCCCACAGCAGCCGCCGACGATCCGTGCGCCGGCGTCCAGGAAGCGGCCCACCTGCGCGCCGAAGTAGGCCGGCGGCGCGGCATACACGAACTGGCCCTCCATGCGCTGGGGCAGGCCGGCGTTGGGCACGATCGATCGAGCAAGGCCGGGCGACGGCCTGCCCATCTGGACCACGGCGTCGAGGCAGATCTGCGGGCCGACGCCACAGTTGACTCCGACCGCGTCGACGCCGGCCGCGGCGAGGGCCGTCGCGGCGGTCTGCGGGCTGGAGCCGTCGATCGCGGCCAGCTCCTCGCCGAAGGTCATCTGGGCCACGATGGGCAGGTCGCTCAGGGCGCGCGCCTCGGCCACGCCCAGCAGCAGCTCGTGCAGATCGCTGAAGGTCTCGAAAATCAGCACGTCCGCGCCACCTTCGAGCAGGCCTTCGACCTGCTCGCGGAACGCCTCGCGCACCTGTGCCTCGTCCTGTCGCTCGGGACCATGAACCGGAGCCTCGAGCGGCCCGATGCTGCCGAAGATGAGCACGTCGCCCCGGCCGGCGACGTCGCGCGCGTCACGGGCGAGCTGGGCCGCCTTGCGGTTGAGCAGACGCGCGCGATCGGCGAGGCCGAACGCCTTGAGGCGGAGCCGGTTGGCGCCGAACGAGTTCGTCTCGATGCCGTTCGCGCCGGCCTCGATGTACTCGCGGTGTATGGCGCCTATCAGGTCGGGATGCGTCTCGACGAGCGCGTCGAGCGACGAGCGCTGGGGCACGCCACGCGAGAAGAGGAGCGTGCCCATCGCTCCGTCGAGGAGCAGGGGGGCATGTGCCAGCCGCTCGCTGAAGGCACGCCGGGGATGCGACGTCTGCCCGCTCGTCAAGCTCGCGCCTCGTCGTTCATCGAACCGAGATTAGCGGTAGGGGCCAAGGTCCGGCCCGGGAGACGCGGCCGGAACCTCGAGAAGACGAGGCTAGAGGCGCGGCGTCGCGAGGCGGACGAATGCCATCAGCGAGGAAACGACGCTGATCACGATCGATGTCAGGAGCGCGGCCACGACGACGTCGACCGTGATGCTGCCGGGCGGCCAATGCGCGAGCGTGAAGCCAAGGCTGAGGGACTGGCCAACGGCCGCGGCAAGCATGATCAGCGCCGTGTTGATCACGAAGCCGATCAGGCCGAAGGTCAGCAGGTTGAGCGGCAGGCTGAGCAGCTTGACGATGGGCCGGATGTAGGCGTTGATCACGCCGACGATTGCGGCCAGGATGAGCAGCTGCCACCAATCCCCGCGGAACTCGACGTGCGGCACGAGGCGCAGCGCGGCGATCAAGGCGATGGCGTTGACCACTACGCGAACGACAAACTCGAACACCAGCGCGAATGCTACCTGTGGGCGTGACGGCTAGGATGCCGGTCGTGACGATCCAGACCGAGTTCACCCCGCTCGCTCCCGACAACCGGGCCACACCACGCACGGCCTTCGATCACGCCCTGCGTGCCCTGCTCGACGACCTGTTTGGCGCGCAGCCGACGTGGGCGACACAGATCGGTTTCCACGCCTACGACAACCGCTGGCCGGACATGACCGACGCCGGGCGACGGGCACGCCTGGGCCTGATCGCCCGCCATCGCCGCGCGCTCCAGGCGCTCGACGAAGGCGCGCTGTCTGCGGCCGAGCGCATCGATCGCGGCATCGTGCTCGAAGCGCTGGACGGCATGGAGTTCGACGAGACCGAGCTGCGCGAGGCGGCGTGGGATGCGCTCGGCCTGGTCCGGATTGCGGGCGGCGGATTGTTCTCGTTGCTCGCGCGCGACTTCGCGCCCTGGCAGCACCGGGGCGCCGCGTTCCTGGGCCGCCTGCGCGGGCTGCCGGATTACCTCCAAGCGGCGGCGGCCGGGCTCACCGGCATGAACGGCCGGCCCGTCTCCGCGCTCCACATCCAGGTCGCCCTCGCCCAGCTCAACGGCGTGACCGAGCTGATCGACCAGGGCATCGCCGAGGCCGACCTGCGCGCCGCGCAAGACGGACATACCGATCTGGCGCGCGAGATGCACGTCAGTGAAGGTGCGGCGCGCGGCGCGGTCGAGCAGTTCCGGCGCGTGCTCACCGACGACGTGCTGCCGCGCGCTCAGGGTGAGGGTCGCCTCGGGTCGGAGCTGTTCGCCAGGAAGCTGCACCACACTCTCGCCAGCAACATCGCGCCGGAGCACCTGCTCGCTCGCGCGCGGCGCGACTACGACCTCGTCAGGGCCGAGCTGGTCCGCCTCGCGCACGGCGCGTGGAACGACTGGTGCCCGGGCCAGGCAGTGCCCGAGTCGGCTGACGACGCAGTGCGCAAGGTCCTTGACGCCATCGCGCGCGAGCATCCCCAGCCGCACGAGCTGATCGACGTCAACCGGGCCGAGATCGCCCTCATCGAGCGTTTCTGCCGGGAGCGAAACGTGATCGGCCTGCCCGACGAGCCGCTCCAGATCACGTGGACGCCGGTCTTCATGCGCGCCTACGGACGCGCCTTCCTCCAGTCGCCCGGGCCGCTCGACAAGGGCCTGCCGAGCTATTTCTGGATCACGCCACCGGACGAGAACCTGGGTCCCGCGGCGGTCGAGTCGTACCTGCGCGAGGACAACGACCGGATGAACGTGCTGATGGCCATCCACGAGGGAGTGCCCGGCCACTACCTCCAGGGCGCGTATGCCAACCGCTCGCCCAGCCTCGCCCGGGCCGTGTTCGCCAGCGGCACGTTCGCCGAGGGCTGGGCGGTCTACGTCACCCAGGTGCTGATGGACCTGGGCTACCGAGACAACGAGCCGGCGCTGATGCTCACGCACTGGAAGTTCTACCTGCGCGCGATCACCAACGCGATCATGGATGTCGCCATCCACACGGAAGGTATGACCGAAGAGCAGGCCATGGCGCTCATGGTCGGCGGCGGTTTCCAGGAGCAGGATGAGGCACGTGCCAAGTGGGTGCGGGCGCGGCTGACGTCGACCCAGCTGTCGACCTATTACGTCGGCTCGCTCGAGATGTGGGACCTCGAGACGGAAGCACGCAGGCGTGCGGCGATCGCCACGGGTGCCAGCGCGGAATCGGTGCCCGATCAGCACATCGCCGGCGGCATCGGCGACACGCCCGGCTTCGACTACCGCGCGCATCTCGAGTCGGTGATCTCGCACGGCACGCCGCCGATCAAGTGGGTCGCGCGCGAGATGTTCGGGGAGGCGGACTGACTTGGATTTCGGGCTGATCCTGCCCTCGTATCGCGCGGGGGCGACGGTCGAATCGATCGACGCCGGGAGCTCCACCGCGGCACGCTTGGGCTGGCGTTCGGTGTTCACGACCGACCACTTGCTGGTCGAGCCAGCCAAGCGCTCGGAGGACTACTACACGGTCTTCGACGCGGTCGTCACCCTGGCTCACATCGCGGCCCGCGAGCCGTCGCTGCGCGTCGGCATCAGCGTCGTGGTCGTCCCGATGCGCAACGCCGTTGAGCTGGCCAAGGAGCTGGCCACGATCGACGCGCTGTCCGGCGGCCGGCTGATTGCCGGCGTCGGCGTGGGCTGGAACGAGACCGAGTTCGGCCATCTCGGGCTGGGCGGTGAGCGCTTCCACCGGCGCGGCGCGTACCTGGACGAGGCGATCGCGATCTGGCGCCAGCTGTGGAGTGGCGAGACGGGACCGTTCCACGGCCATTTCCACTCGTGGGAAGAGGTGCGTTTCGCGCCACTGCCGGCGCAGGGGCCGAACGTCCCCGTCTGGGTCGGCGGCCGCGACGAGCACGGCCTGCGCCGTGCCGGCCGGCTCGGCCAGGCCTACCACTCGTCGGCGGCCGGGCACGAGCAGCTGGCCGCGCGCATCCCCATCGTCAACGCCGCCGCCGCGGAAGCCGGCCGGCCCGCACCACTGATCTCGGCCCGCGTGCGCGTCCAATTCGGACCATCCGAGGCGCCTTTCTACATGCTCGCCGGCACGCCCGAGCAGATGATCGCCGAGATCAAGGCCTTCAGGGAAGTCGGCACGGGACACATGGCGTTCGACTTCGCGGAGACGAATCCGGACGCGCTGGTCGGGCTCATGGAGCGTTTCGACCGGGAGGTCCTGGCCTCGTTCCGGTGACCACGCCGTGAGTGTCTCTCGTCCAAACTCGGCGCGGCCGCGCCAGGATCAGCCCGCTGCGCACGATGCCGCCGTGCCGCCTTCCAGCGAGGAACTCGAGGCGATCGAGCACGACCGCATCTCCTGGGCTGCATTGCTCGGTGCCTCCGTCCATGAACAGCCCGACCTGGGAATGACGCTCGTCGTCCACGACAGAGTCGGCTCGCCGCTCAACTTCGCCGCCGCGATCCGCTGGCCCCTCAACGAAGTCGATGCGCGCCTCGCGGCGGTCTCCAGCCGCATGCGCGCCGCCAACGCGTGGCCGTCGGTGGTCGTCTGCTCGGGCCTCACCCAGCCTCCTGACCTCGCTTCAGCGCTGAGTGAGGCAGGCTGGATCGAGGTCTTCTCGGAACTGATCATGGCCACGCGCCGGCCGCAGGTCGTGCCCCATCTCGATCCGAACCTGCGCGTCGAGGCGGTCACGCCACAGACGGCTCTTGAATCCGTTCGCCTCGAGACAGCGGTGTTCGGCCTGCTGCCCGACGCCATCGGCGAGAGCGCGGAGCTCCTGGCCAGGTCTGTGGCCGACGGCACGACGCGCGGCTACCTCGTGCGCCTGGGCCGCGAGCCGGTGGCGACGGCGCGTCTGGTGCCCGGGCCGACGGTCTGTGGGCTCCACGCGATCAGTGTCGCCGCGCGCCACCGCCGGCGCGGCTACGGCCGGCTCATCACCTCGGTCGCAACCCGCGCCGGCCTCGCCACCGGCCACCGGCTGGTCTGGCTGGGCGTCCTCGAGGAAAACGCGCCGGCGGTCGGGCTGTATCGCTCGCTGGGCTTCGAGCCGGCATTCTCGTGGACCCGCTGGATCGCGCCGGCGTGATCGCACCAGCCTGAGCCTTATCAACGCGGGCCGTGTCGACTAACGTTCGCCAGACCATGATCTGCGCTCAGTGCGGCACCGAGAACGAGGCCGGCCGCAAGTTCTGTCTCGAGTGTGGCGCGCACCTGGCCAGCGGCTGCCCGAACTGCGGCGCCCAGAACCCGCCCAACGCCAAGTTCTGTGGCGAATGCGGCACCGCCCTGGGCGGCTCTGCAGGGCCGGCGCGAACCGAGGATGCACGACGCGGCGCGATGCCGGCAGCAACGTCCGTCGCTGAGCGACGACTGGTCAGCGTCCTGTTTGCGGACCTCGTCGGCTTCACGACGCTCAGCCAGGACGAGGATCCGGAGGACACGCGCGAGTTCCTGACGCGTTACTTCGAGCTCGCGCGGACGATCGTCGAACGCTACGGCGGCACGATCGAGAAGTTCATCGGCGACGCCGTGATGGCCGTGTGGGGCACGCCGACAACGCACGAGGACGACGCAGAGCGCGCGGTTCGAGCGGCGTTGGAGATCGTGGACGGCGTGCCCGGCCTGGATAACGGCAAAGGCATCCAGGCACGCGCCGGGGTCCTGACCGGGAACGCGGCCGTGACGCTCGGCGCGAGCGGCCAGGGCATGGTTGCGGGCGACCTGGTCAACACCGCCAGCCGTCTCCAGTCGGTGGCGCCGCCCGGGACCGTGCTGGTCGGCGAAGCGACCTATCACGCCGCTGCGAACGCGATCCGCTTCGAGGAGGCCGGCGAGCAGCTGCTCAAGGGCAAGTCGTCTGTCGTGCCCGCGTGGCGCGCCGCTGCCGTCACTGGCCTTCTGCGCGGCGGAACAGGCCGGAGCGAGGCGCTCGAGCCGCCCTTCACCGGCCGCGACGAGGAGCTGCGCCTGCTCAAGGAGCTCTTCCACGCCACCCAGCGCGAGCGCAAGCCGCGCCTCGTGTCGGTCGTCGGCCACGGCGGCATCGGCAAGAGCCGCCTGGCGTGGGAGTTCGAGAAGTACATCGATGGCGTCGTCGAGACGATCTACTGGCACCATGGCCGCTCCCCGGCATACGGCGAGGGGATCAGCTACTGGGCATTGGCCGAGATGGTCCGTGGCCGCGCCGGCATAGCCGAGACCGACGATCCGGCCGTCGCCGCGACCCGTCTCCATGAGGCGCTTGTCGAGTGGCTGCCCGACGAGCAGGAACGGCGCTGGGTCCAGCCTCGGCTGGCGGGGCTGCTGGCGCTGGACGCGATGCCCGCAGGCTCGGGCGACGAGCTGTTCGCCGCGTGGCGGATCTTCTTCGAACGCATCGCCGAGCGAGGCTCGACCGTGCTCGTCTTCGAGGACATCCAATGGGCCGACGAGGGCCTGCTCGATTTCGTGACCGAGCTCCTCGATCGCTCGCGCAACCTGCCCATCTTCGTCGTGGCGCTCGCTCGGCCGGAGCTGTTCGATCGCCGGCCAGGCTGGGGCTCCACCATGCGCAGCCTTACGACCATGTCGCTCGAGCCGCTCGAACGCGCCCACATGTTGGAGCTGGTCACGGGCACGGTGCCGGGCATCCCGGCCGAGGCCGCCAGCGCCATCGTCGACAGAGCCGAAGGCATCCCCTTGTATGCGGTCGAGACGATTCGCATGCTCCTCGACCGTGGCGATGTCCGTCGCTCGGACGACGGAACGTTCGAGATGTCCGGGCGTCTCGACGATCTGGCCGTGCCGAACTCGCTACAGGCACTGATCGCAGCCCGCATGGACGCGCTCGCCGAGCACGAACGCCGGTTGCTTCAGTCGGCGGCGGTAATGGGCAAGAGCTTCGTTTCCGAGTCGCTCGCCGCCATAACCGGTGAGACAGTGGATGCGCTGCGCGATTCGCTGGCAGGGCTCGTGCGCCGCCAGATGCTCCAGGTCGACGTCGATCCGCGATCGCCTGAACGCGGTCAGTACCAGTTCGTCCAGGCCGTCGTGCGCGAGGTCGCTGAGGCGTCGCTGTCGCGCGCCGATCGCCGCGCGCTTCACCTCGCCGCGGCGCGCTACTACGAGTCGCTCGGCGACGACGAGCTCGCCGGCGTCCAGGCCAGCCACTATGTCGAGGCCTACCACGCGACCCCTGCTGGCCCAGAAGCGGATGCGCTGGCCGCCCAAGCGCGCGTTTCCCTGCGCGCCGCGGCCGAGCGAGCCATCGCGCTCCATTCCAACCGCCAGGCGGTGAGCTATCTCGAACAGGCACTCGCCGTCACGCCCGACCCGAAGGAGCAGGCTGCGCTCCACGAGCGCGCCGTGCATCCCGCGCTCCAGGAGGGACTCATCGACGTGGCGATGAAACACGCGCGCCGCGTCCAGGAGCTTGCCGGTGGGTTGGGCGACGCTCAGATGGGGCTCGTTGGGGCCGCGCTCGAAGCGCAGGTCGATCTGAGCGAGCACCGCGAGAAATCCGCGATCGACGTTCTCACACCGGCGATCGAAAGCGTACGTGGCATGCCGGCAAGTGCCGCTTTGCTATCTGCCGAACGCGAGCTGGCCCGCGCGCTGATGATCCGCGGTTCTAACCGTGAGTCGGTCACCTGGGCCGATCGCGTTCTCGAGGCCAGCGCGATCGCCGACGACGCGCTCGTGCTCGACACGCTGATTACCAAGGGTACGGCGCTGCTGAACCTCGGCCGAGACACTGAGGGCGTGGTCCTGTTGCGCGGGGTCATGCAGTTGGCAGAGCAGGTCGGCGACGTCTGGGCAGCGCTGCGAGCGCGCAACAACGCGTTGGGCGCCATTGGAGCCGAAGACACCGCTGCCGCCGTCGAGTTGCTCAGCGAAGGCTCAAGATGGCGCTGCGCTATGGGCAGTTAACGTGGGCCTACCAGTTTGGGCAGGTCCTGCTCGACAATCGCTTCGAGATTGGCGATTGGGACACAGGCGTCGACGAGATGACGCAGCTCGACGCACCGGGTTTCTACGGTGGCTGGCACCTCGGCTCCCTGGCCATGCGCTCCGCCTTCCCGGGCAGACTCGACGAGGCCCGCGCGCGCCTGTCCGCGGCCCGTGAGCTGATTGGCACGGACACGTCGCAGGGTGTTGCCGGCATGTCGGTGACGGAGGCGACGGTTGAATTCGCGGCCGGCGAGTGGGCGAAGGTCGCAGCGGCCGCCCGAGAAGCCTGGACTCACATCGACGCGGTCGACGTGGCCTCATCGATGGGCGCAGCCGCGGCGGTCGCCGCCAACGACGTCAACCTGGCCCGAGAGGCACTCCAGGCACACCTTTCGTTCGAACGGCGCGGACGGCTAGTGGACGCTTCGCGCCGATGGCTCGAGGCCGCGGTCGCGCTGCTCGAGGAGGATTGGGCGAGCGCTCGAGCCGCCTATCTCTCGGCGCGCGGCGATCTGAGCGCGGGTTCCAGCAAGCTCACTCTCGCGCTGCTCGAGCTGTCAGTTGGTCAGCGTGGCAAGGGCAAGATCCCGGAGGCTGCCGATGCGGACGCCGCGGCGCGGGAGTTCTTCCGAAGCCGCGGCGCGCAGCCATTCCTCGATCGCTATGACGCAGCGTTCGTCCGAACTGCTGCCGTGCCCTCTCGCCCGACTGCGGCGGAGTCGGAATCCGTGTCCAACAAGACATAGGTACTTCTCATTCGACCGTTAACGATCTGTTAACGGACTGCGCCTTGTTCCTCGGCGTGCCCTGAAGGAGGATTGGATGATACGTAAGGAAGGAGCACATGATGATGCTCAACGAGCAATCCATTGTTGATCGAATCGAGAGCGCCCACGGGCAGCGGCCGTACTGCGATTGCGGCCGGGAAACGATCGTGGTCTACCGCGATGGAAGCATGTGGCTGGAATGCGCGGCGATGCACGAGCCAGCCGAGAACCGGATCGTGCGGATCTGGCGGGCAGTCGCGCCACAGCCGCACGTCAGCGAGTCGATCGTCGACATTTCAACGCCCGTCCAGCGGGCCGCCTAGCGCGTCTCCGATTCCTCGGTGGAACGGTCGCGCGACTGCCTGAAGCTCAGGGTCGATGCGAAGGTCGCCGACTGACCCGACTGGAGCGAGAGCGGCCAGCGGGTGGTGAGGCCCGAGCCCTGGTAGACGCGCTCGAAGCCCGCCTCCGAGTTCGACACGGTCTCGACCGCGAACCACTGCGCCCGCGCAGGCGGATCGGCGACGAGCGATATTTCGACGCCTTCATAGGTGTTGCCGAATGACAGATCCGCTCCGGCCGCCACGTGGCCGCGTGAGTCGTGGCGCCACTCATCGGCGCCGGAGCGGTAATACGCAGCCGGGTTGGCGCCGCCGCCCATCAGGTTGACGTTCCACTCGAGCTCGACTGAGCCCTCGAACTCGCGCTCGGCGAGGATCTCAACGCTGACTATCAGCGTGCCGTCGGGCCGATCGCCGTCGACGGTGATCGTCTTGCGCGCGGCTAGGCCGTCCCAGCGTCGCGTGACCACCAGCTGGCGGTCGGTCGCCCGTTGCACCTCCCATGGCCCGCGGTCGAAGTCGCCGACCAAGTGGCTGTCGGCGCGGCGCAGCCGGACGAGGCCGCTCCGGCGTTCGTGATCGTCGTATTCGATCGAGCCGGCCAAATCGTCGTCATGCTTGGCGTCGGCGTCTTCCAGCGGATCCGGCGATCGGATCGCGTCGTGGTAGGGCTCGGGCCGGCGGCGCAGCACGGACGCCAGCGCGACGCGCGTCGCGCGCAGGTCCCACGAGCCAATTCCCGCGCCCTCGGCGACGTCCACGACCACCGTCTGTCCTGCTGTGCCCAGCGCGACCTCGTCGACGCCGTCGAGGTCGTAGTCGGCGATGCCGGCCAGCGCGCCTGAGCCCAGCGCGAGGTCCTCGGCGGCGATCAGCTCGGCCAGCGTCGCCATGCGCATGTGGACGATGTACACGCCGCCGAACCAGCCGTGCCAGTAACAGTCGTTCGACTGGCCGCGGTAGATGTGGTCGAGCGCTCGCTCGCGCAACGCGCCCTCCGGCATCGCAGCCACGGCCGCCGAGGCGCGCAGCATCTGCTTGTGCAGCTCGTTGATCTCGCGATAGCGCACCTGGAAGTTGCGCCACATCGCACCGCGCAGGAAGCGCAGCTCGGGCAGATTGCGCTCCGACGCGTGCTCCATCAGCCGGTTGAAGACCGGCTGCTCTGTGACCGGCAGTGCCCAGCCGGTCATCTCGACGTACGACGCGCTCGGGATGTAGATGCGGCCGATGGACGCCTGGCCGGCCATCCATTGCGACGGCGTCACGGTCGACAGCCAGCCGGCGTTCTCCTCGAGTGCGCTGAAACAACGCTCGACCCACTCGTCCCTGCCCCAGCACAGCTCGTACGTGCCCGGCCAAGCGCCGAACTTCTCGCCGTCATCGCCCATGATCCCGATCCGCTCGCCGCCGTCGGTCGCGTTGTCGCGCAGGTACGCGATGAGTTCGTCGACCGGGCGCCACGGGATCCGGTAGCGCAGGCCCTTCTCGGTCCCGAAGATGGTCAGCAGCTTGCCCTGGTCATCAGTTGTGTACGTGCCCCACATCCGGTCCTCGGGCACGAACGCGCCGCGCAGGTGGTTGTCGTCGAGGACGGTGTACGCGTAGCCGGCCGTGGCGAGGTCGAACGGCAGTGACGGCTCCCAGACGCGCTCGGCCAGCCACGCGCCCGTTGGGCGCACACCGAATTTCTCCGCCACCGTCGTGCGCATCCGCTCGAGCTGGCCGATGCGGTCCCGCTCGGGCAGGGCGACGAGGATCGGCTCGTACAGTCCGCCGCCAAGGATCTCGACCTGGCCGCGCGCGACGAGCGCACGCAGCCGGGCGATCGACTCGGGCCGCGTGGCCGCCATCCATTCGAGCAGCGGCCCGGTGTAATGAAGAGCCAGTCGTACGCCCGGATGGCGCTCGAGGGCGCTGATCATGGGCTCGTACGCCTTCTCGTAGACGTCCTCGATGACCCAGCCGAAGTTGCCCACGGGCTGGTGGTTATGGATGATGAGGGCAAGCGAGATGCGTTTGGTCATTTGTCTCCGGCGACTCGGGCGGAGGCGCTGTTAGTCGGTCAGGCGGCAGTCTTGGCCCGTGCTCCAGGGCGCGCTTCCGGGTCGCTGGCCGGCGCCTGTTCAGGACGCGACCCTCCGGCCGCAGGCCCGTAGAGCTGCTCGACGTATTCCTGGAGCATCCGGCTCGTCGAGAACTGCCAAATCGTGCTCTGCATCGAGTTGCGCATCATCTGTAGCCAGCGGCGAGGAAGACCCTTCCGGTCGCGGTCGTAATACATCGGCACGATCTCGTTCTCGAGCAGTCGATACAGGTCCTGGGCATCCGCCCAATCCTGCGCACCCTCGTCGGGGTTGATATCTCGGCGGCCGATGGCCCAGCCGTTCTCACCGTTGTAGCCCTCGTCCCACCAGCCGTCGAGGACCGAGCAGTTGATGATCCCGTTCATTGCCGCCTTCATGCCGCTCGTGCCTGACGCCTCGAGTGGCCGGCGCGGGTTGTTGAGCCAGATGTCGACGCCCTGGACGAGGTAGCGCGCGACGCGAATGTCGTAGTCCTCGACGACGAAGACGCGCTTGGCGAACCTGGGCGAGCGGCTGCGCGCGAAGATGTCCTGGATGACGCGCTGGCCCGGCCGGTCGGCTGGGTGTGCTTTGCCGGCATAGACGATCTGCACCGGCCGATCGGTGCTGTCCAGGATGCGCGCCAGGCGCTCCTCGTCGGTGAAGATCAGCGCGGCGCGCTTGTAGGTTGCGAAGCGCCGCGCGAAGCCGATCGTCAGCATCTCCGGGTCCAGCGCGTCGGCCAGCTCCTCGAGCACGAGCGGCGCTTCGCCGTGGCGCGCGAACTGCTGCTGAAGCCTGCGGCGCGAGAAGTAGGCCAGCTCCAGCTTCTGGCGGCGGTGCGCCTCCCACATGTCATCGTCGGTCAATCGCGCGACGCGGGTCAGGAACTTGACCGGGCGTGGGTCGAGATTGTCGAGGTCGCCGTCGATCGACTCGTACAGCGCGCGAAACGGACCGCCGACCCAGCTGGGTGGGTGGACGCCGTTGGTGATGCCCAGGATCGGCTTGTCGACGACCGCGCTCCAGGTCGCATTGGCTGTTTGCGCGTGCAGATGTGAGACCGCGTTGGCGCCGTTCGTCTCGCGCAGCGAGAAGGCGGTCATGTCGAACTGCTCCGGATCGTTGTCCGTGCCCCGGGCGAGCTCGATGATGCGTTCGAGATCCAGCCCGGTCTGATCCGCGAGTGGCGCGGCGAGGGTGCGTACGAGCTGCGCCTCGAAGCGCTCGTTGCCAGCACTGACTGGGGTATGGATGGTGAACACGGCGTTGCGCTTGACATCCGCGAGCGCGTCGTCCATCGACGTGCCATCGAGCGTGAGCTCGCGCATGCGCTCTACGAGCATGAACGCGGAGTGGCCCTCGTTGAGATGCCAGACCTTCGGTTCGATCTTGAGCGCGCGCAGCGCGCGGACGCCGCCGACGCCCAGGACCATCTCCTGGTGCAGGCGCATCTCGCGGCCGCGGACGTACAGGATGTGCGTGATCGGTCGGTCGGCCGTCTCGTTGTCCGGGATATCCGTATCGAGCAAGAGCAGCGGCACCCGGCCGACCTGGGCGAGCCACACGGCACACCAGACCGTGCGCCCGGGCATCTCGACACCGATCGTCAGCGGTCCGCCGTCGTTTGCGGCGACGCGCGTCAGCGGCAGCAGCGCCGGGTCGTAGTCGGGGTAGGCGTGCTCCTGGTGGCCGTCGGCATCGATCGTCTGGCGGAAGTAGCCGTGGCGGTAGAAGAGGCCCACGCCCACCAACGGGATGGCCATGTCCGAAGCGGCCTTGAGATGGTCGCCGGCGAGCACTCCCAGGCCGCCCGAGTAGATGCCGAGCGACTCATTGAGGCCGTACTCGGCGCAAAAGTAGCCGATCGGACTGTTGAAGGCACGGCCGTGCTGGCGCTCGAACCAATGGCCTGCACCGTTCTCCATGTACCGGTCGAAGTCGTCAAGCAGCGTCCGGTATTCGGCCATCAGGTCGACGTCCTCGAGCACGGGCGACCAGTCGCGCTGCTGCTGGAGAACCGGAACCGGATTGCGGTAGCGCAGCCAGGCCTGGACGTCGATGCGCCGGAACAGGACGCGCACCCGCGGGTGCCACATCCAATAGTGGTTGTAGGCCAGCCGCTGGAGGCCTTCGAGGTGCGCGGGCAGCCGCAGCCCGGCCACCGGCAAGGTGGATATCTCGATCCTTCGGGGCACGATGGCGGGCATCCTACATCGTCCCGAATCGCGACGTAAACCGGTTCAGCGTCACGGTAGATAACGTTTGCTGGGCGCGGCCGTGATTGGCTGCCGCACGACTAAGATCGTCGCCAATGCGCATCGCGATGATTGCCTCGGAGTGTGAGCCGTATGCCAAGACGGGCGGGCTGGCGGACGTAGTCGACGCGTTGTCGCGCGCCCTTGGCCAGCAGAGCCATGAGGTCGATGTCTACCTGCCGCGCTACCGTGGATTGAACCCCCCGAACCCCGCCGAGCGCCTCGACCTGGATGTACCTGCCGCGCCTGGACAGTCGACCGGAGTCGTCCTGTGGAGCACCCAGGGACGCGGCTATCGGCTGCGGCTGGTTGACCACCCGCCCAGCTTCGACCGCTCCGACTACTACGTTACAGAGCCCGGCGCGGGCGTGGATTTCGCCGACAACGGCTTTCGGTTCAGCCTGCTGGCACGGACGGCGCTCGAGTCGATGCGCGTCGAGGATCGGCCGGTCGACGTGATCCACGGCCACGACTGGGAGGGCGCGCCGGCGATCCTGCAGCGCCGGCTGCGCTACGCGGCTGATCCGGTCGTGGGTAGGGCGGCAACGATCCTCACCTGCCACAACCTCGCTTACCACGGCTGGGTGCCGCGCGCGGAGGTGGCCGGCCAGCTCGACCTGCCCGCGTCGCTTGGGGCGCCGGACGGCGTCGACCTGCTGCGCGAGGGCATCCTTGGCGCAGACCTGGTCAACACGGTCTCGCCCGGTTTTGCTGCCGAGTCGCTCACGCCCGAATACGGCGCCGGCGTGGACGACGCGCTGCGCTCGCGGGGCGACCGCTACCTGGGCATCATCAACGGCATCGACACCGAGCTGTGGAACCCGGCCACCGACAGCGATCTGCCCGCGCGCTACTCGGCGGCCGATCTGGCGGGCAAGGCGGCTTGCCGCGCCGCGCTGTGCGCCGAGCTCGAGCTCGACCCGGACGGGCCGCTGCTGGCGATGGTCGGCCGGCTCGATCCTCAGAAGGGCTTCGATCTGCTGGCCGCGGCGGCGCGCGACCTGCTGGCTGAAGGAGCACGCATCTGTGTGCTGGGCACGGGCGATCAACGGTTGATCAAAGATCTGCAGGCGCTGGCCGAATCGCCAGCAGGTCGCGCGCGCTTGGCCGTTGTCGCGCGCTTCGACCGCGGCCTCGCCCGGCGCATGTATGCCGGCGCGGACGCGTTCGTGATGCCGTCGCGCTTCGAGCCGTGCGGCCAGGGTCAGATGATCGGCCTGCGCTACGGAACGCCGCCCATCGTCCGCGCGACCGGCGGCCTGCGCGACACGGTCGTCGATGCCGATGCGAACCCTGAGACCGGCACGGGCTTCGTCTTCGAAGCGGCCGAGCCGGGCGCGCTCATTGCCGCCTGCCGCAGAGCGATGAGCGCGCTGCGCAACGAGCCACGCTGGCGGGACATCCAGCAGCGCGGCATGAGCGTCGATTTCTCGTGGCGCGGACCGGCACGCGACTACGTCGCCATGTACCGCCGGGCGATGGAGATCGCCGCGGCGCCCTAGATCCCTAGTTGGCGACGATCAGCAACGAATCAATGTCGACCCGGGGGTGGCCGGCCGGCCTGCCCAGGACCCTGATGGTCAACGTGTGCGGGCCGTCAGCGAGCTGGCCGGCGCCGAATACGAGGACGCGATTCCTGGTCGATCTCGAATAGAGGTTGATCGTCGTGTCGTGGCCGTCGAGCGTCGCGACGGCCTTGCCCTTCCTCGGACCGGTGATCGCCATCCATGCGACGCCCGTTCCGTTGAAGTTGTACGTCGCCGTCGAATCGGGGGTCGTTGAGTAGATCGGCTCCTCGCTGTAAGCGTTGTTGCTCGGTGCGGAGATCCAGCTTTCCGAAGGCGTGATGCTGAGCGACGAGGGCTCAACGGCGTTGACGACGCTGCTCGGTCCCGTCTGCCACGTCGCCCGCCAGACGCCGTGGACCTTGGCCTGCACGCGGTACTGATAGCGCCGGCCGGGCCATGCCGTCGTGGTCAGCTTGGCCGAAGTCGTCCTGGTCGGCGCGCTCCACGCCCCTTCGTCGACGCTGACTTCGACGCGGTACCTGGTTGCGTGCTTCACGGCACTCCAGCGGACAACCACGGGCAGGGCGCTCTGTGTCGACTGGACTCCGGCGCTGAACGTGATCACCGGACCGCCCGCGTCGACGGCCGTGTTGTAGACGATGAGCGTGAAGGTCGCTTGCTCCGTCTCGCTCGTCGACATGCCGGAAATGGAGATCTGGTACGAGCCCGGCGCAGCATCCGCTGGAAGAGTGATCGACAACGTTGGCGTGTCCGACGCAGCCGCGACCTGAAAGTCAAACGTCGCATCCCAGCCAGGGGCATCGGTCGCGCTCAAGGCGATGGATTCGCCGAAATCACCCACGCCAGCGATCCACAGCGGGTTCGAGATGGTGGACCCGGCCGAGGCGCGGATGACCTGGCGCTTAGTGCCGATCGAGAAGGACGGATGCTCGTTGAGGGTGTCGAAGCTCGTCACGCTGAGCGCCGGTTCATGGATCGAATCCGGGTCGGTGGAGGTCAGCCAGTCCGCCGTCCCCGTCGCGATCAGGGCGGCACGGACCTGCCGCGGTGTCGGTCGCGGCCGTCCCAGTCGCGCTTCCTCCAGGTAATAAAGGGCAGCACCGCCGGCGACGTGCGGCGTCGCCATGGACGTGCCGCTCATCATCCTGAGCTTGCTGGCGGGTGCCGTGGACCAGACGCATTCGCCGGGGGCGATCAGGTCCACGTCCGGACCGTAGTTGCTGAACGTTGCGTACGCATCATTCGCATCCGACCAGCCGCACGTGGTCGACGGGGCGCCAGGCGGCGTCGGCTGCCCGTGCCCTTCGGCCATAGCCGAAACGGTGATGACCTCGTCGTAGGCAGCGGGGATATCCCCTGAAGCGTCTCTCGACTCGTTGCCTGCGGCGGCGACCATCGTCACCCCGGCGTCAGCCAGGTTGCACACCGCCTGGTGGAGCAGGTCGTCATTGGAATGGCCGCAGTCGCCGTCGTCAGACCCAGGCCCGGCGAGGCTCATGTTCACGACCTCGATCGTCGGCGTCGTGCCGTCCGGATCATTCATCTGCGCGACGTGGTCGAGGCCGCAGATGACCGACGACCAGTAGCCGTTGCCTGTCCCGTCCAGAACCTTGATGGACCACAGTCGCGCACCCTGCGCGACGCCTGCCACGCCCCTGCCGTTCTCGATGGCTGCCGCGATCCCGGCAACGTGCGTGCCGTGGCCGATGCCGTTCGGTGGGTCGGCCCAGCTCGACTGTGCGCTCGGGTCCGACGTCGAGCCGGTGCAGTCGTAGCCGCCGACCACATCCAGCTCGGGATTGTCCGGCTGGATGCCCGTGTCGAGGATGGCGATGTCGACGTCGAGTTTCGCCTGGCCGCGATCGACGTTGTTGGGTGCGCCCACGCGCGCGACGCCCGGCTGAACCTCGCCCGGGTTGACCTGGTAGGGGTCATCGGCGGCGTGGATCGGTCGATCGGGGACGATGGCGAGCACGCGCGGGTCGGCTGCCAGATCCTCGCGCTGCGCGTCCGTGAGGCTGACCGCGAAGCCATTGAGCACTCGCGCGAAGCGCTGCAGCGCCGGCTGGCCGAACTCGTCACGCGTCACCGACGCGACCTGCGGGACGCTCACCCCTGGGCGGAGTTGCACGATCCAGCGCTGGGCAGGCTGCGGCGCGCCCTGTCCGCCGAGCACGACTGACGAGCCGGCGAAGAGAACCAACACAACTGCGGCGATCGCGGCCCTGGCCACGCGCGCGTCCCCCGACCTGGCTGGCACTGCGCGTCAGAGCCTATACGCGCGCGACGGCTGCGATTGGCTAGCATCGCGCAGTGACTGAAGAAGAACATGGCCCGTTGATCCCATCGGGATTGCTGGCCGGGCGCAAGGCGCTCGTATTTGGTGTTGCCAACGACCATTCCATCGCCTGGGGCATTGCCCGAGCGCTGCATGCCGCGGGCGCACAGGTCGGCTTCAGCTCGATCGAGATGCTCATCGACAAGCGCGTCAGGCCGCTCGCCGAGAGCATCGGCTCGACCTTCGTCGAGCCGTGCGACGTCCAGAACGATGCCGACATCGAGCGCGTGTTTGCGCGCTGGCAGAGGGAGCAGGGCAATCTCGACATCCTCGTCCACGCCCTGGCCTTCGCCAAGCGCGAGGACCTCGACGGGCGCTTCGCTGACACGTCGCGCGACGGCTTTGCGCTCGCGCTCGACGTCAGTGCCTACTCGATGGTCGCGCTCGCTCGCGGCGCTGCCCCGCTCATGCCCAATGGCGGCAGCATGATGACGCTCAGCTATTACGGGGCCGAGAAAGTCGTCGCCAATTACAACGTGATGGGCGTGGCCAAGGCCGCGCTCGAGGCAAGCGTGCGCTACCTCGCCGCTGACCTCGGCCCCGACAACATCCGCGTTAACGCGATCAGCGCCGGCCCAATTCGGACCCTTGCGGCCAGCGGCGTCAGCGGCTTCAAGACGATGTACGGCAAGTTCCGCGACGTTGCCCCACTGCGCCGCAACGTGACGATCGACGACGTTGGTGCCACGGCCGTGTACCTGGCTTCTGACCTTTCTGCGGGCGTCACGGGCGAAACGCTGTACGTGGATGCTGGCTTCAACATCCTCGGCGTGCCCTCGACAGAGGCATGAGAGGCGCCCTCGGCGGAGTGGCGTCGCACCTGTCTTCGCTGGGCAGTCGCGGCGGCGGCTGGACCGGAATCCAGTTCATTCTGATCTGGGTGCTGATCGGAACCGGCGTGCGCGGCCGGGCAGACATCAGCGGTGCGGAGCTCGTCGTGGCCATGCTCGCCGGCTGCGCACTTATCGCCCTGGGAACGGCAATCCTTTTTGCGGGGATTCGGCGCCTGGGCGTGTCCCTGAGCGCGCTGCCCAAGCCGGTCGACAATGGTGTGCTCATCGAGGACGGCGTCTACGCCTACGTCCGCCACCCGATCTACCTCGGCGTCATCCTCGTCGGGCTTGGTTACAGCGTCGCGATGGACGCGTTGGTGGCGCTGATCGTCGCCGTCATTCTTGCGGTGTTCCTCGACCTGAAGTCACGCCACGAGGAAACCCTATTGCGCCAGCGATATCCCGACTATGCCGCCTACGCTGCCCGTACGAAGCGCTTCGTGCCCTACGTCTACTGAGCCGCGGCGGCCGGTCGGCTAGGGCCACAGGTTCAGCCTCGGCCGAGCAGCATCCTCGCCAATCGGGCCTGGCCGCGCGCGTCGTCGAGGGCGTGATGGTTGTGGTCCGGCTCGATGCCCAGGCGGGCGTCAACGTTGGCGCGGCGCGTCTCGTCCCAGCGCGCGATGCCGTCGCGACCCATGTAGTACGACTTGAGATCGAGCGCCGCGATGCCGAACGGGTTGCGCCCCAGGTAGCGCCAGAAGTAGTCGGCAACCCACATCCAATCAAACGGCGCGTTGAAGCCGACAAAGACGGGCTGGCGGCCGGCGCATGCGCCGGTGAGCCACGCATCGAAGCGTGCCATCGCCTCTGCCGGTTCGAGTCCGTTCGTCTCCAGCTGCTCGCGGGTCAGCCCGTGGACGGTCTCGGCGTGGTCGTCCCATTCGTGCTCGCCGACCGGTTTGAACTCGAGGTAGATGCCCTGGTCGGGGTCGTCAATGAGGCAGGCACCGATTGACAGCAGGCTGCCCGTCGACGGACTGGCGCCCGACGCCTCGATGTCGACGCTGACGAGTGCTTCCGCGCGCTGGGTCATCAGCTGAAGAGCTCCCAGTAGTTGTTGCTCGGGTCGGCGATGGTGACGTCGCGCGAGCCCCAGGGCCGGTCAGTCGGCCCGTTGATCGGCTTGACCCCGACCGCAGCCAGCCGTTCAACGACAGCGTCGACGTCATCGACCTCAAGGCTGAGCATCATGCGCGACGGCATGCCCGGCACTGCTATGGGTGCTGGAGCGATGTGATCCGAGGCTGCGCCAAGCGTGTTGAGGTTGATGAACACGCCTCCTGGAAAGCGGAAGGTGCAGTTGCCCTGGCTTTCGTCAACTATCGGCATGCCGAAGACGTCGATGTACCACCGGCGTTCCCGGGCGAGGTCGTCGACGAAGACAGTCACAGCAAAGAAGCGCTTTGCCCAAGTAGGGCCGGCGTTGGCTTTCTCCATGAGTCGACCCTAACGCGTCGTCCAATCCACAGGCTTATCCCCAGTCAGTGGCGAGTCGGTGGATAAAGTCGGCCACGTTCGGCGAATCTCGTGGATGACTCCCTTGTGTGGGGTATGGGCCGTCCCTAGTCTTCGTCTCAGCCCGAAGGGGCCACGGAAAACTGAACTCGACTCGGGAGGCTTGCTTTCCAGGAAGAGATCGGTTCCGGCAGAGCTGGAGGCTCAGGGACTCGTTCCGGAGCCGACGCATGAGGCTCGTCCTCAGGCGCTCTGCGAGGGGCTCGTCCCCTTGCACCACTCCGCCGAATGTCCGAGGTTCCTTCGGGTCTTTCCTTGTCCGCCGTAGGCGCAAACCGCGGTCAGCGGCGGGCGCTGGCCAGGATGTGGCGGAAGACGTCGCGTGCGGAGACGATGCCCACCGCGCGGCCGTTCTCGACGAGCGGAATGTGGCGAAAGCCGCCGACGGCCATCTTGTTGATCGCGACCGCGATCGAGTCGTCGGGCCGGAGCACGACCGGGTCCGCCGTCATGAGGTCCGCGACCGTCACGCCGTCGAGCTTCCAGTCGGTCAGCTTCATGACCAGGTCCCGTTCGCTGAGAATGCCGCGCACCTGTTCGCCGTCCTCGACGATGAGGCAGCCGGCGCCGGCCTGCTGCATCTGTTGGACGGCGTCCGCGGCCGTCGCCGTCGGCGCGATCGTCAGTGGCTTGTGGTGACGCAGATCAGCCAGCGGGATGCGCACCATCTCGGCCTCGAACTCCGTGCTCGGGGCCGGGATGTCGACCGACATCAGGTCGAAGCCGCAGTTCTCGCACTCGTCGACGCCCTGGATGTTGTTGAAGCCGCACTGCGGGCAGATCACGGGACTAGCCCTGGACGGTCCACGTCTCGCCGCTCGCGAGCAGCTTGCCGATGTCGCCGCTGCCCTGACGCGTGATCGCGTCCTGGATCTGGCCGACCATCAGCTGGTCGTGCGTCGGGCGATCGATGCGCCGCAGCACGCCGACGGGCACCGGGTAGTCCGGCCACCACATGCGCGACAGCATGTAGGCGAGGTACGGGTCCTGCGCGGTCTCGTCGTGAACGAGCAGATCCTCCTCGCTTACGCCGTTGCCCAGCTGAACGACCTCCGGGTGGAGCCCGTTGAGACGGATGCCCTTGTCGCGCTTGGCGCCGAAGACCATCGGCTTGCCGTCCTCCAGGAACAGCATCCGATCGTCGCGTACGTCGCGCTCGGTGAACTCGCGGTACGCGCCGTCGTTGAAGATGTTGCAGTTCTGGAGGACCTCGACGAAGACCGAGCCGTGATGGAAACCGGCGCGGTTGAGCGTCTCCTGGAGGTGCTCGGTGTGCGTATCGACCGAGCGCGCGACGAAGCTGGCCTCAGCGGCCAGGGCGATCGACAGCGGCTGGACGGGCAGATCGACGGTTCCGTACGGCGAAGACTTCGTCTTCTTGCCCAGCTCCGAGGTTGGCGAAGCCTGGCCCTTGGTCAGCCCGTAGATGCGGTTGTTGAACATCACGACCTTGATGTCGACGTTGCGCCGCATCGAATGGAGGATGTGGTTGCCACCGATCGACAACGCGTCGCCATCGCCGGTGATGACCCACACCATCAGAGCGGGGTTGGCGAGCTTGAGGCCCGTCGCCAGCGTGGGGGCGCGGCCGTGGATCGAGTGGAAGCCGTAGGTGTTCATGTAGTACGGCAGACGGCCACTGCAGCCGATACCGGAAATGAAGACGATGTTCTCCTTGGGCACGCCGAAGTCGGGCATCGTCTTCTGGGTCTGGGCCAGGATCGAATAGTCGCCACAGCCCGGGCACCAGCGGACCTCCTGGTCGCTGACGAAGTCCTTGCGCGTCAGCTCGATCACCTGAGCGTTCTCCGGACTCAGCGCGGGCTGGCCGCCGTTGCCGTTGGTGTGGCCGTTGGTGGTTGTTGAATCGGTCATTGCCCTACTTCTCGCCGAGCAGCTCTTCCGCTGCCTGCTTGATCTCGATGATGCGGAATGGCTTGCCTCGGACGCGGTTAAAGCCGAGGACGTCGATCAGGAACTTGGCCCGCAGGAGCAGCGACAGCTGGCCCAGGTTGACCTCCGGCACCAGCACGCGCTTATAGCTGCGCAGGATCTGCTCGGTATTGGCCGGCAGTGGGTTCAGGTGCCGCAGATGGGCGTGGGCGACGCTCCAGCCCTCGGCCTGCAGGCGCTCGACGGCGCTGCGGATGGCGCCGTAGGTGCTGCCCCAGCCGAGGATGAGCAGGTCGCCGTTCTGCGGACCGAAGGCCTCGAGCTCCGGGATGTCGCGCGCGATGCCGGCGATCTTCTGCTGGCGCAGGAGCGTCATGCGGTGGTGGTTGTCCGGGTCGTAGCTGACGTTGCCGGTGACGTCGGCCTTCTCGAGACCGCCGATGCGATGCTCGAGACCGGGCGTTCCCGGCACCGCCCACGGTCGGGCGAGCGTGTGCGGGTCGCGCGCGTACGGCTGGAAGCTCGGTTTGTCGGTGTGGCTGGGGACCGAGATGTCGGGCAGCTCGTCGAAGTTCGGAATGCGCCACGGCTCCGCGCCGTTGGCCAGGAACCCGTCCGACAGGAAGAGCACGGGCGTCATGTAGCGCAGCGCCAGCCGGAAAGCCTCGATCGCGTAGTCGAAGCATTCGGCCGGAGTTGCCGGCGCGACGATGGGCACCGGTGACTCACCGTTGCGTCCGAACATCGCCATGAGCAGGTCTGTCTGCTCTGTCTTGGTGGGCATGCCCGTCGATGGCCCGGCACGCTGGACGTCGACGACGACGAGCGGCAGCTCGACCATCACGGCCAGGTTCATGGCCTCGCTCTTGAGCGCGATGCCGGGGCCGGAGCTGGCCGTCAGGCCCATCGCTCCGCCGTAGGAGGCACCGATCGCGGCACCGATCGCGGCGATCTCGTCCTCGGCCTGGAACGTCTTGACGCCGAAGTTCTTGTAGCCGGCCAGCGCGTGCAGGATGTCGCTTGCGGGCGTGATCGGGTACGAGCCGTAGACGAGCTCGCGCTTGGCCAGCCGGGCGGCAGTCACGAAGCCAAGCGCGGTTGCCTCGTTGCCGGTGATATTCCGGTAAGTCCCTGGCGCGAGCTTGGCCGGTGCCACCCGGTAGGTCGAGTGGAACATCTCCGTCGTCTCGCCAAAGGCATAGCCAGCCTTCAGCGCGCGCCTATTGGCCTCCGCGACAACCGGCTTGGCGCTGAAGCGTTCGTCGATCCAGCGCAGCGTGGGATCCATGCTCCGTTCGAAAAGCCAGAACATCAGGCCCAGGGCGAAGAAGTTCTTGGTCAGGTCGACCTGCTTGGAGGTCATGTCGAGGCTCTCGAGCGCGCGCGCGTTGAGCGTGCTGATGGGCACCTCGAAGACGTTGTACTGCTTGAGCGAGCCGTCGTTGAGCGGGTTGGTCTCGTAGCCCGCCTTCTTCAGATTGCCGGGGCTGAACGCATCGCTGTTGACGATCAGCGCGCCACCCGGCGGCAGGTCGCCGATGTTCGTGCGCAGCGCGGCCGGGTTCATGGCCACGAGCACATCCGGCTCGTCGCCCGGTGTGTAGATGTCCGCGGACGAGAAGCTGATCTGGAAGCCGGAGACACCGGGCAGCGACCCCGCCGGGGCGCGGATCTCTGCCGGATAGTCGGGCAGGGTGCTGACGTCGTTGCCGAAGACGGCGGCGGTCCGCGTGAACTGCGTCCCGGTCAGCTGCATGCCGTCGCCCGAGTCGCCCGCGAAACGGATCGTTACCCGTTCGAGCTCCTGGACGCTGACGTCCTTCCTTGGTTCGGTCTCGGTGGTCACGTTGGCTGTCAGGCCCCCTCTGGCTGGTCCATCAGCTGGTGCGGTCTTGGCGGTAGGTTAAGGATTTCCTGCGGAAAGGCTTCGGCCATGAACTCGATCAGGTCCTGCTGACGGAGCAGGCCGACGACCATGCCGTCCTGCTCGACGAGCGGGACGTTGCGGTAATGGCCACTTTCCATCGCCTGCATCGCCTCGAGCAGACTCGCGTCAGCTGACAGTGTGTGTGGATCTGCGGTCATGAAATCAGACACGGGCCTCGATTCGTCGACCGGGCCACCGAACACCCTGGTGAGCACGTCGCGCTCGGTCAGGATGCCTGCCACGCGCCCATGATCCTTGATCAGAAGCGCGTCGCCGCCGTGCTCGCGCATCTGCGCGAGCGCATCGCGCAGGGCGGTCTGTGGTGTGGCCGTCGCAGGATCCGGCCGGGCCAGGACGCGTGCCTTCTCCGTGCGCAGCTCAATACGGCCGATAGCCGTCGTCGTTTGTGACACGCTCTTCGTTCGAGCGCTGCCCTGGATGTCGTAGGAGTCCACTTGCCCTCGGGGTGGGTCGAGCTGAGTCGCGAGATTCTACTCGCGCTCAGCGTCACGCCGGCCGGGCGCCCTCGAAAGGTGACGGCACCGCAAGATTTCGCGTCGCGTTTGGGTCGCAGTCGTGCCGCTCCGGGCGCGGGCGCGCGGCACCATCAAGGAAGGTGTCGGCAAGGCCGTAGGCAACGAGCGCATGCAGAACGAAGGCAAGCTCGATCAGGGCAAGGGCCAGATCCGTGAGGGCGTCGGCAATGTCCGTGACAACGTCGATCGCGCCGCGAACGACTTGAAGCGCGGTCACTGATCCTCGGCCGGGCAGTTTGCTGCCTGGCGGAGACCTAGCGGCGCGAGCCGCTGACGAGCATTAGGTAGTAGAGGAAGGTCAGCAGTGCCGTCAGCGCGGCCGCGACATATGTCCAGCCGGCTGCGCCCAGGACCTGACGCGCGCCGGCCGCGCGTTCACCGGTCAAGCCCATCGGCTCCACGAACGCAAGCGCGCGCCGGCTGGCGCCGAACTCGACGGGCAGCGTGATGAACGTGAACGCGACCGCGGCCGCGAAGAAGACCAGGCCGACGAAGGCGAGGTCGGTGATGCGCATGAAGACGCCGGCGATAACCAGCCACGGCGCGAGAGTCGAGCCGAACTGCGCGACGGGGACGATCGTCTGACGCAGGGCCATCATCGGGTCGTGGCTGGCGTGCTGCTGAGCGTGGCCTACCTCGTGGGCGATGACGGCGACCTGCGCGACCGACAGCCGGCCGTTGAGCGGCTCGGCCGCGCCGGATACGGCCGATGCGCCGTAGGCATAACCGCGGCCCATGGGCGTGCCCATGCCGCCGCCCAGCGGGCTCGACTGCTGGCGCGCAGCGACGCCGGTGCTGATGCGCAGGGCGCGCGTGCGCGGGTCGTAGTGGTCGGTCAGGGTGCCCGGGGTCGGCTCGACCTTGACCTCGGTCAAGCCTTGGGCGTTGAGCAGGTAGCGGGCAAAGTCAAAGGCTGACATCGAGATGCCAGAGTCGACCTTGGCCCACTTCGAGTAAGTCGAACGGACGCGGTGCGCGGCCCACAGCGAGAGCAGCAGGCCGGGGACCATGACGAGGAGCACGTAGGGCAGGAAACCCACCGGAACAACAAGCCTCCAACGGCACGCCGAACGGCGCGCCAGCTGGGTCTACGTTACATCGGCTTCTATAGAGATCCCTGTGATCCGATCCCGCACGACGCGTTCGTAGACCGCGACGTAGCTGTCGATCATGCGCGCGGCCGAGAACCGTTCGAGCGCGCTGGCCCGAATTCGCGCGCGATCCAGGTGCACGACAAGCTCGACCGCGGCTGCGCCCGCGGCGACGTTGTCGACCACGAAGCCGTCGCTGCTGTCGATGACGATCTCGGGCAGCGCACCCGACCGCGCGGCGATTACCGGCGTGCCGGTCGCGAGCGACTCGATCGCAACCAGGCCAAATGGCTCCGGCCAGCGGCTGAGCATGATCGTCGCGAGGGCACTGCCGAACAGCTCGTCGCGCTCGCGCTCGTCGAGCTCGCCCATGAACTCGACCACGCCTTCCCGCTCGGCCGGCGCGACGATCGTGTCGTAGATCTTGCGCTCGCCCGGATCGATGGCCTTGGCCGCGATCTTCAGCAGCCGCCCGGCGCGGCGGGCGAGCGCGACTGCTTCGGCCACGCCCTTGTCGGCAGATAGCCGGCCTACGAAGCACAGGTAGCCGCCTTCGCCCGCCCCGGCCGTGACGCCGTCGAGCGGCAGCCCGTGGTAAACCGTGGCGACCCAGTTGCCCACAGGTGCGAACGCCCGCTGGCTGTTCGAGATGGCGACGAGTGGCGTATCGGGATGGCGAGCGATGCAGCCCGCTATCGGATCGATGTCCGTCCGGCCGTGGATCGTGCTCACGATCGGCACCGGTGAAAGTTCGGCGAGGTCGAAGCCGTGCTGGTCGAGGTGGCCATGGACAACATCGAATCGCGTGGCCACCCCCAGGACCATCTCCGTCGTGCGCCTGTAGAACGGCCGCGGGTCGTGGTGGAAGCCGTCGTTCCACAGCCCGGCGGGCACGGTCGCGACGAGATCGCACGAGACGCGCGAGTCGCCCGGGGCGTACAGAGTCACCTCGTGACCGCGCGCCTGGAGGCCTTCGGCGAGTACGCCGACGATGCGCTCGATGCCACCGTAGCGAAGCGGCGGAACGGGCAGCAGGGGAGGCGCGACGAGAGCGATCTTCACAGCTCACCAATGAGACCATAGGTCTGGTAACTGGCGCGGCTACACTCGGCCGGCCTTGAGCCATTCGGATTCGTTGCGCCGCCGGCCGACCGTGGCATACGACGATCAGCGTTCGCGCGTGCCGCTCCACCCGGTCACGGAGGCCGCGGCACGCATCGCGTATGGCTGGCTGCGCAATCAGCACCATTTCCGCGACCGCCGGCCGGTGCCGGGCTTCTTCTTCCGCAGCGCTCGCTTCTTGAGGCTGCGCGACCGGCAGCCCACGGTCGACGTCGACATGGCCGGCCTGCGTGTGCTGGTCAGCACGTCCGACCTGACCATCGCGCGTTCGGTGTACATCTCAGGTGACTGGGATCCGCTCATGGTCGGCGCCGTCTTCGATGCCCTCGACAGGTATGGCCAGCCGTACCGCGGACGAACGTTCGTAGAGGTCGGCGCGAACTTCGGCGTCTACGCCCTGCCCGCCGTGTCGGCCCATGGCTTCGGCCGTGCCGTGGCCTACGAGCCGGACCCGTTCGCGTTCGAGCTTTTGACGTGCAACATCGAGCGCAACAAGCTGACGAGCAGGGTCAGCGCGTACAACCTCGCGCTTTCGGCAGAGCCTGGCGAGTTGACCCTGCAGCTGGGCAATTACAACGCCGGCGACAACCGCATCGTCGGCAACGGTTCGGCGCCAGACGCGGCGCGCGTAGTGCCCGTGCCGGCACGGACGTTCGATGTCGAGGTCGCCGCGGGCCACATCCCGATCGACGACCTGGGCCTCGCCTGGATCGACGTCCAGGGCCACGAGCTGGAGGTGCTGCGCGGCGCGGCGAGCTTGCTCGCCGCGCGCGTGCCGCTGGTCATCGAGTACGGCACGGAGATGATGTCGACCGCCGACCGGCGCGCGCTCGAGGACCTGCTCGCCGAGCACTACGCGGTCATGGTCGACCTCGGCTGGTGCGCGCTGACCAACCGCCTGCGCTTCCAGCCGGCAAGCGCAATCCGGCGTCTGGCACGTGATGGACGCCCGCTCGAGACCGACCTGCTGCTCCTGCCCGAGAGGCGCGATTGAACGTCGTCTTCCTCTCGCCGCACTTCCCGCCGACCTGGTTTCGCTTCGTGATTGGCCTGCGCAACGCCGGGGCCACGACTTTGGGCGTCGCCGACCAGGCCTGGGAGCAGCTCCAGCCCGAGCTGCGCGACGCGCTCGACGATTACTACCGCGTCGACGATCTGGCCGATCACGAGCAGCTCGTGCGAGCGCTGGGTTGGTTCATCAACCGCCACGGGCTGCTCGATCGCATCGACTCGCTCAACGAGCACTGGCTCGAGACCGAGGCCAGGCTACGCACGGAATTCAACATCCCGGGGCTCGACGATCGGACGATCGCCGCGGTCAAGCGCAAGTCGCTCATGAAGCGACGCTTCATCGCCGCGGGCATCCCGGTCGCCCGTGGCCAGGTGTGCAGAACAGCGCAGGCACTCAGGCGCTGGATCGCCGAGATCGGCTACCCGGTCGTGGCCAAGCCCGACGTCGGTGTCGGTGCCGCGCGCACGTACAAGCTGACTGACGACGCCGAGGTCGAGCGCTACCTGCGCGACAAGCCTCCGGTCGACTACATCGTCGAGGAGTTCGTCAGCGGCCAGATCGTGACCTACGACGGGCTCGCGGGCCGGCAGGGCGAGATCTGTTTCGACTCGACCTTCACCTACTCGGCCGGGGTCATGGAATCGGTCAACGAGCAGGTCGATCTCTTCTACTGGATCAGCCGCACAATCCCGGATGACGTGCTCAAGGTCGGCCGGCTGATGGCCCATGCGTTCGACCTGCGCGAGCGGCCGTTCCATTTCGAGATGTTCCGGCTCGCCGACGGGCGGCTCGTCGCGCTCGAGGTGAACATGCGGCCGCCCGGCGGCCTGTCGGTCGACATGATGAATTTTGCCAACGACATCGACATCTACCGGGAGTGGGCCAACGTCGTCGTCCGCGGCAGCTTCGAATCGGTCGTCACGCGACCGTACGCGTGCCTCTACGTCATGCGCCGTGACCGCCGCCGCTATGCGCTCTCGCACGCCGAGCTGATGCGCGTATTCCGTTCGCTGATCGTCTTCGAGTCGCGCATGGACAGCGTCTTTGCCGTGGCCATGGGCGACCACGGCTACGTGCTGCGCGGCCCGGACGAACGTGAGCTGATCGTGGCCGCGCAGCACATCCAGGCGCTCGCGTGACGGCTCGGCGCCGCGTGGACGAACATAGCGCCATGACTGCTCTCGAAAGGCTGGCTGGCACCCTGGTCGTGCTCGCGCTCGTGGCCGCCTGCGGCCCAACGGCCGAGGCACTTCATCCGACCCTCCCGCCGCGCGCCAGCCACGTGCCGGGTACGCCCGTCCTTCCTTCCGGCCGCTCGGGCGGCGAGGAGTCGACACCACCGAACGACGAATCGTTGGCGCCGGCTACTACGCCCAGCGGCAGCGCAACCGCGCCATCCGCGCCGGCGGGATCGGCCACGCCCGCGAGCTCGGCCACGCCCCCGCCGCCTGGCATCGGCGAACAGATCACCGGATTTCCGGCGACGGATGCGTTCGAGGTGACGGGAGTCGTGCCCATCGCCGACGGCTTCCTCGCCGTCGGCTTCGGTCCCATGCCCGGCCAGGGCTACTTCGGCCTGCGCCAGGGGATCGTCTGGACATCGACCGACGGCACGACCTGGCAGGAGTCGGTGGAGCCGGCCTTCGCGAACATCACGCTGACCGACGTCGTGACCCTGGGTTCGGATATCTATGTCTTCGGCGACCTGTCGACGTGCGACCAGGCGATCGATCCAAACTGTGTCGACAATCCCACCGGCGGCACCGTCGTCTATCGGTCGTCGAACGGCGGCGGCTGGGAACAGCTCCAGCAGACGCCCGACATGCAGCGCGCCACCTTCGATGGCGTGAAAGCATCCGACAGCCTGCTCGTGGCCTGGGGCAGCGCCGGCGACCAGGACGAGACGACCACGCTGTGGACGAGCAGCGACGGGCTCGCCTGGACCGCGGCGACCGACCTGGCGGGCATGGATCCGGTCGATGCGGCCGCGGCCGGAGGGCCCGGCCTGCTCGCGTTCGGAACGAGCTACGACGACCAGAGCGACCAGCTGTCATTGATCGGGGCGACCTCATCGAACGGCTCCCAGTTCACGGCGGCGACCGTGCCCAGCGTTCCCACGGGCGAGATCGATGACATCGCGAACGGCCCGAGCGGATACGTGGGCGTCGGCTATGCCGAGAGCGACGTCGACCCGTCGATCGCCCTCGCGCTCAGCTCCGCGGACGGGCTGACCTGGACGCAATCGGCGCCGAGCGACAACTCATTCGAGAACGCGCTGATGTCGGAGATCCACCCGGCCGCGAACGAGTACGTGGCCGTAGGTTCAACGCTCGACCAGGACGATCCAACGCTTCAGACTCTGCGCGCCTGGGCGTCGGCTGACGGCCACTCGTGGCGCAGCGCTGGTGACATTGGCGGCCCGTTCACGCAATACGGTGCATCGGCGCTCGGCTCCAACGGCCTCGTCGTCTTCACCGCCGACCAGAACGACATCGAGAACGGCGTCGACGTGACGAGCACCATCAATGCGTGGCTGATCCCGCTCGACCGACTGACGCCGTGACATCGTTCGCGTGGCCGGCACAGGGTGCGCACAGCATCCTGTAAGAGTCGGCCACTAGAACCTGTTCATGCACGACCCAATCTATCCGCCGTACGAGCCCCATCCGGCCGTGCCGACTGCGCCGCATGTCGTTCCGATCCGCGACCGCCACCGATCCCCGTCTTTCGCGGCCCTGGTCGGTGTCGCGGCCCTGTCCGCCTCAATCGCCTCTGCCGCCACCTTTGGCCTCGCCAGCGCCTTTGGCGTCGGATCCCTCGTGTCAGTGCAACCTGTCGCGACACAGCCGGTCGGTGCCGGGACACAGGCTCAGCCCGTCGTCAGCACCACTAAAAGCGACTTGGCCAGCGTCGTTGCCAGCGCCACGAAGTCGGTCGTGACGGTCACCTCGCAGCTCGACCAGGGTCGCGGCTACTCCGTCTTCAACATTCCAACGACGGGCGTCGGATCCGGCATCGTCGTGTCCGCCGACGGCCTCATCCTGACCAACAACCACGTTGTCGAGGGCGCCCAGTCGCTCACCGTCACGACGTCCGATGGCCAGACCCTGAACGCGACTGTCGTCGACACAGACAAGCTGCACGACATCGCCATCATCCGCGCGAGTGGCGGCAACCTCACGCCGGCGACGCTGGGCAACTCGGACAAGATCCAGGTCGGTCAGACCGTACTCGCCATCGGCAGCCCGCTCGGCGAGTTCACCGAGACGGTCACCAGCGGCATCGTCTCCGCGCTCGATCGGAGCATTACAGTCGGCGACCAGTCAACTGGCGCCCAGGAGAACTTGTCCAACCTCATCCAGACGGACGCCGCCATCAACCCCGGCAACAGCGGCGGGCCGTTGATCGACGAATCAGGCGCGGTCATCGGGATGAACACCGCGGTCTCGCAGAGCGCCGAAGGAATTGGCTTCGCCATTCCGATCAACGCCGCTAAGTCGATGATCGACAAGGCAATCGCCAACGCGGCGTGACATCCACCCGTAACTGAAACAAGGGTCGAGCCGTCCCCCCGTTTGCCCGGGATATGCCGAACCCCGGGGTCAGCTCGACCCGACGCCCCCACTATGCACGCCACGTGCGGGGCCATCGCCCAAAAGCGAGGCGCGGCAGACTTGCGAGTGTGTTTCAGCGCGAATCGCCACGGAGGCGTCGTGGGAAGTGGAGCGGGAGACGGGATTCGAACCCGCGACATCCGACTTGGAGGGACGGCACTCTTCCAGCTGAGTTACTCCCGCTCGGTGTCCACACGATAACGCAGACAGCCGATCGCCCCTGCCGAAGGGTCGCAAAACGGGCCGTTTGACCCTACGCGTCCGCTGGACGACGGGGCGAACGTTCGGGCATTCGGGCGCGTGCGTCGCGCCACCGGAGCGGAGGTGCTCCATGACCCACGTTGTCGTAGTCCATCACGATCCCGATATGGCCGACCAGGAATCAGACTGGCTGCGTCAGGCGGGTTTCAGCGTCGAGCAGTGCGCAGGCCCGCAGCATGGGCCGTGCCCGATCCTGTACGGCAAGCCATGCCCAGCCGTTGAAGGCGCCGACGTCCTCGTTTACGACGTCTGGTCGTCCGGCGATTCCGCATCGGAACGGGACCTGATCGAGCAGCTGCGTGAGCAGCATCCACAGACACCGATCGTGCTCACAACACCCGGGTTGGAGTTCGAATGGGAGCGGACAACGGGCATTCACTCGGTGGTGCCGCTGGATGGCGCTCCGAGCGCGGCGAGCCTGATCGAGGCTGTGCGCCAGGCGCTGGAGTCGGTCGGTCGTAGCGAGACCCTGCCCGCCTGACCCGTCCGCGTCGCGGGCTCAGTCGAGCTCGACGACGATCGCTTCGTCGGCAGCCGGGGTCGTCGGCCCCTGCGTAGCGTTCGTTAGGCTCCCGCCGAACGGTCGACAGGACGACCGTGCCGCTCAAACCCTGCGCGTGCTGAGTGACGCTGGTCGGCGCCGCGGTCAGGTTGGCGACGATGAGGAAGCGGCGCGAGCCATCGCTACGCAAATAGGCCAATGACGCTGGCGTGTGACCAAGGTCGTGCCACTCCCCAATGTTGAGGGCAGGCTCCGTCCGTCTCATCTCCAGCAGGCGACGATGCAACGAAAGCATCGAGTCCGGGTCGTCGCGCTCCGCCGCGACGTTGACGCTTGCCACGTCCGGCCCGATGGGCAGCCACGGCTGCGCGGCGGAAAAGCCCGCGAGTGGTGAGCCGTCCCAGCGCATCGGCGTGCGTTCCGGGTCGCGGCTCTTGCCGCCGCGCAGCCCCTGCGGGTCACGTTGGGCGTCAACGGGCACGCCCACGTCGGCCATACCGAGCTCGTCGCCGTAGTAGAGCGTCGGGGTGCCGCGCAGCGTGAGCAGCAGCACGGCCGCGACGCGCGCTTGGGCAGCGCCGACACGGCTCGCGATGCGCGACTTGTCGTGATTGCCGAGCACCCAGTTGGGCCACGCGCCGGCCGGCAGCGCGCCTTCGTATGAGGCCACGACACGATGGACGGCCGGCGCGCGCCAGCGCGTCGTGATGAGCTGGAAGTTGAAGGGCATGTGCAGCCCGTCCAGGTGGCGGCCATAGAAGCGCATCAGGCGCCGGATCGGCAGCCATATCTCGCCGACCAGAACGGGATCGTCGAACTCGTCAGCCACTCCGCGGAGGTCGCTGATGATCGGATAAATCGCCGATGTCGCCGCCCAACGCTGGCCCTGGAAGACACCGGCAGACTCGTCCGGATTGGAGATCGCGGCCAGGTCGATCATCACGTCTGAGGGCAGTGTCTCGAGCTCGAAGCGCTTGGCCAGGAGGTTGACCACGTCGATGCGGAAGCCGTCGACGCCGCGCCTGAACCAGAAGCGCATCACGTCGTGCATCGCGGCGCGCACTGCTGGGTTGGCCCAGTTGAGGTCCGGTTGCTCCTTCAGGAACGAGTGGAAGTAGAACTGGCCGGTGCCCTCGTCCCACTCCCACACGCTGCCGCCAAACGCACAGATCCACCCGTTGGGCGGCGAGCCGTCGGGTCGCGCGTCGCGCCAGATGTACCAGTCGCGATGTGCCGCGGCGCGCGATGAGCGCGAGTCGACGAACCACGGGTGCTCGCTCGAGGTGTGGTTGGGCACGAGGTCGAGCAGCAGGCGCATGTCGCGTCGGTGCAGCGCGCCGATGAGCTCGTCGAGGTTGGTGAGCGTGCCGAAGAGCGGATCGACATCTTCGTAGTCGGCCACGTCGTAGCCGAAGTCGGCCATCGGCGAGCGGAATATCGGCGACAGCCAGACGGCGTCGACGCCCAGCCAGCGCAGGTAGTCCAGGCTCGCCGTGACGCCACCCAGGTCCCCGACGCCGTCCGAGTTGCTGTCGCGGAACGAGCGTGGATAGACCTGGTAAACGACGCCACGCTGCCACCACTTGTCGTCGGTGGGACGGCCGGAGCGCGCTCTCATGGTCGAACGAGAAGGTACCGCTGTCGCCACGGTCCTGCGCATCATCCTGGCCATCGTCTTCCAGCTCATTATTCGGGTCGTGGCCGTGACCTTCACGCGCAAGATCGACTTCCGCGCGAGCCTGGCGCCGCTCGGGCGATGGGGCGACGACCTGATCGACCGGTTCGATGGCCACCGCCTCGTGCGCTCCTTCCGGGTATCGGCCGACCAACCAGCAGTGCCTTTCGCCGCCGACATTCCCCGGCAACCGAGCGACAGACTCGACCTGGACATGAACCGCCCGGTTTCCGAAGGCGCGACTGCCCTCGTGATGGCGACGTTCGTGACCCAGACCGACGCGCTGCGCGAGCTCCGCGAACGTGATGGCGCGATCGCGCTGCTGGCCGAGCGCTACCCGGGACTCGTGCCGGTGCTCATCCCCGACGCGTTCCACGCCCTCGTGCGCTCGATCAGCGCGCAGCAGATCAACCTCGCCTTTGCCGCGCGGATCCGCCAGCGCCTCGCGTTGGCTTACGGGACGCGGCTCGAGATTGGCGCTGACTTCGTCTACGTGTTGCGCAGCGACGCGCTGGCGGCAGCGAGCGTCGAGGACCTGCGTGCCCTGCAGCTGACGTACGCCAAGGCCCGCGCGGTCGTCGCTACCGCGCGGGCCGCAACAGCCGGCGAGCTCGACCGGGACGATCTGGAGCGACTCGACGACGAGGCGCTGATCGCCCATCTGACGCGCCTGCCGGGCATCGGCCGCTGGAGCGCCGAGTGGTTCCTGGCACGGACGCTGGGCCGCCCGCGCGTCGTTGCCGGTGACCTGGGCGTGCGCAAGGCGGTCGGCCGGCTGTACGACGCGGGCATGCCGTCAGAGACTGAGACACGCCGGCTGACCGAGCACTGGGCCGGCGCCGCGACGGTTGCTCAGGCGCTTGCGCTGCACGACCTTGCGGTCAGCGCTGGATCGACTCGGACCGTTCCAGCTCCGTGATCTTGGCGATCCGCCGGACGTGGCGGCCGCCCTGGAACTCGCCGGCCATGAATGCCTCGACGCAGCCCAGGGCCACCTCGCGGCCGATGATGCGCGCGCCCATGGCCAGCACGTTCGCGTCGTTGTGCTCGCGCCCCAGGCGCGCGGTGACAGGGTCCGTCGCCTCGACGCAGCGGATGCCGTGCACCTTGTTGGCCACGATTGCCTCGCCCGTGCCGCTGCCGCCAAGGACGATGGCGCGCTCGCAGTCGCCTGCGGCGACCGCTCGCGCGGCCGGCGCGATGTAGTCGGGGTAGTCGACCGGCACCGCGTCGGTATCGACTCCAAAGTCGGCTACCTGGTGGCCGTTCGCGGCGAGCCAGTCGGCGATCGGTGCCTTGAGGGGAAAACCCGCATGGTCCGTGGCCAGGGCGACACGCATGCGCGAACCGTAGCATCGGCTATCGTCGGCGCGTGATGCGCAACTCGATCCGGCTCTTCACTATCGCCGGCATCGAGGTAGGCATCCATTACAGCTGGCTGATCATCTTCGGCCTGGTCACGTGGGCGCTGAGCCAGTACATGCTGCCCGATCAGCTCGGCCGCGAGCCACAGATCGAGTACTGGCTACTGGGCGCGCTCACCGCGCTGCTGATCTTCGCTTCCGTGCTCGTCCATGAGCTTGCCCACTCGTTCGTGGCCAAGGCACGCGGCCTGAACGCGCGCTCGATCACCCTCTTCATCTTCGGCGGCGTGTCGAACCTGAGCGGCGAGCCCGAGTCTCCGCGCACCGAGTTTCTCGTCGCCATCGTCGGGCCGCTCACGAGCTTTGCCCTTGCCGGGATCATGTTCGCCCTCGCGAACGTCGTCGACGACCTTCGTTTCGACGTCGTCGTCTCCTACCTGTTCCTGGTCAACCTGAGCCTCGGCCTGTTCAACCTCGTGCCCGGCTTCCCGCTCGACGGCGGACGCGTGCTGCGCGCCGTGTTGTGGGGCACGATGCACAACCTGCGCCGGGCGACGCAGTGGGCGGCCAACATCGGCAAGCTCACCGCCCTGCTGTTGTTCGGTCTCGGCCTGCTGCTCTTCGTGCAGGGCGACGTGCTCAACGGCGTCTGGTTCGCGGCCATCGCCTGGTTCCTGAACACGGCCGCGTCGGCAAGCGTCGAGCAGGTCGTGCTCGAGGAGCGCCTGGGTCGCGTCAAGGCGCGCGACGTGGTCCAACCGATCGAGGTCACCGTTCCGCCCGGGGCCAGCGTCGCCGAGCTGGTCGAGCAGACCATGCTGCCGCGCAACCTGCGCGCAGTGCCGGTCGTCGACAACACGCGTCTGGTCGGCGTAGTGACCATGGACGACGTCATGAAGGTGCCGGTTGACCAGCGCGGCCAGGTTCTCGTGGCCCAGATCATGGGTGGCCGCGACGGGCTGTACACGATCACCGCCGACACGGGCGTGCTCCAGGCGATCGATCTGCTCGCCGAGCATGATCTCGAACAGCTTCCCGTGCTCGACGGCGGTCAGCTGATCGGCATGCTGACGCGGGCCGACGTGATGCGCCAGCTCCAGCTGCGCGAGGCGCTGACGCCCAGCCGGTAACCTCGGTTGGCGGCTACTCGGGCCGGCTCGTCACCTGACCGCTGCGCTCCTGGGCGGCCTCGGCCTTGTCTCTTCCGACGGGGCTCGCATCGGCGGCCCTGGCCTCCTCGTCCGCTTCGACGAACGAGCGCTCGATCCAGGCCACGACGTCGTCGAGGCTGTCCGTGATGCGGAACAGCTCGAGGTCTGCCGGCGCGATCATCGCGTGGGCCACGACCGTGCCATGCAGCCAGTCCAGCAGCGGCTGCCAGTAGGCGCTGCCGTACAGGATCACGGGGAAGTGGTCGATCTTGCCCGTCTGGACCAGTACCAGCGACTCGAACAGCTCGTCGAAAGTGCCGAAGCCGCCGGGGAAGATGACGAAGGCCTGCGCGTACTTGACGAACATCAGCTTGCGCGCGAAGAAGTAGCGGAAGTTGAGGGCCATGTTGCAGTAGTCGTTGATGCGCTGCTCGTGGGGCAGCTCGATGCCCAGGCCGACCGACACGCCGCCGGCCTCGAGGGCGCCCTTGTTGGCCGCCTCCATGATCCCTGGACCACCGCCGGTGATGACCGTGATGCCTTTGCCCGCGAGGCGCGCCCCCAGATCCTGAGCCGCGGCGTACGACGCGTCGCTGGGCGCCACGCGCGCCGAGCCGAAGATGCTCACCGCGGGCCCGAGGCGCGCGAGCGAGTCGAAACCCTCGATCACCTCGCCCTGGATGCGCAGCGCGCGCCACGCGTCGCTGTCGAGGAACGACGTGTCAGCGTACGGCGTTGCGCGGAGCAGCTTCCTATCTTCCGTGGGCTTGTTCCGGGGACGGCGTTCCTGGCTCATTGGCGCGAGGATAGTGCCCCGCACGGCAAAGTCAGCCGTGCTCTCAAGAACGGAGACTGAGGATGGCGATGGCTATTGATCCCGTGTGTGGGATGGAAGTCGATACCGAACACGCGCAGTGGACAGCCGAGCACGACGGACAGACCTACTACTTCTGCGCCAAGGGCTGCATGCTCGAGTTCAAGGATGACCCCGAGCACTACCTCGATCCGGCTTACAAGCCCGAGGGCATGGACTCAAAGTCGTAGGTACGACGCTCCACGCGCATCGACCAGAAACGATCCGTCCGGTCGGCGCATGAGGCGCAACACGATCTCCGTGCACTGCGCGCAGCGCAGCACGACACCCGGTCCATTGAGCCCGTAGGCGCGCAGCGTGCCCACCTGGGCGCGATTGCCGCAATGACCGCAGCGACTGGCAACCGCGGTCATCTCGGAGCCGAAGATTTCGTGGAGCATGCCCGCGACCGCGTTCGCATCGAGCGCGTAGGGATCATCCGCCATCGTCAGCCTCCACTCGGTCCGAAGCGCTCGGTCTTGATCTGGCTGGGCGCGAGGCCGAGGCCGACGAGTGCCTCGGCGGCCACCTCGACCAACGGTGTCGGCCCGCACACGAATGCCTGGGCCATGCGGCCGGTGGTCTCGAGCACGTCACCGATCATGGCCATGTCGATGCGCCGCGCATAGCCGGTCCAAGCGGGGGGCTGAGCGCGGGTGAGGGTCTGGACCACGCGCAGGCCGTCGGCGCGGCCCGCGAGCGCGGTGAGCTCATCTGCGTAAATGACGTCGTCCGGGCTGCGCGAGCTGTACAGCAGCGTGCACGGCGCCCCGGCCGCGACGCGCGCGCGGTGGCGGATCATGGCCATCAGCGGAACGATGCCCGAGCCACCGGCGATCAGCAGCAGCGGATCTGCGGCCGCGGCGTCCCATACGAAGTAGCCACCGATCGGCCCGCGCACCTCGAAACGGTCGCCCAGCATCAGCTCGTCGATCAGGAAGGGCGAGACCTCGCCGTCGGTCACGCGCTCGACGGTCAGGTCGATCATCGGCTGGCCCGTGGGCGCCGACGCGATCGAGTAGCTGCGCTCGGCCTGGTAGCCGTCCTGCGCCGTCAGGCGGATATCGACGTGCTGCCCGGGCCGGTGCGCCGTCCAGCCCGGCACGTCGAGGGAGATCGTCTTGACGCGCGGCGTCTCGTCGTGGAGCGCCGTGACCGTTGCGACCTGCCAGCTGATTGTCGCCACGCGCTCTCCTCTAGTCGCCCGAGTAGCGCTCTTCGAGCCATGGGTCGCCGCGGTTGTGATAGCCGAACGACTCCCAGAACCCGGGCTGGTCGCGCTCGACGATGCGCAATCCGCGGATCCACTTGGCGCTCTTCCAGAAGTAGAGGTGGGGCACGACCAGGCGCGCCGGGCCGCCGTGCTCGGGCGTCAGTGGCGCGCCGTCGTAGCCGAAGGCCACGAACGCCTGGTCGTTGACCACGTCGGCCATGGGCAGGTTCGTCGTGTAGCCGCCGTCGCAGAAGGCGATCAGGAAGGCGGCGTTGCGCTCCAGCTCGACCGACTCGAGCAGCGTGTCGACGGTCACCCCGTGCCAGCGCATATCGAGCTTGGTCCACTTCGTCACGCAGCTGATGTCGACGACAAAGTCACGTGACGGCAGAGCCGTGAACTCGTCCCACGACAAAGTGCGCGGCTGCTTGACCAGGCCCTCGATCGACAGGCTCCAGCGTTCGAGTGGCGTATGCGGTGTCGGGCCTGCGGACAGGACGGGAAAGTCGGTCGTGACGTATTGACCGGGCGGCACGCGCTGGCCTCGCTCAGGCGTACGGTGACGGCCGACGAAACCGCGGGTGACAAGCCGGTCGGTCATGTGCGCGCAATGTACTTGCCAACGCGGCTGTTGCGAACAGGCGAAATCTGCGCACCGGCATCACGTCCGCGAACCCCCTGCTCAAATCGCGGGTTGACTACGCGCCGTGCGTGGATATAGTCGCGGCGGTTTCTCAGGGAGAGGGAGGTTTGCTTTTCCAGGTGTACACGGATCGGTCTCTGACCTGTGCCGACTGCGGCCAGGAGTTCACTTTCACATCCGGCGAGCAGGAGTTCTACGCGCAGCGCGGCTTCAGTGAGTCGCCCAAGCGGTGCGTCTCATGCCGCCAGATTCGCAAGGCTCAGCGTTCGCGCTCGAGCGATTACGGCGAATCGAGCTCAGGTGGTTCGGGCGGTCGATTCGGCGGCGGCGGTTACAGCAACGGCGGCGGCTATGGCGGCGACAGTTACTCGGGCGGGCAATCCGGCGGCGGCTACTCGAGCGGTGGCTATTCGTCCGGCGGCGGCGAACGTCGGCAGCGCGAGATGTTCGAGGCCGTATGCGCGAACTGCGGCAAGACGGCAAGCGTGCCGTTCCGGCCGTCCGGCGCCAAGCCCGTCTATTGCAGCGATTGCTTCGAGAGTCGTCGGTAGGACTCGGTCCGGGGCTCGTCGCCCAGGGTTATCCACCACACGCAAATAAGCGTTCGCTAAGTCACTCGTAACGGCGCGCTAAGCGCCCATTCCTAACCTTCCGCGGCACCGGGCAGGACCAACCCCGCGTCCGTACCGCCGCCCAGGTGAGAGGAATGGAGAGCCATGCGCGCCGTATCGTTGCCCAGCTTCCGGCCAGTCCAGCTGTTCACGCCAGCCATCGCGATCGCCGGATTGAGCCTCGTCGTTCTCGCTATCGCACTCGCACTCGGCATGACCGGCACCCTCGCGACAGACGCCGTCGTCCAACCGCTGGACCTTCCCTTCCGCTGGTAGCGCCAGCGCCTCGATGCGTCGCCGCCTAGATTGGAGGCGTGCCGGAATCTCAGCGCGGGCTCTTGGAACTGAATAGCTCGCGACGCGTCTCGCGCGGCCCAGTAGTGGTGCTCATCGTCGGCGCGACGCTCATCGTCAGCCTGGTGCTGCTCGGCGCCGCGCTTGCCGGTGCGCCCGCGCCGACGCCAGCGCCGTCGATGGTCGCCGGCACTGAAGCGCAGCCGCGCGACGTCAGCGTCATCATGCGCGACTACCACTTCGACCCGACGCCGCTCTATCTCTTCCCGGGCGAAACCGTTCGGCTGACCGTGTTCAACGCGGGCATGATCGACCACGAGCTTGTCCTGGGTGATGCGGCCGTACAGCAGGCATGGGCAGCAGCGGACGCGGCCGCGACACCGCCGGCTGCCTTCGCCACCTCACCGCCGGCGAGCGTCGATCCGTCGGTCGGCGGCCTGCGTATCGAGCTTCCGTCAGGAGCATCGACGACGGTGGTTTACCACGTGCCGACTGACGGGCAGCTGGAGCTCATCTGTCATCTGCCCGGCCACGAGGAGGCGGGCATGGTCGGACAGGTCGTGCTGGTCCGCTGAAACCCGTACCCGGTGTCGGACAGCCGCTAAGATTGCGCTCCCACCCACACAGGAGAAGACCCGGATGACGTATGTGATTGCCGAGCCGTGCATCGACGTCATCGACCAATCGTGCGTGGCGGTCTGCCCGGTGGACTGCATCCACTTCGATCAGGGAACGGATCGCATGCTGTTCATCGACCCTGACGAGTGCATCGACTGCGGCGCGTGCGAGCCTGAGTGCCCGGTCAACGCGATCTTTCCCGAGGACTCACTGCCGGCCGAATGGGCGCAGTACACCGAGCTCAATGCGCGCTGGTTCAAGGACAAGGACTCGGCCCGCCAGACGCTCGACGAGTGGAAGCCGCCGGCCTGATTACGAGCGCGCGAGCACCGCGCCGGCGATTCGGCGCAGGCTTGGCCTGACCCCGTAAAGCAACAGCGTCGCGCGGAAGATCCTGCCCGTGGCGATCGTGGCGACGATGACGAACAGGAGCTGCGACGCGAACGAAAGGCCGAGTAGCAGCCACGGCGGTGAAGCCGACGACGAGAGCAGGGCGAGCATTGCCGCGGGTGCCGTGAGCGGAATGAGGCACAGCGCGATCACGAGCGGCGCGCCCGGGTCGGTCAGGAAGACCGGCAGGAGCACGATTGGAATGACGGCGATGATGCCGAAGACGCTCGCGTACTGCTGAGCCTCGCGCGCGCCGGGTGACAGGGCGCCGACCGCGGCATAGATCGCGCCGTAGCCCATGTAGCCAAGGGCGAAGAAGACGACCGCGATCACGAGCGTGATCGGCGCCACCACGATGCTCAACGAGAGCTGGCTGTTGATGATCGGCAGCGCGACGAGCGCCGTCGTGACCCAGATCGCGACCTGTGTAAGCCCTGCCAAACCAAGGCCCAGGACCTTGCCCGCCATCAACGGCAGTGCCGGGATCGAGCTGAGCAGGATCTCGACCACACGGTTCTCTTTCTCCTCGGTCACCGACTGGAGGAGATAGCCGCTGGTGATGAAGATGCTGAGCATGAAGATCAGCGTGAAGGCGTAGGGCACCAGGAAGGAGCTGATGATCTCGGCGTCGCTCGTGGCTCCGCCGGTGCCGTTCACGGTCTGGTAGTTGACCGGCGTGACGAGCTGGGCAAGGACACTGTCGGGCACGCCCGAGGCGCGCACGAGCGACAGGCGCAGCACGGTATCGACCTCGCTCTGCGCGGCGGCGTTGCGCGCGAAGGCCAGGCCGGATCGCGAACCTGCCGGCTGGCTCGACTGGACCACGAGCACCGTGGACTGAGCCGGCCAGGTCGCAGGCACGAGGTAGTACTCGGAGATCGTGCTGTCAGCGAGTCGCTGGTCAGCCAATGCGCGCGAGACCACGACGACATCGGGCGCGACCTGCGTCTCGACCGCGAGCGGAATCGCGGATTCGTCGACGACCACGACCGGACCGCTGGTCGATTCGAACGAGGACGAGCTGAGACTCTGGATGGCGAAGATGAGGCCCATAGCCAGCGGCAGGAGAAGCGTGCCCGCGACGAAGCCACGGCGGCGCACGGTGCGCAGATAGTCACGCCGCGCGACGAGCCCGACGAGGCGGAGAAACTCAGCGTTCATGCCACGCTCTCGCGGCGCGAGTCGCCGGCCACGACACGGACGAAGATCTCGGCGAGATTGGGCGCCTCGACCGCGAAACGTTCGATCTCAGCGGGCGTCGCGGCCAGTTCGCGGAACAGGTCCTGGGCAGTCTGGCCGTCACGCAGCAAGTAGCGCACGGACCCGTCGTAAGCGGTGGAATGGCTGGCGGCCGCAAGTGCGCCCGCTTCAGTCGGCAGGTTCTTGCCGACGACCTCGACCGCGCCGTCACTGAACGCGTGGCGGACGTCGTCGACGCGGCCGTACAACAGCCGCTTGCCCTCGTCGATGAGCACGATCCGGTCGCACAGCAGCTGTGCGTCCTCCATGTCGTGAGTGCTCATGACCACGGCCGCGCCACGATCGCGCTGCGCGAGCAGAAGCTCCTTGAGCATTTGAGCATTGACGGGATCCAGCCCCTGGAACGGCTCGTCGACGATGAGCAGGTCCGGGTCGTTGATGATCGTCGCCACCAGCTGCGCCTTCTGGTGCATGCCGCGCGACAGCTCGGCGCCCTTCTTGGTCAGCGAGTCGCCCAGCCCGACCTCGGTCAGAAGCCTTGTTGCGCGCTTGCGTGCCTCACTCGTCGACAGGCCACGCAGCGCGCCGAAATAGGCGAGCGTGTCGACGATCGGGACATCGCGGTACAGGCCGCGATCCTCTGGCAGATACCCGACGCGGCCCTGGTGCTGGACTCCCGCCGGCTGGCCGAAGACGCTGATCGCGCCGCTGTCGGGCCGGATGATGTCGAGGATCATGCGCATCGTCGTTGTCTTGCCGGCGCCGTTGGGTCCAAGAAAACCAAGGATCTCGTGCGGCCGGACATCGAACGAGAGCTCGCTGACGACGTCGGTCGAGCCGAAGGTCTTCGTCACGGAGTCGACCACCACCGCGGGCCCGGGCGCCGAAGCTGTGGTCATGACGTCAGCCTAGCCGTCGTCGGTGCAACGGGCCAAGTGACGGACGGCCTATCCTCGGGGCGTGCGCATTGTTTCCCTCTTGCCATCTGCCACTGAGATCTGCTTCGCGCTTGGCCTGGGCGACGAGTTGGTCGGTCGAACACACGAGTGTGACTACCCGCCCGAAGCGCTCGACATTCCCATTCTGACCTCTGACGTTGGCGCGGTGGCGGGCGCCACCAGCCGCGAGATCAACGACCGGGTCGCGGCGTCGGTCCACGGCGGCGAGTCGATCTACCGGCTGGACATCGAAGCCCTCGCGGCGGCGGACCCCGACCTGATCCTGACCCAGGAGCTGTGCACGGTCTGCGCGGTCAGCTACCGCGACATCGCGCAAGCCGTGCGCGAGGCGGGCATGCAGAGCGAGATCGTCAGCCTCGAGCCGACGAGCATCGAGGGCATCCTGAACTCCATCTCGACCGTGGGCGCGATGGCCGAGGCAGAGGACGAGGCGGTCGGTCTGATCGAGATCCTGCGCGAGCGGCTGGCGCGCATCGAGAACGGCGTCCTGGAGCGCCGCCTGGCCGGCTTCCCACCGCGCCGTGTCGTCGCGCTGGAATGGCTGGACCCGCCATTCGCCTCGGGTCACTGGGTGCCTGAGCAGGTCCGTCGCGCCGGTGGCTGGGACCTCCTCGGCAGTGCCGGCCAGCCGGCACTCGAGACGACCTGGGAAAGCGTGCGCGACGTCGACCCGGAGATGCTCCTGCTCATGCCCTGCGGCTATGACGCGCCGCAGACCGCGCAGGAGTGGCATGCCGGGCACGCGGCTCGCCCGGCGTGGGTCGACGACCTTCCGGCAGTCCGCGCCGGTCAGGTCTTTGCGCTCAACGGCTCCGCCTACTTCAGCCGCCCCGGCCCGCGCGTGCTCGACGGCATTGCCCTGCTCGCCGAGCTCTTCGACCCCGGCGCGTTCAGCGACGAAGTGCCCGAGAACTCGTTCGTCAGGGTTGCCGCGCCTTGACGGATGTGCCGGCGCGTGCCGGCTTCCACGCCTCGTTCGCCTGCCTGTGGTGCGGCCGGCGGCACACGACTCGGACCCTAAACGACCTCGAGGGCTGGGCCCAGCTGTGCCCCGACTGCGTCGGCCGCGCGCAGGACAACGAGTTCCTGCGCTTCCGACTGCGCGAGGGGCTGCGCCGTCGCACCCAGGCGGCGGATACAAGCGCAGCCGAAAGCCAGGCGCTCAGGGACTACTACGCCGCCCGCGCGCCCGAGTACGACGAGTTCTACAGCGCCGCGGGGCGTCCGCCGCTCGAGCAAGCGGTCTTCCAGGCGGACCTCGACGCGGCCACGCTGTGGCTCGACGACCTGCCGATCAGCGGCGAGATCGTCGAGCTCGCCGCGGGCACCGGTTGGTGGTCGCCGCTGCTCGCCCAGAAGGGCGAGCTCTCGCTCTACGACGTTTCGGACGAAGTGCTGACGCGAGCGCGCGACCGGTTGCTGGCGCACGGCCTGCGCGCACACATCCACATCCGTGATGCGTGGGCCGAGCCCGATCGCCAGGTCGACGTCGTCTTCTGCGGTGGCTGGCTGAGCCACGTACGTCGACAGCGCCTGCGGGACTTCCTAGCGATCGTCCATCGCTGGCTCAAACCCGGCGGACTGTTCGCGTTCGTCGACGAGGCTGGTCATCCGGACTACGAACAGACCGACGATGAGCAGCAGCCGCGGCAGCTGAACGATGGGCGCCAGTTCCGGATCATCAAGGTGTTCTACGAGCCGGGCGAGCTTCAACCAGCGCTGCTCGCCGCGGGATTTGCGTCGGCTGAGGTGACGAAGACGTCGCGCTTCTTCGTCCTGGGCCGGGCGACAGCATGACCGACGACCAGGCGCTGCGCGACTACTACGCAGCACGGGCGCCCGAATACGACGACTGGTACCTGCGCCGCGGTCGATACAGCCATGGAGCGGACGCGGACAGGCAGTGGGCGGCCGAGCTGCGCCAGGCGACAAACTGGCTCCGAACGCTTTCCATCGGTGGGCAGGTTGTGGAGCTCGCGGCGGGCACCGGCTGGTGGTCGGTCGTGCTCGCGAGCATGGGCGACCTGTGGATCTACGACGCGAACGACGAGCCGCTCGCGATCGCCGCGGACCGTCTGGCGGCCGCGCGCCTGACTGCATCTACGGCCGTACGCGACGCCTGGGCCGAGCCCGACTGCCAGGTCGACGACCTGTTCATGGGTTTCTGGCTGAGCCACGTGCCGCGCGCCCGTCTCGGCGAGTTCCTCGGCATCTGCATGCGCTGGCTGAAGCCGGGTGGCATCCTCGCGTTCATCGACTCTCGACGGGACCCCGAGTCGGGCGCCTCCAACCACCCCACGCCGGCGGACGACACGTCGCTGAGGCGGCTGGCCGATGGTCGGGAGTTCGTGATCCCGAAGATCTACTACGAGCCTGCTGAGCTCGAGCGTGCCCTTGCCGGCGCCGGGTTCCAGAACACACGGGTCGAGACCACGCCGCGCTTCTTCCTGCTCGGCTCAGCTACTCGCTGATCGAGTCATTCGTCCGCCGACGGCTCGCGAATCGATCTGACGGCGCCGATGCCAGCGATGCCAGCGGTCCTGGCGCGGTCGACGCGGCCGTAGCAGCTCGAAAAGCGCCGCCAACGGGAGGCGCTGCAGTGGGCCAAGCCTCGTCGTCGACGTCCGCCGGACCGATCACTCGAAAAGCGAGTAGCGCCTCGGTCAGCCCAACACGGACCGGTCGCTAGACTCGCGCCCATGCCTCTTTCCGGTCTCAGGATCGCCACCGTCGGCTCGGGCGTCATGGCCGAGGCCATGATCGCCGGGCTGCTGCGCGGCAGCCTCGTCGGGCCGGAGCAGCTCGTCGCCAGCCATCCGCGCGCCGAGCGCCGGCAGGTGCTGTCGGCGACCTACGGCGTCGCGACGGTCGATGACAACTCGGCGGCCGTGGCCAGGGCAGACATCGTCGTACTCGCGATAAAGCCCCAGATGCTGGTCCGCGTCGGTCGCGAGCTGCACGGCCAGCTGCGCGAAGGCCAGCTGCTGATCAGCGTCATCGCCGGTGCCACGACGACTGCGCTGGCCAACGCGCTGGGCCACGGCCAGATCGTGCGCAGCATGCCCAACACGCCCGCGCAGCTGGGCCGGGGCATGACCGTCTGGTACGCCACGCCGCAGGTCACGGACGCCCAGCGCGAGCAGGCGCGCGTCCTGGTCGGCGCGCTGGGCGCGCAGCTCGAAGTAGACGACGAAAAGCTCGTGGCCATGGCGACGGCCGTCAGCGGGACAGGTCCGACGTACGTCTTTCTCGTCATGGAAGCGCTCATCGACGCCGCGGTTCACCTCGGCTTCCCGCGCCACATCGCGCATGACCTGGTGATCGAGACGCTCGAGGGCAGCACGCTCTTTGCCAAGTCGAGCGGCCTTCACCCGGCGCAGCTCCGGAACATGGTCACCTCGCCGGGCGGCACGAGCGCCGCAGCGCTGCACGAGCTCGAGTCGGGCAGGTTGCGGACCGTCCTGTCGGAAGCGGTCTGGGCGGCGTACCGGCGGACGGAAGAGCTGGGTCGCAACCTGGAGTCAGACACGGCGCCGCTCGCCGACCACTAAGGCGCACATATCATGCCGAAGATGCGTGGCGCTCTCTCACTCTTGGCCTGCCTTGCGCTGCTGGCCGCGGCCTGCCGGGCGAGCCCGCAACCGTCGCCGTCGGCCAGCATCCCGGTGACCGACCTGTCGTCGCTCCAGCTGGCCACGCCGACTCCAGCGCCACCGACGGCGACGCTCCCGACTGCGAAGCCACCGGCGCGGACGCCGTCACCGACTGCGCCGCCGTCAGCGACTCCGATCGAGCCGATCCCGACCGGCACACCAGTGACAGCGGCGCCTGCGACCGCCACCCCGAAGCCGACCTCGGCGACACCGTCCACGGGCTGCATCAACGGCTGGATCTCGCCCGACCCGGCCGCAGCGGAATATCAGCTCGCGCTGTTGATGATGAACGATCAAATGGCCGTTACCGGCGGCTGGAATGTCGCCGAGATGCGCTACTTCACCGGTCCGGACGTGCCGTGGATACTCGATCCGCACTATGACGTCGTCGACTACTGGTACGTTCGCGGCTCGCTCGGCAGCGAGCCAGCCTTTGCCGGGCGGTGGCTGCTCGAGCAGCGCACCGAGCTCATTCGTGGCATCAGCGCCGTCGCGCCTTACACGAGCAAGGGCTACCAATCGCCCGACTGGACCGGCTTCACCGGCGACGGACCGCCCCAGGCATACCTGGGCCTGCCCGGTGAGTGGGCCGGAGTGCCATACGACTTCGTCACCGGTGCGGGCGACAGCGGCGAGCCTGGTTTGCCCGACCAGGTCATCGGCTGCCTGTCGGGGACGTGAGAACGCTCGCGCAGTGACGTTCGGCCCTCGACCTCGATCTCCGTTCGGCGGCATACTCGGCGAACCGTGCGCGTCGAGCTGCTGACCACCCCCGATTGCCCGCATGCCGAGCGGGCCGAGGAGATCGCTCGCGCCGCGCTGGCCGATAACGGCCACAGCCCGGCCATCGAGCACGTCTACGTCGGCGATCTGGACGACGCTGCCGGTCTTGGATTTCACGGCTCGCCGACGTTGCGCATCGATGGCATCGACGTGGTGCGGCCTCCGGCGGAGCTGCCCATCAACCTGGGTTGCCGGCTGTACCCGCAACCTGACGGCCACCTCGATGGCGTGATCCCGGCCGATACGATCCACGCGGAAGTCGCGCGGCGGCGCGAGGCTGAGGCCCATCAACGTGCCGCGCGCGGCCATCCCGGCCAGCTGCCCGCGAAGATCTCGCGTGCCTTCTTCCTGTGGGCCTCGCACCGCCGCTCGCTCGGCCGCATCGCGACCGCGATCCCGATCACGCGGCGCATGGTCCGCCGCTTCGTTGCCGGGGACAACCTCGACGACGCGCTGACCGTCCTCGAGGGACTGCGCGAGCAGGGCATGCGCTGGACGGTCGACGTGCTGGGTGAGTCGGTCACCTCGCGCGAGCAGGCCGTCGCCGCCGCGGACCGCTACATCGCCACGCTCGATGCCCTGGCCGAGCGCGGACTCGAGGCCAATGTCTCGCTCAAGCTGACCGCGATGGGGCTCGAGATAGACCCCGACTTCTGCCTCCAGAACGTGCGTCGCGTGGTCACCCGCGCGCGCCAGATCGGTGCCTTCGTGCGCGTCGACATGGAGGACCACACCAAGACCGACAAGACCCTCGCCATTGCCCGGGCGTTGCACGCCGACTATCCCGATGTTGGCGCGGTCATTCAGTCTTACCTGCGCCGATCGTCGGCAGACATCGACCAGCTCATCTCAGAGGAGGTCAGGGTCCGGCTGTGCAAGGGCGCGTACGACGAGCCGGGCACGGTCGCCTTCACGACCAAGGACGAGGTCGACGAGAGCTACAGCACGCTGATGAAGCGCCTGCTCGAGGAGGGACGGTATCCGGCGATTGCGAGCCACGACGAACGTCTGATCGACGAGGCGATCGCCTTCGTGCGCGAGAACGGGATAAGTCCGGATCGGTTCGAGTTCCAGATGCTCTACGGCGTGCGCCGCGACCTGCATGAGCGCCTCGTTACCGAGGGCTGGACCGTGCGCGTCTACGTCCCTTATGGCACGGAGTGGTACCCGTACTACATGCGGCGCCTCGCCGAGCGCCCGCAGAATGTGCTGTTCATGTTCTTCAGCGTCCTGCGCGAGGGCCGCGGCAAAAAACGCTGATTCAGGCCGCCTTCCGGTCCTGCGCCCGGATGAGCTCATCGAGCTTGATGTGAACCGCTGGCGGCACTGGATCTGACCCGTCAGCTGCTTCGGTCCTCGATCTCCCAGGCATGGTCGAGCGCGTGCCACGCCGAGCGACGGACGGCGTAGCGCGCGGGCCAGCGCTCGCCGCCGCGAGGCCCTCGCTCTGGTAGGTCGCCACGGAGCTTGGCCTCCAGCGCGTCGACGAACGCGACGCGGGTCCGTAGCCAGTCACCGCTCGGCGGCGCCTGGGCGCCCAGCGCGCCGATGTACAGACGGTCGGCTTCAGCGACGTGATCGACGATCTTGTCCAGGCCGCGGCCGCCGCCGCGCGGGCCCGGTGCCAGTTCCTTGCCTCTCGCCTGCGCGGCGGCCTCCTCGAACGCCTGCCACGCCGCGGTCAGCAGATCGATCTGCCGTTTGAGCTCCTGTGCCGTCAGCGGATCACGGTCAAACTCGACGATCGTGTGCGGCACGCCGAAGTCAACGTTCATGTCGCCGCTGACGTCCTCGACGACGCTCAGGTCAGCCACGGACTCAGGCAAGTGCAGGGCCGCCGCAGCCGCGCCCAGGCTGTGCCGGTAGCGCTGGCCATACTCAACGAGGCGCGCGAGTGCCTCGTCGCGCGTCCTGCCGCTGCGCGACCAGCCGGGCCAGTCGACGGCCGTGGCAAAGAAGCGCTTGTCGCCGTGCTCGACGAGCACGCGCAGCTTCATCCCAGCTTGTCGAGCTGGTCGGCGTGCTCCTCCAGGTGGTCGACGACGAAGAAGCCGACGATCTGGCGCGCGTCCATCGCGCCACGCGCGGGATGCATGCCTACGGCCAACCAGTCGGATGCGGAGAGTCCGCCCAGGTAGTCCTCGAGCACGCTCAGCGCAGCGTGCGTCGCGCCCATCTGGTCGGCGATCGGCTCATCCTTGTTCTCCTCGATCGGGCCGAGGCGACTCGGATCCGTGCGCGACCGCCCGAAAGGCACATGCGTGCCGCGGTACTCGCTGACCACCATGCGCAGCTGCTCGTTCCAGTAGGGCACGAACTCGGCGATGTGGGCCCATACCTGGCCCTGCTCCCAGCGCTCGGTACCGCCTTCGTCAGGGTCGGTCAGTGCGTCGGTGTGCGCGGCGCGGGAGTGCGCGGCGAGGCGTTGTTCGACCGCGTCGAGTCGGTCCATGAGCGCTTTGTTGTCGTCCATCAGTCGGGGAATGCCTCCGGTCCTCGCTCACTCAGCTCGCGTGCCTCGGCTGGGGCATCGTCGGCCGGCAGCCATGAATATGGGTATGACTCATCCTCGAGCCGCGTCGCGGCGCGCGTCAGGTTGAGCGGGTGGAAGGTGTCGATCATGACCGCCAGCTCCTCCGTGCCCTCCTTGCCGATCGATGCTTCGACCGTGCCCGGATGCGGGCCGTGCGGGATGCCTGCGGGATGAAGCGTGAACGAAGAGGTCTCGACCCCGCGCCGGCTCATGAAGTTGCCCGCCACGTAGTAGATGACCTCGTCCGAGTTGATGTTCGAGTGGTTGTACGGCGCGGGGATGGCCAGCGGGTGGTAGTCGAACTTGCGCGGTACGAACGAGCACACGACGTAGTTCCGGCCGGCGAAGGTCTGATGCACCGGCGGCGGCTGATGGATGCGCCCGGTGATTGGCTCGAAGTCGCCGATGTTGAAGATGAACGGGTACAGGTAGCCGTCCCAGCCGACCACATCGAGCGGGTGGTGGTGGAAGTAGTAGGCGGTCAGCTTGTCGCGCGCCAGTACCCAGGTCACGAAATCGCCGCTCTCCTCGTGTGCCGGCGCCTCGTCTGGGACGCGGATGTCGCGATCTGAGTACGGTGAGTGCTCGAGCAACTGGCCCCACTCGTTGCGATAGCGCTTGGGCGGGACGATCTCCGTGGGCGACTCGACGTACAGAATGCGGTGGTCCACGCCCACGTCCTGGTTGAGGCGCCAGGTCGTGCCGATGGGGATGACGACGTAGTCGCCCGGGCCGTACTTCATCGGCCCGAAGTTGCTCTCGAATACGCCCGTGCCCTCGTGCACGAAGAGCATCTCGTCGCCCTGAGAGTCGCGATAGAAGGTGTTCGCTGGCAGGCCTTCGGTGGGTCGCACGACGCCCATGAGTACGTCGCTGTTGAAGAACAGCGGCACGCGGCCTTCGATGATGTTGCCGCCCAGCGCCAGGCCGCCCGTCTTGACCAGCCGATGGCGGTGGATGCCGTCGTCCATTGCCTCGTTGCGCAGCTCGCGCACGCGCTCGATCCTGTGCGTCCGCGTCGGTGGAACGATGTGGTAGAGCAGTGACGAGCGGCCGGTGAAGCCCTCCATGCCGAAGAGCTCCTCGGCGTACAGCGACCCGTCCGGCGCGCGGTGCTGCGTGTGGCGCTTGTGGGGAATGTTGCCGCGGCTTACGTAGAACATTTCAGTGCAGCCTCCCGCGCCAGTCTATTGAGGGCGCCCGACGATGGGCGAGGTGAGCAAGCCCAGCCGGTCGACCTCCAGGCTGACGCTGTCGCCAGGCTGGAGGTAGCGCCCGAAGCCCGACTCGTCCTTGATCTCGAGCAGGCAGCAGCCGCCGACGGTGCCCGAGCCGAGCACATCACCCGCCACGAGACGGACATCCGCCGAGGCGCGCTCGACCATGTCGCCGAAGCTGAAATGGATCGCGCTCCAGCTGCCACGTGAGAGCGTCTCGCCGTTGACCGTTGCCGTCGCGGCCAGGTCATAGCCCTTGCCGCTCCGAGCGCTCGTCAGCTCATCCGGCGTAATCAGGTACGGCCCGAGCGTCGTTGCGAAGTCCTTGCCCTTGGCCGGTCCCAGGCGAACGGTCGTTTCCTCGCGCTGCAGGTCGCGCGCCGACCAGTCGTTCATCACGAAATAGCCGCCGATCGCCTCCTCGCCGCGCTCGGCCGACAGGTTCTTCGCCGGCGTATCGATCAGGGCCGCGATCTCGAGCTCGTAGTCGAGCTCGTTCGAGCCGCGCGGCGCCCAGACCGGGTCTGTCGGGCCGCGGATCTCGGACACGTTCGAGAAGTAGAAGACGGGCAGCCGGTACCACGCCTCGGGGATCGGCATCTCGCGCCGCCGCCACATCGTCGCGACGTGCTGCTCGAACGCGTAGAAGTCGCGCAGGCTTGTCGGGCGCAGGATCGGTGGCCCGAAGGCAAGGTCGGCCGCCGGCCAGACGGCGTCATCGTCGTCCGCGCCACCCGCCGGCTCAAAGCGCTCGATCAGCTCGGCCAGCGCCTCGACGCGCAGGCCGCGCGCGAGATGCTCGTCGAGCGTCGACAGCGGCTGACGGAACAGGACCGAGTTGTGGCTGAGGCGCTCGTCCGTGCGGACGGCCCTGCGCCGCGCGACCTCCAGGTCCAGCCACTGCGCGCCCGCCCCATCAAGCGCGGCAAAGAGCCTGAACGATGCGCCGGCGGGCGCGTGCAGTTCCCGTGCGTGGGCAATCTTCATCGCGCCTGAGTCTACGAACTCATACTGTCGGCCGTGCTGACTGGAATCGATCACGTCATCCTGGGCGTCGCTGACGTCGACGCGGCTGCGGCCGAAGTCGAGGCGAAGGTCGGGCTCCGCGCGGGAGCCGGCGGCCGGCATGACGCGCACGGGACCCACAACCGACTGATCTGGCTGGGCGACAGCTACGTCGAGCTGATGGGCGTGTTCGACGCGGCGTTGGCGGCCGAGTCCTGGTGGGGCAGGCACTTGCTGCGCGTGCTCTCCGGCTCACCGGCAGGCTTGGCCGGAGTGGTGTTCGCGTCGTCCGATCTGGACGCAGATGTCCATTTGCTTCGGTCCCGCGGCTCACCTATCTCAGATCCGGTCCCGGGCGAGCGCGTGCGGCCGGATGGCGACGTCGCCAGGTGGAGTATCGGGCGGCTGCCTGAGCCCGACCCTGACCTTGGGCTGACGTTCCTGATCGAGCACGACGCAACCAGCGCCGAGTGGCGCGCCTCGGATCGAGCGGCGCGGGCGTCAGAGGCACATTCGGTCGGTGGCACTGCGCGGCTCGCTCGCGTTGAGCTGGGCGTTGACTCGCCGGGCAGAACGAGCCTGCGTGTGTTGCGCGCGCTGGGCGTGCAGTTCCGGCCGTCGCTCGCCGGCGCCGGTGCCAGAGACGCGTCAGTGGGTTCGCAGACGTTGCGCCTACTCGCGGCGCGGAGCGGCGCTTCGGCGACGATCGTCATCCGCGCCGCCGGGCCCGCCGAACCGAGATCAGCCGAGCTGCTCGGCGTGCGCTGGGAGATTGTGCCGGCCTAGACCGCCTGGTCGGCGGCGCGGCCGCCAAGCGCGCGCCAGATCAGGGCCGCAGTCCGCGCCGGCCATTCGGCCGGCGCGGCGAAACCGGCCAGCTCGCGCTCGTACCAGGCTCCCGTGGGAAGGGTGATCGCGACCTCGATGTCGGCCGTCTCGTCGAGCAGCCCCAGGTCGCGCGCATGCTCGAGGATCACGCGCATCCGCGCGAGCCGCGGGCCGATCACCCGCCGGCTGTATTCGGCGCGCGATCCCGCGTCGGTGGCATCCTGGAGCATCGTCCCGGCCAGGGAGCGGTGTTCGGGCGCGGCCATCTGGCGTTCAAAAGCCGCGAGCTCCTGCTCGAGATCCGAGCGCGGGTCATCGCTCACGCACAGGGCCACGAGCTCCATCCCGCCCCCGATCGCATCGGCGGCCAGCGAAGCCTTGCCCTGCCAGCGCCGGTAGAGCGCCTGACGCGTCGTGCACGCCTCTTCGGCGACCGATGCGAGGGACATGCCTTCATAGCCCATGCACGCGAGCTGGCGACGCGCCGCGCTCAGGATGCGCGCGTCAATCGTGGAATCGCGCTTTCGCCCGCTACGTGCGGCGCAGGCAGGGGAGCCTGTCGTCGGCGCGCCATCGGTTATCGGGGAGCTGTTCTGGTCAGTTTCCATACACTGCTGTATTGTATTGCTATGAACGACTGGAACACAAAGATAATCGACGAGTTCAGGGCCAAGGGCGGCGTGGGAATCCCCAACTTTGGCGATCGGCTGCTGCTGCTGACGACGCGCGGCGCCAAGTCGGGCCGAGCGCACACTACACCGCTTGCCTACACGCGCGACGGCGATCGCTACGTCGTGATCGCATCGAAGGGCGGAGCGCCCTCAAATCCGGCCTGGTACCACAACCTCCTGGCGAACGGCGAGGCGGATGTCGAGGTGGGCAGGCAGAGATTCCACGTGAGCGCCACTCCGATCCCGAGCGGTCCCGAGCGCGATCGGCTTTTCAACGCCCAAGCCGCGATCATGCCCGGCTTCGCCGAGTACGAGCTCAAGACGACGCGCATCATCCCGGTCGTAGTTCTCGAGCGCGCCAACGAGGTCAGGCTGGCGGCCTGACCGTGACCTGGTCAGTACTGCGGCGTGTCGGCCAGCTTGGCCCGCCACAGTTCCCCTAACTGACCAAGGTCGTCCTCGACCCCCTTCTGGTCGGCGTCCGGCTCGATTGGTAGCTCATCGAGGACGGTGAACTCGAACGCCGTGACTCCCAACCGGCGCGCTTCTCGTGCGAGCCGTTGATCGAGCGCGCCGACTGAGCCCGTAGACAAGCCGAACTCGAAGCGGTTTCGCGCGCTCTCCAGGTCGGTCGTGGATGCGATCAGCATCCGGCCGGTGTCGCGGTTTCTGATCGCGTAGACGCCGGCGCGCCGCGGGCCGCGCTCATAGCTATCGCGCAACTCGCGCCGGCGATCCCGGCTTGTCGCAGCCACGGCCCTAGAGGTTGCCGCGCTTCGCCTGCTCGCGCTCGATCGCCTCGAACAGCGCCTTGAAGTTGCCCACGCCGAAGCCGCGCGAGCCGTGGCGCTCGATGATCTCGAAGAAGAACGTGGGCCGGTCCTGGACCGGGCGGGTGAAGATCTGGAGCAGATAACCCTCTTCGTCCCGGTCGGCTTCGATGCCCAGCTCCTCGAGCGTGTCCATGGGCACGCCCACGTCGCCGACACGCTCCGGCAGCGCCGCGTAGTACTCGTGCGGCATGCCCAGGAACTCGACACCGTTGTCGCGCAGCTGGCGGACCGTCGCGACGATGTCCTCCGTGCGCAGCGCCACGTGCTGCGTGCCTGAGTCGAGGTACCAGTCCAGGAACTCCTGGATCTGCGACTTCTTCTTGCCCGAAGCAGGCTCGTTGATCGGGAACTTGATCCGGCCGTTGCCGTTGGTCATCACCTTGCTCATCAGGGCCGAGTAGTCGGTGTGGATGACCTTGTCGTCGTAGTGAATGAGCTGCGAGAAGCCGAACACGTCGCGGTAGTAGTCGACGTACTTGTTCATGTCGCCCAGCTCGACGTTGCCTACGCAGTGGTCGATCTCGAGCAGCGACAGCCCTGTCGCGGCCGCGGCGGGCTTCTTGATCCGCCGGTAGCCGGGCATGAACACGCCGTGGTAGTCGTCGCGGTCGACGAACGAGTGGATGACCTCGCCGTATGTGCGCACGGCCGACTTGCGCAACACGCCGTCCTCACCGCCGTCGAACTCGGTCGGCTCAATGACCGACACGGCGCCGCGCGAAGTCGTCTCGCGCCATGCACTCTCTACGTCGTCGACCAGGAACGCGATGTCCTTGACGCCGTCGCCGTGGCGGTGGACGTGCTCGGCCAGCTCGCCGTCGGGCGTCAGCGGCGCGGTGAACAGGAATCGGATGTCGTTCTCGACCATCAGGTACGAGGAGCGATCACGCACCTTCGTCTCAAGGCCCGAATAGGCGACGGGCGTGAAGCCCCACAGGGCGCGGTAGTAGGCGGACGCCTGGCGGGCATTGCCGACCCAGAACTCGACATAGTCGATGCCCTTGATGGGCAGGAAATCCTGCGCCTCGGCATAGGCGTTCTTGTTGATGTGCGCGCCCTGCTGGTTGGCGGCGCCGCGGGTCAAGGTGTCGGTCATCTCGTGGGTCCTCCGGCTGTCGGCGCAGAGCATACGCGCGCTCGGCATCAAATCGAGCCGGCAACCAGTCGGCCTCGGCGCGCCAATCTGCCATGATCTGCGCGAGAGATCGGCAGCGCAGCCGTAGCCGTGGCTGGAGGCGCTATGGACATAGTGCTCGTTGGCTTTGTAGCCGCCTTGACGTTTGGCGGCTGGCGGACCGGGTTGATCCATCGCCTGGCCGGCCTGCTGTTCCTGGCCATCTCGTTCGTGCTCGCCGCGTATCTGCGCGGGCCGTTCGGCGACCTTGTCCACGGCTTCTTCCCGAACATGCCGACCGACTATGCGGGCCTGCTTGGCTACGCGTTCGGCTTTCCGATCATCCTGGTCATCCTGCATATCGCCGCCTATCCCGTGCTCAAGGGCCGGCACGTAAATGGACTGGCCAGCGAGCTCGACCGGGCGCTCGGTGCAGTCTTCGGCTTCATCGAGGGCGTGCTGATCCTGTCGGCGCTCGTGGTCATCTTCGACACCTACTTCGCCGGTCCGCAGTCGCTCGGCTCAACTCCCGGACTGACCTATTTCCAGAGCCTCGTCTCCGGCTTCAATGGGTCGTACACCGTCGGCCTGCTGCGCACCACGACCGTGCCATTGGTTCTCGCCATCCTTGGCCCGCTGCTGCCCAAGGACGTGTCGGGCATCCTGCCCGGCGGAGTGCCGGGCCTGCCCGGCGTGCCCTACCTGCCCGGAAGCCCCGGCGCGACGCCAAGGCTGCCCTGATCACGCCACCAAAGACGGCGTCGAAGACACCGACTTCCAGCGCCCCGGCCGGCAACGGACAGACTCGCCGGCGCTCCACCGACGACGGCCGGCGGCTGCGCGAGCTCGAGTTCCTGGCCGAGGTCGCGCGGCTCGCGGGCTCCGCACGGACGTGGGACGACCTGATGGGCACGATCGTCGACCGTGCCACGGCCGCGGCCCAGGCCGAGGTCTGCTCGTTGTACCTGCTCGATCGCGACGGCACAGGCGTCACGCTCGCGGCAACGAACGGGCTCGATCCGGAGCAGGTTGGTCACGCCCGCCTGGCGCTTGGCGTCGGCATCACCGGCGCGGTCGCCCAGGCGCGCCGGCCGGCAACGAGCATCAACGTCCACCACGACCGGCGTTTCCACTGGGTGCGCGGTGTCGACGAACCGCGCTTCACGTCGATGTGCTCGGTGCCGCTCATCTGGAATGACGAGGTCGTCGGCGTGCTCAACGTCCAGACCATCCGCCGGCGCGTCTTCACGCGCCGCGACGTGGAGTTCCTCGAGACGCTCGCCGCGCTGCTCGCGGGCATCGTCGAGCGCAACAGGCTCCAGCGCGAGGCCGAGGCGCAGCTCGACAGCCTGCGCGCGATCGACGAGGCGCGTGCGAACCTGGTTGCGGTCGTGACCCACGCCCTGCGCACGCCGCTGGCCGTGGTGCGCGCGTACGTTGAGCTGCTCGGCGGCGCTGCTCGGCGGCGCGACGCGGTCGATCCGGAGGCGGTCGACGCGGTAACCTGGGAGCGCAGCGCGCTCGAGCAGGTCGAACGCCTCGACCAGACGGTCGACTCGATCCTGGCCAGCCTGCGCGTGCTCACCTCCGACTCCGGGCCGGTCATCGCCCTCGACCTGGCCGCCGAAGTCGACGAGGCAGCGCGCGAGCTGGCACCGATCTTTCGTCGCCACCGGCTGACGGTCGAGTTCGTAAACCGGCCGTTGCGTGCCTTCGCCAATGCCGACCAGCTGCGCCGGCTGCTCGGCTATCTGCTCGAGAACGCCTCGAAGTACGCGCCGCTCGACGGCACGATCGACATCTACGGCTGGCGCAGGGGCGACCGGGCGTTCGTCGCGATCACCGATGACGGTCCGGGCATCCCGACCGAGTGGCGCGAGCGGATATTCGAGCCGTTCGTACGCCTCGATGATTCGCCGCGCGGCGCCGGCATAGGCCTCTTCGCGGCGCGCCATCTGGCACGCTCGATGGGTGGCGACCTGCGCGCCGAGGATCGCGCGCCGCGTGGCAGCCAGTTCGTCCTGGAGCTGCCCGCGGCCGGATAGTTCGCGTTCAGCTCGTCGGGATGTCCGGTCCCTTCCACCACTCGACGAGCGCAACGAGGCAGCCGATCACGAAGACGACGGCGACGAGTTCAAACATTGGTAGAGCCCTGGTTCGGTCGCAGCGGCGCGGCCGACGAGTTTTCCGGCGAGGTCCCGCGCG
>DATCGV010000011.1:0-27533 GCA_036508755.1 Candidatus Limnocylindrales bacterium | reverse complement strand
GCTTGTTGAGCTGCGCGAGAGCCGCGCGCGTCTTGATGTCGTGCTCGGTCAACGTTTCGCGTTGCGCGCGGCCGATGCCGGCGACGAGGTTCAGCGCGTCGTCCTCGCGCCACGTGCGCCAGCAGTAGTCGCCGTACCACTTGCATACTGCGCAGTGCTCGACCGGATCGGGATAGGTCGCGTCTGGATCGATCTCCGTCGCGAGCGCGCGCTCGAAGCGCTGCTTCGCGTGGCGGTAGTAGGCCATCATCTCGGCCGTTCGGAAGGGGTGCTCGTCCGGCTGCGCGCCGCCCGTGACCACGTAGACCTTCTCCGGCTGCACGTGCTGGATGCGCTCGATCTGCTCGACGTAGCTCGCGATCTGGACCAGCGCGCTGGCCTTCGCGATGTGGGCGAGCTTGGTGTCGGCCACCTCGTAGTGGTGGTCGGTGCCCAGGACGCCCGGCGCGCCCACGCGCATGAGGAAGTCCGGGAAGCCGAGCCAGCGCCCGTCGAACACCGTGGCCTGGTAGATCACGTCGGCGCCCGAGCGCATCAGCTCTTCCGTTGCCCTCGCGCGGTCCTCGTACGAGTGTTCCCAGTTGTCGTCGCCACGGACGACCTCGCGGCCGCGCGCCTCGAGCACGTCGATATAGCGCTGCTCGTGCGCGCCGCCGCGGCGCTGCAAGAGCAGGACCTCAGGATCCTCGCGCTGATCGGGCTTATGGATCAGCCCCGCGACTGCCTGCATCTCGAGGTTCGTCAGGTGGCCGCACTCGAGAAAGCCAACCAGGTCCGTCGCCGAAACGATCAGCTCGCCGCCGGGGCCTCCTCGCCGATGCACCTCGCGACTCTAGAGCGACCTAGGCATCAAGTTCCGCGATCTTGCGTCGCGTGCGCTCGGCCATGACCACGTTCTCTTTCGCCTCGTACTGGGCGAGCGCATGCCGGTAAGCGCTGGCTGCGTCCTCGCGCTTGCCGAGCATTTGGTACGACGTACCCATGTCCAGGTAGGCGTCGCCCAGCAGGGTCGGGCTGTGCGTCGATTCGGCCGACGCGACTGCCTTCAGCAGCCAGCCTTCGGCCTCCTCGGCCTCACCGTGCTGGGCAAGAACAAGACCCATGACCTGCCACAGCATCAGATGCGTGTACACGTCTTCCGGGTCGCCCAACTCCTCTGCTCGCCCTGCCCAGTGCATCGCCATGTCTGGGTGGCCCGCATAAAACTGCGCTCGAGCAAGGATGCCGGCTCCCGTCGAGGCAATGCTGGTATTGCCCGATTCCTCTAAGAGTGCAACGCCTTTCTCGCCTGCTGCCACGGCCGCGTCGTAATCTCCGGCGAGGATCGCCACGCGCGGCTTCTCGAATGCCAGGATGCCTCCGACCCCCTGGGGGCCGCCCATCGCCTCGGCAAATTGCAGCTCATCGTCGAGCAGCTTGCGCGCCTCATCGAAGTTGCCGGCCATTGCCTGCGCCTCGGCGCGGCACTCGTCGACGGCCGCGTGATAGCCGGCTGCCTCAGTCGCGAACCACTCGAGCGACTTGGTATTCGGCTCGGCCGACGGAATTCGCCAGTTGGCCCGTGGCGCGATGAATTCGTTGCCAAGACCCAGGCGGTGCGAGACATCCGTGGCGGCCTCGAAATTGCCCAGCACGGCAGCTACGTCGCACAACATGTTGGCCACCTGGGCACGCGCCAGGTAGACCGCGTACATGCCACGCAGGTTTCCAGTCGCGTCAAAAAGCGTGGCGCCCTCCTCGGCCAACGCGGATAGGCGTTCGGCGGCGCCGGCGGGGTTCAGGAATGTGTTCAGGAATTCGATTTGCATGCGCGAGCAAAGCTCGGCCGCTCGGTCGCCCGCGGCGAGCGCAAGTTCCAGGTGTCGCTGCGCGACGTCGTACGCGCGCGTGCCGTCGATGCCCCAGAACGCCGCCGTCGTCTCGTCGTTCTGGATCGTGACGTCGATCTCCAGGGGCAGCTCGCCCGCGCGGCGCAGGAGGTTCTCGGCAGCGTTCTGATCACCCCGTGCCAGCGCTCGGCGGCCAGCCTTGGCCAGGCGGTCTCTCGCCCTGGTCGCCACTGCGGGTTCTACCGCCTGGCCTAATTCCGTCTTGTAGCGACACGACTGCTCGAGGTGGTAGCCCAGGATCTCGTCGATCTCTGGGACATCCGCCCCGAACTCCTCCAGCCAGCGCGCGAATCGCTCGTGCAGAACGGCTCTCGTTGCCTTTGGGAGCGCGTCGTACGCAGCGTCGCGAATTAGCAGGTGTCGGAAACGGAACGCGTCACTACCCGGCAGCTCCGATTTGTCCGGCCTGACCAGATCCTTGCGCACGAGCGCCGTAAGCCTGGCTGCGACCTCTTTCTCCTCGGGATAGAGCGCCTCGACCGCGTCGCGGTGGAACAATCTCCCCTCGATCGAACCGCCCTCGAGCACTTGCCGTTCGTGCGCGTCGAGTTGGTCGAGACGCGCGGCAAGTAGAGCGTGGATCGTCGCCGGCACTCGTACGTTCTCGTCGCCCGACGCGCGCACTAGCGCGACCATTTCCTCGACGAACAGCGGATTACCCTCGGCAGCCTCAACCACTCGCCTGCTTGCCTGGTCCGACAACCCGCCCGCGAGCCGGCCGACCATCTCCACCGACTCCTGGCCGGAAAGCGGTTCGAGCAGCAAGTTGGTCGCGTTGAGCTTGCCGCCGGCCCACGTCGAACGTCGGTCGAGCAGGTCTGGGCGCGCCATGCATAGCAGCAGGATCGGGCTGTCGCGCGACAGGTCGGCTATGTGCTCGATCAGGTCCAGGAACTTAGGTTCAGCCCACTGCAGATCGTCGAAAACAACGACGAGTGGCCGCTCCCTTGCCGTGTCTTCGACCAGTTTGCGAAACGCCCATGCGATCTGGTCTGAGGGTGCCGTGAACGATGCCTCGCCCAGCAGACTGACCAAGTTCTCGTCGAGCTTGATGGTGGGTCTGGTGGCTGTCAGCTGGCGAACGACGTCGATGACTGGCCAGTAGGTGATGCCTTCGCCGTAGGACAGGCACGTACCCGTGACGACGGTGGCGTCATCGAGGCCGTCGAGGAACTCGTGGATGAGGCGCGACTTGCCCACGCCGGCGTTGCCCAGCACGGTGAACAGCTGGCACGATTGGTCAAGCGTCGCCTGGTTGTACGCGTCGCGCAGGCGACGCAGTTCCGTTACGCGGCCGACCATGGCCGCCTCATCGCGCCTGGCAGGCGTGCCCGTCAGTCCGGCAAGTCGGTAGGCGAGGACCGGTTGCGCCTTGCCTCTCAGCGTCAGCGGCTCGACTTCCTGCGCGTTGATGACCGCCTCGACAAGGGCGAAAGTGTGCTGGCCGATGAGGATCTCCTGCGGCGCGGCCGCCTGCTGCAGCCGCGCCGCAACATTGACCGCATCTCCGGTTGCCAGCCGCTCGGAAGTGCCGGTGACCACCTCGCCGGTATTGATCCCGATGCGCGCCTGTATGCCCAGCTCAGGCAGCGCGTCGCGCATCTCGATCGCGGCACGGACGGCGCGAAGGGCGTCGTCCTCGTGTACCTGGGGCACGCCGAAAACGGCCATCACGGCATCGCCGATGAACTTCTCCACCGTCCCGCCGTGCGCCTCGACGATGCCCTTCATGCGCTCGAAGTAGCGCGCGAGCAGCGCCCGGAGCGCCTCTGGATCCACGGATTCGCCCAGTGACGTTGAGCCGGTGACGTCACAGAACAGGACCGTGACTGTCTTGCGCTGCTCGCGCGCCGCCGCGGCCGGCACAAGCGGCGCGGCGCAGTTGCCGCAGAACTTGAACCCCTCAGGGTTCTGATGGCCGCAGTTTGGGCAATCGATCACATCGCCGATGGTAGACAGGCGGTGGTCGCGTGGGTTGCCGGTAGTCTTCGCCGGCCATGGGTATTGATCTCCTCGAAGTAGCCCGGCTCCGATTGCGCAACCAGCGCGTGACGGGCGAGAAGCTCAAAACCGCCGCGGACGTCGTCGCGTGGTTGGGCTGCGTCCAAGCGCAGGAATACTCGCTCGCGAAGTGGTCGCTGGGCATGCGTGTGCCGGACGGCAGCCTGCACGACGCGGACGTGGACGCGGCACTGGCGCAGGGCGAGATCCTGCGCACCCACATCCTGCGGCCGACGTGGCACTTCGTGGCACCGGCCGACATTCGCTGGATCATGCGCCTGACCGCGCCGCGGATCCTGGCCGGGTCGGCGCACCGGATGCGCTGGCTGGAGCTGGACGACGACCAGGTCAGCAGGGCCAACGAGGTCATGGCGGGTGCGCTCGAGGGCGGCACACAGCTGACGCGGCCGGAGCTACAGGCAGAGCTCGCGCGCGCCGGTCTGCATCCTGACGGACAGCGCATCGCGTACATGGTCATGGCCGCCGAGATGAGCTGCATCCTCGCGAGCGCCGCCCCGCGCGGCGCGAAGCAAACCTACGCGCTGCTCGACGACTTCACGCCGCCGACCGCCGCGGACCGCGCGCCGTTCGATCGCGACCACGCGCTGGCGACGCTCACGCTGCGCTACTTCACCAGCCACGGCCCGGCGACGATCGCCGACTTCACGTGGTGGTCGGGCATCAGCCAGGCGGATACCAAACGCGGCTTGGCGATCAACGCCACCGCGCTCGAACAGGTTGACGTCGCAGGCGAACGCTTCTGGTGGGCGGGCGACCGCGGTGGGTCGGCCGACTCTCCGGACTCGCCGTCGGTCCACCTTATGCAGGCGTACGACGAGTACGTCGTGGCCTACAAATCGCCGCGAACGCCGATCAACGTCGCGAATCTCACGACACCTGCAGTTCTCCAGCGACCGCCCTTCTACCACGCGGTCTTTGTCGACACCCAGGTGACGGGCTTGTGGCGCCGACTCAACGCCGACGATGGCTACCGGGTGGAGACCACCATGCTCCGGAGACTCACTCCGCGCGAGCAGGAAGCTTTCGACGCGGAGCTGTTGCGTTACTCGGACTTCGTGCAGGCGCCGGTCGCGTTGACTGCGAAAGGCGCCTCGCCCAAGCGTCCTGATGGCGCAGCGATCAGCCGACCAGGGTGACGCCTTCCGCGGTTGCGGCGTTCATCAGGGTGCGATCTTCGGTGGCCAACTCGGCGTCGACGTCGAGGGCGAGCTCCAGATACAAGGCGTCATACACGGTCAGTCGGTGGGCCTCCGCGAGGCGCACCGCCTCCGTTAGTCCAGCCAACCCGCGATCGGCAATTTCGATGCCTGACGCCAAAGCGCGATCGATCCGCGATGCCGCGGCGTTTGCCGCGAGACGGCTCCGGCCCAGCATGAGGGCATTCGCGAGCTCAGGGAGAAAGCCGCCCGGCGCCAGCAGGATCCGGTCGTTTGAGGCCCAGTCCGTGAACAGCGCGAGCCATTTCTCGTTGTCGACCAGCATCTCGATCGTTGCCGAAGCGTCGACGACGATTGGCGGCGGCGAGTAGAAGTAGCTCACCGTCCGCTCTTGCGGGCTTCTTCTAATACGCGCCAGATGTGCTCGGCGCGTTCGTCACGCTGCTGGCGAATGACCTGCGCCGCCTCGCCCGGCTTGAGTGGCACGGGATTCTCGCGCGCGAGCCGCCTTATGTCCTCGATCGCCTGGAGGCGCCTCTTGACGCGCGCCTCACGGTTTAGTTCGGGAACATCCGAGAGAGGCACGATCGCCGCGATCGGGTGTCCGCCACGCTCGATGATCAACCGCTCGCCGGCGGCCGCCTCGTCGATGAGCTGGCCGAACTTCTGCCTCACCTCGAGCGCCGTTACGGTTCTCATATAGCCATGATAGTGCTCTTATAGTCTCTCCCCGGAGGATCAGGCCTCGTCAGCCGGGACGAGGGCGTTCAGCTCGTCGCGGGCACGGCCAAACTCCGTGGCAATGATGTCGACGAGTGCCGCGATCTCCGGGTCGGAAAGGTCCATGGCGGCCGTCGTCGCCGCCAGGGTCATCGCTTCGAGCTCGCGCGCGGCCGCGGACAACGCAGTGGCGCCGACCGTGGCACTGATCGACTTGAGCGTGTGCGCCGCGCGATGGCTCTGCTCGACGTCGCCCCGGCCGAGACCGGTGCGCATCATCTCGATCTGCCGCGGAGCGTCCTCGAGGTAGGTCTCGATCAGTTCGCGCAGGAACGCCCGATCGTCACCGATCGCCTGCTCCAGGGAGTCGAGCACCGCGGCGTCAATCGCCGGGTCCGTGTCTTCGGCCATGCCCGGACCGTAACCGTCAGTAGGCGATGGAGGGTGTCGGCGTCGCGCCCGCCCCGTCAGGGCCCTTGATCTTGAACGTGCCACTGCCAGCTTCGTGGCCGTCGATCAGGTAGTGGAGCACGTACGTCCCCGGCGCCACGGTCAGCAGCGACTTGCCGTAGTAGACGTCCCAGCCGGCCTGGGCGACGAAGCTGTCCACCTGCGTCTCGGTCTGAGCGTCGGTCGTCAGGGTGACGCGCACGCTTTCTCCGCCCGTGGCCGCGGTCAACGTCAGGCGCCAGGCGATTACGTGACCGGCCGCGAAAGTCGTCCGTACGCCGGCCAGATTGACGCCCTTGCTGTCGGCCGTGACGTCCGTGCCGAACACGATCGCGCCCTCGGGGGCCGAGGACGCGCGCTTGGGATGGTCGAGCGCGATGGCCGATGTCGTCATCGGCGAATCGGGAATGGATGCCTCCGTCGACGCGTGCATGGTCGTCACCGGTGTAAGGGTCGGAAAGAGGCCGGCGCCCGTGGACGGCGCATAGGTCGGAACAGGCGAGGGGGTCGACTTTGGCGCGTCCGACGCACACGCAGCCAGCGCGAGCACGGCCACGACGGCGAGCGCCGCGCGCGCCAACGCCGAACCGAAGCGCGTCCCCTCCATGCAGTCTCCCTCGATCCGGCGGTTGCGACCGGGCAGCAGGTCGGCGTTGGGCTTTGCCGGTCCGGGAACCTTATTCGGGGCAGTGGCCCGCGTCTAGGGCCACGTAGCTCTTGTCGACCTGGCTCGTTTCAGGGGCTCGGCGAGGCGACGAATTCGCAGCCAAAGCCGTTGTGATCGCCGTCGAAATGGTGCGGATCGGGCGGCAGGACCGGGAAGTCGCGGTAAGGGATATCCGCGCAATCGAGATCGGGTGGTGGCGGCGGGATGCACACGGTCGGGTAGGAGGGATCGCAGCTGGCCAGCAGCGCGGCCGTCGGCGACGGCAGGAAGCCCGGTGCCCAGATGCCGACCTGCGCCTGCTGTGCCGCGGCCTGCGCGGCGTCGAGGTATGGCTGGTATCTGGTGTCCGGCGGATACGCCTTTGATCGGGCCCAGCCTTCCAGCACGAGCTGCTGGTCGATCATCACCCAGCCTGCGAAGTTGCGGATCCAGACATAGCGCAGGAGGCGACCGTACTGGTCGGTCTCCGACACATCCTTCTCGAGGTAGACCTGCTTGCCCTCGACCAGGTTCTTGTTCGCCGCTGACGCCTCCGGGCCGCCGGGCTGGATCGGCTCGACGGGATTGACCGTTTCAGGCGTGTCCATGCCTATGTAGCGCAGCGCGTAATCCGTGCCGTTGATGTTGACGTGGATCGTGTCACCGTCGACCACGCGCGTGACCTGGGCGAGCGTGAGCGACCCGGTGGGCTCGAGGGCACCGACCGACAGCGACGGCAGCGCACTCGGCGCGCCTGACGCAAGCGGCGTGCTGGTGTTGGGCTGAGGCGTGAGAGTCGGCTGTCCTGGCGTGGGCGGTGGCTTGAGGGTGGGGATCGGCGCGGGTTGCGTGGTCGGGAAGACGGGGGTGGCAGAGGCGCAGCCAAGCACGAGCACGGCGCCCACGAAGAGTGTCGAGACCCGTCTACCCATACCCAGCAGATTACTTTCCGCTACGACCGGGCCAGACCTAAGCGGCACGTGCGTTTGGGACGATCGGCGGGTGGTGCGGCGGCGCACCGGGGCGCAGGATGCGGTGCAGCAGGAAATGAACAGCCACCCGAATGGGGGAAATGACCTGATGTCCCAGTTTTGGGCTGGCCGATCCGGGCCAAGCAGGTTCAGGCGTTGGGCCGTCGTCGTGGCGGCGCTCGCGCTCGCGGTCACGGTCGTCCAGCCGATCGACGCTTCAAGCTCTGGGCCGCCGCCCAAGTTCGGCCTGCCCTGGGCGGCCGGCACTGCCTGGCGCCTGACGGGCGGCCCGCACTCCAACACGGGCGCGGGCCGGCCGTGGAGCTCGATCGACTTCGAAGGGCCCGTACCCGGTAAGTCGTATCCGGTCCGTGCCGTGGCCGCGGGGACCGTCGTCCGGCCGTGCGCCAACTGGGTCCAGATCTACCACGGCAATGGCTGGGAGACGTCCTACTACCACCTGATCAACATTGACGTCCGTGCCGGGCAGCACGTGCAGAGCGGCCAGCTCCTGGGCTACACCTCCAAGGCCGCCGGCTGTGGTGGTTCGGCGACCGGCGCGCACGTCCATTTCTCGATCAAACACGACGGGCAATACGTCAACATCCGGGGCTTCACCTTCGGCGGCTGGAAGGTGGTCGAAGGCGCCCAGCAGTACGAGGGCTGCCTCGTGCGCGACCACGTCTGGCGCTGCGCCGCGAGCCGGCCACTGATGAACTACGGCCCCGGCTAGCGTTGCCGGCCGGCTCCTATACGCTGACGCAGCGAAAGGAGCACTGCCAATGCCAATTCATTTCCGCGACGCGATGTCCGGTTTCTCGGTCGACGATCTCGAGGCTGCGCACAAGTTCTACGGCGAGACGCTCGGGCTGACGACGAGCCTCAACCAGATGGGCATCCTCGACATCAGCCTGCCCGGCGGCGGGAAGGGCATCGCCTACCCCAAGACCGACCACCAGCCGGCCACGTACACCTGTCTCAACCTGGCGGTCGATGACATCGATGCGACCGTCGACGCGCTGATCGCCGCGGGCGTGGCGATGGAGCAGTACGGCATACCCGACATGAAGCAGGACGCCAAGGGCATCGCCCGCGGCGAGAACGGCCCAGCGATCGCCTGGTTCAAGGATCCGGCCGGCAACATCCTGTCCGTCATCCAGGTCCCCGCCGCGGGCTAATCCGCCGCAGCTGCGACACCCGCCGCGACACCGACCCCAACGGCGACCGACGAAGCCACCCCGCAGGCGTCCCTCGCGCCGTAGCTGCTGCGCGGACCGCGCCTACTCGAGCAGTCGGTCGGCGGCGACGGCGAGGCGGACGATCGTCTCTGGCCCCAGGACCGGTTCGGCACGGCCGCGGATCAGTTTGGGCAGTCCGCGCGTGGCACCCATGAGCACCTTGCCGGCGGTCGCCTCGAACTGCCTGTTAGCGGCGAATTCGAAGAGCAGCGCGGGGCGGACAGAGACGCCAAGGGGCTTGAGCTCGTAGTCCAGAGTCTCGTCGATCGCAGCCGCGACTCTGACCACGTCGTCAGTGGCGCCGACGCGCTGCCGGCCGTCGACAAACACGGAGTCTGGCGTGGTCATGACCTGGCCCGACCACTGCTTGCGCTCGACCACGAAGATGCCGCTCGGGCCGATGATCAGGTTGTCGACCGCCACGCGGCCGAGACCCATGTGCCGGTTCTCGAGGACCACGAAGCCAACGTCGACCAGCGCATCGAAGTGACCGACTGACGCGTTCTCCGGCGTCCACTCGGGCTCCTCGTACTCCGCTTCGGAGCGACCCTTGACGCGCCCGACCAGGCCGCGCAGTCCACCGGCGCGTGGTTGCGCAACCGCTACTGGGTGTCGGCGGCTCAGGTATCCGTCGCGCGACGACTCCCAGTCGAAGATTGCCTGTGCGCTGGCGTCGTGGACGATCGGGCGCACCACCTCGGGATTCCTGATGCGGCGCATGCCTTCGCAACCTGGCGCGCGACTGCAGCCCCAGTAGAGCCCGGTTACCCGGCCGCCGCTCCACTGCGCGCGAACGACCATCGCCGACCTGCATTCCGGGCAGGCTGGCATGACATCCTGCGCGATCGCTGAGGTCGCCTGCCGGGCGGAGGTTGCTGCCATTGGACGGTCAAGGTTAGTAGCGCGCCAAGATCGCGTCCATACCTCCGAATGGGTAATTGGGCGCGGTCAGGGCTCCTCGTCGGTCACGATGTCGACGGTGAGCGGCACGGCACGGCGCACGGCGTCCGTGACAGGGCAGTGTTCGACCGCCCAGTGGACGATCGTCTCCCACACTAGGTCGTCACGGTCGTCGACAGGCATCTCGCTGACCTTCACTCGTACCCGCGTGCGCAGCGGGCCGGCGGGCACGTTCTCGCGCAGGCCCAGGATGCCGAAGTCGTCCGAATCTGAGTCGACCGTCACTTCCAAACCTTTGAAAGCGACGCCTTCGTGTGCGGCTCGCATCGCGATCAGGGTTGCCACGCAGCTCGCCTCGGCGGCGCGCAGGAACCAGCCTGGCGACGGTGCGCTGTTCGTTCCACCCACCGCGGTGGGCATGTCGGTCGTGGTCTGCGCGCCGTCGGTGCCACTGACATGGACCTTCAACCCGTCAGAGTCAGCGAGTCGGGCCGTGGCGGCGGAGTCGGTGTAGCGTGACTCGGCCGGGTGCTTCGTCAGGTAGTCGGCCGCGGCTTCGAGCGCGGCTCGGATCTCGCGCTGGCTCATGGCAGGGCCCTGACCATGCCGCCGTCGACGGGCACGATCGCGCCGGTGACATACGACGCCGCCGGGGAGAGCAGGAAACAACCCACGCGACCGACTTCATCAGGGTCGCCATAGCGAGCGAGCGGGATGCGCGCGATCGTCTGGCGCTGAACCTCCTCGACGGTCGTGCCCGCGCTCTTGGCACGGCCGGCGTCGAGTGTCGCGATGCGGTCCGTGGCGACGCGGCCCGGGGCAATGCCGTTGATCCTGACCGGGGCAATCTCCGGCACGAGGGACTTGATCAGGCCGGCCAGGCCCGGCCGGAGCAGGTTCGATGTCGTCAGTGCCGGGATGGGCTCGCGCACCGACGACGACAGGATCACGCACACGGAACCTGTGGCTTGCGCGCCGGCGAGCCGCGACTCGCGCAGGTGGGGCAGGGCGGCGCGCAGCAGATGCAGCGTCGACCACAGGGTCATGTCGAGCGCCTTCTGCCACTGCTCGTCGGTGACCTCTGCGAACGTGCCCGCCGGAGGGCCGCCCATGCTGATCAGCAGCGCGTCAAGGCCGCCGAGCTCGGCTACCGCTCGCTCCACGGCCTCAGCCGGACCGTCGGCAGTGGCGAGATCAACCCCGATCGCGGCGCCACCAATTTCGGCCGCGGCCTTGTCCAGGCGGTCAGAGGCGCGCGCGGCGATTGCCACTCTTGCGCCTTCGGCCGCGAGCGCGCGCGCCACCGCGCCACCCAATCCCGCCGATCCACCGGTGACGAGTGCTCGTGCACCACGCAGGCCAAGGTCCACCCGATAACGTTAGGGCATGCGACGGCTGCTGCTTTGGATGGCCAGCAACAACTGGATGCGGCGCAACATCCCGCGCCTGTGGGTTGCTCGTCGGGCCGTGCGTCGGTTCATGCCCGGTGAGTCGGTCGACGACGCGCTCAAAGCCGCCGAGAAGTTCAAGTCCGACGGTTTTCCCGTCCTGTTCACCCGGCTCGGCGAAAACGTCACCCGCGCCGAGCAGCACGAGGACGCGGCCAAGCATTACGAGTGGCTGATCGAGGAAACGGCCAAGCGCGGCATCGAGGGCGAGGTCAGCGTCAAGCTCACGCAACTGGGCATGGACATGGACCAGGCCGCGATGCAGGCGCACATGGACCGTCTCGCGCAGGTTGCGCAGCAGAACGGCAACCGGACGGTTTGGGTCGACATGGAGGGCTCGGCCTACACGGAGCCGACGATCGCCGAGTACGAGCGCCTGAAGCAGTCCCACCCGAACGTCGGTCTGTGCCTCCAGGCGTACCTGAAGCGGACGTACATGGATATCGAACGGCTGCTGCCGCTCGAGCCGCGCATCCGGCTGGTCAAGGGCGCGTACGCCGAGCCGCGCGAGATCGCCTACACGAAGGGTCGCGAGGTCGACCAGAACTACCTCGCGCTGTGCGTCTCGATGCTCGGTCAGGTGAAGGCTGGCCATGCGCTGTTCTTTGGCCTTGGGACGCACGACGTCCGACTGATCGCCCAGGTGGCCGACCACGCGCAGTCGATCGGGCTCGGCAAAGATGCCTTCGATGTCGAGATGCTCTACGGCATTCGCGCCGACCAGCAGCGCAAGCTCAAGAAGGACGGCTACACGGTGCGCGTGCTCATCGCGTACGGCGATTACTGGTATCCGTGGTACATGCGCAGGCTCGCGGAGCGGCCGGCGAACGTCGTCTTCGCAGTTCGTCAGATGCTGCCGTGGTGATGCGGTGACGCGATGACAGACGAGCTGGCACGGCGCCTTGGTCAACTGTCGGGCGTATGGAACATCGTGCCTACGCCCTTCCACCCTGACGAAGAGCTTGACCTCGACTCATTACGAACACTGACCGACTTCGTGGTCGGCTCGGGCGTCGACGGGATGACCATCCTCGGCGTGCTGGGTGAGGGAGCCAAGGTCACCGACTCTGAGCGGTCGGCAATCATCGACATAACCCTCGCGCAGGCGGGCGGGCGCGTCCCGATCTGTGTCACCGTCAGCGCCGCGTCCGGCCATCGCGCCGCGGAGTACGCGCGCGATGCGCTGCGAGCGGGCGCGCACTCGGTCATGCTCTCCGCGCCGCCACTGACGCGGCCCAACGACGATGCCGTGCGCCGGCACTACCTGCGCGTCGCCGAAGCGGTGCCGGAGCTGCCGGTCGTGATCCAGGACCTGCCGACTCTGGGCGTCTGGATGAGCGCCGAGCTGATCGGCCGCATGGCGTCCGAGGCGCCGAACCTGCGCGTGGTCAAGCTCGAGGAGGAGCCGACCGCGCCAAAGGTCGGGCGACTCATGGCCGCCAATCCCGAGCTGCGCGTCCTGGGCGGTCTCGGCGGGGAGATGCTCGTCGAGGAGCTGCGCCGCGGCGCGGTGGGGACGATGACCGGCTTTGGCTATCCCGAGGTGCTCGTCGCGATCATGCGTGACTGGCGCGCGGGAAACGAGGCGGCCGCCGTCGAGCGTTTCCATCGCTGGATGCCGCTCATCCGCTTCGAGAACCAGCAGCTGCTGAATCTGCCCATCCGCAAGCGGATCTATATGAAGCGTGGCGCGATCTCGTCGGACAAGGTGCGCGCGCCGGGTCCAACGCTCGACGCGCAGACGATCGCGGATCTCGAGGATCTGATCAGTCGAGTGGAGTCAGACCTCTAGCGAATCGGCAGGTCCGAGCTCATCCGTACTGGAGGTGGAGTCACGACGCGGTCGGGCGGCCGTGGCGTGAGTGCCGCGCTCGGCGACGGCTGGGCCGGCGACGGTGTCGTGAGGCCATGCGGACCGCATCCACTGAGGATCGCGCCGACCAGGACGAGCAGCATCCCCGCACGTCTCACTTCTCGATCGTAGCCGTGTCACGGACAGCGAAAAGGGCCGGCCTTTCGGCCGGCCCTTTCTCGCTTGAGCCGCGTCACTTGCGCGAGCGCGACATCAACTCATTGCGCTATGGATTGACGACCTTGACCTTGACCAGCGACTTCGCAGTGCCCTGCGTGAGGTCGCTCGTCATGGCGCCGGTGATGACGTACGTGCCCGTTGCCTTGGCGTGGGCGTCGTAAGTCACCGTGTCAGACTCGCCCGGCGTCGACAGGCCGGTGATGACCGTGTAGTCATTAGTCGGCATCGTGTTCATCCCAAGGCTGACACCGGTCGCCCCGAGACGATCCTCGGCTGCTGCCGCGATGAACGGCGTGCTGCCGCCCGGCGTCACGACGGAACCGTAGTTCACTGCGTTGTGGTAATTGAGTATCCCGAAGTACGCGGCGCACTCCGTCGACATCATGGCCGCCTCGAACGACTCGACGCCGTTCGAGCTGTCATGCGCGTTCGAGAACACCGGGATGTTCTTCCACTGAACGATGTAGTAGCAGGCCGGCGGCGCGTGCGGATCACTGTCGTCGAAGACGTACGCGTTGATCTGCCCACCGTCTGCTGGGTTGAGGTCCGTCCAGAACGGAGCGAGGACGTTGTTCGGGGCGGACGGATCGGGCACATCCTGAGGAAGGTACGCGACGTCGGCCGCTTGCTTGACGCCTCCGATCACGAGGTAACCGTCTGACGTGACACCAAACGAGTCGAACGTCTCGTCGCCGTACCCGACATGGCTGCCGGGGAATGTGGCGTAGTTGAGATACGACTCATCCGTGAACGACGCGTCGCTCGGGTCACCGTAGTACCCGGAGTAGTCGAAGTACCCGCTGCCGATGATGTCCGGGGTTCCCAGAGCAAGTATTGGGGGCGGGAGGGTCGGGTCGAGCGTTCCGTTCCAGACGAACCCGTTGCGGAACCTCTCGCCGTCTGACCAGTTCTGGATTCTCAGGCCGGCCACAGGCGGCGCCGAGAGATTCACATGGACGTGCGCCGTGACCGACGCGTTGTTCTGAACGCTGAACTGGCAGTTAGCCGTGCTGCCCTTGGCGATCGTCACGCTGTCGTTGTAGACAGCAGCCGAAACCGTGGACGGCGTGCTGCAGTTGTTGTCGAAAGCGACGTCGCCCGGCTTGTGGAAGAACGCCACAGGCATCACGACTGTGCTGTATCCGGCCTTGTTCGGCGTCCAGGTGATCTGGCCGAAGTACTGGCCGTCGGCCAGCTTCGAGCCGTTGATCGTGACCTGGAATGTTGCCGTGCCCCAAGCCGGCAGCGAGATCGTGCTCGGCGTCACCTTGATCGACGAATTGTTCGGCGCCTTGGTTGTCGCCGTCAGCGTCTGGCTGGTGCCGCTCACGTTCTGCATCTTCCTGGTCACCGTGATCGTGCCCGGCATGTTCGGGGCATCGATGCTCGGCAGGTTCAGGTTGATGCGGGCAAACGCGTCGTTCGCCGAGGCGTAGTAGTCGGGTGCACTGACGTCGAACACGACGGTCGGCGTGATCGCGCGGTTGGCGCGAATCGAGCCGGCGCCGCGGTCGAATGGATCGGCCTTGGTTGTGCCGTTCTCCTTGACGACGCTCTGGACGGACGAGGTCATGAGCGCGGACTTGATCATGCCCGGCGTCCATGATGGATGCGCCGCCTTGAGCAGGAGCGCGACACCGGCCGAATGCGGGCTCGACATCGATGTCCCCGCGATTGCCTGGTAGTACTCGCCCGAGGGGCCGGGGGCGGTCAACGGGTCGTACGGCGCAGGCATCGGCGTATTGCCGGCCAGGATCTGGACGCCGGGTGCCGTTACATCAGGCTTGATGAAGTCGCCCTCGGGGCCGCGCGACGAGAACGACGCCATGACGTCGCCCTGCGAAGCTGTGGCCGTGCCCGGCGCCCACGTTGCCTTGACGTTGGTGTGACTGCTCACGAAGTTGGCGATCGCGTTGCCCTGGTACTGGGTCTGGATCGCGGGCAGATAGTGGTTGTCGGACTCGAGGTCCGTGACCCCGGCTGACTGGTTGTACAGGATGAAGCCCGTCGCACCGCCGAGGAACGCGTTGCGACCCTTGTCGACGCGCGCGTTGGTGCCGCGCTCGCAGACGAGGACCTTCCCGGCAAACTCGGTGCTGGACGACGGTGCGCTGTTACACAGCGCGTCGCTGTAAGGCGCGGCACTGGCCAGAATGACCGGAGTCGCGCTGGTGACGCCCGCAGTGATCGTGACGCCGCTGATGTTGCGCGTCGCGCCCCCGTTGGCGGTCAGATGCAGTGTGGACTCGAACGAGCGGTCGAGGGTCGAAGCGCCGACCGTGGTGACCCACGGGCCGCCATGAGCAGCGGTGCCCGCGCCGGGACCGTCGTTGCCGGCCGAGGCGTTGACCTCGATGCCAGATGCATACGCGTCGAGGAACGCGAGTTCGACGGGATCGGTGTACGGCGTGTTGCCGCCGCTGATCGAGAAGTTGATGACGTCGACGTCATCAAGGATTGCCTGCTGGACTGCGTCGACCGAGTCGGACGAATAGCACGAGTCGGCGATGCAGACGCGGTACATGATCACCGACGCGCCCGGGGCGATGCCGCTGATCGGGCCGCGATCGACACCGAGCAGGACGGCCGAGCTGACCCGGCTGCCGGCTGCGGTTGTGGTCGTGTGCGTTCCGTGGCCCTCTGCGTCGCGCGCGGAGCACGCCGTGCCCGCTCCGTTGCAGAAGTAGCCGGCAGGTGCGCCGCCGTTGACGGCGAGGTTCGTGTCAACGAACGCGTACGCACCGAGAAGCTTGTCGTTGCAGGTGAACGCGGCGTCACCGGCCTGACCGGATGTGCCGAAGTCGCACGCGTAAGGTCCGCCGCCCGGATTCGGGATGCCCGGATCGACGAGCATCGGATGCTCGGGCCAGATGCCGGTATCGAGCACGCCGATGACCGCCCCCTGGCCGGCCTTCTGATTCCCGCCGAGGCTGGGCCAAACCTGAGTGGCACCGACGAAGCGCGGCGAGTCGGTTGCATCCGGCTGCTGCGACCGGTCGTACTGAACGGCAGCGACGCCGGGAACGTTGAGCAGGGCCTTGGCCTGGTTCGCCGGCAGTACCGCCGAGAAGCCGCCGTAGGCGATCATGAAATCGCGACCGAACTTGATCGCCGGCAGCGCCTGGCGAATCGCCCGGTGAGCAGAGATGGACTTGCTCGCGACGTAGCGCTGGTAAGCCGCAACGTCGACACCATTTGCCTTGAGCGTCTTGCCGGTCGTGCTCGGCGCGGTCGCGCGGAGGCCGGCGATCCCGCCGGCGTAGCTCGCGATCGCGTCGTAGTCGAGCTTGACCATGATCGGGATGGGGGTGCTGTCTGTCCGGCTCAGAAGGTCCGGATCACTCTGAGCGAGCCTGCCGCTCGCGGACTTCGGAACGCTGACCACGTCACCGTGGGCGCTGGTCGCTCCCGTGCTCCGATCCACGTGCCCGCCACTAGGGCCAAACGCCGCGGCGGGCTGGGCGCTGGCCACCATCAAGGCGGCCACGCCTAATACGCCTAGAAAACGTCGCATACGGACGCCTCTCCTCCTCAACCCCGGCGAATCTGGGTCGCCGAGCCTCCCCCTTAATCGCCCCGTCAACCGCCAGCATCGAAGTTTGTGGAGACGGGTGGACGAAGTTACGCGATGCTAGTCGCTCGGTTTACGGCCGGTCAAGGCTTCTAAACGTTTAAGTTCGAGAAGCGCGCCGGCGAGAGGAAATCAATGTCGAATCCGGTCGCGCCACTTAGCGCCAGGTCGGCGCAGATGACGCCGATCACGTTCGAGAACTTGAAGCCGTGGCCGCTGCACGGTGACGCCAGGACGACGCGCGGGTCACGCGGGTCGAGGCCCAGGATGAAGTTGAAGTCGGGCGTGTTCGTGTACATGCACACGCGAGGCACGGCCCGTCGGCGAGAGGCATGAAGCGGCGGATGAAGCTACGGACCTGGGCCTCGTCGGTGCCGTTCGCCACGCGATCGATCTCGTCGGGGTCGACTGGTCCACCGCCGTGGTGGCGGGCGACCTTGACGCCCTGGCCGGGGAGCGTTGGAAAGCCGTAGAAGGCGTGGTCCGCGTCGAGCTCCATGATCCACACCGGTAGCCGGTCCGCGTCGAAGATCTCCGGCCGAGCAACGGGCTCGAACCAGAAGAGCGGGTTGCGCTCGACGATCAACGGCAGACGCAGCTCCGGCACCAGCTTGGGCAGCCAGGCACCGACCGACACGACCAGCCTGTTTGCCGTGTACGTCCCGCGGTCGGTGGTCACGGTCAATCCGTTCGACTCACCGGGGGGAAGGGTCCAGCCGCTCACGCGTTCTTCGAAATGCAGCTCTGCCCCGTGGCGCTCGGCGAGGTTCAGGTGCGCGCCGATGCAGCGCTGCGCAAACAGGATTCCCGCGAACGGCTCATACAGCGTCTGCATCTCGTCGTCGACGGTCAGTGCCGGGAAGCGCCGGCGCGATTCGGCCCCGTCGAGGAGGTCGTGGTCAAGGCCGTGCGTGCGCGCGCTGAGCATCGAACCCTCGAGCACGTCGCTGCCGAGCGCACCGATGTAGATACCACCAGTGGGCTCGAGCAGTTGCTCGTTCGCCTCGGCCTCGATCTCGGGCCAGAGATTCCAGGCGGCCTTGAGCAGTGGCACGTACGAGGGGTGCTCGAAGTAGGCGAGGCGGATGATGCGCGTCAGCCCGCCGGATGAGCCCAGCTCGTGGGCGGGCGTGAACGCCTCGAGGCCCAGCACTCGGGCGCCACGCTTAGCCAGCTGATAGGCCGTGGCGCTGCCCATGGCGCCCAGGCCGACGACGATGACGTCATACGCAGTGCCATTGCTCGTGGCCGTCATGTGCCGTCCGACCACGCCACCTCGTCGTCCATCTGCTGTGCCTGGTAGCAATCGCCGCACATCGGTCCGGTCGGCCAGAACGGCTGGTCGTCGGTGCTGAAACCGAGCGGGCGACCGCACAGCGTGCACGTCGTCGGGTCGTCGAGGACGTGCTCTGACAACGTGCCGACAACCTGCGGGTCGAGCGTCTGCTCGAACGGGTCCTCGTCCATTTGGCGACCAGTATGCGGCCGCATGTCGTGGCAACGACGGCGAGTTGTCACAATTCGCGCATGCCGCAACGAGACATCGGGTTGATCCTGATGCGCCAGCTCGCCGATGGTCTGGCCGTGCCCATGCTCCTGGCCGACGAGCGCGGCGACCTGCTCTTCTTCAACGAGCCTGCCGAGCGGTTGCTGGGCCAGCGCTTCGACGATGTCGGCGAGCTCGCGCTCGAGGAGCGAAGCCGGATCTTCTCTTTCCGAGACGCGGAGGACAGGCCGCTCGCCGACGACCAGACGCCGCTGGTCGTCGCGCTGCGCGAGTCGCGGCCCGTCCACCGCCGAGTGTTCATGCACGGCCTCGACGGGGCCGACCATGAGATCGAGCTCACGGCGTTCCCGCTCGTGGGCGGCGGCGGCCACCTCATCGGTGGCGTGGCGATGTTCTGGGAGCGCAAGAAGCCGCCCAGGGAGTCGTAGGTGCGCGTCTGCCTGTGGGGAACGCGCGGATCGATCGCCAGCGCCGGCCCCGAGACGGTCGAATACGGCGGCAATACGTCGTGCGCCGAGATCGAGGGCCACGACGGCACGATCGTCATCCTCGACGCCGGCACCGGCGTCCGGCGCGTGGGGGACACGTATGAAGAGCCGCGCAGGCTGGACATCCTGCTCACCCACCTGCACATGGATCACATCCAGGGCCTGGGCTTCTTCGCGCCGTTCTTCCGCGCGGACTTTGAGATCCACGTCTGGGGCCCGCCATCGGCGACGTTCGACCTGCGCACGCGCCTGACGCGCTACCTGTCGCCGCCGCTCTTCCCCGTCCGCCTGCGCGACGTCGCCGCGCGGCTCGAGCTGCACGACGTGCCCATGGGCGCGTTCGAGATCGGCGGCCTGACGATTGCCAGCCAGATGGTCATTCACCCCGGAACCACGGTCGGCTACCGCGTCAGCGATGGCGTCGCGACCATGGCCTACATGCCTGACCACGAGCCCGCCCTGACGACCGAGGGCCATCCGCCTGCGCCGGAGTGGACGTCCGGCTTCGATCTCGCCCGGGACGTCGATCTCCTGATCCACGACGCGCAGTACACGGCCGCCGAGTACGAGTCGCGCGTGGGCTGGGGGCACAGCCGAATTGACGATGCGGTCAGCCTGGCCGAGATGGCCGGCGCGCGCAGGCTGGTCACGTTCCACCACGATCCCGCGCACGACGACGCTGATCTCGACGCGATGCTCGACGCGGCGCGCGCGCAGGCCGCGGACGGGCTCGAGATTCTGCCCGGGCGCGAAGGCGGCACCTTTGTCATCTGAGTCCAGCCGCAATGGGATGATCGTCGCCGGCGTTGCGCTGGTCGGCTTCGGCGTGCTGTTTGCCACGGTCAAGGCAAAGCGCAGCCAGGCCATCGACATCGCCATCACGCTCCAGGTCCAGGCCCAGCAACGGCCGGCCGTGGCACGCCTGATGGAGCTGGTCTCGTGGCCCGGCTTCCCACCCCAGAGCCGGGTCATTCCGCCACTGGCGATGTCGACGATGTTCGTCATGGGCCTGCGCACGGAAGCACTGTTCCAGCTTCTCGCCTGGGGCACGGGCGGAATCTCGACTCTCGTCAAGGCTTTCGTGCGCCGGCCGCGGCCGCTGCCCGAGCAGGTCCGTGTCGTGCTCGCCCCGCTGGGCGGTTCGAGCTTCCCCAGCGGCCATGTGCTGACCTATGTCGGCACATACGGCTTTATGGCCTTTCTCGTCTACTCGGTCGTCCGTCCGCCGTACATCCGCTGGCCGCTGTCGGCGGGTCTGCTGGTCATGGTCGGGCTCGTGGGTCCGAGTCGGATCTACCAGGGTCACCACTGGCCGACGGACGTGGCCGCGTCCTACCTGCTGGGCACGGCCTACGTGATCGGCTTGATTGCGCTCTACCGCCGGGTCAAAGGCGGCCAGTCTTGACCGTTCCGGTCATCTGGAACTCGAGCGCCGGCCAGAAGGCGCGCGGACCGCTGGCACCGACCCGGCGCGAGGAGCTCGAGCGCGCGCTCTCGGATGCCGGCGTGGCGGCCCATATCGTTGCGACCGAATCGGAGAGCGACGCGAAGCAGGCTGTCGCGCGGTCAGTCGCCGCCGGGCAGAAGCTCATCGTGGCGGCGGGGGGCGACGGCACTGCCTGGCTGGTCGGCACGCAGCTGCTGGGCACCGACGTGGCGCTGGGCATCATGCCGCTGGGCAGCGTGATGAACATCGCGCGGATGCTCGACATCCCGTTCGACCTGGGCGCCGCGGCCAAGGTCATTGCCGCGCGACGCGAGGCGTCGATCGACGTGGGTGAAGCAAACGGCCAGGTCTTCTTCGAGAACGCGTCGGTCGGCATCCAGGCGGCCGTGTTCCGCCACACTTCGGAATGGGAGAACGGCGATCTCGGGTCCGTCGTGCGTGCGCTGCGGGAGGCATTTCGCTTCTCGCCGGCCCGGATCGAGCTGACGCTCGACGGCGATCGGCGGGTCACGGCGCGCGCGCTGATGGTCACCGTCTCGAACGCGCCGTACGTCGGGGTCGCGATGACCGTGGCGCCCGACGCGCGCCTCGATGACGGCCAATTCGACGTGCGCGTGTTCGAGCATTTCTCGAAGATTGAATTGTTCCGCCATCTCGCCTCGATCGCCTTTGGCCGACGGCATTACTCGCCGCACATCTCGACCTACCGCTCTGCGACGGTGACCGTGGCTGCCCAGCGACCCATGCCGGTGCGCGCCGACTCGCGCGACCTCGGAACGACGCCACTCGTATGCCGTGTCCGCGCGGGCGAGCTGAGGGTCATCGTCGGCCCCGACTACGCTGCTGGCCGCGCCCCCATCGCGGGCGGCGCCTAACCCGCGCCGGCTGCGGCGCCACAGTCGACTGCGGTGCCGAACAAAGAAAGTCGCGGCGGGCTTGCGCCGCGACTTTCAGATGCGCTGGTGGTGACGGTTAGTTGAGTTTCTGCGCCCACCTCGAGTAGACCCAGCCGGTCTTGCCGGATCGCGTCTGGATCTTGTACCAGAGGTAGCCGGCGGGGCTCGTGCCCTGGTCGACGATCTTGAAGTACCCGCCTCGGCCGATCCAGCCGACGATGCGTGCGTTCGGGTCGGCGTCGGTGCGGATGTTCATGGTTCCGGTAGCCATGGCGTTGATGCCGGCCGGCTGGCCGTTGCCGCCGCCCTGCGCACCGGGGCCGCTCCCGTTCCCGTCGCCAGTGCCAGTGCCAGTGCCGGTGCCAGTGCCGGTGGTATCGCCCGTGCTGCCGTCGCTGCCCTTGCCCGTGCTGCCCCCACTGCCCTTGCCATTGCCGTTGCCGTTGCCGTTGCCAGCCGGGCCGGGTCCGGTCGTGCCGTCGCCGCCGCCCCAGTTGATCATCAGGAAGTAGCTGACCGGCAGGTGGACGCCGTGCAGTGAGTGGATCGAGACGCCCCACGGGTTGATCAGGGCACTTATGACCTTGCCGTCACCCAGGTAGATGCCGATGTGGACGCCGCCCTCGTAGACGACGAGGTCCCCTGGGGACGCCTGGCTCTCATCCTTGGTGAAGCGGCCGCGCGAGACGAAATACTGCATGTAGCCGGCGGCGCGGAGGCGCATGCCACCGATGCGCGGCAGCTGGCCTGCGTCCGAGAACGCTCTGTAGACCAGACCCGAGCAGTCGAACACCTTGGGGCCCTCGGCACCCATCTGGAAGTTCTGCCCCAGGTACTGCTTGGCCGCGGCGATCACGGCCTGCGCTGGATCCGCCGCAGCCACTGTCGCCGGTGCCGAGAAGGACGGGAAGACGAGAACCACGGCCAGACCAACGGCCGCCGCGGCGCGCATTGGCGTCGGGGTCTTGCGGTAGGCGGTCTCGGCGTACACGGAGCCCATGACCGTGACGCCAAGGAACGTCGCCACGGAGGGGCGCAGGGCAGCCCAAAGACGGGCGCCGAACGTCGTCACATAGACGAGCGCGAAGACAGGCAGCGCAAGCGCGAAGACCAGCATCCTGCTGGGTGAGCGTCCATTCACCGACATCCCGAGGTAGCCTCCCTATCACTCGAGACCGACGGGGCACGGCGGCGGTCGGAAATTGCGGTAAACCCTGGGCGACGAGGGTTGTCATCCGCTGGGGCGGGCGACTACTACCGCGTTGATTTTCAGTTGTTCTCGGCTGGCGATCGCTTCAATCGGCGGTCGTTCGGGCGAGTATGCGCGTCCCGATTCGGCGCTGCAGGGCGTTTCTGCACGTTTTGGTCGCGTTGCGTCGAAGGTCGGCCGGCGCCGGCGACCGGCGCCGGCCGTACACTCCACGGCGACAAGGAGGCGTCTCGAATGGCTGTTTCAGAGCTGCCGGGGATGACGGCCGACGAGATCGTCGAGCTGTCGCGCAAGTACACGCTGTATGAGTGGTCGGCTCAGTCCGCCGCCGATCCGATCCCTGTTGATCGGGCGGAGGGGTCGTACTTCTATACGCCCGACGGCAAGCGCTACCTCGACTTCAACTCGCAGCTGATGAGCGTCAACATCGGCCATGGCGACAAGCGCGTGGTCGATGCCATCAAGGCCCAGGCTGACAAGCTGGCATACGTCAATCCATTCATGGCTCACGAGCCGCGCGCTCGGCTGGGCAAGAAGCTGGCCGAGCTCGCGCCCGGCGACATTGACGTCTTCTTCTTCACCAACGGCGGTGCCGAGGCCAACGAGAACGCGATCAAGCTCGCGCGCCAGGCAACCGGCCGCTGGAAGGTGCTGGCGCGCTATCGGTCGTACCACGGCGCGACGGGCCAGGTCATCACCGCGACCGGCGACCCGCGCCGCTGGGCGGCCGAGAACGGCGTCTGGGGCGTGGTCCGCGTGCCCGACACGCAGCCGTGGGGCGAGCCCGGGCCGCGGCCGGTCGACGAGCTGCTGCGCGAGACGGAGCGGGTAATCCTTTACGAGGGCCCGCAGACCATCGCCGCCCTCATCCTCGAGCCTGTCGTCGGGACCAATGGAATCCTCATCCCGCCTGACGGCTACATGCAGGGCATCCGCGAGATGTGCGATCGCTACGGCATCTGGCTGATCGCGGACGAGGTCATGACCGGTTTCGGCCGCACCGGCAAGTGGTGGGCGGTCGACCATTGGGGCGTGGTTCCGGACCTGATCACTATGGCCAAGGGGCTGACGTCGTCGTACCTGCCCCTCGGCGCGGTTGGGATGCGGCGCTCCGTTGCCGACGCGTTCCGCGACAAGGTCTTCTTCGGTGGCCTGACGTACAACTCGCACCCGATGGGCTGCGCCGCGGCGCTGGCTACGATCGCGGTCTACGAGGAGGACGGGCTGATCGAGCGTGCCGCGCGCATGGGTGATGTGTTGCGGGGGCACCATCAGCGGCTGATGGCGAAGCATCCGTCCGTTGGCTCCGTGCGCAACATCGGCATGTTCGGGATGATCGACGTCGTGCGTTCGCGCTCACCGTATGAGCCGATGGCGCCGTACAACGGCACGTCGGACGAGATGAAGGCGATCGCCAAGTTCCTGCGCGACAACGGCCTGTACACGATGTATCGCTGGAACGGTATTCACACCAACCCGCCGCTGACGATCTCCGAGGACGAGCTCGCCGAGGGCTTCGACCTCATCGACCGCGCCCTGGACATCTCCGACCAGGCCGTCCGCGCGTAGGCGGCCGGTCGCCGCACGGGGAATGCGATCGGCCGTATCGGCGTCACTGATCAAATGCCGTCAACGGACGGTTAAGCTCCCGCCGCCGCGCTCGGCCCGCGCGGGACAAGAGTGAAAACCGTGGCATAAGCGGCTCTTAAGGCGCTGATAAGAGCGTTTGATCAGTCTGGCCGATATGGCCAGAGGTACCCGACCGGAAGCGCGCCTGGATGGCGCAGCCATCGCCGCGACGGCTGTCATCAAAGCCGGGCAAGAGGTCCGTGCGTCGCGGCGGTGACGGCGAATGCGCCAAGCCGGACTCGCCGCCAAGGTCGGCGTTTCACAAGCGCGGCTGGCGGCGATCGAGATGGGGCAGGGCGGCGGAGCGCCGCTTGAGGTGTGGTTCGCGATCGCCCAGGCGCTTGGTCGGTACCTGAAGTTCGAGTTTGCACGCGATCCACAGGCGGAGCTGGTCGACGCGGGCCACCTGGCGATGCAAGAGCTGGTCATACGCGTGGCGAAGGCGGTGGCGTGGGAGGTCCAGTTCGAGGCACAGAGTCGGGCGTGGGAGTCGAATCGCAGCATCGACGTTCGGCTGGTCGACCGGAAGCAGCGTCAGATCGTGATCGTCGAGTGCTGGAACACGTTCGGAAACATTGGCGCTGCGGCGCGCTCCAGCAACGCCAAGATCCGCGACGAGGGGCAGCATGCCGTGGCGATCGCGGGTGAGGGCCCGCCGCTCCAGGTGGGCCTGGTGTGGGTGGTGCGCGACACGAAGGCCAACCGCGAGCTGCTCGCGCGCTATCCGGGAGTGTTCGAGTCCCGACTACCCGGCTCCAGCGCGCGCTGGCTCCAGGCGATGACGCGACAGTTCTCACCGCCGGCGGAGCCCGGCCTCATCTGGTGCGACAACAAAACGACCAGGTTGTTCGCCAGGAGGCGTACTGGCACCGGCTGGACTGCCGCGACGCAAGAGCGACAAATGAAGCGAATCCGAACCTTGACCCTTGCCTTCAGCGCCGCGTTGCTGCTTGCGGCCGCCATCGGGTCGCCGGCCTACGCGTTCACCACGCTGAAGCAGAGCGGCAGCACCGGCGACTGGGGAACGCGCTCGTCGGACCAGGGACCTGAGGCCAAGTGCGGCTACTCGACGACGGGCACTGTCGGCATGTTTCAGCTGCGCTGGATCAAGGTCTTCCCGGTTCACGCCGGCCCGGCAAGCGGGCACAACAAGCAGAAGATCTCATGGACCGTGTCGATCCAGCGCAGCGCCGACAACGGCACGACATGGAAGACTCTGAAGACCGCCAAGGCACAGGTCGGCACGGCCACCCAGTCGAAGTCGGTCAAGTACTCGACCGTGAACATCAACCTCAAGGGCAAGAACCTGGCCTATCGCGCCGTTTCGACCATGAATCGGCTCACGGGTGGCTCCGTGACCGGTCTCGTCAAGATCGCGATGTCTACCTACGGCGCGAAATACGGGACGCACAACACCACGCTCGGCTTCGAGGACTACTGCCCCCGCCTCGTGGCCGACTGACAGCGGTCAGCCGACCAGCACGGTCAGCCCGCGGCGCGGGCGTCGAGCGCGCGCGACCAGTGCAGGCCGCGGACCAAGAGCAGCGCGATGAGCGCCGCGATGACGAGTACGGCCGACGCGGCGATGGACGCGTCGAGGTTGCTCGACTGGAACTCGCCGTAGACGACGAGCGGCAAGGTCTGCGTCCGGCCCTCGATCGATCCGGCGAAGATGATCGTCGCCCCGAACTCGCCGAGCGCTCGCGCCCAGGCGGTGACGAGGCCGGCGGCGAGCGCGGGCGCGGCCAGGGGAGCTGTGACCCACCGGAACACGTTCCGCTCCGAGGCGCCGTCGACGCGGGCGGCGTCCTCGATCTCGCGCTCGACGCCGGCCAATCCGGCCCGGGCGGACCTTATGAAGAACGGAGCCGCCACGAAGAACTGAGCGAGCACGACCGCGGCGGTCGTGAACGGCAGCGTGAGACCCACCGAAGAGAGTGGATCACCGAGCAACCCGCGCCGGCCAAATACCAGCAACAGGGCGATCCCGGCGACCGACGGCGGCAGGACGATGGGCAGGTCGACGATCGTCTCGACCAGGGCACTGCCGCGGAACTTGCCGCGCGCGAGTGCGAGTGCGAGTGGGATGCCCAGGACAAGCACGAGCACCACGCAGATCGATGTCGTGATCGTGCTCAGCACGAGCGCATCGACGACCGCGGGATCGGCCAGGGCAGCCAAGATTGACCCGGATACGACGGCGCGTGCCAGGAGCACGAGCACTGGCACGCCCAGTATCAGGAGTGCCGGCAGTGCCGCGAGGGCGAGCCACCGGCTGACGCGTCGGCCTACGGTGCAGCTCCAAATCCGTGTGCCGCCAGGGCGGCCTGACCGTCCGGCCCGACCAGCCAGGTGAGGAAGTCACTGGCCGTGAATACGTCCGTCGACGCCTTGACCACGACCCCGCCGTATGTGGCTATGACATTGGCCGCGGCGGGAAGTTGAATCGTGGTGACGCTGGTGGCCGACTCCGCGTCGGTCGCGTAGACGATGGCGGCGTCGCCTTCACCCAGGCTGATCTTGCTGACCACGGCGCCCACGTTGTCCTCGCGCGAACAGACGTTGGCGTCGTAGCGCGTGGCGAAGTCGCTGCCATAGCCGGGCTGGGACGAGAGATTTGCGGCGACCTTCTCGGCGTACGTGGTGATCGGTACGTCAACGCCGGCGGCGATGACGCACACGCCAGAACGCCCGAGGTCCGCCGGCGAGGTGATGGTGGCCGGATTCGCACTGGGCACGATCACGACGAGCGAGTTGGTCGTGAAAATCGTGAGGCGAATTGCCCGGCCCTCATCGACGAGTGCCTGCGGATTGCTCGTGTCGGCAGATAGGAACACGTCGGCCGGGGCGCCCTGCTCGATCTGAGTGCGCAACGCGGCCGACGATCCGGTGGACGACACCAGGTTGGTCTGCGGGTGCGTCTGCTTCCATGCGGTCGTCAGGTCGGCCATGCTGGTCGACAACGACGATGCGGCGAGGATGGTCAGCTGCGCGGGGGCCGGCGCACCGCTGCAGCCGATCGTCGCGACCACCAGGGCGAACAAAATACCGACAACCCGCACAAACGACCTCAAGCCCCGCGCGCCCTCCGGGATGGAATTTCGACGATCACGTTGGTTGCCTTGACGACGCAGATCGCCTCGTCGCCGACCTTCAGATCCAATTCCTCGACCGCCTCTGCCGTCATCAGGCTGACGAGTCGGTGCGGTCCAGCCTGGACCTCGACGACGGCCGCAACTCGATCCTTCTCGACGCGCGTCACGACACCGGGGAACCGGTTGCGCGCCGACTGGGCGACGATCGGCCGATCCG
>DATCGV010000010.1:0-6629 GCA_036508755.1 Candidatus Limnocylindrales bacterium | reverse complement strand
GAAGGCGCGGAACTCTGCTCCGCCCTTCAAGCTCAGGTACTTGGTGATGGCAGCCGTGAGCGTTGTCTTGCCGTGGTCGATGTGGCCGATGGTGCCGATATTGACGTGCGGCTTGGTGCGCTCGAACTTCTTCTTGGCCATCTGTCTGGTGTCTCCTCTAGCCCTCTCAGGTCGCTAGCGCTGCGTTGAAACCTGGCGATTTGCCGACTTCTGCGCCAGCTCGCTGGCGATCGAGGCCGGTACCTCGGCGTAGTGACTGAATTCCATCGAAAAGACCGCGCGGCCCTGAGTCATAGAGCGCAGGTCCGTGGCGTAGCCAAACATCTCGGCCAGCGGCACGAACGCGCGGACGACCTGCGTGCGGTGCCCGTCGCCGGATCCGCGCGTCTCCATCCCCTCGATGTGACCCCGCCGGCTGTTCAGGTCGCCGATGACGTCGCCCATGAACTCCTCTGGCATGATCACCTCGACGCGCATGATCGGCTCGAGGATGGCCGGGTCGGCCTTGTCGAAGGCGTCCTTGATGGCCAGCGAGCCGGCGATCTTGAACGCCATCTCCGACGAGTCGACCTCGTGGTACGAGCCGTCGACGAGCGTGACCTTGATATCGACGACCGGGTAGCCGGCGTAAATGCCGGTCGCGAGCGCTTCGCGGATGCCTTGGTCGATGGGCTTGATGTATTCGCGCGGGATGGTTCCGCCCACGATCTTGTCGACGAACTCGTAGCCGCCGCCCTTCTCCTTCGGCTCGACCTTGATCACGGCGTGGCCGTACTGGCCCTTGCCGCCGGTCTGGCGGACGTGCCGACCGTTGCCCTCGGCTGCACGCCGGATGGTCTCGCGGTATGAGACCTGCGGCTTGCCGACGTTGGCCGCGACATGGAACTCGCGCACCATGCGGTCGACGAGGACGTCGAGGTGGAGTTCGCCCATGCCCGCGATGAGAGTCTCCGCCGACTCCGGGTCGGTGTGCACGCGGAAGGTCGGATCCTCTTCAGCAAGACGCTGGAGGGCGATGGCCAGCTTGTCCTGGTCGGCCTTGGTCTTGGGCTCGATCTTGACCTCGATGACCGGCTCCGGGAAGACCATCGACTCGAGCACGACCGGGTGATCCTGATCTGACAGCGTGTCGCCGGTAAAGGTGTCCTTGAGGCCGACGGCCGCGGCGATATCGCCCGCGTAGACCTGTTCGATCTCCTCACGGTGATTGGCGTGCATCTGCAGGATGCGACCGATGCGCTCCTTCTTGCCCTTGCTCGGGTTGAGGACGTACGAGCCGGACTTGAGCGTGCCCGAGTAGACGCGGAAGAAGGCAAGCTTGCCGACGAACGGGTCGGCCGCGATCTTGAACGCGAGCGCCGCGAAGTGCTCGCTGTCGTTGGCAGTCAGGACGACCTCGTTGCCGTTGCGCGGGTCCTGGCCGATGACCGGCGGGACGTCGAGCGGGCTGGGCAGGAAGTCGATGACCGCATCGAGCATGGGCTGGATGCCCTTGTTCTTGAGCGCCGAGCCGGTCAGCACCGGGACGAGCCTGTTCTGGAGAGTGCCCAGTCGGAGGCCGTGGCGGATGTCCGCCGGCGTGAACGCCGTACCCTCGAGGTACTTGTGCGTCAGCTCGTCGTCGACCTCGGCAACGGCCTCGATCAGCGCCGTGCGTTGCTTCTCGGCCTCAGCCTGCAGGTCGGCCGGAATGTCGCCGACGATGATGTTGTCGCCCAGGTCGTCGGTGTACGTGATCGCCTTCATGTTGATCAGGTCGATGACGCCCTTGAACTTGTCCTCTGAGCCGATCGGGATCTGAACGGGCACCGGGTTGGCCCCGAGGCGCTCGCGGATCGACTCGACGCAGCGCCAGAAGTCGGCGCCCGTGCGGTCGAGCTTGTTGATGAAGCAGAAGCGCGGCACGCCGTAGCGATCAGCCTGGCGCCAGACCGTCTCTGACTGCGGCTCGACACCGGCCACGCCGTCGAAGACGACGACCGCGCCGTCGAGCACGCGCAGGCTGCGCTCGACCTCGACGGTGAAGTCCACGTGCCCGGGCGTATCGATGATGTTGATCCGATGCTCGTCCCAGAAGCACGTCGTAGCAGCCGCGGTGATGGTGATCCCGCGCTCCTGCTCCTGCGGCATCCAGTCCATGGTCGCGGCACCCTCATGCACCTCGCCGATCTTGTAGATCTTCTTGGTGTAGAAGAGGATGCGCTCGGTGACCGTGGTCTTGCCGGCGTCGATATGGGCAATGATGCCGATGTTGCGCGTTCGAGCGAGGGAAACCTGGCGTGGCATTGTGTCGACTAGTTCCTGACTGACCTTGGCCTTCGGCCTACCACTTGAAGTGGCTGAAGGCCTTGTTTGCCTCGGCCATCTTGTGGGTGTCTTCGCGGCGCTTGACCGCGGCGCCCAGACCGTTCATCGCATCGACAAACTCTGAGGCGAGCTTCTCTGACATTGACTTGCCGCTGCGCTTGCGCGCGGCCTGGACGAGCCAGCGGACACCCAGGCTCATCCGACGATCGCCGCGGATCTCGACCGGGACCTGGTACGTGGCGCCACCGACGCGGCGCGGCTTGACCTCGATGATTGGTGTCGCATTGCGCAGCGCTGCGTCGAGTACCTCGAGGCCGGGCCGGCGCGCGCTGGCCTCAGCGCGCGCGAGTGCCTGGCGCAGGATGCGCTCGGCGAGGCCCTTCTTGCCGTTCATCATCAGCTTGACCACGAAGCGATCCGTGGTCCGCGTCATGGTCGGCGCGTACTTGGCTTTGCGCGGGATCTGTGCTCGTCGGGGCATGTGTCTGTCTTAACTCGCTGCTGTGCTTACTTGGGCTTCTTCGCGCCGTAGCACGATCGGCCCTGCTTGCGGTCGCGGACGCCGGCGGCGTCGAGCGTTCCACGGATGATGTGGTACTTGACTGACGGGAGGTCACGCACCCGGCCGCCGCGCACGAGCACGACGCTGTGCTCCTGCAGGTTGTGGCCGATACCGGGGATATACGCCGTGACTTCCTGCTGGTTGCTGAGTCGCACGCGGGCGATCTTGCGCAGGGCCGAGTTCGGCTTCTTGGGCGTCATCGTGCGCACCTGCAGGCACACGCCGCGCTTCTGCGGCGCGCCCGGGATGGGCTCCTGGCGCTGGCGGAGGCTGTTCCAGTTCTTGCGCATGGCAGGCGCCTTGACCTTCTTGAACGAAGGCTGGCGGCCCTTGCGCACGAGCTGACTGATCGTCGGCACGAAGTCTGACTCCTGGTTCTGATGGTGGTCGGTTGTGTGGCGGCTGGTCCCCTACCCCGCTCGAGTGCCCTCTCGCGGCGCGCAGTGACCGGCTTGTATTGATGGTCAGGGTGGACCCGACGCTCAGCCCCGCCGACGGATTTGTCTGACGGTGCCGACTCCCGCGTCGGGGGACGACAGTGACCCTCGGGCCACGATCGCGCAGTGTACCAAAAGCCCGCTAATCAGGCAACGAATGGCCTGATACGTCAGGACCCGCCTCCCCGAGGCGGGTCCTGACAATACCTGCTTCCGATGAGCTCAGCAGGGGTTGCTGTTGAGGATGTTCCTGAAGTCGTTGTAGCGCGTTGTCGGGTGGCCGCCCACGTCCGTGTAGGTGATGTTGAGCAGCGTCCCGTACTGCGCGTCCTGGCCGAAGTCCTTGCTCGAGCCGGGAATGTGGTTGCCGAGCTGCCACCAGCACTGGCCGCCGCTCATCCTCGTGCTGTAGAAGGGGTAGAACGCAGCAGGCTGCGGGAAGCCGCTCGGTCCCAGGTCGTCGGTGGTCGGGATGATCGTGCAGCCCGCGCCCGTGAATCGGTCGCACACCGTGTCGTCCTCGATCCTCGGCTGGTCGCCTTCGAAGGCCACCCGGGTGAAACGCGTGTTGTACCCGCTGCCGGTCTTCGGGCTGGTAAGGGTGATCGGCGTGGGCCGAAGCGTCGTGTTGCCGTCGGGCCAGAGCGGCTGATACGAGTAGCCGTCGAAACCGGTGTTGTCATAGAGGCAGCCGTTGATCTGCACGAGCGTGGATTGACCGCTTCTGTAGCAGTAGTGGTCGTCTGCGTCGGCGGGCTCGCGATCGCCCTTGATGCCCTCGTTGCCCACGCACCGGCCGCCGTTGTGGTTGATCTGCGTGCAGTAGTCGAAGTGGCCTATCTCATCTGAGAACGCGACGTTGTACGAGTGCGCGGCCCAGACGTTGCGCGTGTACTCGTTTGACGTGCTGAACTCAGGGTGGAAGTCGTAGGGAATGAGGTTGCACTGGTGGCCGCTGGGCTTGTACTCGACCTGGCCGAAGCCATTCGAGGCGGACGCCGTCATGGACCCCGTCTGGCCGCTCGTGGTGTCATTCAGGATGACCTGGAGGCCGTTGGCCGTGTCGTGCTCGGTGACTGTGATGTGGTCGCCCTGGTTCATGAACAGGTCCGCCGATGGATCCGGCGTATAGGTGTTGTCGTTCGCCTGGACAGGGTTGGGCGGCGAGCCTGGCTGCGGCGTGCCGCTCAACGTTACGAACGCGAAGTTCACGTACTCGACGCCGACCTTGTTCGCGCACGTGGTGTTCAGGTCCAGGCCCGTCACCGGGTTCTCGGACAGGCTGTCGACGTTGAGCGCGGCGCACCACTTGGTCGGATCGCAGCTGATGCCCGCCGGCCAGGGGACCCAGCCGGGTGGGTAGAACTGGAGCTCCGAGTACGCCTGCCCGGGTGTCTTGTACGTCAATGCCGGATCGCTGATGTTGGCGTCTGAGTCGGGCGGGCAGGTCGACATCTGCTCGGGATATGACTGCGTATCGCACAGGATCATCCCGAACCACGGGGCGATGTGAAGCTGGAAGTCGTACGCCTTGCCGCGCATGAGCGGGTTGCTCGACGATGGTTCAGTGGGCAGGATCATCTGGTACTGGACGTTGTTGCCAGAGCCCGGCGTATTCGAATAGAAGAGCAGCGAAGGCTCGTCGTGGCCCACGTACTGGTCCGCGCCGAATACTTTCTCCGAGTCCCAGGTCTCAGTGCACGTCGCCGCGTTCGCGGCGCAGTTGATCTTGGCGTGCTTGGGCGTCGCTGCCTGAGCGCCGCCGCCTGACGCGAGCAGCCCTCCGATCAGAAGCACCATCGGGACGAGAACGCGCACGGCGGAATGAGCACCGATACGGTGCGAACGCGTCATGAAAACCCGCCCCAACCCTTCTCCTCACAGCAGCGCGCAACCCGCTGCCCTCGCGCGAAATCTCGTCCGGTCCAAGCTGGCCGTCAAGATGCGATTTTCAGCACGTACTCCCAGCCGGGCCGCCAGGCGAAGTCCTTCGTCCCGACAAGCTGTGCGAGGTCCCGGCCCTGGATGAGGTGGTCGAGCGCCCACCGATTCGCCGAATGGCCGACCAACAGCACGCGCTGCCCATCCCACTCCGCGCGGATCTCTGCCAGGAGCGTGCGCGTTCGGGCCACGACGTCCTGGTAGCTCTCCCCTTCCGGCCATGGCCGATCGACGTGCTGCTGACGCTCCTTCACGAGTTCTTCCGTGGGCCTGCCGTTGAGCCGGCCGTAGTTGCACTCTCTCAGGCGCGGGTCGATGCGGATCGGGATGTCGCTGCCTTCGAACGCGGTGCGGATCGTCTCGAGTGCACGCTCGAGGTCTGAGACGTAGACGACGGAGAGACCATCGTCGCGTCGCCGCTGGCCCATCTCGCGCGCACCCGTGTGGCCCGCCTCGGACAACCGCCCGGGCAGCCAGCCAGTGGCAATGCCCGCTTCGTTGTCCGCCGTGATCGCGTGCGTCTCGTAGACGATGCTGACCGACACTCCGCGACCCTACCCGCTTACCGAGTCATCCGTCCGTCGGGCTCCGTGGCCAGTGACTCGCGCGGGCCGCATCCCGTTGTTTGTCGGCCAGCTGTGCGATTTGGGTGCTGTCTGGCAGCGTGAGTTGGCGAAATCGGTCGAAGCAAGCTGTACCGACAGCCACGTCACGTTGCCGGCGGACGGATCACCCGACATCCGGGTAGCCCAGGCGTGGGCGGCGAACTGGACGGCTGCCTGCCCGGGGTACTACCGGAAATGGCGAGACCCGCCCCGGCCGATGGTTCGGTGCCGGAGCGGGTCTCGCGCGATTAGACGGTTGAGGCTAGGCGGGAGTTTCGGACGCCTCGGCCTCGGCAGCCAGGAACGGGTTGTCCTCGTCGTCCTCGACTTCCTCTTCCTCCTCGTCTTCGACGAGGAAGGGGTTCTCGAGATCGAGCGCGGCGCCGTCGCCGTTCGTGCTGGCTTCGCCCAGAAGCGGGTTGACCATCCCGGCCGCGGCCGCTTCGGCCTCGGCACGGGCCTGTGCCTCCGCGAGGAAGATGTTGATCTCCTCCTCGCCAAAGCCCTCCGGAAGCTCGCCACCAGCCAGCGCCTCGGCTGCGGCGCGCCGGGCGGCAGCCCGAGCGGCAGCGAGGTTCTGCGGCGCGCCCGACCCAGCCGGGATGAGCTTGCCGATGATGACGTTCTCCTTGAGCCCGATCAGGTGGTCCTTGGACCCGTTGATCGCGGCCTCGGTCAGCACCCTGGTCGTCTCCTGGAAGGAAGCGGCCGCGAGGAAGCTCGAGGTGTTGAGCGAGGCCTTGGTCACGCCCAGCAGGACGGTCTGGGCCGTGGCCG
>DATCGV010000009.1:0-49787 GCA_036508755.1 Candidatus Limnocylindrales bacterium | reverse complement strand
GATCGATCAGCTTCGCCAGGCGACGAGCCGGCGCCTGACGCTGCTGATCGCCGAGGCCGGCTACGGCAAAACGACGCTCCTGGCGGATTTCGCGTCCCAATCGGGCACTCGGACGCTCTGGTACCGCCTTGATTCCACTGATGCCGACATCATCACCTGGACAAATCACCTCATCGCCGCAGTGCGCGAGACGGAGCCAGACTTCGGAGAAGCAACGCTTCGACTCATGACCGAACTCGCCACCGGCGGTCCCCCAAAGTCAGCGTTCATCACGAGCTTAATCAGCGAGCTAGACGACCTCAAGCCAATACCGACAATCCTTGTGCTTGAGGATTTCCACGCCGTGTACGACCGCTCGGAGGCTCGCGAACTAGTCGCCCAACTGATCAAGGACGGTCCACCGTGGCTGCGAATCGTGGTCTCTTCACGGTCGAAGCCGCGCATCGAAGTTGGAAGGCTGGCCGCGAATGACGACTATTCCGAGATAACGACTGACGATCTTCGATTCACTTTAGACGAGACGTTCCGCCTCTTCGCTAACAGTTACGACTTGCCGCTTGACGATGATGTCTTGCAAGAACTGGACTCCAAAACTCGTGGGTGGGTTGCGAGCCTACAACTATTCCACGGATCGATCCGGGGTCGCCCATCTACCGCAGTGCGGGCATTGGCTCGCCAGCTTTCGGGCGCGTCCAGCCCGCTGTATGACTTCTTGGCTGAGGAAGTCCTGGCCAATCTGCCGAGTCACCTTGAGCGCTTGCTGCTCAGAGCCTCCATCATCGAATTTGTCACGCCCCAGCTGGTAACCGCTCTGTTCGCCGAGATCCCTTTGGCTCCGACCACGTTCGCCCCCACTACGCGCGACGCTCAGGAATGGATCGACGAAGCTGACAGATTGAATCTCTTGAGTAGGTCTAGCCAGACAAGCGACGCGCGCCAGTTGCATCCGCTGCTACGTGATTTCCTGACCCGTCAGTTGCGGATGCATGAGACCGACGAAGCGATCCGTCAAATGCACTTGAGGGTGGCAGACTCGCTACTCGCGGTCGAGCCGCTCACCGCCGCGCACCATTATCTGGAGGCGGGCGAGACGGCCGAGGCGACGCGCTGTCTCAGCGCATCGGTGTTGACGACGATGGGCACTGGACAAGCTGGTACTGCCTCAGATCTTATCGATCGACTGAAGGGCATTGTATCTGATCCAGCCGTCGCCGCAATTCGAGCGCGCAAACTACTTGAACAAGGGGAACTGGACGCAGCCAGCGAGGTCCTGGCAAGGATCAACATATCGAATTCCAATTCCGACGTTAGGGCCGTGGTGCGGCACGCGAGGCTTGCCCTTGGATGGCGCAATGGCGACCGCGACCTCATGTTCGAGACTCTTCGGGAAATTCAACTCGACCCGGAGGCGCCGTCCATATTGGCAGACATCTTCCAAATCTACCTTGACGCTAGTCCGCTGTCGCGCCGGCCGATAACGTTGTCGGCTCTTGCCGAGCGTATGGAGCGGATGGGGCTTGGGCAGTGGCAATCCGGGCAGATGTATTACCGAGCCATAAGCCTTCACAACGCTGCGCAGACCATGCTAGCCGCCGGCCGCTACGACGAAACGCGTCGATTAGGGGCAGCGGCGTTGGATGCATTCGAAGATATTCCCCACGCCGACGTGGACAGGTATTCCACTCACGCCGTGCTCGCCGCCGCCGCGTTTGAGCTTGGCGACTCAGTTTCGGGTGAGAGGGAGATCCGCGCCGCGCTGGCGTCAGGATTGGAAAGTGGCGACGTCCACGCGGAGTGCGCTCACACCCTGGCGATTCTCGGTGACACCGAGCGGGCGACCCAGCTCGTTCTTACCGCTACCGACCTCGACTCGGTCGGTCGATCCGACTTTGGTGGAAAGCTTCTCAACACATTTACCCGATCACTGGTCGAAATGCCACAATCCTCAGACGAGGCTCGGATGTGGCTATTGCAGACACCCGACTCGATGCCGCTCGATATGGGATACCAGGTAGATCGACAAATGCTCATTGCATTGAGCTATCTGCTTTCACAGGATCATGCATCAGCACGGGATGTCGCCGTGGAAGCTCTGAAGGTTGCCAAGGCGCGAGGGGCGCGGCGGACTTTGTCGCGACTGGGCGTCATTCTCGCAATCGCCAACTTGAATCCAGAAGCGGTGAGGCGGGCGTTCACGAGTGCAGCCGCGAGTGGCGAGCTAGCGATGTTGACCGTGGCTGACGGAGTGGCGGCAGCCCTGTGGCTCGTCCCCGAAGTACCGGTCGAATTACGGGAGTCGATCGCACGATGGCCGCGGCGGTGGCTGCCAGCAATTCGGCGACAGCTTAACAGCGGCGGAACTCCAAATGCTGCAGTGGCGGCAAGGCTACTGGACGAATTCGGCGAGTCCAGCGATTTGACTCGTCTCAAAGCATTCGCCAAGGCCTACCGCAAGATGTCCCGAAGCGCGCCGAGTCTCGGAACTAGACTAGCTCGAAGGGTTGCGGCGCCCCTTGAAGTCTCAGATTTGGGACGCACAACATTTACTGTCGGCGACCGTGTGGTGGAGCTCGGGGCCATTCGGCGCAAAGCTTCGGCGCTCCTGCTGTTTCTCGTCACTCGACCTGGCTTCGCGGCCAACCGTGAACAGACCTGGGACGCGCTTTGGCCGGAAACTGATCCCGACGCAGCGTCGAATAATCTCAATCAGTCCCTTTTCTTCTTAAGAAGGGACATCGACCCTTGGTACGAAGATGAGTTGTCGGTTGAGTACGTGGGCTTTCAGGGCGATCTCGTCTGGCTCGACCCAACCTTGACGCGCGTGTTGAGTGTGGAGTTTGCCGCCCGAGCACGGGCCGTGATCGCACACGGTCCGGACCTGGCGCAGGCGATGGCCGTGATGTCGCAGTACAGCGGACAGTTCTCCCCAGAGTTCGAATACGAGGAATGGGCCATCTCATGGCGCACTCGCGTTCACGCGCTGTTTCTGGAGCTGACCAATGCGTCTATCAGGGCCGCAGTGAAGGCCAACGCTCTTGAGACCGCGCGCGACCTGGCCATGCTTGGACTGGAACGCGATCCTAACGCGTCCGACATCGAGCGAAAACTGGTCTGGCTCCTCTGGCGCATGGCGTCGAAGTCGGCGGCTATGGCGCATCACGAGCATCTCGTGCACTCGGACGAGCGCGACGGGATCGACGTATCAAACCTCGACGAAGCCGTCGGAGGCGAGCTCCCGTAGCCGACGAATACGCTGCCATGCGTATTGGGACAAGACCGCTCATTACCGTAACTTCCTACCTGCCTTCGTACGTACGTACTAGGGATAGCCATCCCGCCCAGGAGAGGGAAGGCAGGGCACAACGGCGTCAGCCGTCAGAGGAGTAGGGCACATGGAGCCAAACCAGAACACGAAGGTCTTCTAAATGCGCGCCCGCGCCACCCGCGTAGTGGTGCTAATCGCCAGCATTGCCGCGCTGGTACTCGCAGGCGGGGCGGGGGTGAGACCGGTCTAGTCCGGTCGGTTCTTAGTACCTTGTGGCCAGTATGGAGACGCCGTCGGCGTCTCCATACTGGTTTTGTGCCGAAACCCTGGTTCGAGCCTGATGGACCCGCGCTTTAGGGCATACATCTCCGCCGTCACGGTGGCAGGTGTGGTCGTGGGCGTCGCCTCAATCGTCGGTGTTCCGCTGTGGCCCTCGATCGGCGGTGGCGCTGGCTTGGCGTTCTGGATCGTGGTGGTCCTGCTGGGGTCATCATCCTCCGTCCGCATGCCAGGCGGAACAATCGTGGATGTCGGTATAGCGCCATTGGTGGCCTGCGCCGTTCTGGGCGGGCCGGCGGCCGCAGCGCTGGCGTCGGCTATAGGCACGTTTGAACTGCGAGAGGCCCGCGGTCTCATCCCCCTGGCTAAAGGCGGGGTCCCTTGGTACGGATCCGCTTACAACCATGCCGCAGTGCTCATTCCATCCGTCTTGGCGAGCGTCGTCTACGGACAAATCGCGGGTCCAATCTTCCATACGGATTTGGTCACACTGCTCGGGGTGTTGTGTGCCGGTGGGCTGCATTTCGCCCTAAACAACTGCCTGACCGCTGGCGCGCTGGCAATCCGCGAAGGCCGCCCGTTTCGGGCCGTGTTGGCATCCAACGTCCGTCAATTCGGATTCAGCCTCGCAGGGCTTGTGCCTATCGGGTGGCTGATGGCATCGATGTATGTCGTAGCCGGCCCAATCGGCGTTCTGCCGTTCGCGGTCCCGCTGCTTGCCACTCGGTCGGGTTACAAGAAGGTCGTCGAGATCCGGGACATGTTCACCCAGACCGTGAGGAGCCTCGCCTCCGCTGTTGACGCCAAGGACCCGTACACGGCTGGCCACTCCGTCCGCGTCCAGCTCATCGCCAAGGACCTGGGCGCTGAGCTGCGCTGTTCCGAGGCGGAGTTGGAGGCGCTCGAGTGGGGCGGCCTGCTGCATGACATCGGGAAGATCGGCATCCCCGACGCGATCCTGCTCAAGCAGGGCGAGCTGACGAAGGAAGAGCGCATGGTCATGAACGCGCACCCGGTCAAGGGCGAAGAGATCATCCGTCCCGTCGCGAAACTGGCCCCGGAGCTGCCGATCATTCGTCATCACCACGAATGGTTCAACGGCTCGGGCTACCCCGACCGCCTCGTCGGCCACGACATCCCGAGGCTGGCACGGATCATGCACGTCGCTGACTCGTTCGAGGCGATGACCGCCGCGCGCCCGTACCGGATGACGCCGCTGAGCGAGGCGCAGGCGATCTCCGAGTTGCACAAGTTCAGCGGCATCCAGTTCGACCCTGAGATCGTCGCCGCGTTCGAGAAGGTGATCGCACGCCGGCCAGAATGGGCTGCGCCGAACATCCCCAAGCACCTCATGGAACGCACGATCCCGCGCCTGGGAGATACGGTCAAAGCCATCCCGGCCTAGGCGTTTTGTCCCGGAATCGCGGAGGCGTTGCCGAGCAGATCGACGGTCAGCCACTCACGCATTTGTACTAACGCCCGAATCGGCAGCCGTTACCTTTCGGGCATGAGGAGAGGGCCGGCCACGAACGCCACGGCACACCCCGCGGCCCGCCCATGATCGTCATCGGGGTCGTGCTCGGGGTCGTGCTCGGCCTGCTCGCGCGCGGCAGGCTGGCTCGCCTGATCGACGTCAACCTGCGCTGGGTCGGGCTCATCTTTGTCGCCCTGGCAGTGCGCATTGGCACCCAGCTTGCGATCGCCGACGGCATCGCGATAGCCGACACGCTGCGCTTGCCTCTCTACGCCGCGGCGTTCGTCTTTCTGATCGTCGGGCTGTGGGCCAACCGCGACCACCCCGGGATTACGGCCGTGGTTGTAGGCGCCGCGGCCAATGGGCTGGCAATCGTCGTCAACGGCGGCTACATGCCCGTGTGGGGACCGTCACTGGCGGCCGCGCAGCTGGGCACTGCAGATCTCAGCGTGGGTTTCCACGTTCTGCTGCCTGACCAGCTGACGGCGGCCTTTTTCCTTCACGCCGGTCCCCTGGCGGACATCATCCCGATCCCAATCCCGTTCCTGAACAACGTCTCCAGCCTGGGCGACGTATTCATTGCCGCCGGCCTCGCCTGGTTCATCTTCGCCACGCTCGTCCGTGGCCGAGACGATCTCCAGCAGGCCGGCATTGCACTCGGGCCGGGCCATCCCTCGGGGGTCCACAGTGCGATCGGCCTCGAGCAACCGATCGTGCTGGGCAGCGGCATGGGCTCGGGGCTGTCAGTGCCGTTCTCCTTCGGCCAGCGCATCAGGGGCCATCCATACGTCCGCCTTGCGCTCGACAGCAGATTCGCCGCGTACTGGGTCGCTCAGACGATCAGCCTCTTCGGGGATCGCCTGAACCAGGTGGCGCTGGCTGTGCTGGTTTACGACGTGACCAATTCCCCGCTCGCGACGGGCCTCGTCTTCCTCGCCGCGACGCTGCCGAATATCGTCCTCGGTCCCGTCGCGGGGACGTTCGTCGACCGCTGGGAGCACAAGCGGGTGATGATCGCCAGCGACCTGATCCGGGCGGTGCTTGTCGTTGCCATCCCATTCGCCGCCGCGGCCAACGTGTATCTCGTCTACCCGCTCGTTTTCGTCGTTACCACGGTCAGCCTCTTCTTCCGTCCGGCCAAGGTTGCCGTGCTGCCACGGATCGTGCAGCCGGACGACGTCATGGCCGCGAGCAGCGCGTCGTGGACAGCGGACACGCTCGCCGACCTGGCCGGTTTCCCGATCGCGGGCCTTTTCGTCGCCTTCCTGGGCAGCCAGGCAACGCAGCTCGCGCTGGCTTTCTTCGCCGACTCGGCGACGTACATCCTGTCCGCGGTCCTGCTGGCGACGATCACGCTGGCACCGATGACACGCCAGGCAGCGGACGCCGCGCGGGGCGCCTTCCGCGCGTTCTTCGATGAGGTCACCGAGGGGTGGCGGTTTCTGCGCACTCGGGCTCCGCTGATGCAGAACACGCTCATCAGCGCGCTGGCGCAAATGACCTCCGGCGTCACCCTGGGTTTGACCGTTGTCTTCGCGCGGGACGCGCTCGACGGCCGCTTCATCCCCTACCCCGAGAACTTCGCCGCGATCGAGACCGCGATCGGTATCGGCAACCTCGTCGGCGGTCTGGCGGTCGGCGCAATCGGCCTCCGCCTGCACAAGGGATGGCTGGTCGTCGGCGGCTTCATGGTCATGGGCCTCTCGACGATCGTCCTGGGCCTGACCAGCAACGTCCTCATCGCCGTCGCTGCGGCGACGGTCGTCGGCATTGCCAATCTCGTCTACGTCATCCCCACCCAAACCATCTTCATTGAGCAAACGCCCAACGAGCTGATGGGCCGCGTCGTCGCCTTCCGCAGCAGCCTCGTCTACGGCGCGATGACCTTTGCGATGGGCATCTCGGGCGTCCTGGCCGAGAGCATTCCGGTCGGCCTCGTCATCGCCGGCTTCGGCGCGCTTACCGCGCTCGGCGGGCTGATCGGCGCGTTCTTGCCTGCCGTACGCGATGCGTGAGCTGGGCCGCTGGGCAAGCCGCGTCACCCTGCAATAATCGGCCCTGGTGACCACCGAACAGCTGATCGCAGTCGCGGCCGCGATCGCGGTTGGACTCCTGGCCCTTGTGGGCGCGCTGTTGACTTTTCGCGCGCTCGCCCGAGCTGGCACTGGCCTGCGTGCGCTGGAAGCGAACCTCGAGGCTCAATCGACGGCCGTGGAGCAGGCACTGACGCGTGTGCCCGCCGGCCTGCGCGACGCGCACGCGCAGACGGAGCGCGCACTGTGGACGCTGACGACTCTGGACGAGCGCCTGGACGGGGCAAGCGCGGCGATCAGGGCAAGACGCGACGCATCAGATAGGCTGCGCTCGCGGCTGATCGATGGTCAGGCAAATGTCGCGCGGTTGCGCGAAACGATCCGCCTGCTGATACGGCTCAACGACTTGAGGAGGGAATTCTGGGCATGACGGGCGAGGTTCCGCCGGACGATCACATCGTTCCGGCCGATGAGCAGCCTGCTGCCGCGGAGCTCGGCAACGACGAGCAACTCGAAGAAGACGAAGAAGAACGCGACGGGGAAGAGGGCGTCACCGACGCCGAGGGGGAAGACGAGGGCGACGAGGAGGAGGGCGACGAGGCCCCGGCCGCGCCCGCACCCATTCCTGCACCCGGCACACCCGCCGCGCGTGCCCGCCAGCGGGACAGTGCGCCTCGCGAACGAGCCAGTGTCCAGGTATCGCGCACGACACGGACATCGCCCGGCGAGGAAGATGTCCAGTACATCGACGATCGCGCGTCGAAGTTCTGGGTCGCAGCGATCGTGGCGGTCTTCGTGGTGATCCTCGCCTATGCCCTGCTGTTCGGACACGGAGGCATGTTCAGCCCACCGCCACCAACGCAAGAGCCGCTGCCAACCGATACGCCGATCGTCAGCATCTCGCCATCGGCCGTGCCTTCAACGTCCGCGGCGCCATCGCCGTCGATCGTTCCGTCGGTCGTGCCGTCCGCCTCTGCGTCCGCGTCCTCGATCCCGAGTGCGTCGCCAACCAGCGCGCCATCGGTTCCGGCATCCGTCCGGCCCTCGGTCGTACCGTCAGCGGCGCCTTCCGTGATCGTCACGCCGGGACCGTCCTAGACCGCCAACCCGTGCGCCGCCTGTTGAGTCAATTGGCACGCGGCGCAGCGGCGGGCACGAACGTCGACTGGGCCACTTCCCAGCTGGAGCGCCGCGGCATCAGGGATCCCGACGTACTTGCCGCCATGCGTGCCGTGCCACGCGAGCGCTTCGTGCCACCCGAGCTGGTCGGGTCAGCCTACGAGGATGGGGCTTTGCCGATCGGCCACGGCCAGACGATCTCGCAGCCGTACGTGGTCGCGTCGATGACCCAGTCGCTGGCACTGCCCGAATGGTCGGCCGCACACGACGGCGAAACGCCAAGGGTGCTCGATGTCGGCACGGGCTCTGGCTACCAGGCGGCCGTGCTAGCCCAAATGGGCGCGCAGGTCGTGTCGATCGAGCGCGACGTGCAGCTCGCGGAGCGCGCCCGCGCGCTGCTCGATGACCTCGGCTACGACATAACGACCGTGGTCGGCGACGGTAGCGCGGGCGCGCCGGAGCATGCGCCGTACGCGGCCATCGTCGTCGGTGCCGCGGCGCCGGGAGTCCCGGTTCCGCTGGTCGAGCAACTGCTGCCCGACGGTCGGTTGGTGCTTCCCATTGGCACGCGCTTCGATCAGGTCATCACTCTTGTTCGACGCACAGACGACGGTTTCACGCGCGAGCCGATCGAGGCGGCGGTCTTCGTCCCGCTCGTGGGCGAGCACGGCTTCGGCAGCCCGTGACCGCTGCTATCCTCGGTCGCCGATGACCCACGTCTTCGTTTCGCCTCATCCGGACGACATCGCGCTCTCGTGCGGCGGGCTCGTCGCCAGCCTGCGCGAGCTGGGCCATAACGTCACGATCCTGACCATCTTCTCGGGTTCCGGCGCCGCCGGCCGTGGCCAGATGACCGATTACCAGCGCGCGGCACTCGGCTTCGGCAGCAAGGCCAACTGGCCGCTGAGCGAAGCGTTCAACCGCGACAACATCGCGCCCGACTACGTCATCGCGTCAGACCCGGCCGCCAGTCCGCCGTGGATGGCCGACCCCGAGCGGATCGAACTGACCCAGCAGCGCGCGAGCACCCAGGCACGCCAGTTCTGGCAGCGCGCGGCGTGGACCAGGTCGGCCAACATCACCAATATCGAGACCGCCGCTCGCCCGGTTGCCGACGCCATCGGCGGCCAGGGCTCGCTCGCGCCGATCGACTTCTCCGCTGCCGACGCGACCGCGATGCGCAAGATCGAGGACGAGCGCTACGCCTACTTCAGCGAGGCGTCGGTCATCCAGCTTGACCTGCCCGATGCGGTCTACCGCGGCTACGAAGGCGACGAGCAGCTGCTCGGTGCGCTGCGCGATGACGACGAGGCGCCGTACGAGCTGTTGCGCAGCGAGATCCTGCGCCTCGAGCCGCAGGTGGTCTATTTCCCTCTCGCCGTGGGCAATCACGTCGACCATCAGCTGTGCCGGGACGTCGGCGTCGCGCTGCTCGGCGAGCGCCGCCAGTGGGTCATGCCCGCGCCTTCGTTCGTCGGCCGGGTGGCCTTCTACGAGGACTTCCCGTACGCGTGGTGGCACGACTTCGACGGCCAGCCGGCCCAGACGGGCCTTGCGCTCGACCTGCCTGCGGGCGTGGCGCTCGAACCCGAGTACAGCGACATCACCGAGGTTATCGAGCGCAAGGTCGGCGGCCTGCGCGTCTACGCCAGTCAGCTGCCGCGCCTCTTCGAGTCGGAGCAGGGAATGCTCGACGACGTCTACGGCTATCACGCGCGCGTGGCACTTGCCGGCGCGATGCCCGGCTACGCCGAGCGCTACTGGAAAACTGTCTCGATCTAGGCAGCTGTCCGCGTAGCCGAGCGGCGCGCGGCCACGACCGACGCGCCCTCGTCGTAGACGGCACTTACGGCGCGAACCATCTCGTCGAGCGAGAAGTGGGCATGGACGAAGTCGTGGCCGGCGCGGGCCAGCATGTCAGCCAGCGGATGATCGGTCAGCACGCGCGTGATGGCGGAACCCAGCGCGAGGGGGTCACGCGGCGGTACGAGCAGGCCCGTATGTTCATGCTCGACCATCTCGGGCACGCCGCCCACGGCCGTTGCGACGACGGGCCGGCGCAGGGCCATCGCCTCGAGTAACGCCAGGCCCTGCGCTTCGCGATACGAGGGCAGCACGGCCACGTCGAGCGCGGCGGTTACCGCCGGGACATCGTCGCGCAAGCCGGTGAACAGGACGCTCGCGGCCGGCCGTGCGCGCCGGGTACCGACGCACCGATCATCCGAGCAGCGTTCACCGAGCAGCCCCATCCGCTCGGCTTGCTCCTCGAGGGCGCCGCGCTGACTACCCTCGCCGATGATCAGCAGGCGTGCGTCAGGCAGTCGTTCGAGCACCATCGGCCAGGCCTCGAGCAGCGTCCGGTGACCCTTCTCGGGCTCGAGTCTGGCTACGACGCCGACGAGCGGTGTGCCCTCCGGGAAGCCGTATTCCTCGGGCAGGGTGCAGCACGCGTCGGTGTACTCGTACTTCTTGAGATCGACGCCGTTGTAGATGAGCTCGACGGGCGCCGCCGTGCGACCCTCCGATACGAGCTTGGCGATGATCGCCCGACTGACCGCGATGATCCGATCCATCGCGGGAGTCAGCCGGCGCACCACAGCGCGGTCCTCCGGGCTGCGGACACGGCTCGAGTGGATGGTGCTGAGGATGAACGGCCGCGGCAGCTCGAGCTCGGCAAGCGCCAGGGCGGCGCGCGTGCCGATCACCTCGGCGCGGTACATGTGGTTGTGGACAATCTCCGGCGGCCGCTGGCGGAGCAGCTCGATCACTGCCGCGAGGGCGTCCGTGTCGTCCGGATCGTCGACGACATGGACGGTCACGCCGGCGGCACGCAGCCTGCGCACGGCCGGGCCGTCAGACAGGCTGATCACCTCCGCGTCGTAGCGTGCCGGGTCCAGGCGCGTGACCAGGTTCTGGACACTGACCTGCGCGCCGCCACCGGCGCCGCTGGCCATGATCTCGGTAATCGCTGTCGTCATCGCGGCTCCTCGCGCAGGACCAGCAACCGAGCGATCGGCTCGTCAACGGCGCCCCACTCGTACTTGTACGGCTCGTCGCCGCGCAGGAAGTCGAAGCGGCGCCGGCCGGCGACGAGGCGGTTTCTGAGGTACTCGGCCGTCCCAGTGATGCCCGGTGAGACCTCGCTCGCCTCAGGGTCCATGCCGGCGTTGTACAGATAGCAGGTCGTGCCGTCATCGAAGGCGAGCATCGCCCAGACCAGGCGAGTGCCACAGCGCACGAGGCCGACGTGGAGCTGGCCACCATCGACAGATTCGCGCTCGAGCTCGCCGAGGCGGTCGATGAACCGGCGGCTGCGCTCGCCACCGGCACCGGTGGGAAAGAGGCCGCGTTCGCCGAAGCGCAGCTTGTGCAGGTCGACGAAGCTGGCGATTGCGTCCGGCGTCGGTGGTGAGATCTCGATCGACAGATCGCCCACGGCGGCAGCTCGACGCAACTTGCGACGGATCTCGTGGCGGTCCTTCTTGTCGAGCGTGGCGAGGTACTCGTCCCAATCGCCGCTCGGCGCGCTGATAACCAGGCAGACGTCCTCTTGCTCGCGACTCACCTGCCATGACGGATCCGCGGCTGGCAGGGCCAGCTGCAACGCCGGCAGGAGTGGGTCGCTCACGCGCAACCGGCGCAGGTCGACAACGTCCCATGGTTGGCTGCCGTGCTCAGGATCGGGCGGCTGGGCAAGCGCCTGAGCGGTCGCCGCTGAAACGGCTTCCAGGTCAGAGGGCGCGGCCAGGATCGTCGCGTAGTCGGCGTGATAGGTGGCCCCAAAGAAGATCGCCTTTGCGTCGGGCGGGACGGTCCGGCACGTCTCTCCGCCATCGCGCTCGCGCAGCACCGTCCTGTTGACGATGTCCTGGGGCTCAACCTCGTGACGGTGCATGAGCGGCACGATCGCCCTGACCGTCTCCCAGTCGACGCGATCGCTGCGGCTGTCGGCCGGGACACAGGCGAGGTACTGCTCGTGTGCCGAGTCGCCGTACGCATCCCACCACGCGCGATGGAAGGTCCAGCGGGCGAAGGGCGTCGCGGCAGGCGTGGAAGCAAGCAGACGGTCCCAGCCCGGACGCGGGATGTCGCCGAAGCTGACGGGGCGCGCCACCAGCGCAACGGGAGCCGTGGCGGCACTCACGCCGAGAGCGGGGGTTGTGGCCAACGTGTTCGTGGGTTCTAGCTGCCTGGAGCGGAGAAAGTCACCACCACGGAATGTAGCACCGGTTACGCGCGCGGCACGCGACGGTGAATGAGCGGTATGCGAATGAGGTCGTAGACGACACCCAGCGCGAGCCCGGGCCGCAGGCGCATGCGCGAGCCGCGCTTATCCGACCACTGGACGGGAACGATGGCGATCGAGTAGCCGCGCTTGCGCGCCATGTGAATGATCTCGGCGTCGAAGACGATGCCACCGATCTCCTGGCGCGCGAAGAGATCGTGCGCGGCCGCGCGCCGAAAGCCCTTGAAGCCACACTGCGTGTCCGGCACGGGCCCGGTCACCCAGAACGCGGCCAGGGAATGGAATACGCGGCCGAGCAGGCGGCGGTGGAGTGGCTGTGTCGCGCGTCGGTCACTGCCGTCGGGGTGGACACGGCTGCCCAGGGCGATGTCGTGGTCCTTGAGCGCATCGGTCAGGAGCGGCAGCTGGTCGGGCGGCGTAGCCAGGTCCGCGTCGGCGAAGAGGATGAAGTCGCCCTCACCCTCCATCATGCCCGCCTGGACGGCCGCGCCTTTGCCGGCGTGCTGGCGAATCATGAGTCGGAGCGTGCCGTTTCCGCCGTTGTGCGTCTCCGCCCGAGCGCTGACGATCGCCGCCGTGTCGTCGGTGCTGCCGTCGTCGACGACGAGGACCTCGACCGGACCCATGTCTGACGCCGGCTGGCCGCCGTCGCGCGCCGGGCCGGTGCGGTTCAGGTAGCCGAAGAGCTCGTCGAGCGCGGAGCCGATGCGCGCGGCTTCGTTGTAGGCGGGCAGGACCAGCGTGACGCCAGGTTCAGGCTTCGCTTGGCCCGGGTCGGACGACGCCACGGACGGCGCCGCGGAAGGCGCGTGCCCAGGACCCGGCGCGGACGACATCCGGCGCATGGTAGCCGTCGGAGGCGGGTGAGAGCCGCCAGCAAGCGGCCAGGATGGCGAACGAACCTGGCCACAGCGCAGGAACGGAGATTGCCGCGGCAAGCGGCACGGTCCAGCGCCTGTCCGTCCGTGCGCCCCAGACCACGATCACGGCGGCAACGGGCAATCTCCACCAGAGCGGGATGGGCAGCGCCGGCCAGGGCGGCGGCGTGCCGGAATTCTGGGCGAGCATCGTGAACCACTCCAGCCACTGGCCAGGCAGGATGACGAACGTTGCGAGCGCGATGGCTGCGGTCGCGCCGAGTGCGATCGCGAGGTTGCGCCACTCGCGCCGGACCGCGAACCAGAGCAACCCGATGCCCGGCGTGACCTTGGTCAGCAGCACGAACGACCACGCCGCCGGATATCGGAAGCCGAGAGCGATGGCCACGGCCAGCAGCAGGTGGATGTTGCCGTGGTAGAGGTCGATCGCGACGGGCGGGAAGGCGAGCACGGCCAGGAAGTTGCGCCGGCCCAGCCAGACGATCGCAGAGCCGAGCAGCGTGTACCAGGCAGTCACGAACCACAGCCAGGGCAGGGTTGTGAACGGCGCGATCAGAAGAGCGATCGTAGGCGAGTAGGGGAAGAAGCCGAGGTCGCCGACGTTGCCGCTGTACGGATGGGCCAGGTTGACCGTGAAGTAAGAGACGATGTCGAAGGCTACGGAGCCCTTCTGCGCCTCTGAGACCAAGAACAGGTAAGCGCAGAAGACGAGCCCAACGACGATCGCCGAGTGTTTGATCAGCCGGCGACGCCGATCATCGAGGACGAGCCGCATCAATTGAGCCTAGGCGCGGCTCCTGCCTGCGCCTAATGGTTCGTTCGTACCAGTCGGACGTACCGGATAGGCAATTCGTACGGGGAGGGCAGTGGGACGCCCGTTGCTAGGCTGCAACGTGCCCATGATCCTGGTGGTGCTGTTCGCGATCGGGTTTGTCGTGCGAGCGGCCGTCGGCACGGCGTTCGCCGGTCCGGCGTACCCGGATTCCTATTACTACGTCAACGTTGCCCAGGCGCTCGCCGCCGGCCACGGCTTCACCGTCGACTACATCTGGAACTTCGTCGACGTTGGTGGTGTGCTGCCCGCGTTACCGGCTCTCCCGATCCCATCGAACGCACATTGGATGCCCCTCGCCGCGCTCATCCAGGTGCCTTTCATCTGGTTGCTCGGACCAACCTGGCTGGCGAGCGAGCTGCCCATGTGGATCGTGGGCGCGCTCGCCGTTCCGCTTACCTATGCCATCGCGCGGGAGGCAGGTCTGAAGCAATGGCTGGCAGTGTGTGCTGCGCTCCTGGCGGCCGTGCCCGGAGCGCTCACCGTGTTCCTGGGTCAGCCCGACAACTTCGGCCTGTTCATGACCTTGGGCGCTCTCGCTCTATGGCTGTGCGCCAGGGGCCTGCGCGGTGATCGACGCGCTTTCGCGATCGGCGGGCTCGTCGTCGGCCTGGCGACGCTCGCGCGGTCCGACGGCGTGCTGCTCGGTGTACCGTTCGCGCTCGCGTTCGCCCGCGAGCTATGGGTCGGCCGCCGATTGCCCAGCGCACGGGTCATAGGCTGGGCTGCGGCGCTCGCCTGCGCGGGGCTGTTCGTGGTCGTTGTCGGGCCGTGGTTCTACAGGCAGCTCGAGGTTTTCGGCAGCATCGCTCCGTCGGCGGCGAACGGGCGCATCCTGTGGATCAGCGACTACAACCAGCTGTACAGCATCGGTGCGCCCGCGACGCCCGCAACACTGCTCGGTGGCGGCGTGGGCCCGCTGCTCGCCAGCCGCGTCGGCGGACTGCTCTCGGCACTGGGCCTGTTTGCCTTCCTGCCACTCGTCGTCGTGCTGGTGCCGTTCTTCGTCGCCGGAGCGTGGGCGCGACGCGTTGATGCTCGATTCGCGCCGTTCTTCGCCTATACCGTCGTGCTTTTCGCCGCGAGCGGCCTGCTCTTCGCCGTTCACGTCCCACATGGCACGTTCATCCATTCGGCCGTCGCGCTTCTGCCGCACACGTTCGTGCTTGTCGTGGTTGGTGTCGGCGCAGTGGTCGGCTGGGTCGCCCGCCGGCGGCCGTGGGACGTGTCACGAGCCACCGGCCGGTTCGCCGGCGGGGCAGTCGCGATTGCCGTCCTTGGAGCACTCGTCTACGCCAGCAGCACGGTCGGCCAGTGGCAGGACGTGCGCTCAGTGCAATCCCAGCTTGCTGCCGCCCTCGACGCACAGAGCGCCAGCGGTGACGTCGTGATGTCGGCCGACGCAGGCGCCTATGACTACCTGGCCCAACGGGCGGGCATCGTCACGCCCTACGACGACCTGGCCACGATCGAAGGCGCCATGCGTGCCTACAACGTGCGCTGGCTGGTGCTCGAGAAGGCACAGATCGTGCCGGCGCTCCAGCCCGTCCTGGCTGGGTCGCTTCGCCCGTCCTGGCTGTCGCGGCCGCTTGCCGTCGTTGACGGCTCGCCGGCCGCGCTGGCAACGAGCGGCCCCACTTCCGATCCGATTCCCGCCGGCGCGGTGTATGCCGTCTGCCTCACTCCGACGGACACTAGATGTCAGTGATCAACGCGCCGCTCGTTCGCTCGCGCTTCGCGATACGGACCCATGTCCAGATCGCGGCGCTGGTCGTGCCCGGCGTGCTCTATGTCGTAGCGCTCGCGATGCGCCTGGCCACGATTTGGATCGTGCCGTTCACGCTCAACGAGGGCAGTGCGTACTACGTCACCGTCGCGCGCAACATCGCCACCGGCCGCGGGCCTGTCATCGATGCCCTGTGGAGCTACGGGACGCCGCCGCTCGCACTGCCGCGCGCGGCGTTCGAGCTGTGGCAGCCGTTCGCCTCGTACCTCGCCGCGGCGCCCATGGCCCTCCTGGGCCCGGGCCTTTCGACGGCACAGCTGGCCTTCGCCGTGTTCGGCGCGCTGCTCGCGCCACTGACCTGGTGGATTGCCGCCGACGCGGCCAGACGCCTGGCGCTGCCGGCCGACCGGCAGCGCGCGGTCGCGATCGGCAGCGGCCTGTTGGCGGCCGTCGCGGCGCCGTTCGTGCTTGCCGCGGCCGTGCCCGACTCGACGCTCCCGTTCACCGTCGTCGCCGCGGCCGCGTGCGTGGCAATGCCGGTGGCCGCGCGCGGCAACGGGCGCGCTGTCGTCGCCTTGGGTGTGCTGCTCGGCGTCGCCTACCTGACGCGCCTGGAGGCCGTCTATCTCGGCATTGTCTTCGTCGCCTTCACCTGGAGCGTCGGCGCGCGCGGCCGGCTGCTGGTCGGGAGAATCGGAGCCGTCGTCGTCATCGTCGCCCTTATCGCCCTGCCCTGGTGGCTGCGCAACCAGGCCGCCTTCGGCACGCCGATGCCCGGACAGCTCGCGCAGAACCTCTTCCTGACGAGCAACCTGCAGATCTTTGCCTTCACTGGCCAGCCGACGCTCGCCGGCTTCCTTGGCCAGGGTCCGGCGGTGATCCTGTCGAACATCGGCGCAGCGGGCTGGCACGACTTCGTCGACGTATTGCTCATACCCGCGACGGTCATCGTCGTTGTCGGCGTCACGGCGGCGCTCGCCGGCTGGCGCCGGCGCGGCGATCTCGCACGGTCGCCGCTCGCCGCCCTGCTCATCTACGGTGTGATCGCCTTCGCCGTGACGTCGGCGCTGTTCCCCGTGGCCACGCTGTTTGGCACGTTCGCCCACGCGTCAGGGCCGCTGCTCGTCGGTCTGATCGTGCTGACCGCGCTGGGCACGGACGCGTTCGTGGCTCGTGTAAGGCAGTGGCGCCAATGGTCGCGTGCGAACCTCTGGCTTGCGCCGGCAGCGCTGGTCGCGCTGAGCATGCCAATGACCGTTTTCCAGCTCGCCGCCGCGGGCCAGCAGGCGCGGGACGGCCAGCAACAGGTGGCCGCAGCGGCGGCTGTGGTGCGCGCGGCCATGCCTCTCGACGTCACGAAGCCATTGATCAGCGACCGGCCCATCTGGTTGTCGGACGCACTTGGCGTGCCGGCCATCGCGCTGCCCGCCGAGGGTGCGCAGAGCGTGCTCGCGCTGGCCCGCACGTTCGGCGCGACGGCGGTCGTCGTCGTTGACACGCAGGAGCGGGGTCCTGCCGGACTCGTTGCCGAGGCGCCCAGCTGCTTCACGCCGCTGCCGGCGACGAGCATGCTCGGGGCGCCCGACCTCACCGTGTTGGAGATCGCCGAGGACTGCCGATGAACGATACGAACGACGTCGACGACGCCGGTGACATGGTGCGTCCGGGCACCGGAAGTTCGGATTTGGCGAGCACCTATACTCGGTCGTCAATGAAGAGCGGGGCCGTGGGCATCAGCCGCGACGTGCCCCTGACCGACGCGCCCGCCAGCGACGCGCCCGACACCGATACACGCGTGGCAATGGCGCTTCTCGCCGCTCATGAGCAGGAACGCTCACGGTTGGCCGAAGAGCTTCACGATGGACCCGCCCAGGCATTGGCCAACGCGATCTTCCAGGCCGAGATCATCGATCGAGCCGTGCGTGACGACCCCGCCTCGGCACGGACTGAGATCATCGCCCTGCGCCAGATGCTCGAACGCGAGCTCGACACACTGCGCGGCTACATCAACCAGCTCCGACCCTCGCTGGGCGAAGCTGCCGGCCTCGACGATGCCCTGCGCGACAGCGCCAACGCAATGAGCCAGCGCAGCGGACTGCTCGTGGACGTTCGCCTCGAGGCGCCCGACGATGAGCTGCACGAGGCGGCACGGACGGTCGTGCTGCGCGTCGCACAGGAAGCGCTGCGCAACATCTCCAAGCACGCCGGCGCGACCCGTGCCTGGGTCCACACGTTCGTGGCAAGCACCACAGGGATCCGGCGCTGGGTGCTCGAGGTGGGTGACGACGGGCGTGGCTTCGACCTCGAATCGGTCGCCGCGAACCCCAATCGGCGCCACTTCGGGCTGCGCTTCATGCGCGAGCGCTCGGACCTGCTCGGCGCGCAATTGACCATCCAGACCAGTCCCGCCGCGGGAACCGTGGTGCGGCTCACCGTTGATCCAGGGGAGGAGAGGAGTCAGACATGATGGAACCGGATTACAGCGGTCCGGAGCGCCGGCGGGGAGGTCCCGACCGGCGAACGCCCGACCAGCGCACCAAGATCCTGCTGGTCGATGACCACGCGTTGTTCCGCATGGGCATGCGCCAGATTCTCGAACGCGAGGCGGACTTCGACATCGTCGGCGAGGCCGAGGACGGCCGCGAAGCGTTCACGCAGGCGGTCGAGCTGTCGCCTGACATCGTTCTGCTTGACCTGTCGCTGCCCGCTCCAGGCGGCATCGACGCCACGCAGCGCATCAAGCGCGAGATGCCCAGCGTGGGCATCGTTGCCCTGGCCGTAGCCGAGGACGAGGACCAGCTCTTCGAAGCGATCAAGGCCGGCGCCGCCGCGTTCATCCTCAAGGACATCAACCCAGATGACCTGGTCACGATCATCCGCCGCGTCCGCGCCGGCGAATACCTGATCAATGACAAGGTCTTCGCACGGCCGTCGGTCGCCTCGCGCGTCCTGAAGGAGTTCCGCGAGCTTGCCGTTTACGGCCAGGAAGCGGCACCTATCTTTGCGCCGCTCTCGCCGCGCGAGGTGGAGATCCTCGACAACATCGCCAAGGGCATGACCAACAAGCAGGTCGCGTACGCACTCACGATCAGTGAGCAAACGGTCAAGAACCACATGAGCTCGATCCTGCGCAAGCTGTCGGTCAACGACCGCACGCAGGCCGTCGTCTATGCCATGAAGCAGGGCTGGATCCGCATCCCCGAGGACTGATCCCTTCCCGACCGACAACCCGAGGGGGCACGTGACCGCCGACTCGCTGACCACACTCGCTGACGAGATCGAGCAGGATCAGGCGACCCTTCAGCGCGAGCTGGAGGAGATCGAGATGCTGCTGCGCCAGGCTGCGACGGAGGTCGAGCGTCACGATGGGCGCCGGGCCCAGGCGGAGGAACGCCTGGCCCAGATCGAGCGCGACAACCACGCGCCCGAACAGCTCGTCGATGCTCGAGTCCAGCTGCTGACGCAGACGCGACGGGCGACGATGATGCAGGCGCAGGTCGAAGTGCTGAGCGGCAAGCAGCGGGTTCTCCAGCGCTATCGCGACCGGATCGATGCGGCGCTGCCGGTGATCCGCGCGGCGGCCTCGGGCGGAGGCGCCGCACCGGCCGGTACTGCTCTAGCGGCGGGCGTGCCCGGTTCGGCAGGCAGCGGCCAGGCCAGCGCGGTTTCAGCTGTGGTGCTTGCCGCGCAGGAGCAGATGCGGCGCGAGATCGCGCGCCAGATGCACGACGGGCCTGCGCAGAGCATCGCCAACATCGCTCTCCAGGCGCAGATCGTGCAACGCCTTTTCGAGCGCGATCCAGCCCGCGCCGCGCATGCCCTCGCTGAGCTGGTGGCCATGGTCCAGCAGGCGCTCGACGCCACCAAGACGTTCATCTTTGACGTTCGGCCGATGGTCCTCGACGACCTTGGCCTCGTGCCGACACTGCGTCGATCGGCGGCAGAACGAACGCGCCGCTCCGGGGTGGACATTCACTTCGACTCCGTTGGCACGGACGGCCGGCTGAGCACCGAGCGCGAGAGCGGTTTGTTCCGGATGATCGACGACGCCGTCAGCGCATACGTCACGGTGCGCGCGACGGCGGTCACGATCCGCCTGGATTGGTCGGAGGACGCGGTTCGCGTAACGATCGCGGGCAGGTCGCCACATGCCGAGCAGACCGCCGAGCAGCGCGCCAAGGCGACCGTGGCCGCGGCACGGCGCGACCGGGCGTTGCCGGGGGCACTGGCCTCGATGATCCATGAGCAAGAGGGGGTCGAGGCCGCGCGCAACGCGGGACTGCCCGAGAGCGTCGTGACCGAGATCGAGCAGCGCGCCGCGGGCCTGGGCATCGGCGTCACCGTCACGGACGATCGCTGGCAGATAGAGCTCGCCACGGGTCATTAACGGCGCGTTGGTCGGCCTGCGGCGCCCCTCGACCGCGCAGGCGCTAGCATCGGGCGCAGTGTCGAAGCTGAGTGGAGGTCGGCTGAAGTTGAGTGGCCGAACGGGCGCCCGAGGTCAGAGCCTGGCGGAGTACGCCCTGATCGTCGCCTTGATCGTCATCGTCGCCCTCATCGCGCTGACCCTCTTCGGGTCGCAGATAAACGACATCCTGTCGCTGATCGCCCACCAGATCAACGGCTGATCTCAGCGTCGACTTCGCGCACCACTGGGCCGGACGGGACGAGCACCGCTGCGAGTACTGACTTCCTATATCGGTAAGCGTCCACTCGATAGACATTTGCCGGTGCGTCGCATTCGACGACGGTAAGTGGAGGTGGACCGCAGCGTGAGACTGAGATCAGTCCGACTACAGGTCCCGTGGGGACAGACTGGCCAGGGCTTGGCCGAATACGCACTCATCCTGGCGCTCGTGGCGGTGGCCGCAATCGTCGCGATCACATTCATGGGCGGCTCGATCAACACCATGCTTTCCAATCTCGGGAAGGCGATGTAATTCGGACTCATTCGGCTCTGAAGGGAGCGCTCCGCGGTCCGTCCTCCTCAGGACCACGCAGCGCTCCCTTCTTCTTTTTCGCGTCGCCGTCAGTGGGACGGTCATAGCCCATTCGTAGGATCGCGACCACCCCAGACCCTGCCTAGAGTCGTTGACACCTGGCACACCACACCACTCGGAGTACACACCCTTGAAGCGCGCGAATCGATTGATGCTCATCGTCGGCGTGGCACTTGCCGCGCTGTCGTTCGTCGCTGTTCTAGCCCTCAGCGGAATGGGCCAGCAGTCGCCACAGACGACGCCCCCACCGGACGTGACCGTCGTTGTCGCCGCTGCCGACCTGCCCCTCGGCGTCCAGATAACCGCCGACAAGCTGAGCACGACGACCATGTCACAGACCGCAGCCGTGGGAACCTTCCAGGATCCTGCGCAGCTCGTCGGCAGGGTCGTGCGCCAAGCCGTCAGCCAGGGCACAGCCCTGACCAATGACGACTTCGACACCGGCATCAGCGTGCCCAACCTGATCAACGCGCTTCAGCCCGGCCTGCGGGCGATCGCAGTCCCCCTCACGCGCGTCAACTCGGTCAATGCATTCCTCCAGGCCGGCGACTACGTCGACGTCCTGATCTCAATGGAAGACGCGGACGGCCTCGACCCCGTGGTCGTGGCCAACCCGACGCCGGCTGCCGGCACCACCACTGGCAGCGACTTCAACCCGTACACGTCGCTCGACAACTTCGTCAACAACACGTCGGTCAAGGTCGTCGTCCAGAACGTGCAGGTCCTGGCGGCCATCGCGGCCCAGCCGGTCAACACGACCGACCAGAGCAACCAGGTCCCCGCGACTCCCCAGCCGGACATGGTCGTGCTGCTCGCAGTCACGCCCCAGCAGGCGGAGGTCGTTCGTTTCGCACAGCTCGACGGGAACATCTCGCTCGTGCTGCGCGCGCCTGCCGACGCCAACGCACCGGCCGTCGACACGACGGGCATCACGCTCAAGCAGCTGGTCGACCAGTACGGCGTGCTGCCGCCCGCTCCCGTCACTCCGATCAACCCTTAGGCATCGCGGTCGAGCGAGTGGCCAGGGAGTGACGATGACAGATCGGATCAACGTCCTGATCGTCGATGACATAGCCGAGACACGCGACCACCTGGCCAAGCTGCTCAGCTTTGAGTCGGACATCCAGGTCGCAGGCAGTGTCGCCTCCGGTCAGGAGGCGATAACGCTTGCCACTGAGAAGTCGGTCGACGTTGTCCTGCTCGACATCAACATGCCCGGCATGGACGGCATCGCCACAGCCGAGCAGCTGTCGATGCGCGCGCCGACCTCGGCGATCATCATGATGAGCGTCCAGGGCGAGCCGGACTACCTGCGCAGAGCGATGCTGGCCGGCGCGCGCGAGTTCCTCGTCAAGCCCTTCAGCAGCGACGAGCTCGCCGCGTCGATCCGCCAAGTCCACCAGCGCGAGCGGCAGAAGCTCGACCGCGTCGCCAGCCAGCGGCCTGCGACCCACGTCGGCGCTCCAGTCGTGCCGCGGCGCGGACAGGGCAAGGTCGTCACGTTCTTCTCGCCCAAGGGCGGCGTCGGGCGGACCACGCTTGCCGTCAACTTCGCCGTCGCGGCATGCACGGAGCTCGGCGTGCGCGTCGCGCTCATCGACGGTGGGCTTCAATTCGGCGATGTTGGCGTTCTGCTCAACCTCAACCCGAAGAACCAGACGATCGCCGACGTGGTGCGCGAGCTGGGCACCTCGGGCGATCTCGACACGCTTGAGTCGACGCTCGTCGACCACTCATCCGGGGTCCGCGTGCTGATGGCACCGCCCAGCCCCGAGATGGCCGAGCTGATCACTCCGGATCACCTGAACAAGATCGTCGCCGCGCTGCGTGCCACGCACGACCTGGTCGTCATCGACTCGTCGCCGCTGCTCCAGGACGTGACGCTGGCATTCCTCGACCAGTCCGACATCGTCTTCGCGGTGCTGACGCTCGAGATCACGAACATCAAGAACATGCGCCAATTCCTGGCGCTCGCCGACCAGCTCGGCTACCCGGAAGACAAGGTCCAACTGCTGCTCAACCGTTCCGATTCCGGCTACGGCATCCGCCAGCAGGATGTCGAGAGCTCGATCGGACGGAAGATCTCGCACAGCGTCGTGTCGGACAGCCGGACGGTCGTCTACGCGCTCAACCGCGGAGTTCCCTTCGTGGTTGCCGCGCGCCAGACACGGGTCAGCGAGGACGTGATTCGAATTGCCACGGCCGTGCTCAAAGGCGAGCCAGAGATCGCGCCCGAAATAGCACTACGGCAGATACCCAAGAAGGGTCTCTTCCAGTGGCGCGCCCACTGATTTAGGAAGGTTCAGTAAGAGATGTCGCTACTGCGCAGGATCGAAAGTGCCCGGCCCGCTTCCGAGCTGTCCGGCGTGCCCGCGCCAACCGTCCCTGGCCTGCCGGCGCCCATCACGCCGCCGTCCTCGGCGAGCGCGACCACGAGCGATGGCCGGCACAAGCCATCGTCCCAGAATCTGCCCACCCTTCCGCAGGCACCTGCCGGCAGCGGCGCTGTGACCACTGGCCGGATGCTCGCCCAGGTGCCGCTGCGCGAGTCGTTCCGCGACGCCAAGTTCCGCATCCAGCAGCACGTCATCCAGGACCTCGACCCAAAGCTCGACCTGTCGAACCAGGTCGAGGTGCGGCGCGAGATCGAGGAAGCATTCGGTCGAGCGCTCGACTCGGAAGGACTCGCCCTGACGCGTGCGGAGCGGACGCGCATGCTCGAGCAGATCACCGACGAGATCATCGGCCTTGGTCCGCTCGAGCCGCTGCTGCGCGACGAGACGATCACCGAAATCATGGTCAACGGTCCGCGCCAGGTGTACATCGAGCGCTCCGGCAAGATCGAGCTGACCAACGTGACCTTCCAGAACGACGATCACGTGATGCGCATCATCGAACGCATCATCGCGCCGATCGGCCGGCGCGTCGACGAGTCGTCGCCGATGGTCGATGCGCGCCTCGTCGACGGTTCACGCGTCAACGTCATCATCCCGCCCATCTCGCTCGTCGGGCCGGTGATCACCATCCGCAAGTTCGCGGCCACGCCGCTGACGACGGACGACCTGATCCGCTACGGCACTGCGACGCCGGAGATGTTCGACTTCCTGCGCGCGTGCGTCGAGGCCCGCCTCAACATCTTCGTCTCCGGCGGCACGGGCTCCGGCAAGACGACGATGCTCAATGTCCTCTCGTCTTTCATTCCCAACGACGAACGCATCGTGACGGTCGAGGACGCCGCCGAGCTCCAGCTCCGACAGGAGCACGTCGTCACGCTCGAAGCGCGCCCGGCCAACATCGAGGGCAAGGGCGCAATCCCGATCCGCGAGCTGGTGCGCAACTCGCTGCGCATGCGGCCTGACCGGATCATCGTCGGCGAGTGCCGCGGCGGCGAGGCGCTCGACATGCTCCAGGCAATGAACACCGGCCACGACGGATCGATGTCGACCGGCCACGCCAACACCCCACGCGACATGCTCGCCCGACTCGAGACCATGGTCCTCTTCGCCGGCGTCGAGCTGCCACTGCGCGCGGTGCGTGAGCAGATCGCCTCGGCCGTCGACCTGATCGTGCACGAGGACCGGCTCAAGGACGGCACGCGCAAGATCACCAACATCACCGAGGTCCAGGGCATGGAGGGCGACGTCATCGTCCTCCAGGACGTCTTCATCTTCGAGCAGACCGGTGTCCACGAGGGCAAGGTCCAGGGTCGGCTGAAGCCGACCGGAGTGCGCCCGCGCTTCGCCGAGAAGTTCGAATCCCACGGCATCCACCTTCCGCCGCGACTGTTCGGGAGCCCGTTCTAGATGGATCCACTGACCATCATCGTCGCCGCGGTGGCCGCGGTCGGCGTCCTGCTCGTTTTCGTCAGCCTCGCTAGCGGCTCAAACGTCAACGCTCGCCTCGAGCGCTACGCGGCCACGCCAGCCGACCGTCCCACGACGCCCAAGAAGGATCTGGGCGAGCGCTTCTCTACGTCGGTCACGATGGCCAATCTGAACCGCGTGGTGGAGCGGCGGGACTGGGGCAGCAACCTCGCCCGCGAGCTTGCTCGCGCCGACGTCGCGCTCAAGCCGAGCGAGTTCCTGGCCATCCGTTTTGCGGCCATCGTCGGTGTCCCGCTGGCGATGATCCTCCTCAGCCCGCTGCTCAACATCCTGGCCAGTCCGATCCTGTGGCTTGTCGGCATCATCGCCGGGTGGTGGCTGCCCAAGTTCTGGCTCGGCCGGCGCAAGTCGGGCCGGCTCAAGGCGTTCAACAGTGGCCTTTCCGACACGATCATGCTGCTGGCCAACTCGCTGCGCGCCGGATCGTCGTTCCTGCAGTCCGTCGAGATGGTCTGCCGCGAGGCGCAGCCGCCCATCTCGACAGAGTTCACGAGGGTCATCCGCGAGGTGAACCTGGGCCTGCCGCTCGACGACGCGTTGGCCAACCTTGGCCGGCGCATGAAGTCGGACGACCTCGACCTGATGATCACGGCAATCGCCATCCAGCACCAGGTCGGCGGCAACCTCGCCGAGATCCTGGACACGATCGCCTACACAATCCGCGAGCGGGTCAGGATCAAGGGTGAGATCCGCACCCTGACCGCGCAGCAGCGCATGTCGGGCTACGTAGTCGGCTTCCTGCCCATTGCCCTCGTCATCCTGCTTTCCGTCATCGCCCCGACGTTCATGGCACCCATGCTGCAGAAGCCGCCGGAGCTGTTGGGACAACCGGCGGGCCTGTTCATCCTCGGCTTCGGCGGGCTGATGATGGGCATCGGGTTCATCCTCATCCGCCGCATCGTCGACATCGAGGTCTGAGATGCTGCCCCTGATCATTGCCGGCATCGCCGGCGTGGGCGTTCTGCTCGTCTTCTACGCCATGGCCGGTACACGGCCAATGGACCCCGTCCAGGCGCGCCTGTCGCAGCTTGGCTCGATGCAGGCGCGCACCCTCGAGGAGCTCGAGCTCCAGCAGCCACTGTTCGAGCGCACATTGCGGCCAATGGCGCGCCGACTGTCGGGCATCGCGCAGCGTTTCGCGAGTCCGACGAAAGTCAGCCGGACCGACAAACGGCTGATGATGGCAGGCAACCCGGGCGACCTGCGCACGGTTGACTTCCTGGGCCTCAAGCTCGTCGTCGCCGGCCTGTTGGGCGTGGGCTTCTTCGTCTCGTTCGGCGTGCTGATCGGCTCGCCAGCGTTCGGCTTCTTGGGCGGCATCGCCTTCGGCGGAATCGGCTTTATGGTGCCCGAGTTCTGGCTGAGCAGACGCATCAAGCGCCGCCAGAAGCAGATCCTGATGGCCGTGCCCGACACCCTTGACCTGCTGACAATCTCGGTCAAGGCCGGCTTGTCGTTCGACGGCGCGTTGAGCAAGGTCGTGGAAAAGACGTCTGGTCCGCTGGCCGACGAGTTCCGACGCGCACTGGCCGAGATTCGCGTAGGCAAGGCACGCCGCGACTCACTGCGCGACGTGATCGCCCGGACTGATGTCCCAGCGCTGTCCAACTTCATCGCCGCGATCGTCCAGGCCGAGCAGCTCGGTGTGCCCATCGCCAAGGTGCTCCAGGTCCAGTCGGAGCAGCTGCGCATCGAGCGCCGCCAGCGCGCCGAAGAACTGGCCGCCAAGGCGCCGATCAAGATGCTCTTCCCGCTCGTCGGCTGCATCTTCCCCTCGATGTTCATAGTCATCCTTGGCCCCGCGATCATCCTGATCGCCTTGAACATGTCGACGGGCAAGTAGGCTGGTCAGAGCTCAGTCACACACATAGTCGGGGGCGTTTGTGCGCCGGATAGTCGTGGAGCGCGCGGGCGACGGCTTCGCGCTGTGGGCGGTTGACGTCGCCGATTCCTGGCTGGCCCGCCTGCGCGGGCTGATCGGACGCCCGTCGCCCGCACCCGGCACGGGCCTCTACTTCCCGGGCACCAACAGCATCCACATGCTCTTCATGGGCTACGCCATCGACTGCATCTTCGTCGGCTCCCCCCGCGCGGACGGTCCAGCCGGCACCCGCGCGGGTCGAGAGGGCGAGGTGCGCGAGGTCGTGGCCGTGCGCTCGAACCTGCGGCCGTGGACTGGCGTCGTGTGGTGGGTCCGCGGCGCCCGTGGCGCGATCGAGCTAGCCGCTGGGGGCGCTGCTCAGGCCGGCATCGGCGTCGGTGACCGGCTCAGATTCGTCCACGCCGAGACCTAGCGCCGCCACGTCGCGGTCGCGCGCCGCGAAGGGCAGGATCATGCCCACGATCACGACGAACGGCAACAGCAGCGGCGGCAGCCAGCCCAGCAACGGCAGCAGGACCGCCCAACGCCGTCCGCGCGCGGCGAGCAACGCGCCGGGCACCACCAGGTTCGTCAGGTAGTGGTTCCAAAGCAGTGGTGCGAGCAGCATCGAGGCCATCACCGTCACGGCCAGGCCGATCTCGCGATCGCGCCGCTGGCTGAACAGGATCGTGCTGAGCGCCAGGACGTACCCGCCGAAAAGGAAGACCATCGTCAGGTCTGACGGGACACCTAGCGCCAAGGCCGTCGATGCCAGGTCCAAGTTGTGCGCCACTCCGGTCGTGTCACTTACGTTGCGCAGGACCGTGACGAACTGCAGCCACGGGTTCACGCCAACGAACGGCAGGCTGGCGAGGACGATGACGGCGCCGCCGATGATCACCCAGGCCACGGCGCGCCACTGACGGCGCAGGGCCCACCAGCCGGCCACGATCGCCATCGTCGGCCGGATGGTCAGCGACGCGGCGACGGCCAGACCTCCGATCGGCTCGTCCAGCCAGCGCCACGTGACGACGGCCAGAAAGGTGACGATGAGGCTCACGTTGCCCAGGTTGAGGTCGTACAGGAACGGGGCGCTGATGAGCGAGACGCCAAGGCTCGCCACCTTCACCCAGCGCGGCACGGGCAGGAGCACGCACGTTGCCACCAGGAGTGCGAGCCGCAGCAGGAGCCAGACGAGCGTCGCGCTGGCCATGCCGAGCCAAGTCAGCGGCACGATAACCAGTGCCGGCACTGGCGAGTAGAGGTACAGACCCGCCGGGCCGGGCTGGAACGGTCCACTGAGCGTCTCGACCTGATACGGGCTGCCGGTCTGAACCAGGCGCACGGCGGCGTCGTAATAGGCGCGGAAGTCGTACCCCCAACCGGCGGTCTGCTGGAGGCCATCGATCACCAGCGCGCCGAGCACGACGATCACCGCCACTCCGGCAAGGAGCACGGGCAGCGCCCACCAGTCGCGTCGTGCCGTGGCGCGCGGATTCGCGACAGGCGGGTTGGGCCGCATCAGGCCGATCATAAGTGGCCGCTAAGTCGGCGCTAAGCCGCCATCAACGCGTGGCCATCCGCACGCTAAGTGTCGGCCGCGAGTCTTTCGTCAATGCAGCGCCTGCTCGACGTGCTCCTGCCGCCGTCCTGTCCCGGTTGTGGCACGGAAGACTTGGTCATCTGCGGTCGCTGTCGGCGATATCTCACGCGACGGCTGTCGGAGCCCGCAGGCGTGCCGCTCGGCTTGTCCAGCAGGCAGCCGGCGGGCATCATCCAGCTCGAGTGGTGTGCTGCGTATGCCGGACCGGCGCGCGCCTGCGTGCACGCCCTCAAATACGACGGCGAACGCCGCCTGATCCGCCCGCTGGCCGAGCTGATGGCAGAGCGCTGGGCGCGCGCCGGCATAGGCGGCGACATGCTTGTGCCCGTGCCGGTTCACGCGGCTCGCAAACGGCAGCGCGGCTTCGACCAGGCCGAGCTCCTGGCGCGCGGCGTCGGGTCGATCCTGAACCTGCCGGTCGTGCTCGCCGTCCGAAGAGCGTCGCGGACCACCGCCCAGCATGAGCTCGGACGCCGCGCGCGCGCGGCCAACGTCGGGCACGCGTTCGCCATCGCGCCCGAGCACGCGTCCGGCGTCCGTGGCGCCTGGCCTGTCCTGGTCGACGATCTGACGACGACAGGATCGACGTTCGCCGGCTGTGCCCGCGTCCTCTACGCGGCAGGGGCTGACGCGGTCTCAGCGCTCGCGCTGGCGCGCGAGCGCTGATCAGCCTGGAGTCGGTTGCGACCCTGCGGCTGCGTCCTCGTTGGCCGCGTCAGGTGCTCCATCTGCCGGAACACCGGCGGCCGCTCCGTGCAGCGGCCAGTCCGAGCGCGGACGAAGGTGGTAAACGCCCGACTTGCGCGCCATGAAGCCCTCGTCGATCAGGTAGCGGCGCAGCGAGGCCGGATCCGCATGGACCGCGCCAAGGCGCTGGTTGACCTCTTTTTCGGGGTATTTGTGCTTGCGCTCGAAGACGGTTTCGGCAAGCTGGCGCAGGACGACGAGCCGCTTCGACCGCTGGGCGGGGATGCTCGTCAGCAATTCCCCGTCGAAGAACGAGCGCAGCACCTTGGCCTCTTCAGGCGACGCCCACTCCGGCGCGGCGCGCTCGGGCTCGACGTCCGACTGAGCGTGCGCCATCTGGCCAAGCCCAGCGCCGATCTCCGCCAGCCGCGCCATGCGCAGCGAGTAGTCCATATACGGGTGACGTGGCTTCGACTCGACCAGGCCGGCCGCGCGCAGCCTGTTGAGGTGGTGGACGACGGTGCCGGGGCTGAGCGACAGGGTCCTTGACAGGTCTTCGACGCTCTTCGGCTTGCCCGCCGCCAGGACACCGACGATGCGCAGCCGAGAAGCGTCGGAGAGTGCCTTGAGCGCGACCAGGAGCTCGGGATCAATCACATCTCAACTCTAGGCACTGGTTTGACAGTCGTCAAACCAGCCTCAAGAATGTCAACCTCTGCGGCAGTGACTACGATGGCTGCGTGACTTCAGTCGCGGCGCTCGAGGGCGAGCGTCTCATCGGTCCCCATCTCCCCCTTGGCGGCGGCTTGCTCAAAGCGGCGGCGCGCGCGACGGAGATCGGCGCCACGGCAGTCCAGATCTGGACCGACAACCCCACGGCGTGGCGTCGTCGCCTCGATCAGCCACAGGCACTACGCGAGTTTCGTGACCTTCTCCGCGCCGGCGGCGTGCGCACCATCGCCGTCCATGCCCCGTACCTCGTCAACCTCGCCGGGGGAAACGAGGATTTCTGGGACAAGTCGGTGGCGACCATGACCAACGAGCTGCGCGTCGCGCGGTTGTACGGCGCGGATTTCGTCGTCATGCATATCGGCTCGCACCGCGGCATGGGCCGTGCCGCGGGCATCACACGGCTGACAGCCGGGCTGCGCGCTGTGCTCGCTGAGACGGCTGCCGATCCGGTTCCGCCGGACGGCTCGCCGATGCCGCGGCTCGTGCTCGAGAACTCGGCCGGGACGGGCGACGGCATCGGTGCGACGATCGAGGACCTCGCCGACATCGTCGACGCCGCGGCTGCCGACGGCTTGCCGCTCGAGCGGCTTGGCATCTGTCTCGACACGGCACATCTGTGGGGCGCTGGTTACGACGTCTCTAGCGAGGCGGGCGTCGAAACGCTCGTAACGCGCATCGACCGCCTCATCGGCCATGAGCGCGTTGTGATGCTCCATCTCAACGATTCGCGCACGGTCATGGGCTCGATGCTCGACCGCCACGAGCACATCGCAGCCGGCCAGGTCGGGCCTGACGGGATGCGCGAGCTACTTACCGAGCCATGGCTGGCGACGTTGCCCGCGTTGCTCGAGACGCCGGGCATGGACCTCGGCTATGACCGCATCAACCTCGAGCGGGCACGGATGCTGATCGAGGGTGAAACACCGCCGGCGCTGCCTCCAGAGGCGTTCGAGGTGCGCAGCTCGAGGTCTCGGACCGCACCACCCAGCGGCTGATGTCAGCATCGCCGACGGCGTACCCCGGTGGTGCTCGAAGGGGCCGTACCAAGGGCCTATATCAGGCAACGGGTGGGCACCGGATGATGCCTCTGTCGCCCACCTACAGCGGCCGAATCGAGGGAGTGCGTCACTCGGCCAGGGAGAGAAGTCGAGCATCCAATGAGCGTTCAAAATGGTCGGGCCTTCAATGAATGGCTGCGGACCCAGCTCAAGGCGAAGAAGATGTCCCAGCGCCAGTTGGCGCAGCAGTCGGGCGTCGACCATTCGACCATTTCGCGACTCGTCCGGGGCGACCGTACGCCGTCACTTGGGACCGCGACCAAGCTTGCCCGCGGCCTTCGTGAACTGCGCGACGAGACGGAGACGCCGCACTACTTCGGCCTCGTCCAGTCGTCCACAAGCCATCCCACGGCGCGCGTCGAGTACGCCCTCCGTTCAGACGACCTGTTGAGCGAGCCGCAGGTTCGCCAGGTCATGGAGTACTACCTCGCGCTGCGCATGCGCCGACTCGCAGCCGCGCGCCAGAACGGTCAGCCGACGCGACCCGGACAGACGCTCCCCGGCCCTGCCCTTGTGGCGCGGATGCCCAACCGCAACTAGAAGAAGACGACCCGGCGCCGGTCCTCCTCCCGGCGTCCAGTTCCGTCCCTGCCGATGCCGGTCGAAAGACCGGCATCGTCGTTTGTCGGCCGGTAAAGTCCTCAGCTGGGCTGCGTTTCGAGCGCCGCGGCCTGTCGGGGACCCTTGGTCTTGTTGGACAGGACGTAGGTGATTCCGCCCAGGATGATGATCGAGATCACGCTGATGGCGCGATCGACGAGGGTGATCGCCACGGCCTGCGTCGTCGTCGCGCCGTAGAGCGATGTCAGGATGAAGACGATCGCGCCCTCGACCGCGCCCAGGCCCGCCGGCGTGAACGGGATCGCCGTCAGCAACGACGCGATCAGGGCGACAAAAAGACCACCCGACAGACCCAGCGGCAGGTTGAATCCCATCGCGAGGACGACGAAGTAGAGACGTAGTGCCTCGGTGCTCCAGATCAGGACGGTGAGCATCGCCAAGAGCGGCACCCGCCGGGCGTTGATGGAGAAGAGGCCCTCCTCGAAGCGATCGTAGAACTCGACGATGCGTGCCGGCAGTGGCAGCCGGCGCACGATGCGGCTGCCGAAGTTGCGGATCAGGAAGAGGCCCACCGCGAGCACCGCGACGACGACAAGGCCGATCGCGAAAACGATCTGCACCTCCGGCGACATACCGGCGCGAAAGCTCCAGTAACCGGCGGCAAGGCCGAGCAGGACGATCGCGAAAAGGTCGAAAACGCGCTCGATGAAGATCGTCCCGAAGGTCCTGCTGATCGAAGTGTTCTTGTTGACCTTGAGCAGGTAGGCGCGGTAAACATCGCCCAGCTTGGCTGGCACGAGGCAGTTGACGAGCCAGCTGAGGAAGACGATCTCGGTCGAATCGCGGACACCCACATCCGTCCCGGCGCCGCGCAACAGCAGCGCCCAGCGATAGCCGCGCAGCGGAAAGCCCACGTAGTAGATGACGAAAGCCGTCAGCAGCAGCCATGGGTTGGCGTTGGCGATCAGCGACGGCAGCTGGTCGAGATGGAAGCCCGGCAGGGCCGTCAGGACGAGAACGATGATGAAGATGGGCAGCACGATCGAGATGATCGTGCGCGGATTGCGCAGGCGGCGTGAGAGGGGCGGCGGCGGGGCCGACTCCTCGTGGACGCCCGGGTAGTCGGGGACGAGCTCGCTGCTGTTGTTCGCGTCGCTCATGCCGCGCTCACGCGTCGGTTGCCGCGCGCCATCTGGACGACCTTGATGAACGGCATCGTCAACCGGATTAGCCGCGAGCCATGTGCGGTGACGAGTTGCGGGCCGCCACCGAGCGCCGCGCGGAACTGCTCAGCGCTGTCGATCGGCCCAGCGAGAATCGAGTACGCGACAGCAACTTCCATCACCGTGTGCGCGTCGGATGCGGCGACGCCGGGCAGGTCGTGCAACAGGGCGTAGTCGGCCGCGCGGCGGTTCCCATCGCCGACCATCAGCCGCGCGTTCCAGACCTCGACGTAATCGAGCGCCGGCACGACACGCTCTAGCTCATCCTCCCATCCCTTCCGCCCGGCGCCTGCCCGAAAGCGGTCGAATGGGTGCGCGAGTCCGACAACGCCGCCCTGCTCGTGGATGGCCTGCGCCGCTTCGTAGGGCGCCATGCCCGGCGCGATCGGCCGCTCGACAAAGAGCGCGATCAGGTCGCCGGTCGTCGTGCGCACCTCCTGGCCGATGATGACGCTCAATTCGTCGGGCGCGCTGTCGCGCGCGCGAAGTGCGCCATCGATCCGATCGTGGTCCGTTATCGCAAGGTGCGTCAGCCCGCGCTCGGCCGCCGCGCGCGCGACCTGTTCTGGCTTGGCCAGCGAATCGAACGACGCAGACGTGTGGCAGTGGAGATCGGCCAGCGAGCGGCCAGGACCGCTCAACTCGCTGCTGCTCAGATCTTCTGGACGAGCGATTTCCGGAAGAACTCGAAATGCTCGAGCGCCAATCCGGTGCCCAGCGCGACGCAGTTGAGCGCGTTATCCGCGACATGGCAGGGCACGCCCGTGACCTGGGTGAGGAGCTTGTCGATGTTGCGCAGGAGGGAGCCACCGCCGGACATGACCATGCCCTTGTCGATTATGTCGCTCGACAATTCGGGCGGCGTCTCCTCGAGCACGCCGCGCACTGCTCCAACGATCTGCTGAAGGGGCGCCTCAAGCGCCTCCATGACCTCCGAGCTCGAGACGGGCACGGTGCGCGGCAGGCCCGCGATCAGGTCGCGGCCACGGACCTCCATGTGCAGCTCGCGCTCAAGCGGCAACGCAGTCCCGATCTCGATCTTGACCTCTTCGGCGGTGCGATCACCGATCATCACGTTGTACTTCTTGCGCACGTAGTTGGCGATCGCCTCGTCGAAGCGGTTGCCACCGACGCGGACGGAGCGCGAGACGACGATGCCGCCCAATGAGATGACAGCGATCTCGCTCGTACCGCCGCCGATGTCGATGATGAGGTTGCCCGACGGCCCGGAGATGGGCACGTTGGCACCGATCGCAGCCGCGAGCGGCTCCTCGATCAGGTAGGCCTCGCGCGCACCGGCCTTGAGGGCCGCATCGCGCACGGCACGCTTCTCGACGCTGGTCACGCCCGAGGGCACGCTAATCATCACGTCCGGCTTGGTGAACGAGCGGCCAGCCTTCTTGATGAAGTAGCGCAGCATCGCCTCGGTGATCACGTAGTCGGCGATGACGCCGTCCTTCATCGGCCGGATGGCGGTGATGTTGCCCGGCGTGCGCCCGATCATCTCGCGCGCCTCCTCGCCCACGGCGACGATGTGGTTGTCGTCGCTGACCGCGACCACGCTCGGCTCGCGAGTGACGATGCCCTTGCCCTTTACGTAGACAAGGATGTTGGCCGTGCCGAGATCAATTCCGATTTTCATCTGCCGGTAACGCCAGCCCCTTCCGAGACCCGCTCGATCTGCGCACCGAGATCGAGGAACTTGCCTTCGATGTTCTCATAACCCCGCCGAACGTGATGCGCACCATGAATCAGGCTCGTGCCTTCAGCCGCCAGCGCGCCCAGCATGAGCGACGCGCCGGCGCGCAGATCGCCCATTTCGACCTCCGCGCCGCGCAGCTGCGACGGGCCTTCGATCGACGCGTGGTGCGTGTCGAGCAACTCGACCTGCGCGCCAAGCTTACGCAGCTCGGACAGCCACTCCAGGCGATCCTCGAAGATCGTCTCGTACAGCTGGCTCTTGCCGTTCGCCTGGCTGAGCAGCACGGAGGTGGGCGACTGTAGATCCGTCGCGAGACCCGGATAGGGCGCCGTCTCGATGTCCCGCGCGCGGAAGGCGCCACGGATGTCAGGGTCGCAATGGACCTCGATCGTGTCGCGGCCGCAGGCGACGGGTACGCCGATGTCGCTGACGACATCGAGGAAGCTGCCCAGGTGCTCGCACGGTGCCGACTCGATGGTCATGTCGCCGCCAGTGACGGCGGCGGCGACGACGAATGTGCCAGCCTCGATCCGGTCGGCCATGACGCGATGCTCAGCGCCGCGCAGTCGGCGCTGGCCCTCGACAACGATCGTATCCGGCTCTGTCCGCTCGACCTCGGCGCCCATCTTCTGCAGGAGCAGAATCAGGTCATCGACCTCGGGCTCGCGCGCGGCGGGCTTGATCACCGTTCGGCCCTCGGCCAGCACAGCGGCGAGGATCACATTCTCCGTGCCCATCACGGTCACCTGCGGAAAGCTGATCTCCGCGCCGCGCAGGCGGCCGGGCGAGCGCGCGAAGTAGTAGCCGTTGCGGTACTCGATGTCGGCGTCCATGGCGCGCATCGCGTCGACGTGCAGGTTGACCGGGCGGCGACCGATCCGGTCGCCGCCCGGGTTGCTCATGATCACGCGGCCGAAGCGCGCCAGGAGCGGCCCGAGCAGGATGAAGCTGGCACGCATCTTGGCCGCGGCCTCGAGCGGGACAAAGAGCCACTCCACGTCGCCGGCCGCGATCTCGTAGGTGTTGGGCGCGGGGTGGTCGACCACGACGCCTATGTCGCGCAGGACGCCGACCATGACGCGCACGTCTTCGATCTCAGGCACGTTCGTGAAGCGGCAGCGTTCACCCGTCAGTACTGCCGCGGCGAGCATCTTGAGCGCGGCGTTCTTGGAGCCGCTGATCTGAACACGGCCGCGCAACGGCCGGCCGCCGGTAACCCGGAACGCCTGCCGCTCGATTGGTAGGTCCTGGTATTCCCAGTGGAACCTGCGATCAGCCACGATCAGCCGCGCGAGCGCGGACCCTCCCGCCGGTGCCGCTCGGCGACCCTGATCCGAAGCAGCGCCTTCTGCAACGCCGCTCGTGCACGAGCCATGTCGGCCGGCTCCTCGAAGCCCTCCGACAACGCACGCTCCGCCTCCCGTCGTGCTTCCATGGCCAGCTCGAGATCGATCTCGGAAGCGATGTCAGCCGTCTCGGCCATGACCACGACCTTGTCCGGACGAACCTGCAGGAATCCTCCGGCAATGGCGAAATATTCCTCCTCGCCATGGCGCCTGATGCGCAGCTCACCGACTCCCAGCGTGGTCAACAGCGGCGCGTGGTGCGGCAGGACCCCCAGCTCGCCTTCGACGCCGGGACAGACCACCGAGTCGACCTCGTCGGCAAACAGCTGCCGTTCCGGAGTGACTATCTCGAGAAGGAGGGGCATCAGGCGGACAGACGCTTCGCGTTCTCGCGCACGTCGTCGAGCGTACCCGCGAGGAAGAATGCCTGCTCGGGCAGGTCGTCGGCCTTGCCGTCCAGGATCTCCTTGAAGGACTGGACCGTGTCCTTGATCGCAACGTACTTGCCCGGCCGGCCGGTGAAGATCTCGGCCACGAACATGGGCTGGCTCATGAAGCGCTGCAGGCGCCGCGCCCGGGCGACGGTCACCTTCTGCTCCTCCGACAGCTCGTCGATGCCCAGGATGGCGATGATGTCCTGCAGGTCGCGATAGCTCTGTAGCACGCGCTGGGTCTCGCGCGCCACCTCGTAGTGCTCCTGGCCGACGATGTTCGGGTCGAGCACGCGCGACGTCGACGTCAGCGGGTCGACCGACGGGTAGATGCCCAGCTCGGTCAGGTAGCGCTCGAGCCGGATCGACGAGTCGAGGTGAGCGAAGGTCGTCGCGGGTGCGGGGTCGGTGTAGTCGTCGGCAGGCACGAAGATCGCCTGGAGCGAGGTGATCGAGCCCTTCTTGGTCGACGTGATGCGCTCCTGCAGGCCGGCCATCTCGGTTGCCAGGTTGGGCTGGTAGCCGACCGCCGACGGCATCCGGCCGAGCAGGGCGGACACCTCCGAGCCTGCCTGCGTGAAGCGGAAGATGTTGTCGATGAAGAGGAGGACGTCGCGGCCCTCATCGCGGAAGTACTCGGCGAAGGTCAGGCCGGTCAGGCCGACGCGAAGGCGCGCACCGGGCGGCTCGTTCATCTGGCCGAAGGCCATGACGGTCTTGGCCAGGACGCCCGACTCTGTCATCTCGTGAAGGAGGTCGTTGCCCTCGCGCGAGCGCTCGCCGACGCCAGCGAAGACCGAGTAGCCGCCGTGCTCTTCGGCGACGTTGCGGATTAGCTCCTGGATGATGACCGTCTTGCCCACGCCGGCGCCACCGAAGACGCCGACCTTGCCACCCTTGGCAAACGGCGCGATCAGGTCGATAACCTTGAGGCCGGTCTCGAAGACCTCCGTCGCGGTCGCCTGGTCCTCGAAGCTCGGAGCGTTGCGGTGGATGGGATTGAACTCCGTCGCGTTGACGGGACCCTTCTCGTCGATCGGGCGCCCGAGAACATCAAACACCCGGCCCAGCGTCGGTGCTCCAACCGGTACCGTGATCGGCGCGCCGGTGTCGTGTGCCACGGCGCCGCGCGCCAGTCCATCGGTCGTCGTCATGGCGACGGCGCGCACCCAGTTGTTGCCAAGGTGCTGCTGCACCTCGCACACGAGCGATTCGGTCTGGCCTTCGCGCTCGAGCTCGACGGCGTTGAAGATGGAGGGCAGCTGCCCGGCGGGGAACTCGATGTCGACCACCGGGCCGGTGATCGCAATCACTCGTCCGGTCGCCAGTGCGGCTACTGCCATTTCGTCGTCAATCCTCCTTGGTCGCTCAGAGCGCCTCGGCGCCGGTTGCGATTTCGATCATCTCGCGGGTGATGTTCGCCTGGCGAACCTTGTTGTAGGTAAGAGTCAGGTCCTCGATCAGGTCCTGGGCGTTCTCGGTCGCGTTCTTCATCGCCACCATCTGGGCGGAGTAGAAGCTGGCCGTCAGCTCCAGCGCAGCCTGGTACACGCGCGTCGCGACGTAGCGCGGCAGGAGCTGGCGGAGCACGGCATCAGGATTCGGCTCGAAGATGAACTGGCGGCCGGGAATGCCGTCCTTGACGTTGTCAGTCGCCTCGACCGGCAGCAGCCGCTCGACAACCGGGCGCTGCACGAGCGTCGAGATGAAGCGCGGATAGACCAGGTCGATCTCCGAGTAGGTGCCGGCCACATAGTCGTCGGTGAGCAGTCGGGCGATCGGGATGATCGAGGCGAAATCAGGTCGCTCGCCGAAGCCGTCGAAGGTCGCGGCGATCGGCACTCGCGCACGGCGCATCGCGGCGTGACCCTTGCGGCCGACGGTCACGACACGCATCTCGCCGGCGCCTGAGGTGATCTCCTCGGACGCGCGCCGGATGACGTTGGTGTTGAGCGAGCCGGACAGCCCGCGGTCGCTGCTCAGCAGCACGATCAGGCGCGTGCCCCCCTCGCGCTTGGCAAGCAGCGGGTGGTCGTCCGCGCCGAGCACCGACGCCACGTCGGCCAACACCTCGTCGATCTTGTCCGCATACGGCCGCGCCGCGAGCGTCGCGTCCTGGGCCCGCTTGAGCTTCGAGGCAGCCACGAACTGCATCGCCCGCGTGATCTGCTTGATGTTGCGGACGGATGAGATGCGGCGCCGGATCTCGCGCTGGCTGGGCATTGCGCTAGTTGTGCTCCAAAATCAAACGAGGAATGACTGCTTGAACGTCTCTGTCGCGTCGCGCAGGCCGCTGACTATCTCGTCGCTCAGCTCCGGCTTGGCGCCGAGCGTCTTGAGCACGTCCGCGCGCTCCGTCTCGAGGAAGCGATAGAAGCGCTGCTCGAAATCGCGAATGCGCGGCGTTGGCACGTCGTCCAGGTAGCCGTTGGTGACTACCCACAGGATCGCGACCTGCTTCTCGACCGGCAGCGGCTCGTACTGCGGCTGCTTAAGCACCTCTGACGTCTTCTCACCGCGCGTCAGCTGGTCGCGCGTGGCCTTGTCGAGGTCGGACGCGAACTGCGCGAACGCGGCCAGCTCACGGTACTGGGCAAGGTCCAGCTTGAGCGGACCGGCGACCTTGCGCATCGCCTTGGTCTGCGCCGCCGAGCCGACGCGCGAGACCGAGATGCCCACGTTCAGCGCGGGCCGCTGGCCGGCGTTGAACAGGTCGGACTCGAGATAGATCTGGCCGTCGGTGATCGAAATGACGTTGGTCGGGATGTATGCGGACACATCGTTGGCCTGCGTCTCGATGACCGGCAATGCCGTGAGCGATCCGCCGCCGTTCTCGTCGCTCAGCCGCGCGGCCCGTTCGAGCAGGCGCGAATGGAGATAGAAGACGTCGCCCGGATAAGCCTCGCGGCCAGGCGGACGGCGCAGCAGGAGCGACATCTCGCGATATGCCCAGGCGTGCTTGGTCAGGTCGTCGTAGACGCACAGCGCGTCCTTGACCAGCTGGCCGTTGATCTCGACGCCGTTCTCCATGATCTCTTCGCCCATCGTGGCGCCGGAGTACGGGGCGATGTACTGGACGGGCGCGGGCGCGTCGGCGCCGGCGACGACGACGATGGTGTGCTCCATGGCGCCGTACTGCTCGAGCGTGGCGACGGTCTTGGCGACCGTCGACAGCTTCTGGCCGATCGCCACGTAGATGCAGACCAGGCCCTTGCCCTTCTGATTGATGATCGTGTCGATCGCGATCGCCGTCTTGCCCGTCTGTCGGTCGCCGATGATCAGCTCGCGCTGGCCGCGGCCGATCGGGATCAGCGCGTCGATCGCCTTGATGCCGGTCTGAACCGGCGTGTCGACGGACTTGCGCTTGATGACGCCGGGGGCGATGCGCTCGACCGGCCGGGTTGCCTTGGCGTTGATCGGACCCTTGTCGTCGATCGGGTTGCCGAGTGCGTCGACGACACGGCCGATGAGCGCGGCGCCGACCGGCACCTCGACCACCGTTCCCGTCGTCTTGACCTGGTCGCCTTCCTTGATGTGCTTGTAGTCGCCCAGGATGACGACGCCGACCGTCTCCTCTTCGAGGTTCAGGGCCATGCCCTTCACGCCGCCGGGGAACTCGAGCAGCTCGGACGCGAGCGCGCCTTCCAGTCCGTAGACCTGGGCGATGCCATCGCCGACCTCGACCACCGTGCCGACCGAGCGCATGTCCACGCCCGCGTCGAACTGGTCGATCGCAGATTTGATGATTGTCGTGATGTCGTCTGATCGGATGGCCATCAGCTACTCCCGGACTTGCTCGCGGTGCTCGTCTTGTCTTCTTGTCATGCAGTCAGTGCGCCCGACTCGAGGCGGCCACGCAGGCGCTCCAGACGTCCGCGCACGCTGCCGTCCATGAGCAGATCGCCCATGCGCACCTGGATGCCGCCGAGCAGGGCCGGGTCGACAGCCAGCGTCAGCTCGACGCGACCGCCGGTCATCTGCTCGAGTCGTGCGCGCAGCGCGCTTACCTCGTCGTCGTCGAGCTTCGCAGCGCTCGTGGCGAGCGCCTCGACGATGCCCTGCTGCCGGTTGTACAGGCGCCGGAACTCTGTCGCTATGTCGACGACTGCTTCGAGCCGCCGGCGACGCAGCAGCAGGCCGATCAGGTTGTAGACCTGGGGCACCATCGCGTGGGCGCGGAACAGGGCGTTGAACGCTTCATGGCGCGTGTCGAACGGTATCTGGGGATTCTCAAGGTGGCGCACCACCTCCCCGTCAGCCACGGCCACGGCCAGGCGATCCAGCTCTGCCAGCCACTCGGCCGTGTTCTTGTCGCGTTCCGCGATCTGGAACGCGGCTTCGGCGTAGCGACGGGCGGTTGAGCTTCCGCGACGAGCCATGATCCGCGCGCGACCTAGTTCGCCTTGGCCGTGGAGGAATGGCCGTCGGTGCCACCGGCAGCGGCAGTGCCAACCTGGCTCAGGAACTCATCGACCAGACGCCGCTCGCGGGCGTCGTTCATCGTCTCGCCCACGACACGGGCGGCGACAGCGAGCGCGAGCTCGGCGACCTGGTTGCGCACGTCGGCCAGGGCACGTTGCTTCTCGGTTTCGATGTCCGCCGTGGCCCGCTCGCGCATCTGCTCGAGCTGGGCCCGAGTCTCGGCCATGTCGCGTTCGCGGTTCTCATCGGCGACGCGTTGAGAACGAGTGAGGATCTCTTCGGCTTCCTGGCGCGCCTTGGCAAGGACCTCCAGCCGCTCGGTTGACGCGTTCTCACGCTCCTGGCGCGCCGCGTCGGCGTCGCGCAGGCCCTGCTCGATGCGCGCGCGGCGCTCGTCGAGCAGGCTCGAGACCGGCTTGAAGAAGATCAGCCAGATGACAAGCAGAAAGACGATGAAGTTCGCCGCAGCGACGATCACCCAGAACAGGTTGATCGTCAGCCCCGTGTTCTCCGTCTGGAAAAGCCCCGAAGCGGCGCGCGCAGCGCCGGATACGGCAGCCAGGAAGTCCATGCGAGTTTCGCGAGGCCTACTTGATGAAGATGGTCAACAGGCCGACAACGATCGCCAGCACACCGAGTCCTTCGGCGAAGCCGGCGAGGATGATCGCCAGGCCGCGGATCTGACTACCGGCGTCAGGGTTTCGGCCGATCGCGCTGGCGGCGAGCCCGCCCAGGATACCGATGCCGATGCCGGGACCGATGACTCCGATGGCCGCGAGGCCAGCCCCAATGTGCTCCATCTCTACCTCCCTGGTTGGTTTGCCTGCATGTCCTAGTGAGCCGGCGCCGGCGCTTGATGCCCCTCGCCGACAGCTATTACCTCGTCCGCGATGTGCCCCTCTTCCCCTTGATGGCTCTCTATCGCCGTCAGTATGAAGACCAACGATAGGACGCTGAAGATGACCGCCTGGATCAGGTTCAGCATTCCCTCGAGGAGAAGCAGGGCGACGGGCACGAACACAATGGTCAAGGATGTGATGACGCCGATGGCGACCTCACCGGCGTAGATGTTGCCGAAGAGGCGCATCGACAGCGTGATCGGCTTGACGAACTCGAGCATCAACTCGATCAGGCCCACGAACATGCCAATGAATCCCGCGCCGATGCCATTGCGGAACTCGTAGAACGGGAAGAACTTGCCCAGGTAGCCACGCACGCCGAGCTTGCGGAAGCCTTCGAACTCGAAGATGACGAAGCTGGTCAGGGCGAGGCCGATTGTGATGTTGACGTCGCTCGTGGGCGCGCGCAGGAACTCGACCTTGCCGATGGGCGGAACGAGGCCCGACCAGTTACAGAGCAAGATCAGCAGGAAGAACGCAGCGAAGATCGGGATGTAAGGGCCGGCCTCCGGGCCGCCGATCGACATGCCGAAGTTGCGGATCGACTCGTAAGCCCACTCCGAGAAGTTCTGGATGCGACCGGGAACGGGCCTGCGCAGCCGGCCCAGCAGGAAGGCCACGAGCAGCAGCGCACCGCCGACGATCCACATGGTCAGGATCGTGGAGCTGATGCCGGGCGCGAAGGTCAGGATCTGGCCCGGCTCGGGCGCTTGGCCGATGACCGTCGCCGGCGCGGGGAACTCGAAGTTGCCGTTGATGAAGCAGACGGGGAACTCGCACGACGCTCCCGGCTGGCCGGGCGGGAACGGCGGCACGAGGGCAAAGGCGAGAACATCGACCAAGAGCAGGATCGGAATCGCGGCCAGCAGCCAACGCCGGCGGTCGTGCTTGCGCGGCTGCTCGGCGGGCGCGGCGATCTCCTGATCGCTCGGTCGTTCGTGCATCGAGGGCGTTACTCCACGTTCAGAAACGATTGAGGAAGGTCCTGATCAGCCGGTAATCGCCGAAAGCTCCGATGGCAGCGCCACCCAGAAACCCACAGACGACCAAGATGGGATTTGTTCCGAGCTGCAGATCCAGCCAGTGACCGGCCAGCGCTCCGGCCAACGTCGTAACGAAGAGGACGAGGCCGATCTCCGAGAACAGGGCGAAGTAGGCGCCCAGACGCGGAGCGTCGTTCATCGCTGAACCGAAAACGCGCGCGGAGTATAGCAGCGAGTCACCGGTGGCCCGGTTGAGTCTCTTGGTCGGGGCCAGCCTGCGCGTCGTCCTCGTCGGCACCCACGATCTCCTCGCCGGCGCGCCGGATGGCCTCCAAAACCTCTGGCACCTGCTCATCTGCGTATGCCTGCCGATCGAGCGACTCGCCGGCGCGCCGGGTCAGCAGGTAGAGCAGCACTCCGCCCACGATGACCACCATCATGAACACCGAGATCTGGCCGCGGCCTGACAGGAACAGGCCAGCGAGAGCAAGGAGGATGCACACGCCGTAGATGACCAGCACCGCCTGGCGATGGCTCAGGCCAAGGTCGAGCAGCCGGTGATGGAAGTGACCACGGTCGGCGCTGAACGGGGAGCGGCCCGACGAGACGCGGCGGATGATGATCCAGAAGGTGTCGATGATCGGCACACCCAGGACGAGCAGTGCCAGGGCAACCTTGGCCGTGCCCAGCACGGACAGGACGGCGAGCGCGTAGCCGACGGTAAAGACGCCGGCAGTGCCGATGAACACGCGTGCCGGGTGAAAGTTGTACGGCAGGAAGCCGAGCAGCGAGCCGGCGAGGAGCGCGCACAGAACCGCCACGATCGTCTGGCTCGGGTCCTGGAGCGAGATGATGCCCAGCGTCGAGACGGCAATCAGGGCAATGCCGGCCAGGAGGCCGTCGAGGCCGTCGATGAAATTGACGCTGTTGAGCATGCCCACGACCCACAGCGTCGTGGCGGCGATCGCGGCACCGTCGAAGAGCGGGATCCCGACATCTCCGAACGGGTTGGGCAGGCGGTCGATCATGATTCCGAGCACGAGCGCGATCGAAGCGAGGACGATCTGGCCCACGAACTGCCAGCGTGCACGGAGGGCCAGCCGATCGTCGAGGTAGCCCAGGAAGGCACCGACGGTGACGCCGACGAACAGCGCCGCGATGTGTTGCGCGGGCACGGCCCTGAGCGGCGCGAACTGGAAAACGGCGTTGACGGCCAGACCGGCAAGGCCGACGAATACGAATGAGGCAGCTACCGCCAGGCCACCGGTGCGCGGGATCGGTCGGGCGTGGACGCGCCGCTCGTCGTTGGGGACGTCGATCGCCCCCAGCTGGGCGGCGAAGCGGATCGTCAGTGGCGTGAGAACGAAGCTGACTGCCGCCGCCGCGAACAGGGCGGCAAGAGCGACAGGTAGCGCGTCAAGCGCCGCCTGGCTCACTACTCAGGCAGACCCGGTACCGGGAAGCGGGCGCAGATGAGGCGCACCTGCTCACTCAGCTCGGCCATCTGCTGATCGTCGGCGCGGCGCTCGATGGCGTGCACGATCAGCTCCCCCACGGTACGCATCTCGGTTTCGCCGAAACCCCGCGTCGTCGTTGCCGGGGTGCCTACTCGGATGCCCGATGCGGTATTGGGCGGCAGCGGATCGAACGGGATCGCATTCTTGTTGACCGTCACGCCGATGCTGTCGAGGACGCTTTCGGCTTCCTTGCCGGTCACGCCCAGCGGCGTGACATCGACGAGCATCAGGTGGTTGTCCGTGCCGCCGCTGACGACCTTCGCGCCGTTGTCGGCGAGCGTCGCGGCGAGGACCTGCGCATTGGCGATCGTCCGATCGATGTCCGCCCGGAACTCGTCCGTGGCCGCAAGCTTGAGAGCGACGGCCTTGGCCGCGATGACGTGCATCAGCGGACCGCCCTGGAGGCCCGGGAAGACGGTCTTGTCGAGTTGCTTGCCGAGATCGGCGCGGCAGAAAACGAGACCGCCGCGCGGACCGCGCAGCGTCTTGTGAGTCGTCGTCGTGACCAGGTCGGCGTGCGGGAACGGGCTGGGATGCCGCCCCGCGGCCACCAGCCCGGCGACGTGGGCCATGTCGACAAAGAGCAAAGCGTCGACGGAATGGGCGATCTTGGCCATGCGCTCGAAGTCGATGATGCGCGAATAGGCGCTGGCACCGGCGACGATCATCTTTGGTCGGATCTCGGCCGCCTGCCGCTCGAGCGCGTCGTAGTCGATCCGCGCGTCGTCCTCGCGCACGCCGTACGCGTGAACCTCGAACCACTTGCCGCTGAAGTTGACCGGCGAGCCGTGGGTCAGGTGCCCGCCATGGGCGAGGTTCATGCCCAGGACGCGGTCACCCATGTTGAGCACCGAGATGTACGCAGCCATGTTTGCCTGCGCGCCCGAGTGAGGCTGGACGTTGACATGCTCGGCGCCGGGGAAGAGCGCGAGGGCGCGCTCCTGGGCGAGACGCTCGACCTCGTCGACGAACTCGCAGCCGCCGTAGTAGCGCCGGCCGGGTAGTCCCTCCGCGTACTTGTTGGTCAGCCACGAGCCCTGGGCCTCGAGCACGGCCGCGAAGGCGTAGTTCTCGCTTGCGATCAGCTCGATCTTCCAGCGTTGCCGGTCGCGCTCGCCGACCATCGCCGCCCACAGGTCGGGATCCACCTCGGAGATGGGCGCCCAGGCAATTCGCGAGGAGGGAGTGGAGAGCGTCACGGCGCGGCCAGTTTAGCCCTCAGCGCAGCGCAGCCGTGATGTCTGCCGCCGGTATGGCGCCCTCACGAAGCACGCGCGGCGAGCTGGCCGCTGACGAGCAGTCGACGACGGTCGACGCCATCCCGCCATGGACGGGCCCGTCGTCGACGATCAGGGCAACGACATCTGCCAGCGTCCGCTGTACGACCGTGGCGTCCGTCGCCGGCGGCTCGCCTGACACGTTCGCTGAGCTTGCCGCGATCGGGCCGAGCCGGCGCGCCAGCGACCGGGGAAAGTGGTGATCGGGCAGCCTCAGGCCAAGCGTCGGCCGGCCGCCGCCGAGCAGCGCCGGCAGATCGATGTCAGAGCGCCGCTCAAGGACGATGGTCAGGCCGCCCGGCCAGAACCGCTCGGCGAGCTGCTCGGCGGCGGGTGTGACTATGGCCAGCTCACGGACCTGGTCGAACGAGTCGACCAGGAGCTGGATGCCCTTGTCAGCAGAGCGCTGCTTGATATGGATCAGGCGCGCAACAGGCACTTCGAGAGGCAGCGCACAAACGCCGTAAACGGTCTCGGTCGGGATGGCGATCACGGCGCCGCCCTGAAGCAGCTCGATCGCCCGCGCGAGCGCGGCGGCGTCTGCAGCTGCCACAACGGGCGCATTCAAGCGACGCCGCGCCCGATCTCGATCACGCGGGCGCTGCCGCCCAGATCCCGGTGGACCGCCGACGACCAGCCCGCACCGAGCTCGGCCACCATCGCCTGCACCGCGTCGGCCTGGTCACCGCCGATTTCAAGCAGCGCTTCGCCGGTCAGGTCGAGCACGGCCGGCAGCTGCGCGATAAGTCGACGGATGACGCCCAGGCCGTCTGTTCCACCGTCGAGTGCCGATCGCGGCTCGAACGAGGCAGCAACGGGCAGCGTCGGCATCATCGCGCTGGGAACATACGGGAGGTTGGCGAGCAGCAGGTCAACCGCGTCCAGCGAATCGGTGGAATCGGTGATGTCGGTCAAGTCGGCAACCTCGAACTCAATCGCATCAGCAACGCCGTGGACGACGGCGTTCTCAACGGCCAACCCCAACGCGTCGCGCGACACGTCGCTGGCGCGCAGCCAGACGTCCGAAACGTAGCCACGGCGTCGGCTTTCGACGGCGATGGCGACCGCGATCGCGCCGCTGCCCGTACCCACGTCCCAGACGCTGAGTGGCGCGCCGGGCTCACGTGGCGCAGCCGTCAGCCGCGCTGCGATGTGTGCGAGCGCCAGATCGACGAGCGTCTCCGTCTCGGGTCTCGGAATGAGCGCCCGCGGATCGACGACGAAGGCAAGGCCGTAGAACTCCTTCAGCCCGCGGATATACGAGACGGGCTCGCCATGCACGCGGCGCTCCACGAGTCTTTCGAACTCGTGCGCATGATCTGCGCCCAGGCCGGCCTCAGGGCCGGCCAGGAGCGTCGCGCGGTCAACGCGCAACACATGTCCCAGCAGGACCTCGGCATCGAGGCGTGGCGTCTCAGAGCCGCTCTCCGTCAGCCGCACAGCGGCGTCGCGCAGCACTTCGCGGACCGTCGTCGCCACGGGCCGGATGACTCAGAGCCGGACGACGACGTCGATGTCGCCGATGCGACGCAGGACCTCGACTGAGATCGACCCCTGCTCGCCCTTGAAGGCAAGGTCGACCAGGGCGTCGCCGACGCGCAGGTTGCGCAGACGCAGGTTGGACAGCCAGTCGGGCAGGGCCGGCCGGACCAGCTCGAGTCGATGATGGCGCGCGTCGGGTGTCAGCCCGAGCGTGGCGTTGACCATGTGGAACAGGGAGCCGGCGGCCCAAGCCTGTGGCGAGCAGGCGACCGGATAGGGCACCGGCAGTGGCGATTGATCGCGGTCGAAGCCGCAGAACAGCTCGGGCAGGCGCGCCTCGCGGAAATAGACGGTCGAATCGAGCAGCGCGCCGCACACCTTGCGTGCCTCCTCGGACAGTGCGTAGCGTGCGAAACCCGCGGCGCAGATGCCGTTGTCATGCGGCCAGACCGCGCCCAGGTGATAGCCGATCGGGTTGTAGCCGACGGTCTCCGCGGAAAGAGTGCGGATGCCCCAGCCGCTCCACATCCCGCCGCTGGTCAGTGCCCTTGCGACGCTCGGGGCACGCTGTTCGGACGCGATGCCGGTCCACAGCGCGTGGCCGGCGTTGGACGCGATTGCGTCGACGCGTTGCTTGCGGCCATCGAGGGCAAGTGCGTAGGTGCCCGCATCGGCCATCCAGAAGGCCTGCTCGAACTTGTCCTTGAGCCTCGCGGCCAGCTTTTCCTCTCGCTCTGCGAGCTCATTTTCGCCACGCAGCCGAGCCAGGCGCGCGATCCCGAGCCGCGCGGCGTAGACGTAGCCCTGGACTTCGACGAGCGCGATCGGCCCGTCGGCGAGGCTCCCGTCTCGGTTGCGAATCGAATCCCATGAATCTTTCCAGCCCTGGTTGGCCAGTCCGCGCTCGGACAGCCGCTCGTACTCGACAAAACCGTCGCGATCCACGTCGCCGTAGTCGTCGATCCACCTGAGGGCCGCCAGCGCGTTTGGCCACAGCTGCTCGATCAGCTCGTCGTCAGCCGTCCAGCTCTCGTACGCGTCGAGGAGCATGAGCCAGAGCGGCGTGGCATCGACCGTGCCGTAGTACGGCGTATGCGGGATCTCACCGGTGCGCGCGAGCTCACCGTTGCGCAGCTCGTGCAGGATCTTGCCCGGCTGGGCATCCCGCCAGTCGTCGACCTCGGTCGCCTGATAGTGCGCCAGGAGTCGGAGCGTGTTGCGTGCGACCTGCGGCCGGACGGAAAGCAGCTGGATGCTGGTGATGATCGAGTCACGCCCGAAGAGGCAGCTGAACCAGGGCACGCCGGCTCCGATGTAGCGCTCACCCGTCCGCTCATCAGTGTTCATGAGCAGGCGCAGGTCGGCACTCGCACGTCCCAGCGCGCGTTCCGCCAGGACGTGGCTGGTGTCGATCGCAGCCGAGCTCTGGCGCCACGCCCTGTGCATGGCGATCGCCTGGTCGGCGTCGATCCTTGGCTCGACGACGCGGACATCCTCGTCATCGTCAGCATCGGCCCGACCTTGGTCGGTCTCGGCGGCTCGTTCTTCTTCGTACCAGACCTCGACGGTCATGGTGAACACGCTGCCCGGCGCGATTGTTTCGTCCAAGCTCAGCTTCACCAGGCCGTTGCCACTCGGTTCGCCACCGGCGACAACCGACATGGGCGGCGATACGGAGACGTGGGTCCGGCGCAGCATGCCATCCAGGCCGCGGTACTCGAACGTGACCCGGTCGTCGCCGATCACGTTCGGCAAGCGTTCACCGCGCTTGGCGCGGACGGCGCCACGCAGCTCGAAGATGTCGGCGAAGTCGGCGTCGAGTGCCAGCGTGACCAACGATCGCTCGGGCGTCGCGGTGTAATTGGTGATCAGGATCCGCTCGCGCAGGCCGCCGGCGACGACGCGCTCGCGGACGATGCCGACGGACTGGCGACGCAGGACGATCTCCGAACCGTCTATCTGGCGAGCCGGATCGGCGAACAGGTCCGGGTTGGTGAGCTGGGTCGTCGCCTGATAGCTCGCTGCCGGCCCGGCGCGCAGCACGACCGGGTGACTGCCGTTGAGCATCATGTCGTAGGTCGACAGCACACGCGTGTCGGAGTCGTACAGACCAAGGCCGCGGCCGTCCGAGCGGATGTCGCCGTGGGCATTGGTGAGCATGAACAGGTTCTCGTGCTTGAGGACGTGGACTCCGGTCAGGTCCGTGGCACGGACGATGGCCGGGTGACTGCCGTTATGCGCGCCATCAGCCTGCGTAGCGGGCTCGTGCGACGGCCGCGCCTCGAACATGTCCATTTTCGCCGCGTTCGATTCGGCCTGAACCTTTGGCGCTTCCCGCGCTCTGGTCATGCGAGCGCGTTGCCCCCGCCCGTCACGCCGCGTCGTCCTCTTCGTAGTGCGCCAGACGCTCGGCCTGATCGGTCGACATCAACTCGTCGAGCAGCCGATCAAGGTCGCCATCGAGCACGTTGGGCAGGTTGTGCAGGTCGACATTGATGCGGTGGTCGGTAACGCGGTCCTGCGCAAAGTTGTACGTCCGTATCTTTTCCGACCTATCGCCCGAGCCGACCATGCTCCGACGGACGACTCGCTCGGCTTCGTGAGCCCTGCGTTGCTCCATCTCGAGCAGGCGCGCGCGCAGCACCGACATCGCCTTCGCCTTGTTCTTGTGCTGGCTCTTCTCGTCCTGGATCTCGACCACGAGCCCGCTGGGCAGGTGGGTGATGCGCACGGCCGAGTCGGTCGTGTTGACGCTCTGACCGCCTGGGCCCGACGACCGCTTGACCTCGATGCGCAGGTCCTTGTCCTCGTCGATCTGGATTTCCACTTCGTCCGCCTCGGGCAGCACGGCCACGGTCGCAGTCGAGGTGTGGATGCGTCCGCTCGACTCAGTCTCGGGCACGCGCTGGACGCGATGGACGCCGCCCTCGTACTTGAGCCGGCTGTACGCGCCCTGGCCGTGGATCTCGAAGATGATCTCGCGCACGCCGCCTATGCCCGTCTCGTTGGCCGTCAGCACCTCCGTATGCCAGCGATGGCGCTCGGCATAGCGGTTGTACATACGGAAGAGCTGGGCCGCGAACAGCGCGGCCTCCTCCCCGCCCGCGCCGGCGCGGATCTCGACGATGACGTTCTTGTCGTCATTGGGGTCGCGTGGCAAGAGCAGCACACGCAGTTGCTCGATGAGTTCCGTCTCCGTGCGCTCGCCCTGCTCGATCTCGTCGCGCGCCAGATCCTTCAGCTCCGGATCGGCTTCCGCCGCGCGCG
>DATCGV010000008.1:0-30494 GCA_036508755.1 Candidatus Limnocylindrales bacterium | reverse complement strand
CCTTGTAAGGAGGAAGAGGGCGCCTGCAACCACGAGCACCGCGATTCCGGCGCTAAAGACCCAGTCCCCCACCAGATGTCTCTGTTGATCCGGCCGACCACGATGAGGATCGCGGAGACCACCGCCAGCAGGGTCAAGAATGGATGGGCCATCACCCGAGACGGCATCTGATTCCTCCTCCGATCGCGGCGGCCCGACAGGGCCAGAACATGATGTACCTACCCACGAGCGCTAGCCACGGAAGGCATCCATGAACCGCATCCGTGTGCCGCTTGCGTACCAGCCGCCGATGCCCGAAACGTCGCTAGCTTGCGGAGGCCTCAGCGAGGCGGAACTCGGCACGCATTGTCGTGCCGTCGGTCGCGCTGATCGTGAAACCGGCGTCGATTGCTGTGCGCCGCATCGCTTCGTTGGTGATCAGCATTTCGGCCCAGATCAGCTCGAGCTTCTCGTCGCGTCCAATCTGGACGAGGCGCCTGAGCAGCTCGGTGCCAAGGCCGCGGCCCTGCCACGCATCTGCGACGAGGAGCGCGAACTCAGCGTCAGGCAGCGCGTGGGACTTCGACAGGCGGCCGACGGCTACGACACGCGGCTCACCCTGCTCGTCACGGTCCTCGGCGACGAGCGCGATCTCGCGGTCGTAGTCGTTGAACGTGACTCGCGTGAGGCGCTCGTGCGCGGTGCGCGTCGATAGGCCGAGATAGCCCAGGTAGCGGGCATAGACCGTCTCCGCGGTGAGCATCTCGTGGAAGCGCACGAGCAGCGGCTCATCCTCGGGCCTGATCGGCCGGATCGTGAACGTCCCACCGTCAGGCGCGGACCACGTGGATTCGTACTGGAGCGGGTAAGGCCGGATCGCGAGGCGCGGAAGGTCGGCGTCGGCGATCTCGGCCGGGTGGAGCACGATCCGCGCGTCGAGCGCGACGAGGCGCTCCGGTGACGCGAGGAGCGGGTTGATATCGATCTCGGCGATGCGTCGCTGCTCGGCGACGAGCAGCGAGAAGCGGACGAGCAGCTCTTCGAGCGCGGCCGTGTCGATGGGCCGTCGGCCGCGGACGCCGGCGAACGCCTTTGAGATCGTCGTGCGCTCGATCATTCGTCGGGCGAGCGTCGTGTTCAGCGGCGGCAGGCCCAAGGCGCGGTCGCGGATGATCTCGACCAGCTGGCCGCCGGCGCCGAAGAGCAGCACCGGGCCGAACTGCGGATCTGTTGACGAGCCCAGGATCAGCTCATAGCCCGTGTAGTTGATCATCGGCTGGACGGTCACGCCGTTGAAGTGCTCGGCGCCGCGCTTGTCGGTGACCGACTGTCGGATCTGTTCGAACGCGTCGCGCACGCCGGCCGCATCGGTCAGGTTGAGATGCACGCCGCCTACGTCCGTCTTGTGCGAGATCGTCAGGCTGTAGAGCTTTACCACGACGGGGTAGCCGATCTTGTCGGCGGCCGCGACCGCATCGTCGGCCGTGACGGCCACGACGGTTTCCGTGATCGGCACGCCGTAGGCAGCGAGGACGTCCTTCGACTCGTCCTCGGTCAGGATCGTGCGCCCATCAGCCAGGACGGCGTCGATGATCCTCTTCGCCGCATCGCGGTCGCAGTCGCAGCCTTCGTCGACGGCCAGCGTGGGCGTTTCGTACAGCGCGCGCACGTTCTGCGACGAGTGCCACAGGTAGTTGAACATCCGTGCAGCCGTGTCGGGGTAGTCGAAGGCGGGAATGCCGGCGTGGCGCAGCAGTGCGGCGCCCTCGGCCACGTCCCGACCGCCCATCCATGAAGCGAGCACGGGCTTGCCCTTGGTCCGCGCGTAGGGCGTCAGGGCGCGCGCCGTCTCGGTCGGATCGGTCATCGCCTGCGGCGTCAGGATGACCAGCATCCCGTCCGCGGCGGGATCTGCAGCGGCGATCTCGAGTGCCTGCGCGTATCGCGCGGGCTCGGCGTCGCCGATGATGTCGACCGGGTTGTTATGGCTCCAGACCGACGGCAGCACCTCGTTGTAGCGCGCCATCGCGCTCTCCGAGAGCTCGGTCAGCTTGCCGCCGCCGCCGACGAGCGCGTCGGTGGCAATCACCGCCGGGCCGCCGGCGTTGGTCACGATGGTCAGGTTCGGCCCGGCCGGCCGGGGCTGCTTTGCAAGGACATCGGCAATGCCGAACAGGTCGCTGATGCGATCCACGCGGAGCACGCCGACGCGCCGGAATGCGGCATCGAGGACCTCGTCCGAGCCGGTCAGTGATCCGGTGTGCGAGGCCGCCGCGCGCGAGGCCTCGGCGGTTCGACCGGGCTTGATGACCACGATCGGCTTGGTCAGCGCGACCTCGCGCGCGGCGGACAGGAAGCCGCGGGCATCGCCGATCGTCTCCATGTAGATCAGGATCGAGCTCGTGTGCGGGTCGTCGCCCAGGTAGTAGATGACGTCCCCCCAACCGACGTCAGCCATCGAGCCGAGCGAGACGACGTTGGAGAAGCCGACGCCTTCCTCGTTGCTCCAATCGAGAACCGCGGTCAGGAGAGCGCCCGACTGGGAGACGAAGCCGACCGATCCGGAGGCGGACATGCCCGCGGCGAAGGTGGCGTTCAGGCCGTGGACGGGATTCATGACGCCCAGGCAGTTGGGGCCGATGACGCGGATGCCGCCCTGGCGCGCGATCTGGACGACGCGCTGCTCAAGCGCTGCGCCTTCCGGCCCCGTCTCGCGGAAACCGGCACTGATGATGATCGCGCCGCGCACGCCGGCGGCGGCGCATTCCTCCATCAGCCCGGGCACGGACGGTGGTGGCGTCACGATGACGGCAAGGTCGATCGGAGTGCCCGTTGCGGCCAGCGTCGGGTAGGCGCGCACGCCAAGCACGTTGTCGCGCTTCGGGTTGATGGGCAGGACGGTGCCGCCGAACGGGCTGCTGATCAGGTTCCAGAGCACGGTCCGGCCGACGCTGCCCTTCTTCTCGGTCGCGCCGATAACGGCGACTGAGCGGGGCCGGAAGATCGCGTCGAGCGGATTGCCCGTCGCGCGCAGGAAGTCAGACGCTCGGTCGGGCGGGCCCGACGGAGTCCGAGTCTGGTTGGAGCTCATTGCGTCAGGGTAAGTCGAAGTAGTCATCGTCCCGTTTCACCAGCGCTGCATCACTTCGGTCGCACTTGGTCGCACGAATTCGCGATCAGCGTCGGACGCGCGGCCCACGCCGGGGAGTGCCGTTCTGCCCGTCAGGGCGGGCGATTGCTCACGGACTGACCGGGCAGCCCTCGACATCTACGGCCGTCATTCGAAATCCGAGCGGATCGTGCGCTTCACTGAACATGAGCCTCGCCCCGGCCGCCACCGTTCCGCGCGTGACCTCCGGCCAGTACAACGAGATTGACTCGGGCGCCATGTCCGAGGCCTCGCCGATCTCGAGGTGGACACACGTGATGCGCGTCGCGTGCGCCTCTGCCGCGCGATCGAGCGCGACCTCGAGGATGCGCCGGGTGATGCCAAGCTCGTGCATCGCAGGGCCTAAGTGACGGCCGCGCCGGTGAGCTGGACGATGATCGCGTCGACGGCCGGCTCTACGGCGGCCGCCACGGCCGGCGACAGTGTGTCCCCAAAGAGCGCGGCCATGGGTATACCGACCGTGACCACGAGAATGCGGCGAGGCACGATGGTGCCCAGGTCGCGCGCGACCTCGATCGCTCGCATGGCACTCACGTCATGTGCCGAGTCGAGATGCGCCGCGGGACGGCCGTTGAGCTCCTCGAGCGGCGCGACCCGGATCATGCCCGGCGAACCCGTGACGTCGGCATCGACGAGCAGGGCGCGCTGGTAGCCGACGAGTCGCTCCATCAAGCTGAGGCCACCGACTGCCAGCCGCTCCGTCTCGATTGGGCCGATCGCTTCGCTCAGCGAGGCGTCGACGGCCAGCCGCTGTTCCAGGGCATCCACGACGCGCCAGCCCACGGCGTCGTCGCCCAGGATCGGGTTGCCCAGCCCGACGACGATCGTCGGCCGCTGCTCCGCTGTGTCAGTCGCGGCGTATGACATCGATCGTGGCCCCGTCGGAGCCGCGTAGCGTGACTTCAAGCGGCATCTGCCCGGGCAGACTGTGTGTCGCACAGCCGAAGCACGGGTCGTAGGCACGGAAGGCCATCTCGATCCTGTCGAGCAGCCCGTTATCGACCACGACTCCGTGGTGGATCAGGCCGCGCGCCGCGCGGTCGATCGACATCGTGATCGGCGCATAGTTGTTGGTCGTGCCCACGATCAGGTTCACGCGGGTGACGATGCCGCGGTCGTCGGTCCAGTAGTGGTGGGTCAGCGTCCCGCGCGGCGCCTCGACAGTGCCGACCCCCTCGGTCGGCGTGGCCGTTGGCACAGCACGGACGTCCGTTGAGGTGATCTCCTCGTCGTTGACCAGCTCGATCATGCGCTCCGCGGCGTAGAGCATCTCGATCAGGCGCGCCCAGTGGCTGGCGCCGCGCAGGTGCACGGGCTGCCTTCGTCCGTCGACGATCGACGAAAGCGTCGCGAAGTAGCGCTCGTAGGCCTCGTGCGCCCGCGGCGTCGCCATGCCCGTCGCGGCGTTGAGGCGCCCGAGCGGACCGACGCAGTAGACGCCGGAGTCCTTGCCGTCGACGAAGCCCTTCCAGCCGATCTGCTTGAGATACGGGAACTTGAGGTACGTCCAGGGCTCAACGTGCTCGGCGATCCAGTCGCGGTACTCGGCCGGCGCGTACGTGCCGAGCGCCTCACCGTCGGGCGCCACGACGTTGATCCGGCCGTCGAGGAACGCAACCTTGCCGCTCTCGTCCACGAGCCCGGCGTAGTACGTCTCGTGACGGAACAGGTCGCTCAGCACCAGGTCGCGGGTCGCTGGGTTGCCGGTCACGATCTGGTCGAAGATCTCCAGGCTCAAGCTCGCGAAGTCGAGCATCTGCGTCGCGATCTGGGCAATCTCGTCGCGCTCCGCCACGGACAGTGACTTGGTCATGCCGCCCGGTACGGCCGTGCACGGATGAACGCGGCGGCCGCCGATGATCTCGATCACCCGGTGCCCGGCACGGCGCGTGTCGATCACCCGGCCGCCGAGCTCGCCGCCGACCTTGTGGATGACGCCCAGGATGTTGCGCTCGGCGACGGGGGCGTCAGGGCCGAGGATCACGTCGGGTCCGCTCAGTGCATAGAAGTGTGTCGTGTGGTCGGTCACATAGAACGCGTCGTACATCAGCTCACGCAGCATTAGCGCCGGCCGCGGTGGCGTGACCCCGTAGACCGCGTCGGCCGCCTTGGCCGCGGCCAGGTGATGAGCCTCGGGACAGACGCCACAGATGCGGCTGGTCAGCGAGGGCATCTCCTCGACCGGTCGACCGACGCAGAACGCCTCGAAACCGCGCAGCTCGGGGATCTGGAAGTACGTCCGATCGACGTCGCCGTTTGCGTCAAGGAAGATCTCGATCTTGCCGTGGCCCTCGAGGCGGGTGATTGGATCGATCGTCAAGCGCGTGGTCATTGGGCCACCTCGCGCGCGACGCCAGCGAGCGCGGCCTGCTGTCGCGGGGTGCGCGCGGCACGCAGCAACGAGCCGGCCAGACTGAAACGGTAGAACTGGCCAACCGGGTCAGGCAGACCGTCGAGGATGCGGTCGATGTCGTCGGCCTCGTTGGCGTCCACGACGGACGCAAATGCGGACAGAAGACGCGCCCCGTAGTCGGTCACGCCGTCGGCCGCGCCGTAGCAGCCGATGCACGGCGCGCCGGCTGACGGACACTTCGCGCCGCAGCCGTCGCGCGTGGCCGGGCCGTTGCACGGCAGGCCCTGCTCGAGCAGGCACAAGTCGGGCTGGAGTGGCGGCAGTGCCTGGATTCGGCTGAAGCGTTCCAGACGCTTGACGTTTCGCTCGCGCCGACATTCGTCACACACCGTCGAGTGGCCGGCGCCCAGCACGGAGCCGCGCGGAGGAAGCGTCGCTTTGCCGTCGAGCGCTGCGCCGACCAGGGCAACGACTTCCGCGATGCGCTCTGTCTCGGGCGGGCAACCCGGCACGCGATAGTCGACCTCGACGACCTGGTCGAGCGTGTTAACGATCGGCAGCAGTGCAGGCAGTTCGAGCTCGAAACCGTTCGACGCCCAGTTGGGCTTGGGCCGAATGTGCTCCGGGTTGTCGGTGCTCGGGCCCTCGAAGGCCGTGGCGATCAGATCATCCGTGGCGGTGAGATTGGCCAGGCCCGGGATGCAGCCTTCAGTGGCGCACGAGCCGAAGGCGACGAGCACGGCCGACTTCTGGCGCAGCAGGCGTGCCAGGCGAACGTTCTCCGTCGTCCTGATGCTGCCGGAGAAGAGCGTCAGGTCGATCGAGCCATCGTCCATCGCTTCGACGTCGGCGTATTTGGCGTCCATCAGCGCCGGCCAGAAAACGATGTCGAAGTGTTCGGCGAAGTCGAGGATCGCCTCGCCCAGGTTGATCACGCTGATGTCGCAGCCCCCGCACGACGACGCCCAGTACATCGCGAAGCGGTGCTTGGCGATGGGCGTCATGCGGATGCCTCGACAAGCTCTGGCCGGTCAGGGACTCGGCTCGCGGCCACGGCCGGCCTCGCCGGGCGGCCCCAGTCGAGCGGGCCGAGCATCCGGACCTCCTCGACGATGCGCGTGAACGCGTCTGCCAGCTGCTGCCCTTCGGCGGCGCTGGCGTACACGCGCTGGAACCGCCGCGGCTCGAGGCCGAGGCCGACCAGCACGCGGCTGAGCAGCTCGAAGCGGCGCAGCGCCTTCACGTTCTGGATCCGGTAGTGGCAGTCCTCCGGCCAGCAGCCGGTCATTACGACGGCGTCCGCGCCGCTCTCGAAGGCCTTGAGCACGAACGCCGGATCGAGCCGGCCGGAGCACATGAGCCGGACGAGGCGGACATTGGGCGGGTACTTGATGCGCGCCGTGCCGGCCAGGTCGGCCGCCCGGTAGCTGCACCAGTTGCACGTGAAGACGAGGATGACGGGCTCGAAGCCGGTCTCGGCGGATCCGTTCATGCGGGCACCGCCACCGGCTGAGGCTCCACCGTCATGGTCAGCAGGCCCTCGATCTGGCCCAGGATCTCCTCGTTCGTGAACGCGGTCGCGGTGATCGCGCCGGCCGGGCAGGCGGCGGCACACACGCCACAGCCCTGGCACAGCGCACGGTTGATCTCTGTCACCTCGCGCTGCTCGTCGAAAGTGATCGCGCTGAACGGGCACAGGTCGCCGCAGATGCGGCAGCCAGAACAGCGCTCGGCGTCGACGATCGCCTGGACCGGCTCGAGCGCCATCTCGCGTTGTTGGATGCGGCCCAGGATCCGTGCCGCGGCCGCCGCGCCGGTCGACACCGACGAAGGGATGTCGCGCGGGCCGAGCGCGCAGCCGGCGGCGAACACGCCTTCCGTCATCGTCGCCACCGGATCGAGCTTGGGGTGGCGCTCGATGATCCAGCCCTGCGAGCTGCAGCCGATGCCGAAGCGCCGCGCGACGTCCGCCGCATCCGGCTGCGGATCGAGGCCGACCGACAGGACGACCATGTCGACCGGGATGCGCCGCTGCCGCGCGGCGAGCGTGTCCTCGACCTGGACGATCAGGCGCCCGTCCTGCGCCGCCTCCTCCGGATAGCGCAGCACGTTCGTGACCTCGGCCACGCGGCCACGGACGAAGACCGTGCCCTCGGCCTGGACGCGCTCGTAGAACTCGTCGAACGCCTTACCTGGCGCCCGAATGTCGATGTAGAACTCGTACACGCTCGCGTCCGTGTGCTCGCGGATCAGGTGCGCGAACTTCATGCTCTGCATGCAGCAGATAGCCGAGCAGTAGCGGTTGTAGTTCGTGTCGCGGCTGCCGACGCAGTGGATGATGGCGACGCTCTTCGGCTCGGTGACTCCGTCGCGCAGGACGATGTGCCCGCCGGTCGGTCCGCTGGCGTTGCTCATCCGCTCGAACTCGAGGCTGGTGAAGACGTTCGCGTAGCGGCCGTAGCCGTACGCCTCGACTCGTCGCGCGTCGAATGGCTGGAAGCCGGTGGCGAGGACTATGTTGCCAACCTTGAGCTCGACCTCCTCAGCCTGCTGATCGAGCCGGATCGCCTGTGGCGGGCACAGCTTTTCACACGCCTTGCACTTGCCGTTCTCGAAGTAGGTGCAGCTCGCCGGGTCCAGGACGGGGTACTTGGGCACTGCCTGCGGAAACGGCCTGTAGATCGCCTTGCGATAGCCGAGCCCCGCGGCGAAGGCCTGGTCGACCACGACGCGCGGACACTTCTCCTCGCAGATGCCGCATCCGGTGCAGACGTCCGTGTCGACGTAGCGCGGCCGGTGCAGGACCTTGACCGTGAAGTTGCCCACGTAGCCGCTGACCTCGGTCACCTCGCTCCAGGTATGCAGGGTGATGTTCGGGTGCGACCCGGCCGTGACCATCTTGGGCGTCAGGATGCAGGCGGCGCAGTCGAGCGTCGGGAAGGTCTTGTCGAACTGGGCCATGTGGCCACCGATTGAGGGCTCGCGCTCGACGAGATGGACAGGGAAGCCTGCGTCGGCTATCTCGAGCGCGGCCGAGATGCCGGCGATGCCACCGCCGACGACGAGGGTCGTGTCGTTGATCGGCACGTGGAGCGGCTCGAGCGGCGTCTGCTCGCGGACGCGCAGGACGCCGCCAGCGACGATCGCCTCAGCCTTTGCCGTTGCCGCAACCTTGTCGGTGTGGACCCACGAGTCCTGCTCGCGGATCGACACCAGCTCGCACAGGTACGGGTTGAGTCCGGCGCGCTCGGCGGCGCCGCGGAATGTCTTCTCGTGCATGTGCGGCGAGCACGCCGCGACGACGACGCGATCCAGGCCGAGCTCCTTGATGTCGTTCTCGATCAGCTCCTGGCCGAGGCTCGAGCACATGAACGGGTAGTCGCGACTGACGACCACACCATGGCCACCAAGGCGTTCGAGGGCCCAATCACGCACCGCGGCGACGTCGACGACGCCGGCGATGTTGGTGCCGCAGTGGCAGACGTAGACGCCGATCCGTGGCTCGCTCATTGCCTGCCCTCGAGTGGCTGTGGCATCGGCAGGCCCTGGGGTCGCTTCTGACGCTTCGGCTCGTGGCCGGCGGGCGGCGCAGCTTCCTCGCTCGGCGGCGGCAGCTCGACGCCGATGCGCGTCAATGCCGCCGCGGGCGACACGACCTCGGTGCCGATGCCGAGTGCCTTGGGCTCGATGCCGAAGGCCAAACCCATCAGCTGCGTGAAGAACAGGATCGGTACGCGGTACCTGGCCCGGAGGTGGCGGTCCATCTCGCCCTGGTACGCGTCGACGTTCATCTGGCACATCGGGCACACCGTGACCATCAGGTCGGCGTGCGCCTGGTCGGCGCCCTCCACGAGCCGGCGGATCAGCTCCCAGGCGGTCTCCGGGCTGATCTGCGTCATGTGGCCGCCGCAGCACGCCGTCCGCAGCGGGTAGTCGACTACCTCTGCACCCAGGGCTGTCATCAGCCGATCGAGCGCGTGGGGCTGTTCGTGGTCGTCCCAGCGATGATCGAGGTCCGGGCGCGACACGAGGCAGCCCAGGTAGGGAGCGACGCGGAGCCCCTTGAGCGGCCTAGTTACATGTGCCGCGATCTCGTCCACGCCGACGTCTTCGACGAGCACCTCGAGCAGGTGGCGAACCTGCAGCGTTCCGCCGTCGTAGTGAAGGTTGTCGGCGCCGAGAGCCTTGTTGACGAGCTCGGCGAAGCCGCTGCTCTCGCGGTAGTAGCGATCGGTCTTGGCGAGGTTGACGTAGCACGCGCTGCATGGCGCCACGAGCGTCGATAAGCCGTTGCGCTGCGCCTCCGCCAGCGCGAGGTTGCGCGCGATCAGCGCGTGGCCGCGCAGAGGAGAGAGCGTCAGATACTCCGTCGCGCCGCAGCAGTTCCAGTCATCAATCTCGTGCAGCTGAATGCCGAGCGGGGCGACGATGGCCGACAGAGACGCGGCGTACGCCCGGGCGCTGCCCTCTAGTGAGCAGCCGGGGTAGTAGAGGTATTCGCGCATCAGCTGAGCGCCTCTTGCTCCAGCTCAGCGGCGCGATCGAGGATCGCGCGCAGGCCGCTGACATGCTTGATGCGGTGGGGCACAAAGCCCATCCGGCTGTGGCTGACCATGCTCAGGCCCATGCCCGCCAGGCCGGGCAGGCGGAGTGGGTAATGACGCAGGTAGTGACGCGCGACGAGGCCCATCTCGTAGCTGCGGCCGAAGCGATGGATGTTGCTTACGAAGACCGTCGAAAAGTCAGAGCCAGTCCGTTCTGGCGCAAGACCTTCGCGCACGGCGATCGACTTGATGCCGTACATGACGTCCGGGATGCGGACGCCCATCGGGCAGCGGACCGTGCAGAAGTAGCACGACAGGCACATCCACGGCGTGTTGCTGCGCAGCACCTCGTTGCGCAGTCCGGCCCGGACGTAGGCGAAGAGCGTGCGCGGCGTGTGGTCCATGGCCGCGGCAGAAGGGCAGGAGCCGGCGCATGTTCCGCACTGGATGCACGCCTCGACCCCTGGACGCGTGGCGCTTGCGCGCAGGACTTCGTCCAGGAACCGTTGATCAGGCGTGCTGCCGGCGGCCGGCAGGGCGATCGCTGCGTCCATCTGACGACGCTGTGCCTCGCCTGCTCAGCCCACCCCCGCCAGCTCGCAGTTGACAAGCGCCCCCTTGGCCTTCGAGACGTCGTCGACGGCGAAGGCCATCTCCAGGACGCCCGCGCGCCGGCCGATCACCAGGGTGCTCATGATGTTGACGCCTGCCTTGGCAAACCGCTCCGTGACATCGGCCAGCCCTCCGGGCTGGTCCATGACATCGACCACGATCGTGTCGCCCTCGATGAACTGGTGGCCGAGGCTCTTCAGTACGTCGTGCGCCTCATCGCCGTGCGATGTGGTCATGAACGCGCAGGCGATCGTTCCAGTACCGGCGCAACAGATGTCGGTGATGTCGATGCCGCGCTCACCCAGGGCTCGTGCGAGGTGAGCCAGCTCGCCCGGCCGGTTGTCCAGCTGTACGACGAATTGGCGCTTCATGCTGCCCCTCCGATCGTGACCGGGACTCCAGCCCCTCACTGCGCACAGTGACGTCCGGCCTACCACTGACCAGTGCCGGAGCGACCCCTCGCCGAGGGCCATTCATCCTTTCGCTAGGGGCCGCCCTGGAGGCCTCCATAAAGACCGTGCCGAGCACGCGGGCGACAGTCGGGAAGGCGTGGATCGTGTCGGCCAGGACGTCGATCGGCGTGCGCGTCTTGATCGCCAGCACTGCCTCGTGGATCGCCTCTGATGCGCCCGGGCCGGCAATGAACGCGCCGATGAGCTCGCGCTTGCCCTTGTCGACGACGATCGTCACGTGGCCGGTCGCGTCGGCGACAAAGCCCTTTGCCGTCTGGGCCAGGTCGGCACTGAACTCGACGGCATCGATGCCGGCGGCGCGTGCCTCGTCGACGGTCATGCCCACGCCGCCGGTCTCCGGATCCGTGTAGACCGCGCGTGGAATGGCCCGGTAATCCGGCTTCACATCCTCGCCGAGTGCCATGCGCACGACCATCTCGCCCTGGTAGTGCGCGAGATGCGTGTGCATCTCGGGACCGGCCGGATCTCCGGCGACCCACACGCCGTCGGCCAGGCGCAACGTCCCGTCCCCTGGCAGCCTTCCGTCGCGCAGCGTGACGCCGACGTTCTCCAGGCCAAGGCCGTCGACGGGCACCGACCGGCCGACCGAGAGCATGATGTGCTGGCCGCGCACGGACGTGCCGTCGCCGAGCACGACCTCGTGATCAGCGCCGCCAATGCCGGCCACGACACGCTCCGCGCGCACCGGCGCGTAAACCTTGACCCCGTCCCGCTCGAGCGCGGAGCGGATGGCGGCCGAGTTGCGCGGGTGATCGCGTTGATTGAGCCGCTCGTGCGAATGGACGACAGAGACGGCAACACCGAAGCGCGCGTAGACCTGGGCGAGCTCGATGCCCGTCGGCCCGCCGCCCAGGACGACCAGACTGCGCGGCAGCTCACGCGTCGACGTGCCCTCGCGATTCGTCCATGGCCGCGCGTCGGCCAGGCCCGGGATGGGCGGCACGGTCGAGCTGCTGCCGACGGCAACAACGATGTTGCGCGCGCCGAGCACGCGCGCCTCCCCGTCGCCACCTGGGCTCACCGTGACTCGGCCCGGCGCCTCGATGCGTGCAGCGCCGCGAATGACCGTCGCGCCGGCGTCGTGTAGGGATTTGATGTGGCTCGAATCATCCGGCCAGTCGACGTGCTCACGGTCGATCATCCAGTCGCGCCGGTCAGACGCCTGGCGCCAGGAATGGTCCGCATCGAGGACGTGGATGCCCGCGTCGTGCAGCAGCGACTTCGACGGCATGCACGCCCAGAAGGCGCACGAGCCTCCGAATAGCTCCCGATCGACAACCGCGACCGATGCGCCGCGACCGACCGCGAGGTGCGCCGCGGCCTCGCCCGCCGCACCCGCGCCGATGATCACGAAGTCATAGACATCAGCCATCCGCGGAGGGTAGCGGCCGAACGCACGTCAGTCATGGTTCAAAGCGCCAACGGCCGGGATAGGCTGACCGGGTGAGCCTCGACTCCACGACCGGCCTGGTCGAGCTTTTCGTCGTCCTGGTTGCCATCGCGACAGCCGCGGGGCTCGTTTTCCGGCGCATCGGCGTGCCCTACACGGTGCTCCTTGTCGTTGTCGGCCTGGGCGGTGTGGTCGTCGCCCCCGAACTGCACGCCCAGGTTCCGCCGGAGGTGATCCTGACCGTCTTCCTGCCTGGCCTCGTGTTCGAGAGCGGCTACAGGCTCGACATCGACGAGCTGCGCCACAGCTGGGGCGCGATCGCATTCCTGGCCGTGCCTGGCGTGCTGATCACTGCCGTCATCGTTGCCGGAGTGCTGTCGTTGGCAGCGGGCGTGCCCCACGAGCTCGGCTTTCTCGTCGGCGCGATGCTCGCCGCGACCGACCCGGCGGCGGTGATCGCGACGATCAAGCGGCTGCATGCTCCAGAGCGGCTCTCGACGTTGATCGAGGCTGAGAGCGTGTTCAATGACGGCACGGCCATCGTCGTGTTCACGGTCGCGCTGACCGCGCTTGCCGGAGGGCAGACCCTGACGGGCGCGGCGATCGCGCTGGTCGTCGCCGTCGTCGTCAGTGCCGCGATCGGGATCGTGGCCGGGATCGTTGCCGGGCGCGTTGCGAACCTGACCGACGATCACCTGATCGAGCTTTCGATCACGCTCGTGCTTGCCTACGGCACGTACATCCTCGCGGACTCGTGGCACCTGTCGGGCATCATTGCCACGGTCGTCGCGGCAATCACCTTCGGTATCCAGGCGCGCCGTGGCGCGATGACCGAGCGCGCTCAGGAGGCCGTTGAGACTGTCTGGGAGTTCGCGGCGTTTCTGCTTACGGCAGTGCTCTTCGTGCTGGTTGGACTCGCGATCGACATCGGCGCGCTGGGGACGGCAATCGTCCCGATCATCTGGGGAATCATTGCCGTCGTGGGCGCTCGGGCGCTGCTTTTCTACGGCGTGGTCGGGCCTGCGAATCGGATGCTGCGGGCGCCCGAGCACCGATTTCCGGCCGGCTGGCTGAATGTCATGATCGCCGCCGGCATGCGTGGCGCTGTGTCGGTCGCACTGGCGCTTTCGCTGCCCCCCGACATCCCCCAGCGCGCACTGCTGGTCGAGATCGCGTTCGGGATAATCCTCTTCACGCTGGTCGTCCAGGGCCTCGCGCTCGACCCGATCATGCACCGCAGCATTCCGCAGGAACCGGAGAGCGTGGCCAATTAATGTGGACCCGGCGCAACGCGATTCACTCAGGGAGTAGTACTTCTAGCGGCCACCGGGCAGTACGATCGCACTAGTCCAGAAACAGGGAACGCGCCCGCCCTTAGCGAACCGGGCGACCTTTCCACTCAGGTGCGCATCGATCAGCTAGCCCTTCTCTTCGCCCTCGTACTTGCGGCCAACCTGGTGCTGCTCATCGCACTCCAGTTGCCCCGCCTTGGCCAGCGATTTGGCATTGCCATCGATCCTGGCAACGGCGGCACGAGAGCGAACGGTGGGGCGGCCGGCGGAGAAGGCTCCGATCCTCAATCGATGATTCGCCGCCGGGAGATGATCGGCGCGTCCGACGTTCTGCCGGTTGCGCTGTACCAGCGCATGACGCGTGTCGTCAGCTTCATGTTCATCGGCGCGGCGATGGTCCTTGCCGTGGTCAGCGGCGTACCTGACATGACGGCGGTTATCGTCCTGCTCGCCTTCGGGCTGATTTTGATCGAGCTTTTCCAGGATGTGCTGCCCGCGTCAGCCATGGGCCGCTGGCGGTTGCCGCTCGAGGCCGTGATCGTGCTCGTGTTCGTGACGCTGCTGATTGCCATGACCGGCGGCCACGACAGCCCGTACTTCTTCGGCTACATCCTGCTCGTCGGCGCCGCGGCCATGTCAGCGTCTGATATCGGCGCCGCGGTGCTCGCCGTCATCTCGAGCCTGGCATATCTCGGCGCCGTCCTTCTGGATGCCGGCAGCGCGCCGCTGACGGACGTCGGCCGTGGCCAGGTCGCGTTCAACCTGATCGCGATCGCGCTGGTGATGTACGTCGCCTCCGTCATCGGCCGCGAGCAGCGCCGCGCGCGCGACGAGGCGCTCCGGTTGTCACGCTACGACTCGCTCACCGGCCTGCACAGCCGCGCCTACTTCACGACCGAGCTCGAGCTCGAAATCCTGCGCGCCGCGCGCACGGGCCGGCCGTTCGCAGTGGCGATGGTGGACCTCGACGGGCTCAAGGCCGCCAATGACCGATTCGGCCACGACTGGGGTGACAAGCTGCTGCGCGCCGTCGCCGACGTGCTGCGCGGCGACATTCGCGTGACGGACGCCGCGGCGCGCTACGGCGGCGACGAGTTCGTGCTGATGCTGCCCGAAACCGACTTGTCCGGCGCGATCCTCGTCGCCGAGAAGGTACGCGTCGACATCTCGCGCATCTCTTTGCCACACAACAGCTCGATCATTCGCACCTCGGCTTCGCTCGGCATCGTCACCTTCCCCGACGACGGACGGACGTCGGCCGAGCTGATGCGCCGCGCCGACATGGCCATGTACGAGGCGAAGCGGCGCGGGCGCGATCAGATCGTCCGCTTCGCGCGCGAGACGCCCGCGCCCAACTCTCCGCCCGCCGTGGTCAATCCGCCATCGTCGCCCGGTCCTTCACCCATCGTGGGCCGGTCCGCGCATCGCTACCCGGTCACGAGTGCCGGGGCGGCCGTTGGGCCGGGCACGGCTCACGAGGTCGCCACCGAGCAGCTGACCACCATCGCGCCGGCACCCTATCCAACCGCGATGCCGCAACCCCGGCCGCCGACCACTCCCGTCTCGCCGCCGATCTCGGCGGCGATCGATTCGACCCGCCCGGCCGAACCGTCGGGATTCGGTATTCCGCCCGCGTCGTCCGGCCCGCCACCGTGGGCGATGCGCTAGCCGCAGGTCCGCGCGCGGCGAGGCAGGGGTCGCCGATTTCACAGGAGCGGCATGTAGCATCCGCCGGTGAGCGACACCCGTCCCAGGGCCGGAGCCGGGTTCGGCACGCGCGCGCTCGCGGCGGCGACGCGCACGCCTGCCGTCGACCAGCAACCAGACGCGGTCCCCATCTACCAGGCGGTCACCTTCAGCGCGGCGTCTGCCGCTGAGCTCGCCGACGTCCTGGGCAACCGCAAGCCCGGCTACTCGTATTCGCGCGTCGACAACCCGACCTCCCAGGCGCTCGCGGACGCCATCGCCGAGGTCGAAGGGACGGACGCGGCATACGTCTTCGCCACCGGGATGGCGGCCATCCACGCTGCGTTCGTGTCCGTGCTGCGTGCCGGCGATCACGTCGTGGCCTCGCGCCAGATGTACGGCAGCGTCCAGCACCTGCTCGACAGCGTGCTGCGCCGCTTCGGGGTCGAGACGACCTTCGTCGACATCACTGACCTCGCCGCGATCGAGGCGGCATTCACGGCGCGCACCCGGCTTCTGCACTTCGAGACGGTCGCCAACCCGACGCTGACCGTGGCCGATATGCCGGCCCTGATCGAGATTGGCCATCGCCACGGCGCGCTGGTCAGCGTCGACAACACGTTCGCCTCGCCGTATGTCTGCCGGCCGGCCGAGTACGGTGCCGACCTGGTCGTCGAAGCGCTCACGAAGTGGATCGGCGGTCACTCCGACGTCCTGGGCGGATCGGTGGCCGGCCGGCGCGAGCTCATCGCCGAGGTGCGCCGGACGCAGATCGACACGGGCGGCGGGCTCGCGCCGTTCAGCGCCTTCCTCGTCCTGCGTGGTCTGGAGACGCTCCACGTTCGCATGGACCGCCACGCGCAGACCGCGCTCGCGCTCGCGCGCCGGATCGAGGCGTCCGGTAAGGCGAGCGCGGTCTGGTACCCCGGCCTGGACAGCCATCCCCAATTCGCCCTCGCGCAACGCTTGTTGCGCTCCGGCGGCGGCATGCTCTGTTTCGACGTCGGCGACCGTCGCTGCGCCGAGGCTCTGCTCGACGCGTTGACGCTGCCGCCGCGGACGGCGTCGCTCGGCAGCGTGCGCACGATCGCGGTACATCCGCCGTCCACTACGCACCGCCAGCTGGACGCGGCGGCGCTGGCGGCCGCCGGCATCCCGCAGGGCTTGATCCGCGTGTCGGTCGGCCTCGAGGACGCAGACGACCTGCTGGCCGACTTCGACCAGGCGCTCAGCGTCGCGGCCAACGCGAAGGGCAAGCTGACAGCGGCGTCTGCCTGAGCGAGTTCCTTGACCACGATCACGCTCGGCAACCGCGCCGATTCCCAGCTCAACCCAATCGGCCGCCTTGGCTGGGCCGTGTGGCGGGCGCTGACCAGCGTCAAGTTCGCAGTCCTCCAGATCTCCGTGCTCGTCGTCGCCGGCGTGATCGGGGCCGTGCTGAAACAGATTCCGGCGGCCGCACTGCACGATCCGGCTGGATACGCACAGCAGCTGGCACTCATCCACCAGGCTTACGACCCACTGACCATCCTCGGCGTCAATATCGGCCCGGGCATGGTCGACGTCTTCGATCGGCTGGGCCTGTTCGAGATCTTCGCGGCGCCGTGGTTCGTATTCCTGCTGACCCTGCTCGTGGTCAGCATCATCGTGTGCACGCTCGATCGGACGCCCGACCTATGGCGCAAGGAGCGACTCGTTCGCGTCGACCAGGCACCGCCGTTCTACGACATGCGCATGGACAACCGCGCGGTGTTCAGCGCCCTGGATGAGACCGCGCTCGCTGACGTAAGGAGCGTTCTACGTCGATCTCGTTTCCGCGTCCGCGAGCAGCGCGTCGCCGAACCTGCCGGCGCCGACGTCATCCATCTCTACGGCGACAAGAACCAGTATTTCAAGCTCACGACGCTGTTCACCCACCTGGGTCTGATCCTGTTCCTGGCCGCGGCCGCGATCACCACCGCGTTTGGCTTCGAGACGGTCGTCTTCCTGGGCAACGGCCAGACCGCACCGGTCCAGCCCGTGGGCACGCCCGGCAATCTCGTGGTCAAGAACGTCGATTTCCAAGCGCCGATGCGCGCCGACGGCTCGTTCGCCGACTTCACCACCGATCTCGCCGTCTACCAGGACGGCGTGCAGGTCGCGCGCAAGACGATCCGGGTCAACGATCCGCTCGAGTTCGACGGCTACGCCTTCCACCAGAACACGTTCGGGCCCGCCGAGGACATGGTCATCCGCGACCCGACCGGCGCGCTCGTGTGGGACGGCCCCGTCCTGCTCGACGGCGCCCTGGCGGGCAAGCCGCAGGGTTTCATGACCATTCCGGGCTCGGACATCGGCCTGCTGCTCGTGCTCGACAACACGGACGCCGGCGATCCGGTCCTCGCCGTGACCGGGATTACGACCACGCCACAGGCTGACGGCACGAACATCTCTTTTCTCGGCGGTCTCGGTCTCGGCCAGTCGAGCGATCCCGCATTCACGGCAAACTATTCCGTGACCTGGACCGACGCGACGGCCTATACGGGCATGGTCATCAAGCGCGACCCCGGCCAGGGTCTCGTCTGGCTCGCCTACCTGAGCCTGATCACCGGCCTCATCCTGACCTTCTACTTCCCGCGGCGCCGCTTCTGGGCACGCTACGAGGGCGGCCGGCTGCAGCTGGCGATGCTCGCCGACCGCTACGTCAGTACTGATCGCGAGTTCGCCAAGCTCGTCGACGCGATCGGAGCTCGGACGGGCGCGAGCGCCCAGCTGTCGACGCCCGAGACGTAACCGTCCCGATTGTGGAATGCAACCATTTCCGGCGGAACGCCCCGGCTAGACTCGCCACCAGAGCCGTGCGACGCCGCGATGGGCTGGGCGCCGGGCTGCGACGGAGGGTCCATCGACCATGGTCATGGAGCTCGGCGAAAAGGCCGCGCACAGTAACGGGCATGCCGCTGACGGCACTGGCAGCGGCAACGGCCGCACGTCACCCGCGGCACCGGCCGTGAGCACGTCCCCGGCCTCTGGCATGACCGCGCGCCAGGCCGCGATCAGCGCAATCTCGAGCCATAAGGTCGCCCAGACCCAGAGCTACCTCGAGCATGCCGGCGCCGACATCTACGGCCAGTACGTGTTCGGTGAGGAGGCTCAGCGCCAGTACCTGGCCAAGCCCATCTTCGCCAAGCTGCGCGCCTCGATCGCCGGCCGCGAGCCCTTCGACCCACAGATCGTCGACGCTGTCGCGCACGGCGTGAAGGAATGGGCGATGGCCCGCGGCGCGACTCATTTCACGCACTGGTTCGTGCCCATGACCGGCTCGACGGCCGAGAAGCACGACTCATTCCTGACGCCCTCCGGCGACTCGGAGACGATTGCCGAGTTCAGTGGCAAGAACCTCGTCCAGGGCGAGCCGGACGCGTCGTCCTTCCCATCGGGCGGCATCCGGGCCACCTTCGAGGCCCGCGGCTACACGGCATGGGACGTCACCTCGCCGATCTTCCTCCAGGTCGAGCCGAACGGCGTCACGCTGACCATCCCGACCGCTTACGTCTCGTTCACCGGCGAGGCACTCGACTACAAGATTCCGCTGCTGCGCTCTCAGGACGCGCTGGGTAAGCAGGCGTTGCGCGTGCTGCGCTGGTTCGGCAACACGAGCACCACGCGCGTGTTCACCAACATCGGCCCGGAGCAGGAGTACTTCCTCGTCGACCGGCGCCTGGCGGAGCAGCGGCCGGACCTGTTGCTGACCGGCCGCACGCTTTTCGGCGCGCCGTCGCCCAAGGGCCAAGAGCTGGAGGACCAGTATTTCGGCCCGATCCGCGAGCGGATCCTGGCTTTCATGATGGACCTCGACCGCGAGCTGTGGCGCCTGGGCATCCCGGCCAAGACGCGCCACAACGAAGTTGCGCCGTGTCAGTTCGAGATGGCGCCGGTGTTCGAGGCGACGTCGGTCGGCAGCGACCACAACATGATCGTCATGTCGACGATGCGCAAGCTCGCGCACCAGCACGGGCTGATGTTGCTCATTCACGAGAAGCCGTTTGCCGGCATCAACGGCAGTGGCAAGCACAACAACTGGTCGATGGCGACCGACGACGGCGAGAACTTGCTCGACCCGGGCACGGACCCGCATGCCAACGCGCAGTTCCTGGCCTTCCTGCTGGCCGTCATTCGGGGCGTCAACGTCCACGCCGACATCCTCCGCGCGTCGATTGCCGATGCCGGGCAGGATCACCGGCTTGGGGCGAACGAGGCGCCGCCCGCGATCATGTCGGTCTTCCTCGGCTCGCAGCTGGTCGATGTGATCGGCCAGATCGAGCAGGGAGCCGCCTCGCAGTCAAAGCAGGGCGGCATGGTCGAGCTCGGTGTCACGTCACTGCCCGACCTGCCCAAGGACGCGACCGACCGCAACCGGACGTCGCCGTTCGCCTTCACCGGCAACAAGTTCGAGTTTCGCGCGGTGGGATCGTCGGCGCCCATCTACTGGCCGCAGACCGTGCTCAACACGGCCGTCGCCGAGTCGCTCAAGCAGCTGGCCGACGAGCTCGAGGCGATTCCGTCGACAGATTTCGACGGACTGACCGCGATCCTGTCCAAGATCGCGCGCGAGCACAAGCAGGTCCTGTTCGAGGGCAACGGTTACTCGGCCGAATGGCACGCCGAGGCCAAGCGACGCGGGCTGCCCAACAACCCGACGACTGTCGATGCGCTGCCCGCGCTCTCAACGGCGAAGGCCAAGGCGCTCCTCTCGAGCTTCGGCGTGTTGACCGAGCGCGAACTCGCTGCACGTGCCGAGATTGCCTGGGAGCGATACGTCAAGGTCAGCAACATCGAGGCGAGCTGCGCGCTCGACATGGCCCGGACGATGATCCTGCCGGCAGCCGTGCGCTACCTGGGCCAGCTGTATTCCGTCTCTGGCGCTTCCAAGGCGGTTGCCGGGCTGTGCTCGAAGGTGGGCTCATTGATCGACGGCTTGAGCGCGGCGATCGACGACCTCGAACACGCCCAGCATTCGGCACACACGGAGACAGACGTCCACGACGAGGCGCGCGCCTTCGTCGAGCGCGTAATCCCGGCCCAGAACGAGATGCGCCGCCTCGCCGACGAACTCGAGACCGTCGTTGCCGACGACCTGTGGCCGCTGCCCAAATACCGCGAGCTCCTGTTCCAGTACTGATGGGAGCAAACCCGCCGCTCTTCTGATTCACTGGCGCGCATGACTGATGTAGCGCGTTTCGTCTCTCAGCCTGAAGGCTGGCAACCCAACGAGTATCAGCGCACGCTCCTTGGACGGCTGGGCGAGAGCGACCCGGCGCAGGTCCAGGCCGCGACGCCGGCCGAGATCCGCGCGCTCATCGCGGAGACGGGCGATGACCTGCGAACGCGGCCGGCGGACGGGGAGTGGTCCGTCTTCCAGTGCATCGGCCACATCTGCGACGCCGAGCTGGTCATCGCGGGTCGCTATCGCTGGATCCTGGCCCATGACCAGCCACAGATCGTGGCCTACGACCAGGATCTGTGGGCGAACCGCTTCCATGGCCGCCAGGACGAAGACTTCGAGCTGCTGCTGTCGACGTTCGAGGCGCTCCGGCGCGCGGACATCGACCTGTGGAAGCGGACGCCGGCCAGCGACCGCGCTCGCTCCGGCGTGCATCTTGAGCGCGGCCCGGAAAGCTACGAGCTGACCTTCCGACTCACCGCGGGTCACGACCTCGTGCACATGGACCAGGCACGCCAGGCGCTGGCGCAGGTCCGCGCCCGCTGACCGGCCGGCCATGTCCGACGATCGTCAGCGTTGCTCGTGGGCGAACGGCGATCCGCTGTTGCGTGCCTACCACGACGACGAGTGGGGCCGGCCGGTCAGCGACGACGCGCACCTGTTCGAGATGCTGACGCTCGAAGGCTTCCAGGCAGGGCTGTCGTGGCTGACGATCCTGCGCAAGCGCGCGGCGTTCAGGGCTGCGTTCGCCGGCTTTGACGCGGCCGCCGTGGCGGGTTTTGACGATGCCGATCGAGCACGGCTGATGGCGGACGCGGGCATCGTCCGCAACCGGGCCAAGATCGACGCCACGATCGACAACGCGCGCGTCGTTCTTGCCGTCGCCAACGAATACAGCTCGTTCTCGCGCTATCTCGCGACGCAGGTTGCGCCGCCGCCAGCCCGTCTGCCAGCAACCGCGACGCCGGGCAGCCTGCCAGCGACGACGGCCGCGTCGGACGCGCTGTCGCGCGACCTCAAGCGCCGTGGCTTCCGCTTCGCCGGCTCGACGATCGTCTATTCGTTCATGCAGGCAGTCGGGCTTGTGGACGACCACCTGCCCGACTGCTTTCTCTATCCAGGGCCATGACCACGATCGTTCCAGCCAAGCGGAACTACCGCTGCGATCAGGCACTTCTAGCTGATCAGGCGAGTTAGGCGGCGACGCACTTCGCAGCCGCCGCCGTTCCGACTTACCCGATCCTTGCTCTCGAGATAACAGCAGGCATGCGGGCGATCATTCCGCTTGGGCGGAATGATCGTGGTACGCCTGATGAACGGACCGGCTCGGAACCCGTCGACTAGGAGTTGCCCGGGAAAACGAGGCTGAGCGGGCCTTGCCGACCCGGCTCCGGCCAACGCTCGGTGACCATCTTCTGCTGCGTGAAGAAGCGGACGCCGTCCTCGCCGCGCATGGCCAGATCGCCAAAGGCTGACGCCCTGGCGCCGCCGAACGAGAGGTAGCCGGCCGGCACCGGGATCGGCACGTTGACGCCGATCATGGGCACGTCCGCTTCGAGCTTGAAGCGTCTTGCCGCGCCGCCGTCAGTGGTGAAGATCGCCGTCCCGTTGGCGTACTTGTGGTTGTTGATCAGCGCGAGGCCCTCTTCGTAGGTCGAGGCACGGACGATTCCCAGAACCGGACCGAAGATCTCTTCCTGGAAGATCTCCATCCGCTGCTCGACGTGGTCGAAGAGAGTGACGCCCATGAAGAATCCGTCGGGTGCGTTGGGATTCGTGAAGTCTCGGCCGTCGACCACCAGCTCGGCGCCCTCCGCCTCGCCCTTCGCGATCCAGTCGATGATCGACTGCCTGTGCTCCTGTGCGTAGATCGGACCCATGTCGACGCCGACAGCCATGCCGTCGCCGATCTTGAGCTTGGCGACCCGTTCGAGGATCTTGCCGCGCAGGCGATCTGCGGTGTCGCCGACCGTGATCACGAGCGTCTGGGCCATGCACCTCTCGCCTGCGGAACCGTAGCCGGAGGCAACGGCGGCATCGGCGGCGAGGTCCATGTCGGCGTCGGGCAGCACGAGCATTGCGTTCTTGGCCGAGGTGTACGCACCCACGCGCTTGCCGCGCTTGATGCCCTCCTCATAGACGTAGCGCCCAACTGCCGTCGAGCCGACGAACTGGATGGCCTTGACGAGCGGGTGCTCGACGATCGCCACGACCGCCTCGCGGCCGCCGTACACGACGTTGAAGACGCCCTCCGGCAGTCGGGCGGCCTTCCACAGCTCAGCCTGAAGCTGGGTGGCGCCGGGCGTGTGCGATGACGGCTTCAGGATCAACGTGTTGCCGCACATCAGCGAGATCGGGTAGATCCAGCACGGGACCATGACCGGGAAGTTGAACGGCGTGATGGCCGCGGTGACGCCGAGCGGCGCGCGCAGCGTGAACGTGTCGACCTTGGTCGAAACGTTCGGGGTCATCATGCCCGCCAGGTGGACCGGCAGGCCGCACGCGAACTCGACCGTCTCGAGGCCGCGCATCACTTCCGAGAGGGCGTCGGGGAAGGTCTTGCCGTGGTCGCGCGTGATCAGCCGCGCCAGCTCCTCGCGGTTCTCGTACATCAGCTGGCGGTAGGCGAAGAAGATGTTGCTGCGCGCGATGAGCGGCATGTCGCGCCAGGCCGGAAAGGCGGCGGCTGCGGCCCCGGCCGCCGAGTCGACCTCGGCCTTGCCGCCGCGTGGCACGCGCGCGATGACCTTGCCCGTCGCCGGGTTGTAGACCGGCCCCGTAGCGTCGAGTGGCACCGAGACCGGCTGGCCGCCGATCCAGTGCGACAGGATGGGCGTGGCGACGCTGCGCTCGGGTGTCTCGATAACCATGTTCACGTGCCTCCGGCGGACTTGATGTGCGGACCTGAAGCCGTGATACGAAACAGGGTCCGGACAGCGCAAGGGCCGTGTGTACCTGTGACCGGACATAGGTCACGATCCATGGGCATACCGATTGTCGTGTTGACTGCTACAGGAGAACGGCGGACGCTCGGCTCGTGATGCGGTCGTTGCTTCTAGGTCTCTCGCACCTGTTCGTCGCGGCGTGCTCGTCGGCGGCGACCGCCGCAACACCGTCAAGGACCCTGGGACCGGGCGAGCAATGGGTCCCGGCTGCGCCAGCATCAGATGTCCTGTGTCCGCTGCCCCGGGAGATCGGTGGTGCTGCACTCGTCCTGACCGGTTCACCGAGCGATCCGCGACTGGTGTGGCTACTGCACGTCGGTCAGCAGTTCGAGCTCGACTGGCCGGTTGGTTACAGCGCTCGCTTCACGCCGAAGCTCGAGCTGATGAACGAGAACGACCAGGTCGTCGGTCGCGGGGGGATGTGGCGCTCGGCGGTTGTGAAACGGCCCCTGGCGTGTGGAGCATTGAACTGCCGGGCCAACTGCCGACGAGCACTGAATACCCGCCCGCCGAGTCGCCCATCCTGCCCCAGAAGTAAACCGCCGCTTACGAGCCGGTGCGACGCGAACCCATCATCTCGCCGCCGTCGACGCCGATCGTGTTGCCCGTCATCCAATAGAGCCGCGGCGAGGCGAGCGCGACAAGCGCCTCGGCCACGTCTTCCGGCCGCGTCAGGCGACCGGCCGGGTTGCGCTCCTCGGCCACGCGTTTGAGTTCCTCGTGGCCAGGGATGCGGCGCAGCGCGGGCGTGTCGGTCACTCCCGCCCGGATCGCGTTGACTGTTATCCCGTCGTGAATGAACTCCAGCGCGAGCTGTCGGACGTGCGCCTCCAGTGCGGCTTTCGCGGCAGACACCGGGCCGTAAGTCGGGACTGCGCGGTGCGCACCCTCCGACGTCATCGCGAAGACGCGCGAGCCGTCGCCGAGCAGCCCGGCATGGAAGAGGTCGCGCGTCCAATAGACGAGCGAGTGGGCCATCACGTCGGCGGTCATCTCGAGCTGCTTCCGGCTGACCTCGCGCTCGTCGGGCGAGTGGGACACGTAAGACAGGGTCGTGCCGAATGCCAGCGAGTGGAGCAGGACCGCGATGAAAGGATCATTGCCCAGCGCGCGACGCTCGTCGAAGAGAGTCTTCGTCGCCTCGATGACGCCATGGCGCTTGTCGTCGTCGGCCGCGTTGATGTTGTGGAACACGACCGGGACACCGGTCGCGGCGATCCCGTCGCGAACCTCCATGGCGCGCGCGAGAGTGCCGCGCAGGTCAAGGTGGACGCCGATGATCGGATAGCCAGCCCGGGCCAGCGACAGCCCAGCGGCGCCGCCAAAGCCGCTGCTCGAGCCGAGGATCAGTGCCCAGCGTTCGCGCGTGTCGGTCATTTCATCCATCGCGGCCGAGTTTAGTAGCCTCAGGCCAATGGCCAATGCCGACGTGGCGCTCGACTCCGACTCGAAGCCGCCGGTCGACGACACGCCGACTGACGTCAGCCCGAACCGCACGCTCTGGCTGCTCAGCGCCGCGCACGCCGTCAACCACGCTCAGGCCGCGCTTCTGCCGCTGATTTACCTCGCGATCATTCCCGAGTTCCACATCGACGCGGCCGCGATCGCGCTGCTCGTCGCCGCCGGAAACGTCTCGTCCGGCTTGGTCCAGTTCACCTTCTCGGCACTGACGCGGATCATCTCGCGGCGTTGGCTGCTGACGATCGGTGGCGTCATCTTTGGCGGCGGCTTCGCGGCCCAGGCGCTCGCGACGGGCTTTCCCGGCTTTGCCGTGGCCAATGTCGGGTCGCGCATCGCGGGCTCCCCGCAGCATCCTGTCGGCAACGCGCTGCTCGCCGAGCAGTTCCCTGAGCATCGTCGGGGCTTCGCCATCTCCGCACACATCGCTGGGGGAAACGTCGGGACCGTGGTCGTTCCGCTGCTCGGCGCGTGGCTGATCGCCGGCTACGGCTGGCGCTGGACCGTGGTGCTCTTCGGCATCCCGGCGATCCTGGTCGCGCTGGCAATGTTCATGTTCATCCAGGAATCCGGGAACGATCGCGCCGCGGCGAGGGCCTATGGCTCGTTGCGCTCGACGCTGCGCGCCATCGGGCACGATCGGAACCTGGTCCTCGTCTTCATCTCCGGCGCGCTGGGCGGCGGCGGTCGTGGCCTTGGCGTGCTGAACGTCTTCGTGCCGCTCTACCTCAGCCTCGTGCTGGGCCTCGACGCGGGCACAGTCGCGCTGATGTACACGGCACTTGTCGTGCTCAGCGTGCCAGGGCCGATCATCGCCGGCTCGCTGTCCGACCGGTTCGGGCGCAAGCCGCTGATATACGCCGCGTATGTGGGCGGGGCGGTGTCGCTGGTCGCGTTCCTGCTCGCCGGCTCGAACATGCCGCTGTTGTGGCTGACGATCTTCTTTCTGGGCATATTCAACTTTGTCGAGAGCCCACAGCTCCAGGCACTGCTCTCGGACATCACGCCGCCGGCCTGGCGCGACGCAGCCTTTTCGGCGTACTTCACGCTCGCCTTCGGTGTCGGCTCGCTGTGGGTCGCGCTATACGGCACCGTGATTGCGGTCATGGGCAACTCGTCCGGGATTCCCGTCACGTTCCTGTTGATGGCCGCCGCCTTCCTCGCGGCCTCGTTCGTGGTCATCCCCATCCGCCTGCGCGACGAGGACCGGCCGAAACGGGCGGCCGCTTAGCCACGCTGCGATGAAACTGGCGCGCTACCCGACGCTGTACGAGCTGAACACGCGCGTCCGGCTGTCCGAACTGGCTCAGACGTTGGGCAGGCACGCGACGCTCGATGACATCACCGACGCCGAGCTGGAGGCGTTTGCCGCCGCGGGATTTGACATCGTCTGGCTGATGGGCGTCTGGCAGACGGGCGAGGCCGCCCGAGCCATCTCTGCCGCTGATGACGCGGCGGTCGCCCATTACAGGAGCATCCTGCCCGACTTCGCGCCGGCCGACATCGTGGGGTCGCCTTTCGCCGTGCGTGAGTATCGCGTCCATGCCGACTTCGGCGGCGACGACGCGCTCGCGCGGCTGCGCACGAGGATGCGCGAGCGCGGCCTGCGGCTGATGCTCGACTTCGTCCCCAACCACGTCGCGCCCGACCATCCGTGGGTTAACGAGCACCCGGACTTCTTCATCGAGGGCGACGAGCAGAAGCTGCGCCGCGCACCAGGAAATTGGACTCGTGTGGCGACCGGCACGGGCGAGCGGATCCTTGCGCTTGGCCGTGACCCTTACTTCGCCGGTTGGAGCGACACGCTGCAGCTGAACTGGGCAAACCCTGCGCTCCAGGACGCGATGCTCGGAGTGCTGCGCCGCATCTCGAGCCAGTGCGACGGCGTGCGCTGCGACATGGCGATGCTCGTCGTGCCCGACGTCTTCCTGCGGACATGGGGCCTGCACTCGGAGCCGTTCTGGCCTCTGGCCACGACGGCAATTCACGAAGAGCATCCCGGCTTCCTCTTTCTCGCCGAGGTCTACTGGGATCTCGAGTCGACGCTCATCGAGCAGGGCTTCGATTACGCATATGACAAACGGCTGTACGACCTGCTGTGCGATCAGCGCGCGGCGCCCGTGCGCGAGCACCTCAAATGGCAGCCACAGCGGGACCACCTGGCGCACTTTCTCGAGAACCATGACGAGCCGCGTGCGGCCGAGGTCTTCGGGCGTGACGTTCATCAAGCCGCGGCCGTGATCACCTACTTCGCGCCGGGGATGCGCTTCTTCCACGCAGGCCAGCGCGAAGGCCGCCGAATACGCGTCCCCGTCCAATTGGGCCGCGCACCCGACGAGGCTACCGACGAACAGCTCGCGGCCTTCTACAACCGCCTGCTCGCCTGCCTCGCCCAGTCTGTCTTCCGCGGCGGCGAGTGGCAGCTGCTGGACATGGCGCCGGCATGGGACGGAAACGGCACTCACGCCGACTTCGTCGCGTTGGCATGGACGAACGGCGAAGAGCGAAGGCTTGTCGCCGTGAACTACTCCGATCACCAGTCTCAGGCCTACATTGCCCTCCCGTGGACAGAGACAGGGGCACGGACGTGGCGGCTCAGCGACCAGCTCGGCGAAGCCGTCTATCACCGTGACGCTGCGGACTTCGCCGAACGCCGGCTGTATCTGGACGTCGGGCCGTGGGCGTACCACGTCTTCAAGGTCGAGCGGCTCGACTAGCCCTCGGGGTGCGGGAGCGTCTCCTCGCCGCGCTCAGGTGACCAGCGGATGTAGCGCTTGCCCTCGCCGAAGCTGATGTACGAAGCGGTCAGGATGTCGAGCGCGAAGAGGTGGAAGGGATCGGTCGGGCGCCAATCGATGACCGCCTCCTGCGCGTCTGCGAATCGGTCGCGCAGCTGCTGTTGTTCGTGGGTGATCTCGCGCGCAGTGCCGTACAGCTTCACGTCACCGCGCTTCGGGGTGCGCTGCTCCTGGCCGTTGACGACGGTGATGCGTGGATCGCGGCGCAGGTCGAGCGCCTTGGCCGAGTTGGGCATCATGCCCAGCAGCAGCTCGCCGTCGACGAAGTAGACCTCGCACGGGCTGACGCGTGGCCAGCCGTTGGCGCGCAGCGTGCCCAGGATGGCCAGATGATCGTCGTTGAACGCCTCGAAGGCGAACGCGGAGATCATGGGTGCCGCACTCTCGAAGTCCTTCCAATTCATGCTCCGAGTCTAGAGACCGACGTTTGCTGGGCGCCGGGATGGCTCGGATATACTTCTGAGCCGCCCGGCGCCTCTTTCTTTGCGCCGTGGTGACCCTCGGTCGGGGCGTAGCGCAGCCTGGTAGCGCACAGCGTTCGGGACGCTGGGGTCGGAGGTTCAAATCCTCTCGCCCCGACCACTTACGGATATTCCGACCACCTCAGGCAGCGCCGCGGCAATCCCATGCCGGACCGCGTGCTCCGTTAGGCCGAACTTCCAGCGAGAATGGGGCGGGATTGAGTTCAGATTGGCTCGTCTGAGCTGCGCCGCTCTGTCTACGTGGCGGCGGGCGAGACGCCGATGAGATCGAAGGCCCTGGCCTGGAGGGGGGTCGGCTCGGTGGGGATCTCGAACGCGGCCTGCTCGTCGGTTCCGGCCGGCACGACCCGGTTGCGGGTGAGCGTGGCGAGTTCGGCCATGAGCGTCCCGAAGCTGTGGACCGGGAACCCCTCGGGCGTGCGGTGGTCGCGTTCCTTGGCGATCGCCGCCGCGGAACGCTCGGGCGGGCCGACCGGGTCGGTCCGCGCAGGCGGAGCTTCGTCGCGATAGAGGAGCGGCGCCCAGGCGGCCTCGAGGTGCCAGCGGACGTAGGCGGCGAGGAAGCACAGGAAGAGGTGCGCCCGCACCCGGTCCTCCCGCCAGTGGAAGATCGGGCGGACCAGAAGATCGTCGCCCTTGAGGGCCCGGAAGTCGCGCTCGACCGCGGACAGGCGCTTGTACGTCTCGACGACGGCGGCACTGTCGAGCCGCTCTGGCCCGACGCTCGTGCGCACGACGTACAGCCCGTCGAGGACGGCCTCGGCGGTGATCGCGTCGGTCCGGCGACGATAGGCGAAGACCCCCTCGGCGATGTCGAGCTCGAAGTGCTTGGCCATCTTCTTGGCGTCGACGACCCGCCCGGCCCGCAGGCCGATCGCGGCGGCGGTCCGCAGCCGACCCCGCTCGACGAGCCGGGCGACCGTCGCAAGAGCGGCCTCGGTGGCTTGGAGGAGCGCCTCGCGCTTGCGCGTCCGCTCGGCCGCGAGGGCCGGGTTGCGACAGACGACCAGCCGCTCACCCGGGAACTCCGGGCTCGTGATCTCGGCGAGGTTCCGCTCGTCGAACAACCCGAGCTGGAGGTCGCCGGCCTCGACGAGCCCGCGGATCGCGGGTGCGCGCAGACAGCTCACCCAGCCGATCCCGCCGAGTTCACGGAGCCGCTCGATCCGGGCGGAGGTCAGCATCCCCCGGTCGCCGACGAGGACGATGTCGGACAGGCCGAAGCGGTCGCGGATCTTGGCGACCTGGGTCTCGAGGGTCGCCGGGTCGGCGGTGTTGCCCGGGAAGGCCTCGACCGCGACCGGGCAGCCCCGCTCGTCGGCCACCAGCCCGAACACGATCTGGCGCCGGTCGGGCCGGTGGTCGCGCGAATGACCGTACGCGGCGAGCGGGCAGTGCGTGCCCTCGACGTACGCGGAGCTGACGTCATAGAGGACGAGCGAGCCCGCGGCCAGATGGCGCCGCGCCAGGGCCCGCTCGACCCGCGCCTGGCGGGCGAGCAGCCAGTCGAGCGCGCCATAGAGCTCGTCCTCCGTCGCGTCGGCGACGTCCAGGACCGACCCCAGCGTGCTCTGCCCGAACGTGCGGGCGGTGGCGAGCTTGGAGCAGGGGGCGAGGAGGCGGGCCACGACCATGGCCAGCGCGAGATCGCGGCTCCGGCTCGCTCGCCGATCCAGGAGCGCCTCGAGGCCGAGCCGGCGGACGAGGCCCAGGACGGCGGCAACGTGGCCGTGGGGGGTGCTGCGCACGATCCGCCAGGCCGCCGCCGCGGGGACCAGGTGCTCGCCCCGCAGGCTGCGCTCGATCGCGTCGACCACCGCGGGCGGCAGCGCGGTCAGCGAGGCGAGGGTCCGGTGCCTGACCGAGCGTCCCTCCCGGTACGACTGGCGCAGCAGAACCGACGTGTATGTGCGACCTCCCTGCACGTGTCGCACTCTGGCCACGTGCATCGCTCCACTCGCCCGCCGAACCATGCGAATATCATCGCACATCCTGCGCCGATGTCAAGTACTACTCTGGCTACATCTGGAAGGCCTCATCATGCCACACTGCCGCACGAACAACGAGGGAGCCGTGCTCAGGACGGGCGAGTCAGCGCGTGGAAGTTCGG
>DATCGV010000007.1:0-99991 GCA_036508755.1 Candidatus Limnocylindrales bacterium | reverse complement strand
ATCCGCGCCGGGTGGCGACAGCCTCGAGATGGCGAGGTTCGATCACCGGGTTGTCCCGCGCGTCGTTGGGCACAGCATCGGCCAGCACCTCGGCCGCAGCCTGGCTAATCCAGTCTCGGATGTCGGCTCCTGATGCCTGGGAGCTAATCGCCACGAGACGGTCAATCTCGCCGTCGGTGACGCAATGGGGCAAGTCGCGCAGATACAAGCGGAACAGGTTTGCGCGCTGCTCCTCGCTGGGCAACGCAAACTCGATTTGCACGCCCAGTCGACCGCTGCGCGTGATCGCGGCATCCAGGGTGGTGTCAGGCGTGGTGGCGGCTATCACCCACAGGCGTTGCCTTGTTGTAGAGCTGCTCAACCCGTCAAGGGCGGTCAACAGGGCCGTGAGCATTCGCCGTTCGTCGCGGTCGGCATACTTGCGGGCGACCGCAATCATCCCGATCTCGTCGATGAACAGGATGGCGCGCTCGGGAGCGAGGCGCTCGAAAATGGCGTGGACGAGCTGCGGATCATCCTGGAACTCGTCAGCGCCCAGGTGATACAAGGGGACGTCGAGCACCGAGCGGGCGAGGTAGCGCACGAGGTGCGTTTTACCTGTCCCCGGCGGACCGATGAATAGGCTCCCCGACGGGGTGATGCCAAACCTGTCGGCCAAGTCGGGACGAGCGAAGAGGGCGATTTGTCCACCGAGCTGCCGAAGGCACGCGTCAACGCCCACGAGCTGATCGGCCGTGACGGTCGGTCCGCGATACCGAGCGCGCTCGAGCAATGAGTCGATGTTGAAATCCGGGTCCATGTATCCACTGTCCGGGTCGACCGGGGTTAGCGCAAGAGGTTCGGGCGTTGATTTTCGCGAACGAGACACCGACGGGTCGCACCACAAGGGGCGAGCGCATGGCTCCGTTATCACCGCTTGATCGCCTGACTCACACGAGGCGAGCCGGACGACTCCGAGACTGATCCGTTCCTTAGGCTGCCACCAGCAGAACGGTGCTCGGTTCCGGCTTCGCGGGGACTGCTCGAGCAAGCCCGAGTCTGACGATCCCTCCACCAGCGTTTAGTGTCTCGGTCGGCGTGACCGCGACAGATCTGAGGTTGAGTGCGGCGTTGAAGTCCCGATCGAGGACCAGGCCACACGCGTCACAGACGTAGGTCTTGACGGACAGAGGCAGATCAACCTTGACTGCCTGACAGCCCGAGCAGGTCTTGCTGCTCGGGTAGAAACGAGGTGCAGCGACGATGCACACACCCCGGCGCTCGCCCTTATAGGCGAGCTGACGGAAGAACTCGGCTGCGCCGAGGTCGGCCCATGAGCGACCCTGGCGGGTGCCCTTGCGCTTGAGCCCGGCGATGTTGAGCGTCTCGTGGCCGATGACCGGGTGCTCACGGGTGAGCCGGTCAGAGAACTTATGGAGCCAGTCTGATCTCTGGTTGGCGACGCGGCGATGGATGCGCGCCACGCGGATCAGCTTCCGCTTGCGACTGGCGCTGTTGCGCTGTGAGCGCGCAACAGCCTGTTGTGCCCGGCGCAGTTTGCGTAGGCTGTTCTTCAGTGGTCTTGGAGAAAGGACTTCCTCGCCGGTTGAGAGCACGAAACCGCGCAGGGCCACGTCGATACCGACCGGCTCGCCAACCGGCGGCGTGGAAACTTCATGCTGGCGCTCGATCGAGAACGACACGAACCAACGCTCGGCCTGGCGCGAGACGGTGGCGCACATGATCTTGTCATAGCCAATGGCGCTCATGCGCCTGGTGCTGCCCTTGATCTTCAGGCTGCCGATACCGGGCAGACGGATGTGCCGTTCGTCCAGCACCCTGACGCCTTGACGCAGCTTGAAAGCATCGCGGCTCTTGCCGTGGGCCTTGAACCTGGGAAAGCCGACCCGTCGGCCGGCCTTGCGCGACTGCCAGAAGTTGCGGAAGGCGGCGTCCAGATCACCCAAAGCAGATACAGACGCCCAACAGGACACCTCGTAGGCCCACTCCGGCTTGACCTTGACCCACTCGCTCTGCTGCGAGTAGGCAGAGATGAACTTGGCCTTACCCTCGTTGTGCTCAAAGCGGTCGATCCGGTCGCGCAGACCCCAGTTCCAGACATAACGGGCAACACCGGCGCTGCGCACACACCACGTCCGCTGGCGATCGTTCAGGTCCAGCTCAAAGCGAAAGGCATCGTGCATCCGCTGGCGCGGCTGCCCGAAAGCATCGTGGATGGTGGTAGCAGCCATGCTGGGACCGTCGGTAGAGTCGCCCGCGTGTCAAGCTGCGGCTCGTGTGAGTCAGGCGATCAAGCCGCCCGTTATCCTATTGAGCGCGCCGCCTTAGCTCAGTGGTAGAGCAGTTCTTTCGTAAAGAACAGGCCCAGGGTTCGAATCCCTGAGGCGGCTCCATCTCCCTTTCAGGTCAGCTCCCCGCGCTGTCGCGTCCACTCCGGTCGCCTGCCGGCGCGGTGTCGCCATCCTCTTTCGGACGACGGGCTCGCTCCCAGAGGGTGCCGACTGCTGCTGCCGCTTGGTCAGATTTCGTGGGAACCCCGATGTAGCGTCGCCACGTTGTCACGGGATCAGAGTGGCCCAGGCGACGACTAACGGTGGCGATGTCCACGCCATCACTCACCAATAGACTGGCGTGCAAAGTCCGAAGGTCGCGCGGCGTGAAGTCGCCGATGCCGGCCTCGGCAAGCGTCTTCTTGAACCGCCGTGACAGAGATACCGGATTGTCCATGCCGCCAGATGGCGCGGGGAAGAGCAGGTCGTCCGTCTGAAGTTTCCGGCCGAGTTGCTTTTCGAGACGGTGCGACTGCTGATACAGGACGGGACGAATGCCAGCCTGCGCCGCGTCGAGCGAAATGTCGCGTGTCGATAGATCCGTTTTCGGCGTTCCCATCTGCCACCGACCGCCGACTTGCTTGACTGCCTGGCGCACGCGCACAGTCATCGGCTCAGCCAGGGTCACATCACCCCAGCGAATCGCCAATGCCTCGGCCGGACGCAACCCGGCGTTGAGCATCAGCCCGATCACCGCCCGATCAGACGTATCCGCGACAGCATCGCTGATTGCACGTGCCAGGTCGCGCGACACGGGGAGCCTCCGGGCTCGATTTGGCACTGGCCGACCAGGAACGTTGCGAAGCTTGGTCGAGGCGACTGGATTACCTGGCGCTCGACCGTCGCGCACTGCGGCGTTGTAGGCCGCCGACAGAACCGCGCGGGCGTGCGAAACGGTAGTGCGGCTGACCGACGCAATCATTTCCTCGAGCGCCGCTTCGATCTGAGCTGGGCCTACGGCTGACAGAGCCTCGTTAGCCAGTGGCGACCGCAGCCATTGGTTGCGGACAACGCCCTGGTAATAGAGTGCCGTCTTCGGTTCCAGCCGCCGACGTTCCACCTGGCGCGGGACGACTACCTCCGCCCAATGGGTCAGCCAGGCGCGCAGGCTCTCCTGTTCCTCGCGGGTGACTGCGCCCGCTTCGACGCGCAGCTTGTCGAGCCCCAGGCGCGCTGCCTTCTCGTTCGGGAAGTAGCTGCGGTGGCGCTTGCCGTTGACCTCGACTTCGGCGACCCAAGCTCCCGGTCGGTCGCGGCGCGCATACACCGAACCAGCGCCAGACTCGGCCCGTCGATGTTTCGCCATAGGCACCCGAGCATACCAGCCCGAAACCACGGAGGGGAGTCGTGGAGGGGAGTTGGATTTCGTACTCCCTCCGCGCTGCTGTTACTGATCGGGAGAATGCCCTAAAAGCGCCTCTGAACCTGTTTACGAAACAGCTGCTCTACCGCTGAGCTATGTCGGCCCGGCCCACCAGTCTACCAACCTAAGCCTCGACGTCCTCGTAATACTCGATGCCCAGGTGCGTGATCTGCTCCTCGCCCATCATGTAGCGGAGCGTGTTCTTGAGCTTCGTCTGCTGGATGAAGAGGTCGTGTTCGGGGTACAGCCCCGGCGCGTGCTGCGGGCTCTTGAAGTAGAACGAGAGCCACTCCTGGATGCCCTTCATGCCGGCGCGCTGGGCGAGGTCGAAGAAGAGCGCGAGGTCAAGCACGAGAGGCGCCGCCAGGATCGAATCGCGGCACAGGAAGTCGATCTTGATCTGCATCGGGTAGCCCATCCACCCGAAGATGTCGATGTTGTCCCAGCCCTCCTTGTTGTCGCCGCGGGGCGGGTAGTAGTTGATGCGCACCTTGTGGTAGATGTTGCCGTAGAGGTCGGGGTAGAGCTCGGGCTGGAAGATGTACTCCAGGGCACCAAGCTTCGACACCTCTTTCGTCTTGAAGCTTTCGGGGTCGTCGAGCACCTCGCCATCGCGGTTGCCGAGGATGTTCGTCGAGTACCAGCCGGCGACGCCGAGCATGCGCGCCTTGAGCATGGGCGAGATGACCGTCTTGATGAGGGTCTGGCCCGTCTTGAAGTCCTTGCCACCGATCGGCACACCGCGGTCGTTGGCCAGCTTCAGGAGCGCGGGGATGTCGACGGTGAGATTGGGCGCACCGTTGGCGAAAGGAATCCCCTCCATCAGGGCCGCGTAGGCGTACAGCATCGAGGGGGCGATGTTCACGTCGTTGCTCTTCATGGCAGCTTCGAACGCTTCAAGGCTCTGGTGGCAGGCGTGCTCGTCCATGAAGATCTCGGTGGAGGCCGCCCAGATCATGACCAGGCGATCGCAGCCGTGGGCCGCCTTGAAGTCGCGGATGTCCTTGCGGATGAGCTCCGCCAGCGCCAGCTTCGTCGGAGCGGTCTTGACATTCGTGCCTTGAAGCCGCTTCACGTAGTACTGGTCGAAGACGGCCGGCATCGGCTTGATCGACTGGAGGAAGTCCTTGATCGGCTCGATGTGCTCGTGCTTGTCAAGCACGCCGGCGTTCAGCGCGGACGCGTAGGCGTCTTCAGGGATGGGATCCCAGGCGCCGAAGACGAGGTCCTCGAGGTTCGCCAGCGGGACGAAGTCCTTGATCAGCGGCGTGCGGTTGTCGGTGCGCTTGCCCAGCCTGATCGTGCCCATCTGCGTGACCGAGCCGATCGGTTTGCCGAGACCGCGGCGGGTGTTCTCGACGCCGGCGATGAAGGTCGTTGCCACGGCGCCGAGACCGACGATGAGGACGCCGAGCTTGCCCGTCGCGGGCTTGATTTCCGTGATTGGTGCGGGAGTGAAGTCCTTCGGTTCCAAGACGATGCCTCTTTCGCGCGCTAGGGCGAGCAGACGCCTGTGGTGCTGCGTCGGGACCATGCCCGTGGCCGCCCAGTGTTGGATGGTGCTCTGCCGGGTGTTGAGAAGTTGGGCCAGCGCGCTCTGTCCGCCGAAGCGGGCAATGACGCGCTCAGCGCCGTTCTTTGGTTCCACCTGTGCATGGTAACGATATTTTCGTTAGTCCGTTTCATGATCTGGGCCCTGACGACGGGCGACGGTGGCACGAAGTTCAGCCCCGAGGCGCTGTCAGGAGCGTTCCGCCAGCGCGGATGAGCGCATCTCGGCGATCTCGTCGGGCGAGTAGCCGAGCTCGCCCAGTATCTCTTCGGAGTGCTCGCCCAGGATCGGCGGTGCGCTCCTGATCGACGCCGGCGTCGCCGAGAGCTTGTAGGGCAGGCCGATCTGCTCGATTGCTCCCAGCGCGGGGTGATCGACGGACACGCGCATCTGACGCGCCCGGGCTTGCGGTTGAGCGAACGCAGCAAGGACGTCGTTGACCGGGCCGCACGGGACCTGGGCGGCGTCGAGCGCGGCCAACCACTCCGCGGAAGGGCGCGACCCAAAGGACGCGGCCAGCAACGGCCGCAGCTCGTCGCGATGCCGGACTCGGGACCCGTTGTCGACGAAGCGCGGGTCGTCGATGAGCTCGTTCAGGCCGAGCGCCGTGCACAGCCGAGGCCACTGCCGCTCAGTCGCCACGGCCACCGCGATCTCGCCGTCGGCCGTGGCGAACGTCTCGTAGGGCACGATGTTGGGATGGGCGTTGCCGCGCCGCTGCGGCTGCTCGCCCGTCGCGAACGCGTTCTGGGCCTGGTTGATCAGCGCCGCGAGCGTCGACTCGAGCAGCGAGACGTCGATGCGCTGGCCGACGCCGGCGCGCAATGCGGCAAGAACGCCGACCGCGCCGAGCAGCCCGGTCACGACATCGCTGATTGCCACGCCAACCTTCGTCGGTTGGCCACCGGTCTCGGCGGGGAAGCCGGTGACCGACATCAGCCCGCCCACCGCCTGCGCCACGAAGTCGAAGCCAGGCGTGGCTGCGTCCGGTCCGTCGGGGCCATAGCCCGTGATCGAAAGATGGACCAGCTTCGGGTTGAGCTCCGACAGGGCGCCGTCCCCCAGCCCAAGTCGCTCCATCCCACCCGGACGGAAGTTCTCGACGAGGACGTCCGACCGACAGATCAGCCGGCGCAGGACCTCCACGCCTTCCGCGCGGTGCAGATCCAGGCGCAGGCTGCGCTTGTTGCGATTGACCGACAGGTAGTAGACCGCCGTTCGCGACGTTCCCTCGCCGATCCACGGCGGGCCGTAGCCGCGCGTCGGATCACCCTCGGGCGGTTCGACCTTGATCACGTCCGCGCCAAGATCGGCGAGAACCATCGCGCAGTAGGGACCCGCGAGGACGGTTGACAGCTCGACCACGCGCAGCCCGGCAAGGGGTCCGCGGCTGCTCGCTTCGCTCACGGCGCGATCGTAGCCGGGCCGCCCAGCTAATCTCGGCCGTATGCTGCCGCTCGAGGCTCTCGCGCTGCTCGCGGCTGTGGGCGCCGGAGCGTTCGGTGCGCTCGTGGGCGTGGGCGGTGGCGTGATCCTGGTGCCGCTGCTGACGGTGTTCCTTGGCGTGCCGGTGACGAATGCGGTGGCCGTCTCGCTGCTCGGCGTGATCGCGGTATCAACCACCGCTTCCGCGTCGTACCTCAGCGGCGGTCTCGTCGACCGCCGCGTAGGGCTGACGCTGCTCGTGGCCACGGCGCTGGGTGGCGTGGCCGGCGGCTACATCGCCGGCTATCTCGACGTGCGCGTCATCAGCGGCCTGTTCGGAGTCGTTCTCGTGGCCGTGGCGATCCAGATGCTCCGTTCGCACGGCCGGCCGGTGGTCGTGCCCAGCGGCGATCCGCTGCGCTTCGAGTTCGATGCCAGCTATGTCGAACCGACGAGCGGGGCGACGATTGCCTATCGCGCCCGGCACCTGTGGCCGGCGACCTTCGTGTCGCTCTTTGCGGGCGCACTCTCGGGCCTGCTCGGAATTGGCGGCGGCGTGGTCAACGTGCCGACGATGAACGTGCTGATGGGCCTGCCCATCCGCGTTTCCACGACGACCAGCACGTACATGCTCGGCGCCACGGCCGCCGCGAGTGCTGTCCTCTACGCCAGCAGAGGCGAGGTCGACCTGGCGTTGGCCGCCCCGGTCGTAGTCGGTGTCTTCATCGGCGGCCGGGCCGGCGCGATCTTCCAGCGCCGCGTGCCTCAGCACGCGCTCGCACTGTCGTTCGCGGTGATCGCCGCGTTCTTCGCCGTCCAGATGCTGCTGCGTACGGTCAACGGCTGATGGGCGAGCGCTCCCGGACGCGGTGGACGGTTAGGACACTGACCGTTGGCACGGTCGCCGCGGTGGTCTTCTTCGTGCTCGCGTTCGTGCTCGGACTGGCGGATGCGGGCGCGTCCAGCGCAGCCAACACAATGGGCGTGGTCGCGCTCCTGGTCCTGCTCGCGACGCCGGCCGCTGGGTTGATCGTGACATCGGCAGAGCTGTGGCACATCGAGCGTCACGCGGCACTGCTCGCGCTGGTGGTGCTCGTGATCCTGGCCGCCGCCACGGCCGCCGCCCTGTCAGGGCTGCATTAGGCCAGACAACACGCACGGCCCGGGGAGGGGGCCCGGGCCGTGCAGTTTTTCTATGCGGCAGCGCCCCGTCACCAGACGCCACGCACCGGAGGTGATCAAGTTGTCTGCCGCGAACTCTACGAACGCGGGCAGTGCCACCTCATTGCGCGCGGCACCAACCGAGTTGCAGAGACGTGTCAGGCCTGGGCCATGAGCGCCTTCTCGGCAAGGCCGACCGGCATCCGGCCTGTGGCGGCAATCCGATCGTGGAACTCGCGCATGATCTCGATCGGCACGTCCTTGGCGGCGACGCCGGCCTGCCCGCGCGCCTCGAAGAAGCGGCCGCGGATGCGCAGGATCTCGAGGCAGCCGGTGAGATACGCCGACGCTTGGGTAGGCCACGAGCAATAGCGCCCGACCTCCGCGCGGGCAGTCGGCTCGCTCAGCGGCGTCTTGGTCGTCATGAACTCGACGCCCTGCTCGTAGTCCATCTCGCCCATGTGCAGGCTGGTGTCGACCACGATCCGCGCCGCGCGGAAGATCGTCGCCTCGAGGTGCTGGAGCTCCTGGATCGGATCCTCGAAGAAGCCTTGCTCGCGCATCGCTCGCTCGGCGTAGAGCGCCCACCCTTCGCTGAAGTACGGCGTGCCCAGCACGAGGCGGAGCTTGGGCGCGTGGATCTTGCTCCAGGTGATGTGCCAATGGTGGCCCGGATAGGCCTCGTGGACCGTGACGGTCGGGATGCTCGAGTTGCTGTTCGAAGCAAGTCGCTTCTGGATCTCCGCCTCCGGCGTGCCGTCGGGGGCGATGGGTACGAAGAAGTGACCGGCGCGCCGATCCGAGAACGCGGGCGGCCCGCTGTACGACGCAACCGCGATCAGCGGCCGGGTGAAAACAGGCGACGGCTCGACCGAGCACGACTCGCCCTCCGGCAGAGTGACCAGGCCGGTCTGGGCCAGGAAGACGCGCGACTTCTCGGTCCACTCGGCGTAGGTCTGGCGCATCTGCTGCTCGGTCCGCGGGTGGTCCTCGTTCGCCTCGTGGAGCACGGCGCGCCAGTCATCCGTGCCCCGCGCGTCGAGGCACAGATGCTTCATCTCGGCGTCGAGCCGGTCGTATTCGGCCTGGCCCATCTCGCGCAGCGAGCGGGCATCGAAGTCGAGCGCCTCGCGCTCCCGAAGCTGACGGGAGTAGCGCTCCTCGCCGTAGACCCACGTGCCTTGGGCCTGCGCCTGTAGCCCTTCGAGGAATGCGACGTACTCGTCGAACGCCTCCCCGGCGTTCGCGCCGGCTGCCCGCAGCCGATCACGTTGCGAATCCGTCTCGCCTTCGTCGACGAGCATGCTGCGCACGTATTGGCCGCCGGCGCGCGCCGAGCCCGCGCCACGCTCGACGATCAGCGGCGCGGCGAGCGCCGGGTCCAGGTTGGCGCGCGCCTGCTCGAGCGCACGCGGCACCTGCTCGAGGCGCGCCACGGCCGCGTCGACCAGGTCGTCTGTCGGCAGCAACCGATTCAGGAAGAGGTAGAAGAGCGAGTTGAGGGCTACGCCCGAGTAGGTCGTCGGGTCGCGCCGCCAGACCTGCCAGTCGGCGCCGATCAAACGCCCCTTGAGGGTCGACATCGCCAGCTGGCGATCGATCTCGTCGTCGAACGACAGGTCCGTGCCCGCGTTCTCGAACTTGCCGAGCCATTCGGCCGCGTCAGAGTCGCGGCGGTGGAACGCGTCAGCTGACATGTCGTCGAGCTGCTCGTCAAACTGCGTCAGGCCCAGGTAGCTGGCAGTTACCGGCGACAACTCCCATTCGTTGGCCAGGAAGTCATCGACGAGTTGCGCGAATTCGGCCATTGCTCCCCCTTTCTGGGCGTCTACTTGTTGGAGTGATGCAATCCGGTCGCTACTGGGCTCGGCTGGGCCTTGTTGCCGTCGAGCTCTCGCTCGTCCTGCTCGTCATCGTCCTCCTCATCGCGCTCGCGCGCCAGATGCTGACGATGAGCTATCTCGTGATGGGCCACGACACCGACTACTACCTGGGCGTTGGCCGCGAGGTGGTTGCTGGACTCGTACCGTACCGCGACTTCAGCTTCGAGTATCCGCCCCTTGCCCTGGCGCCCATCGTCCTGCCGGTCGCGCTGGCGTCGATGTTCGGCACGCAGCTCGACAGCGTTGCCTACGTCCTGGTGCTGGCCCTCGAGAACGTCGCCATCGTCGGCGCCACTGGCTTGTGCCTGGCCTGGCTGGCGCGTCGCGGATGGTCGGCTCGATCGCCGCGCGCGACCTTCCTTGTGTATCTCGGGCTGGTGTGCGCCACGCCGATTCTCTTCTGGCGCTTCGACGCGCTGCCGGCGCTGCTCACTGTTCTTGCCCTATGCGCGGTTGCCGCGCGCCGGCCCGTGGCGACTGGATTGGCAATTGCGGCCGGCGCGCTCACCAAGCTGTACCCCGTCGTGCTGCTGCCGGTGGTGCTGCTGCGACCGTTGATGGCGCGCTCCTGGCGCGAGGCAGCTCAGCTGACGCTGGCGACGATCGTGCCGGTGATCGCCACTTTGGGCCTGCTCTACGTGTTCGTGGGTTCCGGCGTGAGCGGATTCCTCGGCTACCAGTCGACCCGTGGCGTGCAGCTCGAAAGCGTCCCGTCGAGCGTCGCGCTCGTCGCGCACGCGCTGTGGGGCACGCCCGTCACCGCGTTCCAGGGCTTCGGCTCGTGGCAGCTCGACTCGCCGTTCCTGGACCAGGTTGGCTGGCTATGGCCGGTCACGGCCGCGGTCATGCTGCTGGCTCTGGCGGTCGCTGCAGCCGCTACGTACCGCCGCGACCTGCGTGAGCACGGGGCCGTCCGGCCGGCGAGCCAGGTCGCGGTCGTCGCCGCGGCGATCGTCGTGACACTCCTCGCCTACCGCGTGCTCTCGCCGCAGTACGTCGTCTGGCTGCTGCCGTTCGCGGCGCTCCTGCCGCGCCGGAAGCTGACGCTGACCCTCGCCATCTGCGCGCTGACGCTGTACATCTTTCCCTTCGGCTACGAAGGGCTCGTCCACTTCACGACCGACGCGATCGTGGCCCTCGCGCTGCGCAACGCGCTGCTGCTCGTCCTGTTCGTGTCACTCGTCGCGCCAGGTCTGTCGATCGCTTGGCGCTCGATCGGGCGACGCACGGGGCGATCGCCCGCGGATCGCGCGCTGGCGGCGGGCTACGGCGCTAATGCTTATCCCGTTGTTTCAGCAAGGGGCGTTCCAGACGCTGCTCGGGCTCGGCACCGGACGCGCGCCGGCTGCGCTCTCCATCGTCCGGGGAGCGAGCGACCCGCCGCAGTTCCCGATCAGGCCGCAGCCGCGCGAAGGCCGCTGACCCTGGGTGAGGACGAGCCTTACTTCATCGCCGTCGCGTCGAGCGTATGCGCGCCAGCGCATTGCCTCTCGAATGGCACCGAAGACAGAGTCCCGGAGACGGTAAGCGAGTCCCCGATCCTGATGTGGCTCCCGTCAGGTTTGGCAAGTCCGTCGGCGTCCGCCACGTAGTCGGACGGCAGATGCCGAAGCCAGTAGAGATCAGTGCCGTTCGCATCCGGCCCACGGACGTAGAGACAGGCTCCGTCGGCGCCCACGAGTGTTCCGGTAATGGTGGCGGTCCCGCTGGCGCAGCCCGCGACGAGGAGCGTGGCGTAGATCGCGACGCAGGCTGCAAGCCGAAGCCTTTTCGCGCTGGCACTCCGTTTGGCGCGGTTGGTTCCCGCAGCGTCTCCGTCGAGTTGGGAACGGTCAAGAGTCAAGTGGACGAAGCTTGGCAGGCGGCCGTTGCCTCACCCTTACATCTTGTGGCCTGCTGACATAACGGGATAAGCATTAGGGAGCTTTCGGGTCGAGATAGCGGCAGCGTGCCGCGATGGCGCAGCGGCCGCACGCGGGCCGCTGCGCGTGGCACGTCTGGCGGCCGTGGGTGATCAGGTTGACGTGCGCCTCGTGCACGCGCTCATCGTCGAGTTGCACCTGCAGGTAGTCGTGGGCCTGCTCGGGCGTGACCCTCGGCGGCACGAGCCCGATGCGCTTGGTGACCCGCTCGATGTGCCGGTCGACGGGCATGAGCGGCATGCCGAACGAGAACAGGAGCACGACCGACGCCGTCTTGCGCCCGATGCCCGGGATCTGGGTCAGCCACGCCAGCGCCTCTGCCGGCTTCATCTCGCCCAGGAACTCGAGCGAGAAATCGCTCCGCTCCTCGAGGATCTTGCGCAGCACGGCCTGGATGCGCGGCGCCTTGGTCGGCCCGAGGCCACCTGGTCGGATGACGTCGATCAGCTCGTCGATCGGAGCATCGGCGATGGCCGCCCAGTCGGCTTCGCCCTCCTGGATCCCGATTCCACCCCAGCCAGCGCGAAAGCCGGATTTGGCACCGACTGACCTGTTGGCATCCTGCGCGGGCCAGTGCCGGCACAGCGCGTCGAACGCTTTCTCGGCGTTGATGTCGGCGCTATTGGCCGAGAGCATGGTCAGCACCAACTCGCTCGTCGGGTCGTAGATGCGCTGCCAGTCCGGCCGGCTGTACATCTGCCGGAGCGCGTCGAGCGTGTCGTCCATCAGGCGGGGCCGGTAGCGGCGCAGGCGTGAGTGCCAGGCCTTGACCGGATCCGGCTTGGCCCGCCTGCGCTTGGCCCGCGGTCGCTTAGCGGCTGGCATCCAACGAGACTAGTCGCGCGGCGCGCTCTGCTGCACGGACGAGAGGCGCCGCGCCGGCCGCGATCGCGTCTTCGAGGGACATGGGCTGCTGGACGGCCGGGACGACGATCGCGCCGAGCGCGGCGAGGGCAGAGATGCCTTCCACAGTCGCGCCGGCACAGAAGCAGATGCAACTCTTTCCGGCCGCCCGCGCTCGCCGCGCCACGCCGAACGCGGTCTTGCCGAATGCCGTCTGCGCGTCGACGCGGCCTTCCCCGGTCAACACCAGGTCACAGTCCGCGAGGGCCGCGTCGAAACCGGTCAGCTCCATTACCACCTCGACGCCCGGCCTGATCTCGAACGAGGCGAATCGCTCGGCGATGGCGAGCAGGCCAGCGGTAGTGCCGCCGGCCGCGCCGGCGCCTGGGACGTTGCGGATCGGCCGGCCGCTGGCCGCCTCGAGCAGGTCCGCGTAGTGGGCGAGGTTGGCGTCGAGGAGCCGGACGTGCTGTTCGTCGGCGCCTTTCTGCGGGCCGTAAACGGCCGCCGCACCAAGGTCGCCGAGCAGCGGATTGGTCACGTCCGAGGCGACCGTCAGCGATACCTCGGCGAGGATGGGTGACACGTCGCCGAGATCGATTCGCGCGAGCTTGGCCAGCCCGGCGCCGCCGGCCGGAATCTCCTTTCCGGCCGCATCCAGGAGTTGGGCGCCGAGCGCGGTCAGCAGGCCGGCGCCGCCGTCGGTCGTGGCACTGCCACCCAGCCCGAGCACGATTCGGCGAATGCCCAGGCCAATGGCCGCGGCGAGCACGAGACCGGTGCCGAACGTTGATGCGGCCATGGCATCGCGCTCGTCGGCGGCGACGAGCGACAGCCCAGAGGCCGTGGCGAGCTCGATGACACTCTCGTCGCCGCGGCGCAGGAACGCGGCGCGCATCGGCCGACCGAGCGGGTCACGGGCGTGCGCCGGCAGCTCGATCCAGTCGCCACCGCCTGCCTTGATCGCCTCGAGCGTGCCCTCGCCGCCGTCGGCGAGCGGCGCCAGCCGCAGCGAATCGAGCGGTCGCGCGCGTTGCCAGCCATCGTGAATGGCACGCGCGACCGCCAGCGGATCGAGCGAGCCCTTGAACGAATCGGGCGCAATCAGCACGCGCACGGCGCAGTCCTCAGCCCGGCGTGGCGACCGCCGTCCGGCGTTCGGCGTACTCCGGTATCCGGATCATCGGCGGTCTCTCCTGGTCGGCGAGATCGATCACCTCGAGCGACAGGTGGCCTGGACCTGAGCGCGGCAGCTTGATGCTCGAGCCCAGCTCGGCGAAGAGGCGCGCCTTGCGTCGCTCCTCGAGCCGCTTCATGACTGCTTGGAGAATTACGAAGCTCATCTTCGACAGTCCCTCGAGCTCCTGGTTGCGGTGGATGCGCACCTCGAGGTCGACCTGGCCCAGCCCGGCGAGGTCGAGCCGCTCGGCGAGGTCGATCAGGTGGCCGATCTCGACCGCGTAGCCGGTGAAGAAGGGGATCTGCTCGAGGTGCACGCGCCGGCCGGCGTACTCCCCGGCCAGGGGTTGGATGTAGCCCGACAGCTCGGGAAAGAAGAGATTGATCAGCGGCCGCGCGACGAGCTCCGTGACGCGTCCGCCGCCGCCCTCCTTGAGCACGCCGCCCTCGACGATCGGACGCTGGTAGTAGGCCTTGACGTAGCCGATGCGCGGCTCGGCGAGGAGCGGGCCCAGCGTCCCGTATATGAAGCGCGGATGCCAGTCGACGATGTCCGTGTCGGACCAGGCGACGAGGTCGCCGCTCGTCGCGTAGAGGCTCTTCCAGAGCGCCTCGCCCTTGCCCCGGAAGCTGCCGTATTGGGTCAGGACGTCCGAATGGACGACGACCCGCGCGCCCTCCGCCTCGGCGATGGCGCGCGTCTCGTCGGTCGATTCGCTGTCGATGACGAGCAGCTCATCGACGAGCGGAAAGCGCTCCATCAGCTCGCGTCGTGCCTGGCGGACGATCGGCCCGATCGTGGCCGCCTCGTTGAGCGTCGGCAGCACGGCGCTGATTGTCAGTCCCTGGCGCTCCTTGAGCGCGACGAGGCGGCCCAGGTCGGCGAACTCGCTGTGGTGATAGTTCGACTCGGCGAACCAGCGGTCAACTCGGGCAGCGACGCTGCGCGCCTGCTCGGCGGCGAGGTCGGCCGCCTCGAGCGTCTCGGCCTGAGCGGCGCGCTGCTCGAAGGTTTGCCTGCTCAGCGGCTCGCGCGTCTTGACGACCATGACCGACGGCTGCGCGTGCTGCGCGACCGTCTCGGGCAGCACGCCGAACAGGGCGCCCTCGAGATTGGCCGTGCTGGCCGGTTCCATTGCGGCCGCGCCCATGACGATGAGCTGCGCCGACTCGGCCTCGCGGATGATCGCTGTCGCGACGTTCGTGCCATCGATCAGCAGCGGCCGCGCCGGCTCGTCGGCGTTGAGGCGCACGAAGGTCGACAGCGCGCGCTCCATCTGGGCACGCACGACCGGCGAGATATCGGCCGGAACCACGTGGACAACGTCCACGGCTGCCTCGAAGTACCTGCCCAGCGCTGCGGCGTAGGTCAGCGCCAGCTCGGCGTGCGGGCCGCCGCGTACCGGCGTCAGGATGCGGCGCACGTCCTTGATGCCGCGCTGCTTGACGACCGCGATGTTGCACGGTGCGTGGCGTACGACCTCGTCGATCGTTGGCGAGAAGACCGCGTCGTGGGCCGGCTGGCGGCCGCCGGGCCGCCCTGCCCAGCCAAAGATGATGAGATCCGCTTCTTCTTCCGTCGCCAGCTCGACGATGCCCTCGGCGGCCCGGCGGCCGATGCGCACGACCGTGCGCAGCTCGAGACCGGCAGGCGCGAACTCGTAGACACGCTGCAACAGCCGCCGAGCCTGGCGCGCCTTGGTCGCACCTTCCGAGAGCGGCATGCCCTCCGGGACCTCGACGATGCCCACAGCAGTCAGCGTCCCGCTCGGCGCGAGCAGCCCGGCACCGACCTTGATCAGGTCGGCGGCCGTGCGCGGATTGGCGAGTGGGATCAGGATCCGGCGCGGCAGGCCGCTGACCGGGCTCATTGCGCTCGCCTCCAGCGCTCGACCAGGTACGGCTTGCTCAGCTCGAAGACGCGCGCCTGGCGCTCGACGAACGCCTCGGCCTGGTCGGTCGTCAGCTCGGCTGTCTCGAGCACGAGTGACGCGACGCGGCCGAAGTAGAGCGGCATCAGCGCGGCCACGAGGCGGTCCAGCTCCAACCGCCGCTCGTGGTTGGCGATCGCGATGTCGTAGACGATGCGTGCCCAGAGCTCGTCGGGAAACACGAACGGTCCGCCGTCGAGCGCGGCTTCAGCGTCGCCGATGAGCGCGTTCACCTCGTCGAGATTGTCGGCCGCGAGCGCGGTCTGCCACTCGTCGCCCACGTTCAGGCGGCCCTTGACGAACTCCTCGAGCAGGCGTGCCGTGTTGACTGACAGTGGCGGAGGATCGAGCAGGCGCTCGAAGCCGTAGATTGGAACGTCATGCGATCCGCGCACGTCGAGCCAGCGCTCGGCGTGCTCCTCGGTCAGGCGGAGCAGCGTGGCCAGCACCTGCGAAAACATCGGCCCCAGGTCTGCGCCGGGATCCTTTGGGTCGTGCACCTTGGCGCCGAGTCGGGTCTGGCAGACCGCAAAGCCGCCCGTAAGGGCCTTGGTCGTCATCCAGATGTCGATGCCGAACTTCGAGACCTCGGCGTTCCAGTCGTCCTGCTCGAGGTAGTGCCGGACGAGATCGCCAGAAACTCCGAAATCGCCGCCGATCGGCTGGCGGATGCGCAGGCCGTACAGCGCCCGGGTCATCGGGTAGGTGACGGTGTTGGTGATCGTGCCGTCGTACTTGTAGCGCGAGTAGAGCGGCGCGACGAAGTCGAAGCCACCCTTCTGGATGGGACCCGCGAGGAGCTCGATCCACTCGGGCACGATCGAGCGCAGGTCGGAGTCGACGACGACGAGGGCACTCACCTTGAGCGCGCCGGCGATCTGGAAGATCGTGCGCAACGCGGCACCCTTGCCGCTCACGCCATCGACCTCGGGATAGGTCAGCGAGATGCGCTGCACGCGGTTGACGGGCCGCACGAGAAGGATGCGCTCGACGTACTCGGGCGGTTCGGTCTCGACGACCACGCGCTGGGTCTCGTCGGGCGAGCCGGCGTCGGCGTTGACGAGCACGGGGCGCAGGTCGGGAAAGTACTGCGCCAGGCCGGCCTGCGCCGCCCGCGCGACATGGCCGATGGTCGCCGCATTCCGGTACGAGGGGATGCCGACCATGATGTCGGCACTGCCCAGCTTGGCGACGGCCTCGCGGATCGATTTGGGCAGGGCAGCGGCTGGCACAGCCGAACCTTACTGGGCGGGTGTTATCACGGCACCTGGTGGATCGAGCAGGTTGAGTGCCGACGAGTCCAGCGGCGGCACTGGGTGGGCCGCGTCGATGTCGCGGGCCAGGATGTGCAGCGGCCATTCGCTGAACGTGTAGCCAGCGTCGCGGTAGAGCTGCTCGACGGCGGCCACGAGCGGCGCGCCGTGCGCGTGGCGGAAGCGGATGCCGGTTTCGGCCAGCTGGCGCGCCGTGTCAACGAGGTTGAAGGCAGCGCGCGGCGCGCCGCCCAGCACTGACAGCCGGATGGCCGCATCCTCGGCGGGCGCCACGTCTGCCACGACGATCGCAGCGGCCGTGCCATCCTCGCCGTCACTGACGACGACCTCGCCGCGGCCGGCGTGGGCCGCGAACTTGGCGTCGGTCAGTTCCTCAAGCGCCCACGGCCGTGGCTCATAAATCCGCGCAGCCGCGTTGAAGCCCTCGTCGCCGTCGAGCATCGTCCACAGCTCGTCGCTGCGTCTTTCCGTGGCGACCATGCCGCGCTCGGCGAGACTGTCGAGCAGCGCGCGCCGGCGCCGGCGGGCCTCGGCCTGTACCTGCGGGTCGAAGCCGCTCGGATCATGGTTGCCGTGGTCTGTGGCCACTGCTGCTCCCGCCGGTGCCGGCGCATCCCACGACACGCCCGGCAGCCTTGTGATCAGCTCGAAGCCGCCGCGCGCGCCCAGTCGCATCGAGCCCTCGTTGCGCGCGCTGGTCGCGTAGCGAACGATGCGCGCGCCGTTCGCGGCGGCCCAGTGCAGTTCGGCGACCTGGAGGTCACTGGCGACGTCAGTGGCGCGGACGCGCGGCTCGACCCGGATGCCCTCCAGCCATGCCTCGCCCGCGGCGGGCATAGCCAGGCGGACGACGGCCACGACCGTTCCCGCGGCCAGCGTCGCGCCTTCGGCGTCAATCCCGCCGTCCCCGCCGACGACGCCGACGAGCAGCACGCCGTCAGGCGCATCGATCCAGCGCGGCCACGCTCGGGGCATGTAGTCCCACCCGCCCCACGTCTGAGTCGAGAAGGCCATGACCTGGTGCTCGTCCTCTGGCCGTGCCCGACGAACCGCCAGCGGCCAGTTCCGCGTCGCGCTCAACGGAGGTCGCCATCAACCGGCGCCCATTCGACGGTCATCGAACCGGGCACGTAGCGGCTGTTCGAGTTCTTGACCATGGCTCCCTTGAACCCGGCCCGCGTCCACGTCCGCAGCCATGCCGTGATCGGCGGCCTGACCCACGGTGAGATACGCACCAGCGGGCTCTGCTGGATGGCCCCCTCGAGCAGGCGCTTGCGCTCCAGGAGTGGCACATCGAAAAGTGTTTCGCGGTCGATGCGCAGCAGGTCGAGCGCCACGAAGGCGAGATCCTTGCCCAGTCGCCCACGGTGCTCGTCGAATTCCATCTCGACACCCGGCTCCAGCGTCTGGCCGGTGACGATGCCGTCGACGACCGCCTCGCCGGCGAAGATCGAGCGGCGCAGCTGGTCCAGGGCACGCGGTGCCAGATCGAATGCGTTGGCGCCCGTCTCGTCGATCACCTCGACCGAGCCGAACTCGTCCTCACGCTCGGATTCACGGAACAGGACCAGCACACGCGTGCCATTCCAGAACGGCTCGGCAATGGCGTTGTCGATGTACGGCGCACCCTTGGCCACCTTGGCGCGCTGTGGTCGCCAAAGTCGGGCATCGGTCGGAACGGCGGCGAATTCCCCGGCCATCAACCCCTTGCGGCCTCGTCGTATCCGTTCGGATGATCCTGCCGCCAGCGCCACGCCGACTCGATCATGTCCTCGATACCGCGCTGTGGCTGCCAGCCCAGCACCTCGCGTGCGCGCTCGTTGCTGGCGACCAGCACGGGCGGATCGCCGGCGCGACGGGGCGTGAGCTCGTGGTCGATCGGATGCCCGAGCACCTGCTCTGCAGCGTTCAGGACCTGGAGGACCGAATAGCCGCTGCCGGAGCCCAGGTTCAGCGCGGTGTGCCCGTTCTCGGCACGGGATGTGAACTCGAGCGCGGCCGCATGGGCCGCGGCGAGGTCGTCGACGTGGATGTAGTCGCGGATGCACGTGCCGTCCGGGGTCGGGTAGTCGTTGCCGAAGATCTTGATCGTCTCCGCGCGGCTCACTGCGCACAGGATGTTCGGGATGAGGTGGGTCTCGGGCCGATGGTCCTCGCCCAGCTTGTCAGTCGCTCCGGCAGCGTTGAAGTAGCGCAGCGAGACGGCGGCCATGCCATAGGCACGCGTGAACGAGGTGAGCATGCCTTCGAACGCACGCTTGGTGTCGCCATACGGGCTGATCGGTCGCAGCGGCTGGTCCTCCTGGATCGGCGTCTGCTCGGGCTCACCGTAGACAGCGGCCGATGAGCTGAACACGATCCGGCGCACGCCAGCCGCGCGCATCGACTCGAGCATCGTCATGCCGCCGACGACGTTGACGCGGTAATAGATATCGGGCTGGGTCACCGACTCGGGAACGAGGCCCATGGCGCCGCAATGCACGATTGCGTCGATGTGCCGCTCGCGCAAGGTGCGGGTCACCAGATCGGCGTCGCCGATGTCACCGACGACCAGGCTGGCCCCTGGCGGCACGGCGGCGCGAAAGCCGCGCAGCAGTGTGTCAAGCACGACGACTTCGTGGCCCGCCTCGATCAGGCGCTGTGCCGTGGTGCTGCCGACGAAGCCGGCGCCGCCGGTGACGAGAACTCTCACTTCTGCTCGTTCCTCTTGCTTTCGATCGCCCGATGATCGGCCATCGACCGATTCCGCGCGAAGGTGGCCTGCTCGGAGGGACGGATGACCGGCGCCGGTTGATGTGCAGCGCCGGCCTGGCGTGCGGCAATGATCTCGGACAGGCGCTGTTCGAGCCTGACCGCGTCATCGAAGCGCGGGTTGATCGTCAGCGCGCGCCTGACCCGCTCGTGGGCGAGCTGCTCGTCGCCGCGCTCCAGCGCGACGCGTGCCAGGCCGAATGCGACCTCGACGTTGCTCGGCTCCGCGGCCAGCACTTCCTCGTACAGCTTCTCGGCCTGGTCGAGCAGGCCGTAGGTCAGCAGCCGGTCGGCCTGGATCTGCTTCTCGTAGTTAGCGACGTTCATCGCGCTTCAGCCAGTCACGTGCATGTTCGAAGAGCAGGTCGGGCCGGTTCTGCGCGGGATCGGCAATCACCAGGCGCAACAGACGCTCGAGCACGCGGCCGACGACCGGACCGGGCCGGATTTTCAGCTCACGTGTCAGGTCGTCGCCGCGTACCGCCAGGTCGGCCAGGCTGAGCGGCGGGTTGGAGCGCAGCTCGTCGTCGATGCGCCGGCGCAGCTCGGCCAGCCGGCCCGCGTCGGGCGCGAGACCGCTGCCCACGTTGTCAGCGGCACGCAGCATGAGAAGGTCGTCAACCCTGGCGCGCCCGACGCGGCGTATGAAGCGGCGCACGGCCGCGCCACTCCAGCGCGGCTCGTAGTTGAACATGTGGTTCCCGATCAGCGCAGCGATGGGCTCGATCTCGCGCCGTGGGAACGCGAGCCGCGCCAGAAGCTCCGCGGCCATCCGGGCGCCCTCGGCGTCGTGACCGACGAAGTGGCCGTCGGCGAAGGTGCTCGGCTTGCCCACGTCGTGGAGCAGAGCGGCCAGGCGCAGCGGCTCATTGTCCGGATCGATCCTGGCCGCCGCGTCGAGCGTGGCCAGGCTGTGCGCCCAGAGGTCCATGCCGGGCAGCTTGTCCTGGGCCACGCCGCGCTGGGTTGCGAGCTCCGGCAGGGCGTGAGTCAGGACGCCGGTCTGGTCAAGAACGACGAACGCGACTGACGGTGGGTTCGCGGCCACCATCCGCCGGAGCTCGCCGCCGACGCGCTCCTGAGACACCCAACGAACGACCTCTGCCTTGTCGGTCATGCCGGTGCGCGTCGCGGGCTCGATCTCAAAGCCAAGCTGACCTGCGAAACGCGCCGCGCGCAGCAGGCGCAGGCCGTCCTCGTCGAAGCGCTTGGCCGGCTCGCCAACGGCGCGCAGCAGTCGAGCCTGGACATCGGCCATTCCGTTGGTCGGATCCTCGAAATGGGCCGCGCCTTGAGTTGGCTCGCGCCCCCAGGCGATGGCGTTGACAGTGAAATCGCGTCGAGCGAGGTCCTCGTCGAGCGAATCAGTGAACGTCACCGAGTCGGGCCGGCGGTGATCGGCGTACTGGTGGTCGCGCCGGAACGTGGTGATCTCGACCGTGTACGGCGCGACATCGAGCGTGACCGTGCCAAAGCGGTTCTCGTAGCGTCCGGCGGGGAGTGCCTGTTTGACCTCCTCGGGACGGCCCGAAGTGGCCACGTCCCAGTCGCCTGGAACGCTTCGACCGAGGAGCGTGTCGCGCACGCCACCGCCCACGAGATACGCACCAAATCCGCTCGACCAGAGCGTCTCGAGCACGGCCAGGACGCCGTCAGGAACGGCAAGTTCGCTCATCGAGCTCGCGCCCGAGCGCTCAGTTGCGGCCGACGAAGAGATAGTCGCGCCAGGGCTCGTTGCGCGGGTCGGACAGGTACGGCGTGAAGAGCGTGTAGACGTCGCAGCGCGGCTCGAACGGCTGGCGCATCAGGCGCATGCGCGCCTCGTCGACGAAGCGGCCGCCCTTGCGGTGGTTGCACGTCTTGCACGCGGCGACGAGGTTGTCCCAAGTGTGGGCCCCGCCACGGTGGCGCGGGATGACATGGTCAAGGGTCAGGTCGCCGGTCTGGGCGCCGCAGTACTGGCACGTGTGCTTGTCGCGGATGAAAATCTCGCGCCGGCTCAGGCGGACGCGCGGCCGTGGACGCTTGACGCGATGGTGCAGGCGGATGACGCTCGGCGCGCGGAAGACTGCCGTCGCGGTGCGGATGTCATGGTGGTCGTAGTGGATGACCTCGGCCTTCTCGGCGAAGACGAGGCGGAAGGCGCGCCGGACGTTGCAGACGTTCAGCGGCTCGTAATCCGAGTTGAGCAGCAGTACCGCGAAATCCATGACTCCCTGAGGCCAGCCGGGACTCGGCCGAACGACGCTTGCATCGTAGCAAAATCGAGCGTGGACACGGCCGAGTCACAATGTCACACGGTGGACGGATGAAACAGGACGATGTGGTCGATCCGACCCCGCTTGAGCGCACCGCTCGCTCACGGGCGTGGCTGTTGCCGGCCTTGGGCGTGGCAATCGTGCTCGGCGGCGTCATCTATCTCGGCCGATCCGGAATCGATAGTCCACGCCCGACGCTGACGACGCCTGCGCCAATCGTGGCGGTCGGGCCTGGACCGACGCCCAGCGCTTCGGCATACGAGCAACCAGTGCCGACTGCGATTGTGCTTCCGGAACCTCAACCCGAGACCAGTCCTGCGGGCCTCGTCTCGGCATTCGGTCAGCGCTCTGGCGGCCTGCGTTTCGTCGATGGACTGCCGACGTCATATGACGGCAGGCCGGTCCTGCGTGTGGAGGACGCGCTTGCCTTGCCGGCCGGCGCAATGGTCCTCGTCGGCGGTTGGTACCACTCGACCCTTTGTCAGGCCGACTCGACGGTCTGCCCGAGCGCGACCCTGTCCGACGATCCTGCCGGCTCACCGCGCGGCAAATCGATGATCGTGACCGGGACGCCTTTCTGGATGGGCGACCGCGGACCACGCATCCTGCAAGGGACCACGACGCAGACCTCGTCGTGCCCGATTCACGACAACCTCGCCTGCTCGCTCTGGTTGGAAGCGGACAGCATCATCTGGACCGGCGACCCGCTTACCGCAGCCGACCCACTCAGCTCGATCTCGACTCTGGGCTCCCTCTCACATGCGTTTCCGGACATGGACTTCCAGCCCTTCCTGGAAGCGACATCCTGCCCGGTTTCGTGGCCGTCCCAGACCTATCTCGCATCCGTGGCCAGCGTTTCGCGCGCCGCCACTACCTCGCTGCCTGTTCGCCTGGTGATGCTGTTTCCGAGCACCGTGGAGAGAATCGATGCCGGGCGCGACATCCAACGTGCAGCGGAAAGCCTGTCCAGCTTCGACGCGGCCAACAGGTGCGTCGGGTTGTCGGCTGGCGTCAGTGCCGATAGCTGGCTCGCGCGCAAGAACGTGCTGATCCTGCTCGGCGACAACGACGCGGCCATCACCCAGCAGGTGCGGGCCGCGCTCTCGGCCGCGGACTAGACCCCGGTCCGCGCTCCCGTCTCGGGATCCCAGCCACCAGCCTGGCCGACCTTGCTGGCCAGGGCTTTGCCCAGGGCGGTGGCAATGAAGCGCGCGGCCTCGAGCACCTGGGGCAGCTTGACGCCGTGCTCGATAGCCATCGCGTCGAGCATGTACACGAGGTCCTCGGTCGCCAGATTGCCGGCGGCACCGGGCGCGTAGGGGCAGCCGCCCGTTCCGCCGGTCGACGAATCGAAGCACGAGACGCCGTCTTCGAGGCCGGCGACAACGTTTGCCAGGGCCGTGCCGCGCGTGTCATGGAAGTGGTAGGCGAGCCTGTCGAGCGGCACGCCGGCGCTGGTGACGGCCTGCGTCAATTCGTGAACCTGCGCCGGCACACCGACGCCGATTGTGTCGCCCAGGCAGATCTCGTCGGCGCCGAGGTCAAGCAGGTGCAGGCTGACGTCGACGACGGAACCCACCGCGACACGGCCCGAGAAGGGGCAGCCGAAGGCGGTCGAGACGTAGGCGCGCTTCCACCAACCGAGCTGCGTCGCCCGATCGAGCACCGGACGGAAGGCAGCCAGCGACTCGTCGATGGTCACGCCGATGTTGTTCCGCGTGAACTCGTCGCTCGCCGCGGTGAACACCGCGAGCGCGTCCGCGCCGGCCGCGACGGCCCGATCCATGCCGCGCTCGTTGGGGACGAGGACCGGGTAGCGGATTCGTCCGCGCTCGGGGAGGAGCGGCAGCAGCGCGTCTGCGTCAGCCAGCTGCGGAATTGCCTTGGGCGCCACGAAGCTGGTGGCTTCGATCTCGGTCAAACCAGCGGCCGCGAGGAGCGTTATGTACTGCAGCTTGGTCTCGGTCGAGACCGGCGTGGCCTCGTTCTGCAGGCCGTCGCGCGGGCCGACCTCGTAGATGCGCACGGATCGTGGCAGTGCCATGGTCGAAGGCTAATCCAGCTCGACGAGCGTCTCGGCGCGCTGGACCTGCTGGCCGGGCACGACAAGTACGCGCGAAACTCGGCCCGCGCCTGGGGCCGGCACCGCGTTCTCCATCTTCATTGCCTCGAGCAGGACCAGCACCTGACCGGCTTCGACAGCGTCGCCCTCGCTGACATGCACAGCGATCACGGTCCCGGGCATGGGCGCTCGGACCGACGCGGCGCCGCCGCCCTCGTGCGCTGCGTGGCGCAAGGCGGTCTCCACCGTCGGCGGCGGCGCGATCGCCGCGCTCACGGCCTGACCGTCGATATCGAGCACGATCGATCCATCCCCAAGGGTCGCGTGCGCAGCGTCGCCCCGCGTGGCCGCGTCGACGCTGCGTGTTTCGCCGGCGATCGAAAGCCGGACGCGCGGAAGCGCGTTGAGCCTGAAGCCGGCGTGCGCTTTGGGCTCGAGCAAGAGCGTAGCTGCCTCAGCCCAAACGCTATCTGCCAAGTCATGCTCGGATGGCTGCCAGCGCTCGTCGATGAACGTGGTCCACATCGTTCCGGCGCGGACGTCCGTGTCGCGCGCCAGCCATGCCAGAAACCCGCGGTTGGTGGTCACCCCGAGAACGCTCGCGTGATCAAGCTCGTCGCGCAGCAGGTCGAAAGCCGCTGGTCGGTCGGCCGCGTGGGCGACCAGCTTGGCGAGCAAGGGGTCATATCGGGTGCCGACCACGTCGCCGGCGGCGATACCAGCGTCGACCCGCACTCCGTCGCCAGCGGGCCAGCGCGTCTCGAGCACCTCGCCCGTGGCCGGAACGAAGTCGTGCTCGGCGTCCTCCGCGTACAGCCGCGCCTCGACGGCGTGCCCGCTCAAGCGGACGTCACCTTGCGCCATTGGCAGCGACTGACCGGAAGCGACGGCAAGCTGGAGCGCCACGAGATCGAGGCCTGTGACCATCTCCGTGACGGGGTGCTCGACCTGCAGCCGCGCATTGAGCTCGAGGAAGTAGAAGCTGCCGTCGGGTGCCAGCAGGAACTCGGCCGTGCCCGCGTTGGAATAGCCGGCCGCGCGCGCGAGTGATAGCGCTGCCTCGCCCAGGCGCGCGCGCAGTGCCTCGTCGACGACCGGCGACGGTGCCTCTTCCATCACCTTCTGATGGCGGCGCTGGAGCGAGCACTCGCGCTCTCCAAGGTGGATCACGTTGCCGAGCTCGTCACCCAGGAGCTGGACCTCGATGTGGCGCGGCCGTGCCAGGTAGCGCTCCAGGATGAGCCGCTCGTCGCCGAACGCGCCGCGCGCCTCGCGTCGCGCGCGGGCGATCGTCTCCTCGAAATCGCGTGCTCGTTGGAGGACGTGCATCCCCTTGCCACCGCCGCCCGCGCTCGGCTTGACGAGGACGGGGAAGCCGATCCGCCGCGCCTCGCGCAGCAGCTTCGCGTCCGACTGGTCGCTGCCGTCGTAGCCGGGCAGGACCGGCACGCTGATGCTCGCAGCCAGCCGGCGTGCGGCTGCCTTGTCGCCCAGCGCGCGCATCGCTTCGGGTCGCGGCCCGACCCACACGATGCCCGCTTCGATGACGGCCTCGGCGAAGTCGGCGTTCTCGGCGAGGAAGCCATAGCCCGGATGGATCGCATCGGCACCCGCGGCGTGGGCCGCGTCGAGCACCGCGGCCATGTCGAGGTAAGTGCCGCGCAGTGGCACGAGCTCGTCAGCGGCGTTGGTCCACCAGGCGCGCGCCTGGTCCTCGGCCACGAGTGCGAGAGTCGTGATCCCGAGCTGGCGGCACGTGCGCGCAATGCGCACCACGAGCTCGCCGCGGTTGGCGACAAGCAGGCGGCCGATAGATCGCGGGCCACCGACGCGTTGACCAAACGCACTTGGGTCGACCTTTACCCGCGCGCCGACATTGACCGCCGGCAGCCTGCCCTCGCGCAGCCAGCGCTGGACGGTGCGCGTGCTCACACCGAGGCGACGAGCAGCCTCACCCGGGCCTATCGGTCCTGTTGGCTCGCCGCGAATGTCGCGTTTGTCGCGGTCCATGGTCAAGATCGTGTGCTCAGAGTCACGGCGACGCTGTTGGAACTGCCTCGCGCTGTCCGTAGGTCGTCAGCCAGGTCCCATCGGACGAGTCGAACACGACAAGGCTGCACTTGACGATCGTATCGCTGTACGGCGGTCCCGGAGCTGCCTGAACGGTGGTCCCGGGTCCAAGTCGGACCACGACCACGTCCTTGCCAATGAGCGGTGGGACGTTTCCGCCTAGGGCGAGGACTCTTTGCACGCCGAGCACCGATTGGTCCGATTACTGCGCCGCGAGATACGGGTCGATCTTGCTCTGGAGCGTCGTCGAGATGTCGCCGCCTGGTTGTGTCTCGACTCCCAGCCCACCGGCACCAAGGTCACAACCGATGTCGGAGGCTGTGTCCGTGGGCGAGGTGCTGGCTGCAGGGCTCGGCGAAGGAGTCTGATTAGCCGACGAACCCGCGCTCGGCAACCCCGAGCAGCCGGTCAGCATTCAGCAGCCGAGAAAGACCAGCCTCGTGATCAGCCGGGACGGGCCATCCACGGTAAGGCCTACTGCCGCCAGCCAGGGTCGCGCTTCTCGAGGAAGGCGCGCAGGCCTTCCTGGCCTTCGGGGCTGGTGCGCTGAGCGGCGATGCGCCGTGCCGTGTGCCACCGTGTCGACTCGTGCGGCAGGCCGCGCACCTCGCGCACGATGGCCTTCGCAGCGCGAGCCGCTGTCGGGCCTGCCGCCAGGAGATCGCTGAGGGCTGACTCGACGGCCGCATCGAGCGCCTGTTCTCCCTCGACGAGCTCGTGGACCAGGCCGATGCGCAGCGCGCGCGTCGCGTCGAAGCGCCTGCCGGACGGAAATAGCGCGCGCGCGTGTGTCTCGCCGATCTTGGCGATCACGAACGGAGCGATGACCGAAGGCAGGATGCCCAGGCGCGTCTCGGTGAAGCCGAACTTGGCGCCGGCTTCGGTAATGACCAGGTCGCTCACCGCGCACAGGCCCATGCCGCCGCCGAGCGAGGCGCCGTGCACGCGCGCGATGACCGGTGCCGGGCAACGGTCGATCGCGTCGAACATCTCGGCCATGACCATCGCGTCCTGCTCGTTCTGCTCGCGCGTCAATCCGAGCGAGGCGCGCATCCAGCTGACGTCCGCGCCGGCGCAGAACGACGGACCGGCGCCAGCCAGGACGACGGCGCGGAGCGTTTCGGCCCGTTCGTCGGAAAGCCGCCGAAACACGGACCGCAGCTCGCCGATGAGCTCGGCATTGAACGCGTTGTGCACGTCCGGCCGGTTGAGCGTGACACGGGCGACGACACCGCCCGGGCCGCTGCGCTCGACGAGCAGGTTGTCGGTCACCTGGGGTCGCAGATGTAGTGGCGCCGCGTGCCAACTCGGCGCAGGCCCGCATGTTGGAGATTGTCGGCCGAGATCGATCCGGGCTCAGCGGCCGCGCCGACCAGATCGCACCCGGCCCGAGCCGCCGCCCGTGCGCGCTCCGAGATCAGCACTCGCTGTAGGCCGCGGCCACGTGCTTCCGGGGCGACCATTGCACTCCGCAGCCAGCCCGTCTTGGCGCTGATCGCGAGGGACGCGTGCGCCAATGGTTGGCCATCGATCTCGACGAGGAACAGCTTCCGGCGATGAGTCCGCGCGAGGCTTGTGTAGATGGCCGGCCACGGATTGGAGCTTCCGGCATCTACTCCTGACGATGTGTCCTCGCCCGACTTCACCTGGTTGTACAACGCTCCCTCGTCGCTGCCCAGGATGCGAACGGCGACAGCGGCGGGCAGTGGACCATCTGCGACCTCAGCAGGCGCCGCCGCAAACACGTCGAGCGTGTAGTCATCAACGGCACCCGGCCATGGCGGTTCGACCGCGGTGATCCAGCCGCGTGTGCCGTGGCGATCGAAGAAGCGCGTCGCCATCTCCAGCATGTTCGGGAGTCTGGCCAGCCCGTCGGCCGAATTGAACGCAGGTCCGGGAAGTTGGCGTGACGAGGCCATCGAGATCTCGCCGTCTTCGAATATCTCGATCTGGTAGCCCGACTCGCGAGTCGCCATCCACGCGGCGAGCATGGATTTGCCCTGAACGCGATCCAGGCGCTTGAGCAGGAGCTCGTCCTCCGCCCGCGAGTCGGGCGCAGCCGGAAGCACGACGATCGCGTCGCCCGGAGCGACGTAGCCCTCGCGCACAACGCGCGCGTACATGCGCGAATCGGTTGGATGCCTGTCGATCAGGATCCGGTTGAAGTTGCCGTCGCTGAAGTTGCCCCTCTGCGTCACGCACGGCGTCGTCGAGGACGAGATCTCGAGTTCGACGGTGTCGCCGACGCGCGCCCGCGCGCCGACAGGCAGGAGCGACCACTCGATGCCCGACGTCGTGAGGTTCTCGCCAGCGCCACCCGGCTCGATCGGGTGTCCTTCTGATTGAAGGCGTTCGATGACCTCGATCCCGAACAGGCAGACCGCGCGATGCGGACCGCCATGCACGGTGGGCTCGCTGTGCCCATCGCCCTCGAGGCCGAACGGTCCGACCCATGAGCGCTCGACGGGCAGCTTGGGCACGCCGCCCGCGGACACGGAGACCTGGAGCACGCGCCCGGTCGCAATGGCTGTTGCCGGCGAATCCACCCCGCGATGCTAAAGGCGGTCGGGCAGGTCGAGCAGGGCCAGGCCGCTCTCCTCGTCCGGCACGCGGCTTACTGCGGCCGCCTCGCGCCGCAGCCAGAGCTCGATCGTCGGCCGTGCCACGAGCTCCATGACGTGCCCGCCGACCACCGACAGATCCCTCCTGCCAAGGCCGGCATGCGCGTGAATGAACGGCTTGCCGTCGCGCAGGGCGATGTTGCCGATCAGGCTGACGACCTCGAACTGCTCGTCGAGCACGTGGGTCTCGTACTCGCGGGTCTCGCTGTTGAAGTAGGCGATACGTGCGCGGCGGACCCCGCCCAGGCCGCTGAAGACGGCGAAGGAAACCGACTCCGCCTCCGCGAACGCCGTCAATGAGGCGATGAACTCGTCGCCACTCTCAAATCGGATCTCGGTCCGGTCACCGAAACGCTGGTACTGCATCCGGCACATTGTCGCCTGAGTCCAGTCGACTTCGTGGTCACGATCACTAACTAGGGAGCAGAGGGCCTTCGGCATCCACCTGCGTTAGCCAGCCGTACCTCTCGTGGTGTCTGGGTAGCTGCAGGCAAACGGCCCTTGTGCCGCCGGAAGGCGCCGCCTAGCGTCGTCATATGGACCGAAGGACGTCGACGATGGCCGAAGCCTTCGCGTTGCTGGTGGTTGTAGCCACCCTGGGTTGCGGCAACTCAGCGGACGTTAGCCCTGTGGCGACCGGCACCGCGTCCGCGGCACCGAACACGAGCATCACGACGAGCCTTGGCATCTACTCCGGCCGACCCGACCCGTCGTGGGACCTCACGGACGCGCAGGTGGCGCAAGTCTTGAACACGATCGAGGCACTCCCGGTCACGACTGGAACGCCCCCGCAAGGTGGGCTTGGATATCACGGCTTCACGATCGTCCGCAGATCACCGGGGCAAGCCGACGAGACACTCGTTGCCTATCGAGGAACCGTCGCACCTCTCGGGACCGGAACACGCACTTACCGGGTCGACCAAGGCCGCACGGTCGAACGGCTGCTGCTTGACCTTGGCCGCTCCACGCTCAATCCGACCGAGGTCGCCGCCGTCGAGGGTGACTTCGCGGCAGCACCCTGACCCGACCGGGGCTGGCCTACATCCGGAAGACGCCGAACCTCGTCTCCTGGATGGGCGCGTTGAGTGACGCGGCGATGGCAAGCGCGAGCACATCGCGCGTCTGGGCAGGATCGATCACGCCGTCGTCCCACAGGCGCGCCGTCGAGTGGTAGGGATTGCCTTCGCGCTCGTACTTGGCCCGGATCTCATCGCGGTAGATGTCGCGCTCCGTCTCGTCCTTGAACGTGCCCACGATCGACAGGACCATCGCGGCCTGCTCGCCGCCCATGACGCTGATGCGCGCGTTGGGCCACATCCACAGCCCGCGGCTGCCGTACGCCCGGCCGGCCATGCCGTAGTTACCGGCGCCGAATGAGCCCCCGATGATGACGGTGAACTTGGGCACCTCGGCGCATGCCACGGCGGTGACGAGCTTTGCGCCGTCCTTGGCGATGCCGCCCGATTCGTACTCGCGACCGACCATGAAACCCGTGATGTTCTGCAGGAAGACGAGCGGGATCCTGCGCTGGCAGGCGAGCTCGATGAAGTGCGCGCCCTTTAGCGCCGATTGCGAGAAGAGGACGCCGTTGTTGGCGAGGATGCCGACCGGGTAGCCGTCGAGATGCGCGAAGCCGCACACGAGCGTCTCGCCATAGCCCTGCTTGAACTCGTGGAACTCGGAGCCATCGACGATCCGCGAGATCACCTCGTGGACGTCGTAGCCGCGGCGCAGATCGGGGCTGACCGCGCCGTAGATCCCGAACGGGTCGTCGGCGCCTGAGTCGGGATCGGGCGTGGCGACGGCGGGCGGCGGCGCGGGCAGTCGGTCCCACGGTTGGTCGGGCTTCTTCCACGCAAGGCTGGCGACGATCTGGCGCCCGATTGCCAGCGCGTGTTCGTCATCCAGCGCCTCGTGGTCGGCGACGCCAGAGATGCGCGCGTGAACGGACGCGCCGCCCAGATCTTCGGCGCTGACGTCCTCACCGGTCGCGGCCTTGACCAGCGGCGGGCCGCCCAGAAAGATGGTGCCCGTGCCACGGACGATGACCGTCTCGTCGCTCATGGCAGGCACGTACGCGCCGCCGGCAGTCGAGGAGCCCATCACCAGCGCGATCTGCGGGATGCCCTGCGCCGACATCCGGGCCTGGTTGTAGAAGATCCGGCCAAAGTGCTCTCGGTCGGGGAAGACCTCGTCCTGAAGCGGCAGGAAGGCGCCGCCGGAATCGACGAGGTAGATGCACGGCAGCCGGTTCTGGAGCGCGATCTCCTGGGCGCGGAGATGCTTCTTCACGGTCATCGGGTAGTACGTGCCGCCCTTCACCGTCGCGTCGTTGGCGACGATGACCACGTCCGTGCCCTCGACCCTGCCGATGCCGGTGACCATGCCGGCCCCGGGTGCGTCGTCGTCGTACATGCCGATCGCCGCGAGCGGGGACAGCTCGAGAAATGCTGAGCCTGGATCGATCAGCTGCTCGATGCGCTCGCGAACGGGCATCTTTCCCCGCTCGCGGTGCCGCGCGATGCTGCGCTCGTCGCCGGCTGCGCCGCGCGCGCTGACCGCGGCCGTCTTGTCACGCAGGTCCGCGACCAGCGCGCGCATCGTTCGCGCGTTGCTCCGCGCCTCTTCGCTGCGCGGATCAACGTGCGTCATCAGCACTGCCATCGTGGGCGGATCATACGGAGGTTGGTCAGGAGCGCAGGCATGGCACGCGACGGCGATGATCGGCCTGATGCGTGCGGAGGCTCGATACCGGCCGATTCCCAGCGTCAGACGCATCCGTAACGACGATCTGAGTGCGGTGTTGCTGCGGGAATTGGCGCGGAGCGATCCGCTCCACGGATCACGGCGGCCAGAGCACGCTTCTGCGACAGGGCGAAACTCGGCGGCCGGAGGCAGCTCGGCGGACGGTTCGTGCGTTTGGCGCATAACCGGCCCGAACGAGTCGCGGTGAGATAATCATCGAAGCGGCGCGACCCACCGCCCGTCCGCGCACCACCGAGAGGTTCCAGAGACCGAGCGTGACCGAAGAAAAGTCGACCTGGACGACCAAGAAGGGCCTCGCCCAGATGCTCAAGGGCGGCGTGATCATGGACGTCGTCACGGCCGAGCATGCCAAGATCGCCGAGGATGCCGGCGCCGTCGCCGTGATGGCGCTCGAGCGCGTCCCTAGTGACATCCGTGCGATGGGCGGCGTGGCGCGCATGAGCGATCCGCTGCTGATCACCCAGATAATGGATGCGGTCACGATCCCGGTCATGGCCAAGGCGCGCATCGGCCACTTCGTCGAAGCGCAGGTGCTCGAGGCGCTGGGTGTCGACTACATCGACGAGTCGGAGGTCCTTACTCCGGCCGACGAGCTCAACCACATCGACAAGCACCTGTTCAAGGTCCCGTTCGTGTGCGGTTGCCGCGACCTTGGTGAGGCGCTCCGGCGCATCAACGAGGGCGCGGCAATGATCCGGACCAAGGGCGAGGCGGGCACGGGCAACATCGTCGAGGCCGTGCGCCACATCCGCGCGCTGTGGTCGGGCATTCGCGAGCTGCAGGGCATGCGCGAGGACGAGCTCTTCGTCGCGGCCAAGGACCTCCAGGCGCCCTACGAGCTGGTCAAGGACGTCGCCCAGAACGGCAAGCTGCCGGTGGTCAACTTCGTCGCCGGCGGCATCGCCACGCCCTCCGACGCGGCACTCGCCATGCAGCTGGGCGCGGAGGGCGTCTTCGTCGGCTCCGGCATCTTCAAGTCGGAGGATCCGGCGCGGACGGCGCGCGCGATCGTCCAGGCGACGACCCACTTCGACAATCCCCAGATCATTGCCGAGGTGTCGAAGGGACTGGGCGCGCCGATGCCCGGCCTCGAGGTCCGGACGATGCCGGAGAGCGAGCGCCTCGCCGTCCGCGGCTGGTAGGCAGACGCCGGCTTTTCCGGCTCAGAGTCCGGGCATGACAGGGACCCACGATCAGCCGCACGGCCGCGTCAGGATCGGCGTTCTCGCCGTCCAGGGCGCGTTCGCTGAGCATCTCGCCATCCTGCGCCAGCTCGGCGTCGACGCCGTTCCCATCAGGCTGCCCAGCGACATGGACGGCATCAGCGGCCTGATCATCCCGGGCGGCGAGAGCACCGCCATGCGCAAGCTGATCGACACCTGGGACCTGCGCCAGCCGATCCTTGATCTTGCGCGCAAGGGCGCCCCGATTTTCGGCACTTGCGCTGGCATGATCCTGCTCTCGAGTGAGATCACCGACGGCGACGCGCCCGTCCTGCCGCTGCTCGACATCAGCGTCAAGCGAAACGCATTTGGCCGCCAGCTGGAGAGCTTCGAGTCGGAGGTCAATGTGCCCGTCCTGGGCGACAGGCCCGTGCACGCAGTGTTCATCCGCGCGCCGATCGTGGAGCGTGTCGGGCCGGACGTGGACATCCTCGCGAAGCTCGACGACGGCCGTGTCGTGGCCGTGCGCAAGGGTGGCGTGATCGCTACCGCGTTTCACCCCGAGCTGGCCGGCGAGACGCGCTTCCACCGCCTCGTGGCGACGATGGCCGCCGAGTTCGCCGAGCCGGGCGAGGGCAGTGGGCGCCGGCCGCACCCGGTTCGGCGCCGCCCGGCCGATGCGGGCGCTCAGGCGAGCCACGAATGACGACCACGTCGCGGCCATTCACCCAATGGTCCGGGCGCGTGCGTAAGGCGCGGCCGACCGATCCAGTTTGGGCCACACGGATAATCCATGTCCGGTGCAGCCGTGTGTCCTCTTAGGCAGGCGAATGCGGTCGTCGGGTCCAGTTCTAGTCGACGGGGACGGCCGAGAGCTCCCGTTGTGTGGGGACATTGGCCACTTACGCAGGAGGTGTTAGCCAACCCTTATGAAGACGGCATCGAACTCGATGATCTGGGAATTCCGGTCCCTCGATATCGGGTAGATGCCTGTGAGTCCGAAGCCTAGTCCCTGGATAGCGTCTAGGACCTGGAGGTAACTCGGCATTCCGACGTAAATCGGCTTGACCGAGAGCTCGCTCTGGAGCCCGACAACATACTGGAGCGCGGTGCGTGAGCCGTTGAGAACTTCGAGATCCCAGCCTTGTGTATCGAGTTTCAGGTACACCTTGGGCTGGCTCAGGCCTTCGAGGCAGGAGTCAACCATGCTGTCCAACGTCCGGACCTCGACTTCCTCCATATGGCCGACACTGCTTTTCGGAAAGCGCTCGAGCCCAAACTTGTTGGGTTCGAAAAAGGACGCAAAGACCGTCCCTTCGGGAACGTTGATCATCCTTCGCTCGTTGAGGCTCCCAAGGGCGACGTTGCGTACGAGCCAGTGGTCGTCGCTCCGCGCAACAACCGCCAAGCGCTCGTAGCTCTGAGCGACAGGCTCAAAGGAGACGGTCCGCCCATCGAACCCAAGACGGCGCAAGCTCGTGGCGTACTCCCCCCAATGTGCACCGACGTCGAGTACGCAGTTGACGCCGAGTCGTGGGAGTAGTCCAGCTAGATGGCTATCGAAATCGTCGAGGAGCTGGGGCCGTTGCGAGACGTGGTATCCCAAGCGGCGAAACGCTGTTCGAATCAATCGTCGCAGTAACTTCACAGCGGAGGCCAGAATATACGCGTGGATCGATCCTGCGGCATCCCACCCGGGTTGGCCAGTCGAGATGAAGGTACGCGAAGGCCAGCTAACAGGGCGCAGCCGGCCGGCTTGAGCTCATCCGCCCCGAGACCATGCCTACCCACCCCTGGAGCAGGTCCAGACTCCGGTTTGGGAGACGGGCCGTCCGACGTTGGGTCACGACGTCCTCGTGCCGGAAGCGTCCGAGCCGATCCACTCGACGGTGCCTAGGGTGCTGGCCGTCGTGAAGAACGGCACGTTGAGGTCGTCCGGGAAGTTCGCCTGCCTCGAGTTCTGCCTCACGGCGAGGAACTCGGACGCCGAACGAGAGCGTCGGGACACGACGCGCGTCGCTGCGTTACCCAACCGCGCGGTGCTCGCCTCTTGGCCGCACCCGGTTCGGCGCCGCGCGGCCGATGCGAATGCCGGGGTCAGTCCCGAGTGATCACCTCGCCCCGACCGTCGACGCAGCGCAGCGGACGCGTTCGCGCGGCTCGGTTGACCGATCTCGCCGCGCTCGGCGAGCTGTCGCGTCAATCGCACCTCGCGCCAACAGGCGATGGCCGAATGCGGACGCTTGGCCTGCCCGTTGGTTCGAGCCACGTTAGCGTCTTCACCCTTTTTCGCTTGCCGTTGTCGGCACTGCTGCCCGCTGACCTCCTCTACGTCTACGAGGAAGACGGCCGTGTTCAGGGCCTCGCCCACGTCGATCACGACAACATCCGCGACGAGTGGACATTCGTCGAGCTCGACGCGATGGACGAAGGACTCTCGGGCGACATCCGCTTCCGCCTGGTCCAGCGCGTGCTGAGAGACGCAAGCAAGCGCGGCGGCATGCGTTTCCATGTCGCCTGTTCCGACGAAGGGGGTAACGTCGAGCTGTTCATGCAAGCCGGCTTTGCCCGTTACGGAGAGGAAACGATCCTCTTCCGATCGCCCGACCAGGCGCCCGACGCCCCGATGACGGCCGCCGAGGCGCACGAGCACGGCATCCGCCCGGCGGTGCCGCTCGACGCGTTGACCCTTGATCGCCTGTACCGCAGCGCGACGCCCGGACCCGTGGCACGGCTCGAGGACTACCGCCAGCCCGACTGGGAGCGACAGGGCAACCACTGGCGCGTGCCACGCTCGGCGCTGACGCCCATCCTGCGCTTCGCCGACGTGGAAGCCTTCATCCAGCAGGCGACGAGTGGCAGGTTGGATGGTGAGGCGCTCGCGTTCTGCCAGATCGGGACATCGAAGACAGAACAACCGCACTACATTCGCGTCATCTCGCGTACCGACCATGATCCGAGCGACCTGATCACGTTCTGCCTCAGCGCGCTCGTCGAGCGGACGCGCTCGCGCTGGAGCGACTTGGCCGGCCGCTGGCAGCGCGCCGAGCGAGGCTCGGGAGAACGCGGAGTGCTGAGCGCGGTGCGAACCTACGAGTCACCGCTTGATCGGCGTTTGGAGGAGCATGGCTTCGCGGACGTCGCCCACGTATCGCTGCTGATGAAGGAGGCCGTGGAGCGTGTGACCAAGCCGGCGCTCGTCCCCGCCGTCCTGCGCTGACCGCATCCAGAACGAAGGCAATATGAGGAACCCGATCATCGAACACGATGCCGACGCCCCCAGCGACCTGGAGGCGCTGCTCGTCGCGCTGCCACCCGAGATCTGCGCCGCGATCCGACAGATACCCGTGGAGCGCGACGTGATCGAGGTCGTGATGGACCTTGGACGGCCGCCGGAGGCGCGTTTCGGCGCCGGCGGTGAGCAGCTCCTGCGAGAACGCGAGGTGACCGACGAGGACATCCAGTACGTCATCGACCACATCGGCTCGTTCGGCGAGGACAACCGCGCGGGCATCGAGCGCACGCTGCATCGCATCAGCGCGATACGCAACCGCAGCGGCAAGATCGTCGGCCTGACCGCTCGCATCGGGCGTGCCGTGTTCGGCACGATCGAGATCATCAAGGACCTCGTCGAGTCTGGGAAGAGCGTACTGATCATGGGCCGGCCGGGCATCGGCAAGACGACCATGCTGCGCGAGGCGGCACGCGTCCTGGCCGACGAGCTCGACAAGCGCGTCGTCGTGGTCGACACGAGCAACGAGATCGCAGGCGACGGTGATATTCCGCATCCGGGCATCGGCCGCGCGCGGCGCATGCAGGTTCGCACGCCCGCCCAGCAGCACTCGGTCATGATCGAGGCGGTCGAGAATCACATGCCCCAGGTCATCGTCATCGACGAGATCGGCACGGAGCTCGAGGCGGGCGCGGCGCGAACCATTGCTGAGCGCGGCGTGCAGTTGATCGGCACGGCGCACGGCAACAACCTCGACAACCTGATGCTCAATCCGACGCTGAGCGACCTGATCGGCGGCATCCAGAGCGTCACGCTGGGTGACGAGGAGGCGCGCCGGCGCAGGACGCAGAAGAGCGTCCTCGAGCGCAAGGCGCCGCCGACCTTCGATGTCGTCGTCGAGATCCAGTCACGCGACCGGGTCAGCGTCCATCCCGATGTCGCCGAGACTGTCGACGCGATGCTGCGCGGCGATCCCATCGCGCCTGAGCTGCGTTGGCGCGACGAAGTAGGCACGGTCCAGCGCTCGCAGGCTCGGCCGCGGCCGGCGCCGCAGTCGCAGATGCCCGGCGAGCGCTTCGGCGGCCTCGTTGGCTCCAGCGGCGCCGGCTGGCGCACGGAGCCCGGCTGGCGCCCGGGCGGCCGCGCGGCCCAGGGATCGTTCAACAACGAGTTCGGGCTGCAGCAGCCCGAACGGGGCTATCGGCCCGGCTACCGCCCGGGCGCGAGTGGTGGCTGGAGACACGGCCGATCAACACGCACGGCCAGCTCCAGCGGCACGCCCGCGCCATGGGAGGATGATCGACGACCGCCGGAGGCGTTCCAAGCGGGCCCGCTAGCTGACCGAGGTCCGCTCGAGCGCGGCTCGCTGCCGCCCGAGCCACGGGCGCGCGATGTGCGCGAGTTCCAGCGCCAGCGCGAGTGGCGCGACCAGGCGACGCGGGCGATCAATCAGCTGCGCGTCGAGGAGACCTTTGGCGACGACGACGAGGCGGCCGACGAAGAGCCGCTCAGCCTGCTCGAGTTGGACGACGAGGCCACCGACGAGGAGCTCTCCGGCGAGCGCCGCCTCACTCCGCTGCCTGCGCCAGGCGAGTCGTCACTGCCCAAGCTGAACGTCCTTGGCTTTGGCGTCTCCAACAAGCGCCTCGAGCAGGCGGTGCGCGAGCTGCAGCTGCCGGTGACGCTGGTGCGCGAGCCGGACGAGGCCGACGTCGTGATCACGCTGCGCAACTACTACAAGCAGAAGCCTCCCGCGCTGCGCGAGGCTGAGGAGCGCGGCCTGCCGATGTTCGTGCTCAAGTCGAACACCCTGGTCCAGGTCGAATCAGCCTTGACCTCGATCTTTGCGCTCGAGGCGGATCCGCGCGACGCCGCGCTGCGCGAGGTGGAGGAGGCGATCGGCCTGGTCCACCGGCAGGCCCAACCGGTGGAGCTGTCACCCCAGAACGCGTATATCCGGCGGCTCCAACACCAGATGGCAGAGCAGGCCAACCTCGTATCGCAATCGCGCGGGCGCGAGCCGTACCGGCGAGTCCGCCTCTACCCCGACGGCGCCCGCGCCCAACGCGGCTGAGACCTCACAGGCCCAGGCCGAGGAGGCCCTGGCCGGTGATCAGCGCGCCCGCGAGGAGCACGACGACCGCGCTCAGGACGGGCACGCGACGACCGAGATCGAGCGCGGCCGACTGCGGGAAGCGCTCCACGAACCGCCGCGCGTAGACCAGAGCGAGGCCGATGCCGACCAGCACGGCCGCCATGCCCAGGCCAAAGGCGACGGTCAGGACGATGCCCCAGGCCGGCCTGCCGATCGAGATCGAGCCGATCAGCACGAGCAGAGCCGACACGGATGGGATCATCCCACCTGACAGGCCGAGCGCGAACAGGCCACGTTTGCCCATCTGCTGTTGCGGAACACGGGTATGGCCGACGCCGGCGTGCTCATGCCAGCCCTCGGGATGCTCATGGCCGTGTTCGTGCCCGTGTTCGTGCCCGTGATCGTGATCGTGTGACTGCACGGGTCGGGCGCGCCATGAGCGGACACGGCCGATCAGCAGGTACGTGCCGATGACGATGACGATTGCGCCCGAGCCAACGCTCAGCAGCGGGTAGAGCTTGTCGGGCGGGATGACGAAAGCCGCGGACAGGCTGAGCAACCCGAGTGCCAGGACGCCGATCGTGTGCGACACGGTTACGGTCAGACCGAGGCCGAATGCCTGGCGGATGTTGCCGCGTGAGCCGACGAGGTACGCGGCCATGACGGTCTTGCCGTGACCCGGCGAAACCGCGTGAAGCGCGCCCAAGGCGGCGGCCGCGAGCAGCGACAGGAGGATGACCGGTGGCGTCAGGTCGGACGCCTGGAAGAGCGAAGTCACGTCGGAGCCCAGCTCAGTCACGCTGGCAGGCACCGCGGCCGCGGCCGGATCGGTGACCGCGGGTGCGGGCGCGGGCATGGTTGCACCGAGAGGAGCCGCGTCCGGCACCGAGAACGGTGGCAGAGTCGCTCCACCGGGTGCCACGACAAACGCGGTCGACGTCTGGCCGAGCGGCACGCTGATGAGGTCAGGTGGGTAGTAGGTCAGCCGGCTCGACGCCGACGTCGTCGGCGCGTCCGAGCCTGAGACCGTCGTTCCATCGCCGTTGACCGTGATCTCGCGCCATCCCTGGCGCTCCGGATAAGTGCCATCGGCAAACGTGATCGAGGTGCCCGGCAGGAGCGCGGAGATCTGTGCCGTGTAGATGCATACCAGGCGCTCGGTCGGGTTCCCCTGGCCCATCGGGAAGCTGATGCCGACCTGCGTGAGGTTGAGTGCGGCGCGACTGCCGCCGACTTCGAGGTCGAGGTCGGTCGCCAGCTGGTTGCACATGTCGAGCGCGTACTGGTGCGCCTCGGCGTCCGAGACCTGGCCGTCGCCATCGGTGTCCATCGTCCGCCGCTCTGAGAAGGTCGGGATCTCGGCGTAGTCCATGACGTGGTCGACGGTCACGGCTGTCGGCGCCACGCGCAGCCCGGAGTAGTGGTTGATCGTGAAGTTGCCCAGCGGGTGGGCGCTCGCTGCCGGGGCGGCGAGCGCCAGCGCCGCGAAGGAGAGGGCAAAGCCGAGGAGCAGGCGCGGTGCTCTCATTGGCCGAGAGCCTTGCGCGCCTGCTCGACGAGCAGCGGTGATACGGATGGATTGAGCGCAAGCGCCTGTGTCAGGTGCGCCTGACCGGTGGCGGTTTCGCCGTTGGCAATCTCGATGAGGCCGGCGTGGAGCAGCAGGCGAGCATCGGCAGTGCCCAGCGCGAGGGCTTGATTGAGCGTGCCGAGCGCCTCGGCGTCCTGGCCGTTGGCATGGAGCGCCATGGCCAAGGCGTCGTAGCCGTAAACGTCCTGGCGGTTCTGGATCTCGCTCTGCGCGATTTCCAGCGCGCGGCTTGGATCGCGGCCGTGTTCGGACAGGAACAGCCCGTACTCGCGGTCGTAGACCGTGCCCGCCCCCGATTGCTCGGTCATCTTGGCGATGAAGTCGACGGTGGCGTATTCGTCGGCCGCCTTCGACGTGTTGCCGCTGAGCGAGTACAGATCGCCCAGGAAGGCGAGCATGTCCGGCCGTGGCAAGGCCGCCGTGGCCGCCTCGAGATAGCCGATCGCTCCGGCGATGTCGCCGCGCGCATATGCCACACGTCCCTCGTCGTAGATGGCGAGCGGGTAGCCGGGCAGCATCACCAGCGCGTTCGAGGAATCGGTCTGGGCCGCATCAAGGTTGCCCGCGAAGAGCTCGTATTCGGCCGCGGTGTAGTTGTAGAAGGCGATCGAAGAAGGCAGATCCCCTTCGTCGGTGGCCGCGCCCACTGCGCCTTCCACTAGACCGACGGCCGTCGCGGTATCGCCACTCAGGAAGTCGAGTCGTGCCTGGCGCACAGCGATCGACGGACCCTGGACGCGCGCCTGGAGGTCCTGAAGCGCGAGTTGCGCGTCCGGGATGTGGCCCAGCTCGACGGACGCGTCGAAGACGACGCCCAGCGCGCCAACCGCGCTCGGGTCCAGCTCGACCGTTTTGGTTGCGGCATCGAGCGCGCCGTTGAAATCATGCAGTGTCGGCAGCTCGCGCGCGCTTCCAGCCCGCGCCGCGCTGCTGTTCGGGGCGACGGTGGCCGCCTTCTGGTAGGCCTGCTGAGCGGCCAGGAACTGGTTGATGTCGCCGGTCATCCGGCCCTTGAGGTCCAACAGGTCACCGAGTGAGATCCAGCTCGTCTCGGACGACGCCGTGGTTGCGGTGCGCTGCTGCCAGAACGCGATGCGCCGATCGATGTCCGTCGTGTCAACCGCTCCGATCGACGAGATCTCAGTCTGCGGGATGAGGTCGCCGTTCGGGTCCCCGCGCGCCGGCAGAACCTGGTCGCCGTTGACGGGCGGATTCGGGCTCGTGCTGTGCGCTGCGCCCGTGAGCTGAACGACGCCCACAACGGCCAGCGCGAGGAGCGGCGGTATCAGGAGGATGACGCCGTTGCGACGCCGACCCGGGGACCGCCTTGCGGCGGCCCCGGGCTTGCCGAGCAGCGTCTGTAACGCGCTCAATTCGGTGGCGCGAGATACGGCCACGCGTTACTGAACGCGCTGTCGTTGCTCACGCAGTCGGTGGTGATGCCGCCGTTGGTGACGAGCGAGAGCTCGGCGTCAATTACGTCATCAGTCAGTTTGCGGCCGTTCAGGAAGCCGCCAGTGTTGCCCGTCTGGTAAGTCAGGACATCGGGCAGGAGAACGTTTGCCAGCGCGGTCGGATCGGCCGCGCCGAGCGCTGTAAGGACATCCTTGACGTGCTGGCCAAAGATCTGTGGCTGCTCCACCGGAACCGTCCGGTTGAAGTCGTCACGGTCCGTCTTGTGCGCGGTGTCCACGTTGTTGAACACCGTGTTGATCGCCGGTCGACCCATCTGGTCTTCCTGGACCCAGGTGCCCTTCTTGAGGACACTGGTTGTCGCCCAGATGCCGATGTGCGCGCCGCTGCCACCAATCTGGCTATTGGGGACCCTGAGGATCATCGAGCTCACGTTGAGGCCGTGGAAGAAGTCGGTCGTGCCGCCGTCGCAGAACGATCGGCCGTTGCCGCTGCCAAGGACCTGGCCCTTGAACGCATCAAGGTCGAAGAAGAATGGATCGTCGTACAGCCCGGCCGTCGTCTTGCCGCCACCGGACACGGAGATGTTGCTGCCGGTCCAGCCGTTGGCGATGAGATGGCCGTTGCGGTAGAGCTTGAGGCTCTGCGTGCCGTGGCTGGGCTGGCCGAAGCGGTACATGTAGGTCACGTCCGGCTTGTAGTCGCCGTTCGTGTCGATCTTGATCTCGTACTTGATGCCCGGTCCGAACGTCGTCCCCGACTGGGCCAGAACGCCGGCGCCGGGATTGACGTTGAGCACGAATACGGTCTTCTTGCCGTTCGCCGTACTCCAGGCATACAGGTCGGTGATGTCGGCCGCGCCGTTGTTGGCGACGCCCGGTGCATCGAGGTGGTCCGCCGCGAATGTCGTCGGGACGAGACCCAATGCCAGGATGAGCAATGAGCCGGCTAGCGACGCCGTCATTGCCCGATTGCGCTGGTCGCGCATTGCTCGAGTTACCTCCTCGAAGGAATGGGATGAGTGATCGCGCGCTCCCCGCGCGCAGTGGCCGGCACTTCGCTAGGCGTTCCTCCTCTCCGTTGCTTCCCCTCTGACCCCGAATACGCAGCCGGGGCGTGGTTCGGATCAGCGCCCGCCGGCGTGTTTGCCAGATCCAGGGAACAGGCACGCTCGGGCGGGCGCTGCGGCCCTAAACTGGCGCTGTGCCCGTCCCGTCGCGTCTACCCAGCGCGCCGAAGTGAACCGGTGGCGTTCTTTGCGCGAATCAACCGATGAGCGACCTCGGACACGACGTGGTCGCTGACAGCACGACCGCCGCCGCGACGGACGAGGAGCTCCTGGCACGCCTCGCGGCGGGGTTGGACGAGGCCGCGCTGTCCCAGCTTTACGACCGCTACCAGGGAGTGATGTACGGACTCGCGATGCGCATAACGAACGACGCGGCACTGGCCCAGGACGCAGTCCAGGAGGCCTTTACCGGCGTTTGGCGCAACGCGACGCGCTACGAGCAGAGCCGCTCAAGCGCGCGAACGTGGCTGCTGTCCATCACTCATCACCGTGCGATCGACATCGTCCGCCGCCGCCGCCCGGCCGCGCCGCTGCCCCGAGGTGGACGAGGTCCACGAGGCGCTCACGGCGCCGGATGTCTGGCCTGAGGTCGCCCGCGCTGCCGATGCTGCCGCGGTACGCAACGCGGTCGCGGCACTGCCCGACGCGCAGCGCGAGGCGATCGAGCTCGCCTATTTCGGTGGGCTGACCCAGACGGAGATCGCGGCGCGCGTGCAGATTCCACTCGGGACGGTCAAGAGCCGCGTGCGTCTCGGCCTCGCCGCGCTCCGGCGTGCGCTCGAGGAGCCCATGCTCGAGGAGCCGGCATGACCCACGACGAGGCACTCGAGCTCAGTGGCCTCTATGTCCTCGATGCGCTGACGCCCGACGAACGTGAGGCGGTGGACGCCCACCTGCGCGCATGCACGCTCGAGCACGCCGAGTTCGCAGAGTTGGGCGGCGTGACGCCCGCGCTGGCCACTCTCGCTGTGCCAATGGCTGCACCCAGCGAGCTCAAGGCAAGGGTGCTCGACGCATACCGATCCGACATGGGCGCGCCACAGCCGGCGTGGCCCGCGCCTGCCCCTCAGCCGCGGATGCGACCGGCTCCGGTGAGCCAGGTCCCTGCGCACGCTGCGACGTGGCGAATGCCCACCTGGGCGGGCTGGGCAACGGCCGTGGCGGCAGTGCTCATCCTGGCAGTGGTCGGTGTGTGGGCGGTCGGCCAGGGCAACCAGGCAGACCAGGCCAACAGGCGCGCCCAACAGCTGGCACAGGCCGTCGCGGCGATGGCCGCTCCCGGATCGCAGGTCGCCATCCTGCACGGCAGCGGCACGGCGCAGGGAGCGCGCGGCTTTGCCGCCTTCCCCCAGTCTGGCGGTGGCTTTGTCGTGTTGACCGACCTGCCCGCCGCGCCGAGCGGCATGACCTACCAAGGGTGGTACATCGTCGGCGGCAAGGCGTCTTCGGCCGGCGTCATGGATGTCGGCCCGGATGGCGAGCTGATCGGCTCGGGCATGCAGCCCATGGCCGGAACAGACATCGTCGCGTTCACGCTCGAGCCAACCGGTGGCTCCAACCAGCCGACGAGCGCGCCGATAATCACGGGCAACCTGGCCACCTCAAGCTGAGGCGCGCCGGGCACCAATAGACTGGCCGGAGATGGCCGACAGCAGCCGCCCCGGCGGCATCTTCCTCACCCTTGAAGGCCCCGACGGCGCGGGCAAGAGCACCCAGGCGCGAATGCTCGCCGAGCGGATTCGGGCAACTGGGCGCGAAGTCGTGTTGACCAGGGAGCCGGGCGGGACGGCGCTCGGCGAGCGGATCCGCGACGTGCTCATGTACGCGCCGGCCGGGTCACACGACGCGCTCAGCGATGCTCTCCTTTTCAACGCCGCGCGCTCGCGCCAGGTGAGCGAGGTGATCGGGCCTGCACTCGGCCGGGGCACCCTCGTCGTGTGCGACCGATTCTCCGATTCGACCCTTGCCTACCAGGGCTACGGCGGAGGAGTTCCACTCGAGCGGCTGCGCGAGTTGAAGTTGATCGCGATTGGCGAGATCACGCCCGACCGGACGATCCTTGTCGATCTATCGGTCGCGGCCGGCCTGGAGCGCCGCCAGACTGGATTGAGCGCCGATTTGACGCGTTTCGAAACGGACACCGACGAGCACGGCGCCACGTTCCATGAGCGCGTTCGGCGCGGCTACCTGGAGTTGGCGCGGCAGGAGCCGGAGCGCTGGCAAGTGGTCGACGGCTCGTCCAGCCCGGAGTCGGTGGCCGAGGCGGTCTGGTCGGCCGTGGCCGACCTGTTCCGCGACTAGAAGCTAGGCGCCGCTGGCGACGAAGATCGAGCCGCGGCCGCGCCGCTTGGCCTCGGCCAGCGCTCGGGCGGCTGCGTTGAGGAGCTCTTCGCTGGTCGCGCCGTCGATCGGGTAGATCGCGGCACCCACGCTGATGCTGATCGGCCCGCTGACCGACTCATGGCTCAGCAATGCGTCGCGTACCCGGCGGCCGGCGATCTGACCCGCTCCGCCGGGCGCGATCAGCGCGAATTCGTCGGGGCCGAAGCGCGCGACGGTGTCAACGAGGCGCACCTCGTCGGCGAGCGTCGCCGCGACATGGCGCAGGACCTCGTCGCCGGCGGACGCGCCGCCACGCCCGTTGATCTCGGCAAATCCGTCGACATCGAAGAGCACGACGCTGAGCTGTGTCTCCTGGCGCGTGGCACGGGCGATCTCGAGCTCGAGCATCCGTTCGAACGTGACCCGGTTGGCGAGGCCCGTCAGTGAGTCGGTCGAGGCGAGCCTGCCGATCCAGTCGGCCTTCTCCATCAGCGCGCTCTCGAGCCGGGCCTGGTGGATGGCCACGGCGCACAGGTCGGCAAGGGCAGTGAGCATGTTTTCCGGATTCTGTGGGTCAGGCGGCTCCTTCTCGAACATCGCGACGAGCGCGCCCTCGGCGTCCTCGCCCCCCGCGTCATCGGCCGCGATCAAGGGCAGCGCGATCAGCCCTTGCCATTCAACGTGCTGGCCGCTGAAGCCGCGCGCTGCGTCCGCACCCAGCGCCGTCATTGCCCGTCGCTCGCGGACGACCTTGGCCACCAGCTCGTCCGGGTCGTCCACCGCGATCTGGCCGTGCTCGGCGAGAAGGTTGGGGTCGAGGCCGGCCTCGGCGGCGGGCACGAGGATCGACGAGACCGGATCCAAGAGGTAGATAACAGCCGCCGCCGCACCGGCAGCGTCGAGGACGTGGCCGCACAGTGCGTCCAGCTTCGCGTCGAGCTCGCCGCCGCGCGCGACGATGCGCGCCGCATCGAGCAGGGTCATCCGGGGATCTGGCGAATCGGGCGTGGCCATTGCGGCCGATGATAGCCCGCGCCGACGGCGCGCAACGTGGTCGCGTCGGCTTGCCGTCAGCTCTGTTCACCCAGTTGTGCCAGCTGTTGCGCGAACGCGCTGGACCACCCACCGTCGCGCAGCGGGAGGACGTTGACCCATACCTGTTCACGCCACTCGTTCAGTTCGACTGTTCCCGGCCGGCCCGGGATACCGAGGTGCCAGTGATGACTGCCCGGCTTGCCCGCCAGCTGGCGCTCGCTTCGGACGGTCAGGCCGCGCCGCCGGCACTCCTCGAGAGCCATGGCGGCCGAGATGGAAAGCTCGACGACGAGCACGGTGTCGGGCTCAGAGGTTCCGGCTGAGGAACTCGATGTAGCGCGCCGGGTCGACGTTGCCGCCGGTCAGGACGGCCACGAAGCGACCCTGCGGTAGCTCGCTCGCGTGCCCGACCATGCCGGCAAGCGACACCGCACCGGAGGGTTCGAGGACAAGCTTCAGCTCGTGCGCGGCGACGGCCATCGCCTGCTCGATCTCGATCTCGCGCACGAGCACGACGCCATCCAGGTAGCGCTTCAGGTGCGCGAACGGGATCGGTGCGGGCGCCTCGCCACGCAGGCCGTCGGCGATCGTCCGGCCGACCTTGTCCGCCGGCCACGGCGTGCGCTCGCCGGCCGCCAGCGAGTCGTGTGTGTCAGCGGCCAGCTCGGGCTCGACGCCCCAAACCTGCGCGTCGGGACGGAGCGACTTCACGGTCAGCGCAACGCCAGCCGCGAGCCCGCCCAGGCCGACCGGGACGAGCACGACCAGGAGATCCGTCGCGCCTGGATCTGACATCTCGTCGAGCTGCTCGACGATCTCCAGTCCGACTGTGCCCTGGCCGGCGACGACACGTCGGTCGTCAGCCGACGAGATAAGCTCGAGGCCCTCCGTAGCGGCGATCTCGTGCGCGCGCTGCACGCGCTCTTCGTTCGCCGGGCCGACGAAGACGATCTCGCCACCGTAGCGGCGCACGCCGTCGACCTTGACCTGTGGCGCGTTGTCGGGCATGACCACGACGGCGCGGATGCCCAGCAGCCGCGCCGCGAGAGACACGGCCTGGGCGTGGTTGCCGCTCGAGTGGGCGACTACGCCTCGTCCCTTCTCCTCGTCGGACAGCTGCGACAGCGTGTTGTATGCGCCCCGGATCTTGAAGGAGCCGCTTGGCTGAAGGTTCTCCGGTTTGACGAAACCGAGGTCACGGAACCGGAGCAGCGGTGTGCGCAACGCGACACCGCGGATGCGTTGCGCAGCGTGACGGACGTCTTCGACGGTGACCAGAGAAGGGGCTGATGACGGAGGCACCCCGGTATACTGCCCGGACTTGTGGAGTGGCGCTCGGTCGTGAGAGCGCAGGGCCGCGTGGAGGACCGAATCGTCGTGACTGTCGGTAGCTTCGTACCCGTCGAAAGCGTTGAGCCGATGGACGAGATGACGCCCCGCAGACCGTCCAAGACTGACAGCCTGCGCCCGACTTACGGCTTCGATGACGTTTCGCTCGCGCCCGGTACGGAGACGCTCGATCCGGCGGACGTCGACCTGGGCGTCGAGTTCTGCGGCTTCCAACTCTCAATTCCGATCCTCGCCGCGGCGATGGATGCAGTCGTGGATCCGCAGATGTGCGGTTTGCTCGCCGGCTTCGGCGGCGTGGCCGTGCTCAATCTCGAGGGCCTTCAGACGCGCTTCGAGGATCCGGCGCACGTGCTCCAGCGCATCGCGACGCTGCCCGCGGACGATGTCCGTGCAGCGCTCGCCGAGGCCTATGCGACGCCCATCTCCGATGAGCTGATCGAGCGCCGCATCGCGGAGATCCTGACCACCGGCGCGCCAGCGGTGGTGGCCGCGACGCCGGCCGCCGCGCGCAGGTTGGGCCCGTTCTGCGCCGAGCATGGCGCCGACGCGTTCCTCGTCCAGTCGCAGGTCTCCTCGGCGCGCCACATCGCGTCGGGTTATGAGGCGCTCTCGCTGGCCGAGTTCACCCGCTTCATGCCCATCCCCGTCGCGGTCGGCAACACGACCTCGTACGAGGCAGCCCTTGAGCTGATGCGCCAGGGTGCCGCGGCCGTGTTCGTCGGCGTCGGTCCGGGCGCGGCGTGCACGACGCGTGACGTGCTGGGCATCGGCGTGCCGCAGATCACGGCCGTGGCGGACGTTGCCGCGGCGCGCGACGACTACTACGAGCAGAGCAGGCGCTACGTGCCCGTCGTCGCCGACGGTGGCATGCGCCGCGGCGGCGAGCTGGCCAAGGCGATCGCCGCCGGTGCGGACCTGGTCATGCTCGGCTCGCCGCTCGCCCGTGCAGCAGAGGCGCCCGGCCGGGGCACGAACTGGGGCATGGCCGCGCCGTCGCCGACACTGCCGCGCGGCACGCGCATCGACGTCGGCACGGTCGGTCCGCTGGAGAAGATCCTGTTCGGCCCGGCCGACGTCACCGACGGCACCCAGAACCTGGTCGGCGCACTGCGCCAGTCGATGGCTGCGCTCGGCGCACGCGACATCAAGGCGATGCAGCAGGTCGAGATGGTCTACGCGCCGGCGGTCGCGGTCGAGGGCAAGTCCTGGCAGCGAGGCGCCGCGCGCTGACCGGTCCGCGCGACGAGATGGGCGAGGAGCTCGCCGCGTGGGGCAAGGTCGCCTTGATCGAGACTCGCGGCCGAGTGACCGGCCACGCGACTGCAACCGCGGTGGGCTTCGTCGAGCGGGCAGACGGCAGCCTGCTCGTCGCCGCTGGCAGCGAGGACGCCGACTGGGCGCTGAACCTTCGATCTGAGGGACATTGCCGCGCGACCATCGGCGAGATAACGACGCGCTACGAAGCGCGCGAGCTCCACGATGCCGAGCGGAGCGATGTGATCAGCTCGCTCATCCTCAAGTACGGCACGCCCGCCGAGCGGCTCGGCCGCGGGCCGGCCTTTCGGCTCGAGCCCGCGCGCGAAGGCCGCTCGTGAGCATGAAGCACGAAGTCCTGAGCACGCGCCAGCTGAACCGCGCGCTTCTCGCGCGGCAGCACCTGCTCGAGCGCCGTGACGCGCCCCTGACCCAGGTGATCGACGAGCTCGGCGGGCTCCAGACTCAATACGCGCCATCCGGCTACATCTCGCTCTGGAGCCGCATGAACGGCTTCCAGCGAGCCGACCTGACGCGGGCTATGGAGGCGCGCGAGGCGATTCACGGCACGTTGATGCGCGTCACGATCCACACCGTCAGCGCCACTGACTACTGGCCGATGGCGATTGCCGTGCGCCAGGCACGGCGCGAATGGTTCGCCAGTGCCTGGCGTCGAGTCGCGCGGTCAGTGGACATGGAAGCCGCCGCGGCCGCGGGACGCGAGATCCTGAGCGGCACGACGCTTCGCGTGGCGGAGCTCAAGCGCCGAATGGCAGAACGGGGCTTCGAGGGCAACGGTTGGGCGCTGTGGGTCGACCTCGTGCGCGTTCCGCCATCGGGCACGTGGGAGCGGCGCATGAACGACCTGTACGCGCTGGCCGACGAGTGGCTGCCACCCGAATCCGTCCACCCTGACGGACTGCCCACGGAGGAGGACGGACTGCGCCTGATGCTGCGGCGCTACCTGACCGCGTTCGGGCCGGCGCGACCCACGGATTTCGCCGAATGGGCAGGCATCCGGATGCGCCGCGTGCAGCCGATCATCGACTCGTTCGAGCTGCGCCGATTCAGCGACGAGCTTGGCCACGAGCTGATCGATCTGCCCGGCCTGCCGCTGCCTGACCCGGAGACTACTGCGCCCGTCCGATTCCTTGCGCCGTTCGACCCGACGACGCTCGTCAGCTGCCGGCGCACACAGATCCTGCCCGACGATCTGCGGCCAACGATCTTCACCCGCTCCACGCCCTGGTCGGTAGGCATGTTCCTGGTCGATGGCCACATCTGTGGCACGTGGCGCTACGAGGCTGGCCGCGTGACGACCGACGCGCTGGTCGAGCTCACGGCGGACGCGCGGCGGGAAGTGGCAGAGGAGGCCGCGCGCCTGGCTGAGTTCCACGCCGACGGGGACGGCTGAAAATCGGGTGTTCGGTGCTTCGCTCGGTGCGTAGCATCTCGCGGTGAGTTTCGACGCACTGCTGACCGCCGCGGTCGGCGCCTTCTTTGGGGCCGCTGGCTGGCTGTTGGTCGGCATCTACATGCAGCGTCGTCAGGCGGAGCGCCAGTCGCGCAATGCCGCCCGGGCCGTCTACTTTGAGCTGACGATGAACGAGATCGACATCAACGTCGCCGAGCAGCACTTCGTTTTCCAGCCGCTGCGCCGCGCGTCGTTCGACGCGCTGCTGCCAGAGCTGGCGACGTGGCTCCACGCCGACGAGCTGGAGACGATCGTCAAGGCGTACATGGCCCACGCCGGCTACGAACAGGCGCAGCGCGACGACAAGCTGCCCGTGCCGGTGCGCAAGGCCGTGCTGCACAAGGTGCTCGAGGAGCACCACGCGGCGACGGCCCTGCTGCTCCGACGATCGTTCTCGCCAAGCGAGGCGGCTCGGCTGTCGACGGCCAAGATCGTTGCCGCTGGGCAGGCCGAACCGGCACGTGCAGCAGCGGGAGTTCGGAATGCCTGAGTCGCGGCAGGAGTTCTTCCGGCGCTACATGAACGCGATGGGCCAGCGCGACTACGCAGCGCTCGAGCAGATGATTCATCGCGACTACGTTGCCGTCTATCCGCAGTCAGGAGAGCGTTTCCGCGGATTTGCTGCGTTCCGCTTCCAGCTCGAGCAATACCCCGGCGGCCTGCCCGCGGAGAGCTACGACGATGCGGGCGCGAAGGTCCTGGACGAGGAAGAGCGCTGGGCGATCTCGCCGGGCTACACGGTCTTGCCGCTGTCAGGGCCAGAGCGTTTCACAACCGTGAGCCGCGCCTCTTATCCCGACGGCTCGCGCTGGTGGGTCGTGTCGATCCTGACCATGAAGGACGACACGATCTGGCACGCCGAGACGTACTGGGCGCCTGAGTTCGAGGCGCCCGAATGGCGCAAGGGCATGGTCGAGGTCGACCCGCACGACTGACCGCTGCCGGTAGACTGCGAGCACAGCGGAGGAGAGCAGATCGAGCAGTCGGGGCGTGGCAAGACGGTTCACGGCGAACAGGCCAACGCGGGTCATCGCGTGCTCGCCCCGGACGACGCCGAGGTGGAGGCATACCTCGAGGTCGCGCTCGATGCGCCGGCACCCGACCGCGCGCCTGACGACGACGCCCAGTCACCCGACAGCGTCATAGTCCTCGACTTCGGCGGCCAGACGGCGCAACTCATCTGCCGCCGCGTGCGCGAGCTGCACGTCTACAGCGAGCTGCTGCCGTTCGACACGCCGTGGGACGAGATCGCGCGCCGCGCGCCGCGCGCCGTCATCCTGTCCGGTGGCCCGATGAGCGTCTACGAGGACGGCGCGCCGCACCCCGACCCACGCATCTGGTCGGAATCGAACATGCCCGTGCTGGGCATCTGCTACGGCGTTCAACTCATGGCTCATCACCTGGGCGGCGACGTCGTGCCGGCCGCCAAGCGTGAATACGGTCCGGCGGTCATTTCGATCACAACCGAGGACGGTCTGTTCAAGGGCATAGCCCGTGAACAACCGGTGTGGATGAGCCACGGCGATTCGATCGTCAGTCCGCCACCTGGCTTCCTGCCGCTGGCGCGCACGGCTTCGACACCCTTCGCCGGCCTCGCCAACACGGACCGCCGGATGTACGGCATCCAGTTCCACCCCGAGGTGGTCCACACACCGGCCGGGCGCGACATATTGCGCAACTTCGTGCTCGGCATTGCCGGCGCCCGGCCGTCCTGGACGCCACAGAGCTTCATCGATTCGACCGTCGCCGACATCCGCGCGCAGGTCGGTGATGGCCGCGTGATCTGTGCGCTGTCGGGTGGCGTCGACTCTGCGGTCGCGGCGACGCTCGTCCACCGCGCCGTCGGCGATCAGTTGACCTGCATCTACGTCGACCACGGCCTGATGCGCAAGCGCGAGTCGGAGCTGCTGCGCGAGACGTTCGAGCGCAACCTGGGCATGAACCTGGTCATGGTCGACGCGCGCGAGCGCTTCCTGCGCCGCCTTGCGGGCGTCGAGGAGCCGGAGCAGAAGCGGCGGATCATCGGCGACGAGTTCATTCGCGTCTTCGAGGAAGAGGCCGCCAAGATCAAGGACGGTGCAGGCAGCATCGACTTCCTGACGCAGGGCACGCTTTACCCCGATGTGATCGAGTCGGCGACACCCGAGACCAAGGCGGCGCAGAAGATCAAGACCCATCACAACGTCGGCGGGCTGCCCGCGGACCTGCGCTTCAAGCTGATCGAGCCGCTGCGCTACCTGTTCAAGGATGAGGTCCGCGTGGTCGGCACGGAGCTGGGCCTGCCCGAGCAGATGGTCCAGCGCCAGCCCTTCCCCGGCCCAGGCTTGGCGATCCGGATCATCGGCGAGGTCACGGCGGAGCGCCTCGAGACGCTGCGCGACGCCGACTGGATCGTCATCGACGAGATCAAGGCCGCCGGTCTATACCGCTCGCTGTGGCAGAGCTTCGCGATCCTCACGCCGGTGCGCAGCGTGGGCGTCATGGGTGACGGTCGGACGTACGCCAACGTCGTCGCCGTCCGCGCCGTGACATCGGAAGATGGCATGACAGCGGACTGGGCCAAGCTGCCTTACGACGTGCTGGGCAAGATCTCTTCGCGGATCGTGAACGAGGTCCCGGGCGTCAACCGCGTCGTCTACGACATCTCGTCGAAGCCACCGGCGACGATCGAGTGGGAGTGAGCTCGCTGACATCGCGCCTGCCGGTTCCGGGGCCGTCGTTCGTCAAAGAGGAGCCGATCCGGGGACGCGGGCCTTCGGGTGCGGGCGCGGGCTCCCTCCACGCGGGGATGACCGCACCGAGCGTCACTGACGACGGCTGGTGGCTGGCGCATCTGTGGGTCGCCGATGACGCCGGCATCGTCGAAGCGCTCCAGCTGGCGCCCGCGGCTGGGCCGCCGCCGGGGACGCCGATCGCGGCGCTCGGGCCGCGGCTGGCCGGAGCGCTTTCAGGGTTGATTGCCGAGGAAGACGGCCGCCAGCTGATCAGGTTGCGCATGCCCGCCGCGGCCGACGAGGCACGGCCGTGGCAGCGGCCGATGCTGGTCATGCTCGCCATGCGCTGGGACCCGGTACGTGCCTCGGTCATGACACGCAATGCGCTGGCGCACGAGCTGATCGTCGGCTTTGCCTCAGCCATCGAGGCGCTCGCGCGGCCGTCCTGAGCGAGGGCGCGCTCGTCTTCAAGAAGACCGACCTCTACTATCGGCCCGTGTGGGCCTTCGAACATGCCTGGCGCGACAGGCGCACTGCCAAGACGGCGATCGACCAGAAGAAGTAGGCGCACTGGCCCCGGCCTTGGACCACGGCGACCACGTCAAGCTTGTTCGGCCGGCGATTCCGACACCGCCGCCCGGCGCAACGTGGGCTGACATTGGCGCGGGTGAAGGCGCCTTCACGCTCGCGCTCGCCGACGTCCTGGGGCCGGGCGCGTCCGTCATCGCCGTGGACCGCGACGAACGCGCGCTGGTTAGGACGAGCGCGGCACTGACCTCCTCCTTTCCACGAACACGCCATTCCTACCTCGTTGCCGACTTCCGCGCGACACTGCCTTTGCCGGAGCTGGATGGTCTCGTCGCGGCCAACAGCCTTCATTTCGTGCCGCGCGCGGAGCAGGTCGCGGTCGTCGCACGGCTGGCCGGCTACATCCGGCCGGGCGGGACATTCGTCGTCGTCGAGTACGACGCGGACAGCGGTAATCCGTGGGTGCCCTATCCGTTCTCGGCGCGGTCATGGCCGCGGCTCGCCGAGGCGGCCGGGCTGCTCGACCCGCTGATCACCGGCCGCGTCCCGAGCCGCTTCCTGGGCGCCATCTACTCAGCGAGCGCACAGAGACCGCGGGAATAGACTCGGCCAACGGTGGGCACGTCGCGAACTCTGGCTGCGGCACGAGTCCGGACGGCCGTGCCCGGCCCGTGGCGCTCTGACATCGCCGCTGTCGCCGGCACGATCCGCGACCATCCGAAGCTCCTCCTGATCGGCATCCTCGGCTTTGCCCTGCGCGGTGGCATCGCGCTGCTGACCGTGCCCATCCTGATCCTGCCAACGCAGGTCGAGGTGCGCCTTGCGCTGGGCGGCAACCTTGGCTCGACCGGGCTGACGGCCGGCTTCTACGTGCTCGTGGCCGTTCTCACGGCCGCGAGCCTCGCCGTCGCACTCGTCGTGCTCTACCTCCTGGCGCGCTGCGAGCTGGTCGCTTTCAGCCGATTCGTGAACAGCCCGGCGCGCACGACTGCCCATCCCTGGCCGGCGCCGGGCAGGCTGGGCACGGCCGTGGCACGCGCGGCCACGACGCGCCTGTTCGTGGTCGAGGCGGTTGCGCTGCTGGCCGTCCTTGTCGCCGCGGTTCCGCTCGCGGTCTCGATCAGCAGCGCGACGCTGAACGAGATCCTGCTGCCGTCGTCGACGCAGTCGATCTACACCCGCGTCGTAGGTGACGTGGGGGTGCCGCTCGCAGGCTGGCTGGTGGCGCTCGTGGTCATCGAGGCAATTTCGGCAATCGCCGCGCGCGCCGTCCTGACGCACCCGTTCGGGCTCGCCGGCCACATGCGCGCACGGCGTCATCCGCTGCGCCTCGTCGCCGTCACCATCGCCGGCTGGCTGCTGTTCGTCGGCGCCCTCGCCATTGGCGTCGTCGCGCTCAGCGTGACCTGGCAGGCGGTGCGCGCCGTGTTCCTCGCGACGGGCTTGTCGGGCAGCGTGCAGGATGTCGCCGGCGCGCTGGTCGTCGCGCTCGTCTTCGGTGCCGTCTTCACCTGTGCGCTCGCGCTCTGCGGGCTGGTCTCGATCGTGCGCGCCGGCCTGTGGACGCTCGCGTCACTGCGCTGAAGCTGCAATCGTCAGAGCGTGATGCGAGCGGCTCGCACCGCGCTGGCTGGTAAACTCGCCCGCGGTGACGCGCTGCGATTTGTTCCTACTGAGGCGCGCTTCGGATGATTGACCAGCTCCTGCAGACGCTTGGGCAGGAGATCCAGAAGTTCTTCGACACGCCCATCGTGCGTGTCGGTCTCGAGGCGATCGGCTTCTATATCGTGCTGCTCTGGGCCGCGACCGCCTATTGGGCGTACCGCGACCTCCAGACGCGGACGACGAACCCCGTCGCGCCCTATCTCGCCGCGGCGCTGATCATCATCTTCACGCCGGTCCTGTTCCTCTTCGGCGTCATCGTCTACCGCATCCTGCGTCCGCGCGAGACGGTGGCCCAGGCCAACGAGAGAGCACTCGCCGAAGAGGCGATGATGGTCGAGATCGAGGCCCAGCCGCACTGCGCCAACTGCGGCCGGCAGGTCCACGAGGACTGGATCATCTGCCCGACGTGCCGCAATCGGTTGCGCCGCGTGTGCCCGAACTGCTCGCGCCTCGTCGAGCTTGACTGGTCACTGTGCGCGTGGTGCGGCAAGGACTTCGAGCGGCCGGAGGTGCTCCAGGAGGTGCTCGTCGCTCCGCCCAAGGGCCGCCCGAGTCGCGTCGAGGAGCCGCCGGACTATGAAGATCTGCCCGCGACGGGGGCTCCGGTGCCGCAGATCTCATCGAGCTCGATTGACACACGAGTGACCGAGGTCACACCGCGTCCCGCCACGGGCGAGCACTGACCGTTTCTCAGCCCGTAGGGCCGCCACCCGGTCCAGACATCGCCCCGACGCCGGGTTGGCAGCCTGCTGCACCGGCATGGGTCTCGCCGACAGCCAATCTGCCCGTTTTCTCGGTCCACGGTCGTCCGGCAGCGGGGCTCTACGCCGCCGCGTGGGTGTTTTCCGTCGCCGGGCTCATGCTCGCCTTCGTCGGTTTTGCTTCGCTGCCGCCGGTCTCGGGCGTGCTGCTCATGGGCGGCCTCCTGCTGCTGACGATTGGCCTCTCGTCGGCTGCCGGCTACCAGGTCGTCGTCCGCTCGTCACGGCCGGCAAGCATGTTCCACGGTCCGTCGCCACTGATCGTGTTCGCGGTCCAGCTCGTGATCGTGAACATCGCCACGGTCCTGCTGATCGTTTTCGGGATCCCGGTGTTGGGCAACGGTGTCGCGTTCATCATCGACGCGATCGTGCTCCTGGCCGGCTACGTCCTCGTCGTCTGGCTGTACGGCTTCAGGACCGGCGCCCTGGATCTGCGCGCGATCGGCCTGCCCGTGGGCGGCGGCGCGAGTCGCTGGTTGACCGACATCGGCTTTGGTGCCGTGGTGATGCTCTTCACCGCGCTCGTCGTCGGCGTATGGGGTTCGATCATCGCCCAGCTTCTGAACTCGAACACGCCCGACGTCGTGCCCGCACCAACCACCGCTCTGGAGACGCTCTTCGTCGTCCTTGGCGCGTGCATCCTGATCCCGATCGGCGAGGAGCTGCTCTTCCGCGGCTATTCATTCACGGCCTGGCTGCGCGATCTCGGGCCGCGTTCGGCGCTCATCCGGACCACGCTGTTCTTTGGCCTCGCCCACATCCTCAATATCACCGTCGATCAGAATCAGAATGGCGCCGCGCTGGACGGGCTGAAGCAGGCGCTGCTCGAGTTCCTGGTCATCGCCCCGGTCGGGTTCGTCCTGGGCTGGATATTCCTCCGCCGCGGCCTGCTCGCCTCGATCGCCGGTCATGCCGCGTTCAACCTGTACGGCGTGCTGCTCCTGATCCTGTACCAGGGAACGTCCATTCACTGACACGATCACCTGTGCACCGGCGCCGATAGCGCGCGTGGATTCGAAATTGAGCGCAAACAAATCCCGCGCCAATCGAACGTAGAGCGCCGCTGAGTAAGGTCCGCCTTGCTTCCCGGTCCGGACGGCGGGGAAATCGGCGGGCTCCGTTGTCCGGGCCGGGGAGCACCAGGTTTGCTGGACACGCATTGCGAGGCCGATTGTGGCGAACCACCGGATCCGCGAGCTACCCGTCGCGGAACGGCCGCGCGAACGCCTCTCGGCGCTCGGCCCGACGGCCCTCAGCGCCAGCGAGCTGCTGGCTGTGCTGTGGGGAGCCGGCTCAGTCGACGCGGCCGGCTCGGCCCTGGCCCGGCACGGCAGCCTGAGCGACCTGGGTCGGGCGCACGTGAGCGAGCTCACGGCTCTGCCCGGGGTTGGCGTGGCACGCGCGGCGCAGCTCGTCGCCGCGTTCGAGATCGGCCGCCGCTTCGCGGCGGCACCCGGTGAACGCTGGACGGTGCGGGCGCCGCGCGACGTCGCGGATCGGCTGGGCCCGGAGATGGCGCTGCTCGAACGCGAAGAGCTGCGCGTCCTGCTGCTCAACACCAAGAATGTCGTTCAGCGCACGACGACCGTCTACCTGGGCAACGTGTCGGCTGCCGTGGTTCGCGTGGCCGAGCTGTTTCGCGACGCGGTCCGGACGCAGGCGCCCGCCGTCATCGTCGTCCACAACCATCCGTCGGGCGATCCAGAGCCATCGGCCGACGACCTGCACCTGACGGCTGAGGCGGTCGCGGCCGGGCGTCTGCTCGACGTCGCGGTCCTGGACCACGTCATCCTCGCCCGGGACGGCTATGTCTCGCTGCGCGACAGGGGCGTTTCCTTCGACCGTCGCTGACCCTATCCTGCGCGGATGCCAACCCAGGAACGCGAGTTCTCAGCCGTCACGCCCGACGGCGAGATCGTCGGCTGGCTGCGCGAGTCAGCAGACGCAAAGGCCAGCGCCCTGCTCCTCCACGGTGGGCCGGGCCTGTCCGAATACCTGTCCTCGCTCGCCGACGAGCTCGACGGCGGCGTGACCACGGCGCGCTACCAGCAGCGCGGCCTGGCGCCGTCGGCCGTGACCGGTGATGTGTCCATCGAGGGCCACGTCGCGGACGCCGTGGCGGTGATGGATTCGCTCGGCTGGCAGAAGCCAGTCGTGATCGGCCACTCGTGGGGTGGCCACCTCGCCCTTCACCTGGCCGCGGCACATCCGGAACGAATCGGCGCACTGGTGATCCTCGACGCGCTCGGCGCGACGGGCGACGGCGGCCAGGCGGAGTTCGGGCCGGCGCTGCGTGCCGGCCTTTCCGCGGCGGACACAGCTCGGCTCGAAGCGCTGGAGGCGATCGAAGAGCCGACCGAGGACGAGCAGCGCGAGCACCTCGGCCTCCTTTGGCCGCAGTACTTCGGCGATCCGGTGAGCGCGCCGGCAATGCCTCCGCTGCGTTTCGCGACCAACGGCGGCGACACGTGGATATCGATCCAGGCCCACTTCGAGGCACGTACGTTGGAGAAGGCACTGCTCGGGTTGAGCGTGCCAACACTCATCATCCATGGCTCGCGCTCGCCCATTCCGCTCGAACAGGCGCAACAGATGGCGGCCCTCCTTCCGGACGCGACGCTCGTCGTACACGAGGGCAGGGGCCACTGGGCGTGGCTCGAAGAGCCCGGGTTTGTCCGCGCCCAACTGGAAGCCTTCCTGGACTGAGTGTCGATTCCCGACCTGGCTATGTGCGGACTTGTTCGACCACCACACTGCCCAGGCTGGACAGGTCGTCGTCCAGCGCAAACAAGCGACGAGCGCTGCCACTGACTGCGCAGCCCGGAAGGCTCGGGCGGCTACGGATGAGCCTCGGTATACACTTCGCACGCTCCGTCCCTGCTCTACGCACGTCGCGGGACTCGGGCCCCTCCACACGACACCTGAGGACACGATCATCGGAATGCTCGACGCCTTCCTAGGCATGTTCTCGCGCGATATCGGGATCGACCTGGGAACGGCAAACACCCTTGTACACGTGCGCGACCGCGGCATAGTCATCAGCGAGCCGAGCGTCGTCGCGATCGATCAGCGGACGAAGCGCGTGCTCGCCATCGGCGCGGAAGCCAAGCGCATGCTCGGTCGCACGCCGGCCAACATCGTCGCCGTGCGGCCGCTACGCGACGGCGTGATCAGCGACTTCGACGTGACCGAGCAGATGATCAAGTACTTCGTGCACAAGGTGCACGACCGCGTCGGGCTCATCCCGCGGCCGAGGATGCTGATCGGCATCCCGTCCGGCGTGACCGAGGTGGAGAAGCGCGCCGTCCGCGACGCCGCCCTCAACGCCGGAGCGCGCTGGGCGAGGCTGATCGAGGAACCGATGGCCGCGGCGATCGGTGCCGGGCTGCCTGTCGGCGAGCCCACCGGCAGCCTTATCGTCGACATCGGCGGCGGGACGACGGAGGTCGCCGTCATCAGCCTGGGTGGCATCGTCGTCAGCCGCAGCCTGCGCATCGGTGGCGACGAGCTCGACCAGGACATCATTGCCTACGCCCGACGCGAGTACAACCTGCTCCTCGGCGAGCGAACTGCGGAGGACGTCAAGATCGCCATCGGCTCGGCCTATCCGGGCGAATACGACGACCAACGCGCGACGCTGCGCGGCCGCGATCTGCTCACTGGCCTGCCACGGGGTGTGGAGGTAACCGCAGAGCAGATCCGCGAAGCGATCGAGAGCTCCGTCCAGCAGATCGTCGACACGATCAAGGACACGATCGAGGAGACGCCGCCGGAGCTGGTCGCCGACATCATGGACCAGGGCATCGTCCTCGCCGGCGGCGGCGCACTCCTCCAGGGCCTCGATCGGCGCGTCCAGGAGGCCACCCAGATGCCGGTCCACGTCGCTGACGATCCGCTGACGTGCGTGGCGCGCGGCACGGGCAAGGCGCTCGAGGAGCTCGACGTCATGGAACGGACGCTGGTCGCCGAGACCTACTCGCGCACACCGCGCTGACGCCACTCGCCGCGCGGCGCGCCAGCTGAACTGAGATGCCCAACGGTCAAACCGGCCGGCGTCAGACCATCCTGTACGTCGCGCTGCTGACGATCAGCCTGCTCATGCTCGCGTTCAGCGCGTCTGCCCCGATCGCCGAACTGCGCCACGGCGTCGGCTTTGCCATGGCGCCCATCCAGAACGTGCTGCGCGAGAGCGGCCGGACGGTCAGCTCATTCTTCGCCACGCTCGGCGAGATCGACCGGCTGCGCCAGCAGAACCAGGATCTGCAGACCCAGGTCGATCAGCTCGAGACGCAGAACCGCTCGCTCCAGAGCCTGCAGGCCCAGAACCAGCAGCTGACCGACATCCTCCAGGTCCGATCGTCGCTCGATTACAACTCAACGGCCGCCGAAGTGATCAGCCGGCGAATCACCGACCAGGAGAACGTCATCAGCCTTGACCGCGGCACGAATGCGGGCATCGAGGTCGACGATCCAGTCGTCGGCAGTGGCGGCGCGCTCGTCGGCCAGGTCGTCGAGGTCGGTCCGGACTACAGCCGCGTGCTGCTCATCACCGACGCGCGCATGGACGTCGTTGGCCTGCTCGAGTCGAGCCGCGGCGTCGGCACGGTCCATGGCCAGCTCGACCGGCCGCTCGAGATGGACGGCATTCCGGCCGAGAACACGGTCAATGTGAACGAGGCCGTGGTCACGGCCGGCATCGAGCTCGCCGAGGGAATCCGCTCGCCGTATCCAAAGGGGCTCCTGATCGGCACGGTCGCGGCCGTGTCGCGCTCACCGGACCAGCTCTTCCAGACCGCGCTGCTGACGCCGGCGGCGAATCTCGACACGCTCGAATACGTGCTCGTGATCACCAACTACAGTGGCGGACTGCCGCCGCTCTCGCCGGAGCCGTCAGCAACGCCCTGAGCTACGTCGGCTTGGGTGTCTTGTGCGGCTTTGGCGTCGGCTGGACGCCGTAACCCGGGATCAGCAACTGCTCGCCGACAAAGATCTTGTTCGGGTTCGAGATGTTGTTGAGGTTGATGATGTCCTGGACGTCAACCTGGAACATGGCGGCGATGTTCACCAGCTTGTCGCCCGGCCCCACGACGTAGGTGAAGGGCGGCGGCGTCAGCTCGACGGTCGGCGTCGGCGTCGGAGTGAACCGCGGTCCGGGTGTCGAGCTCGCGGCCGGAGCCGAGGGCGACGCACAGCCGAGGCAGCTGCTGGCATGCTGCGCCGGCGTTGGTGAGGCGAACGCAACCGGCGCCGGCACGGCGCGCATGTTGGCCACGACCCAGGCCGTGAAAAGGCCACCTGCCACGGCGAGGATCAGGACGACGATGACGGCCATCACCCAACCGGCCAGGCCACCAGAAGATCGACGCGAGGTGACGGACGGCGACGAGGCAGGCAGTGGCGACGGCGCGGCCGCTCCCGGCTGATTAAAGGCGTCGGACACGCGGCCAGAGTAGCGGGAGCGCGCCGCGCCTGCGGAGCACGGGCTCGCTGAGTCCAGCTGGGCATAGCCCCGTTGCTGAGCGCGGGTAGTACCTCGAGAAGGGCTGTTGCGTCGCGGCATCTGCACTGCTCCACCCACGCCTCACCCGGACCCCGCCGGACGTGCGCAGGCGGGCCCTCAGAACGCGCTCGCGAACGGGTTTTCTGAGCGTCAAATCGGCCGCCATCGGTCCAGTCGATGGCAGGACCTTCTCGCAATGGCAGCACACGCCCTCGATCGCGACGCTGACGGCACCTCGCAGGTACGCCTCTGAAGAGCGGTGGCGTGCCCCCCAGCCTGCGATGAAGGAAGAGGGCTTTGCAGTTGTCTGTTCGAGCTGTCGGTCGGAGTCTCCTGGCGCGCGCCTCACTGGCGGCAGCGATCCTGTCGCTGCTGGGACTGCTCGCAACCACGTCAATCGGCGTTGCCGTCGTCCATGCTGAGTCGAACAACGCGCCGCGCACCTCCGCGACGAGCCAGTACGACTCGACTCCGCATCAGCTCAAGGCCGTGTTCATCGTCGGTCCGACCAACTCGCTCACCCAGAGCAACCTAGCCGACGCCGAGTCGCTTGCCTTAGTTGCCCAGTCGTATGGCATGAACGTGGTACGAGTTTTCTGGCCGCACGCCACATGGGCCAACGTCCTGGCCAACATCCAGGGCGCGAACCTCGTCGTCTACATGGGCCACGGCTACGGCTGGCCAAGCAAGTACACGAGCGTGCTGACTGAAAGCCGCCAGGACGGCATGGGCCTCAACAGCTACGACGGCAGCGGCAGCGGAACGTACACGTATTACGGCGCCAACATGCTGCGCCAGTACGTCCATCTCGCGCCTAACGCGATCGTCTTCCTCAATCACCTGTGCTACTCGGCCGGCAACGGCGAGCCGGGTATGGCTTTCCCGACCCCTGACCTTGCCCGCCAGCGCGTCGACAACATGGCCAGCGGCTGGCTGGCGACCGGCGCCAAGGCCGTCTTTGCCTACGGCGAGGAGCTCTTCGTCAAGACGCTACGCTCGATGATGGACACGACGAACGATCCGACCGTGAACGACCTCTTCCACATCGCGTCGATCGGCCACGTCGGCGAGTCCTGGGGCTGGGTCGGCGTCAGCCCCCAGCAGTTCGACTCAGTACGCACGCCCGGCGCGACCAACTTCATCGATCCGGACCCCGCGCATGACGGCTACTACCGCGCGGTGACCGGCGACCTGACCATGACTGCCAGCGATTGGCGAGACGGCCCTGAGGGCCCGGCGGCGCCGTCGTTCCAGAACCTGTCCGCGTCGACCGACGGCGCCGCCACGCTCGTCGGCAGCAACGGCACGCTGTTCACGCCCAACGGCGACGGCAGCACGGACACGGCCTCCTTCAATTACACGGTCAACAAGGAAACGTTCGTGAACTGGCAGGTCCAGGACTCGAGCGACAACGTCGTGCGCAACTTCACGAGCTGGTCAACCGCCGGCCAGGGCATGGCGGTATGGGATGGCAAGAACGACTCAGGCAGCTACGTCCCCGACGGGACGTACACGCTCACGGGCACGCCGAGCAGCCGCGCCGGCAACGCCGGCAGCCCATCGAGCATCGACGTCCAGGTGCTGACCACGATGGCCTCGCCCGCTGCGAGCCCGAACTTGTTCTATGCCGCCGATGGCGACAACCTCGCCCCGAATACGACGCTCTCGGTCACGCTCAGCCAGCCGGCCACCATCAGCTGGACGATCGTCGACGGCAACAACAACGTCGTGCGCACGAAGATGACGAACGTTTCTGTCGGCGCCGGCTCACAGAGCTGGACCTGGGACGGCAAGGACGACTTGAGCAATTACGTCGCCCAGGGCACGTACTACAGCCTCATGACGGCGGCAACTGCTGCCGGCACTTACAGCCAGCGCGTGGCGGTTGACGCGCGAGCGTTCCGGCTGCTGCCGGCCACGCCCGGGCCGTTCGTCCGTGGCACGAAGGTCAAGTTCACGATCTACTCGGCCGAGCATCTCTCGGCATTGGCCACCAAGCCCAAGCTGCGCGTGACGCTGCCCGGTCTCGGCGCCAAGACCTACAGCACGACCAAGCAGGCCGACGGCGGGTTCTACGTCACGGTCAAGATGACCGCAACTGCGCAGGCCGGCACGGCTCAGTTCCGGGTCACCGGCACGGACGCGAACTCGGTCGCCCAGTACACGGACTACACCTTCCAGCTCAACTAACCAATCAGCGGAACTCGGGGGCGGGCCGCGCGGGCCGAACGCCTCCGGTCCGCAGGCAGGGAGCGCTGGGCCGGCCCCGACGGGGCCGGCCCAGCGCATTTCATCGCTAGACTCGCGGCCGATGGAATCTCAAACCTATTCCGGAACCTGGGTCGTCATGCCCACGTACAACGAGGCTGAGAACCTGCCCGGGATCGTCCCGGCGATCCTCGCGGCGCTGCCCGGCTCGTCGCTGCTCGTGGTCGACGACTCGTCGCCCGATGGCACGGGCGAGCTTGCCGACAAGCTGGCGGCCGACGATGCGCGTATTCGCGTCATGCACCGCCCGTACAAGCAGGGACTCGGCAAGGCCTACATCGCGGGTTTCAAGGTCGTGCTCGACGCTGGCGCCGATCGCATCGTGCAGATGGACGCGGACTGGTCGCACGATCCCAAGTACCTGCCCACGCTCGTGGCCGGGCTGGAGCAGAACGACCTGATGATCGGCTCGCGCTACGTCGCCGGTGGCGGGGTGCGTAACTGGAGCGTGCTGCGCAAGCTGATCTCGCGCAGCGGCTCCATCTTCGCGCGCACCGTCCTGCGCCTCTCAGCGCACGACTTGACGGGCGCGTTCAAGGCTTGGCGGCGCGACACCCTGGCCAGCCTGCCGTGGGCAGAGATGCACTCGGGCGGCTACGTCTTCTCGATCGAGACCACCTTCCTCGCCGCACGCAACGGCGCCCGAATCCGCGAGATCCCGATCATCTTCGTCGACCGCCAGAAGGGTGCGAGCAAGATGTCGCGCGGCATCATCGTCGAGGCGTTTGCAGTCGTCCTCCGCCTGCGCTGGGAAGAGTTGCGCGGCAAGCTGCCGCGCAGCGGCTGATGCGTCTTGCGCCGGCGCAGCCGGCCGCGCCCAGCCACGGCGTGCGCATCGTCGTCGACGCCCGACCGCTTCAGGAGCCAGAACGCTCGCCGCTCACCTGCTGGTACCTCGACGAGCTGCTCAGCGCGTTCGCGGCAGAGCCGCTCGAAGGCGAATCGTTCGTCATCGTCTCGCGCTCGTTGCGCGCCGATCCAGCGCCCGGATTCGCCGCAGCGGGGCTTCCTGTTGCGGCATCGCGGCGCATCCCGCCCACGACCCGGGCGCTGCGCTCCGCCGGCTTGACACTCGACGCGTTCCTGCTTCGTGGTGCCGAACTCGGCGCGCGAGGCGACGCCGAGACGATCTTCCACACCGCTGGCGGAGCGGTGCCACTGGCCTCGCAGCTGCCGGTCGTGGCCACGATCCTCGATCTCGCGCCGTGGGAGCTGCCCGAGGTGTACGCCGCAAGCGCCGCGGCGCGCTTCGGCCACCGTGTTCGGGCGCGCGTCCTGCGCGACGCGGCACGCGTGATCGTCTGCTCGCGCGCCGTGGGCGAGATGGCGCGCCGCCGCCTGCACGTTCCCGACGAAAGCATTGCCGTCGTGCCGCTCGCCGTGGGCGACGATTTCGCCGCGGCGGCGCGCGACCACGACCGGCTTGCCGCAGATCGCGACCGGCTTTCGCTGCCGCCGCGCTACATGGTCTTTGCCGGTCGCTACGACGCGCGCAAGGACCTGCACACCCTGTTCCGCGCCGTCGCGCTGCTGCGCGCGCGCGGCGACGAGGTTCCGACGCTGGTCATGGCGCTCGACGTCGCATTTCCCGAGGAGCACGCCCGGCTGGCGCGCGCGATCGAGGCGAACGGCCTGAGCGGCTCGATCACGGTCGTTGGCACGACCGGCGCGCGCCAGCGAGCCGCCGTGATCGCCGGCAGCCAGGCGTTCGTCTACCCGGCGCTGTCCGACGCCACGGCCGTGCCAGCTCTCGAGGCGCTGTCCGTCGGCGTGCCCGTGGTGTCCTCGAAAACGGGCGCCCTGCCCGAGGCGATTGGCAGTTGCGGCATCGTCGTCGAGCCGCGCGACGCGGCGCGCATGGCAGCTGCGCTCGAGGCGGTCTGGGCCAAGGGTCCGCTGGCAAGCCAGCTTGTCAGCCACGCTCAACGGCGCGCCGCGTCGACCCAACGGACGTGGTCGGACGTGGCCCGCGAGACGCGCCTCGTATACCTGGCGGCCGCGGCGCACGACGCGACGCGCTCTTCGCCGACGCAAGACGCGGAGCCGGCCTCGCGCGGCCGGGTGCGCAGCGTGATCGAGCGGATCGCGCTACGCTGACGGACCCTGACGATGCACGCCGGAGCGCGGCGGTGCCCCGGGGGTCCCGAACCAGACAACCGATCACATGTCGCGCGGGGGAATTTCAGGAGCAGATGGTGGACTTCGAAGGAGAGCCCGGCTCGGACCTCGGAAACGGGTTGCCGGATGAGCATGCGGACGAGTCGCCGACCGTGGCCGACGCCGCCTCGACTGACGCTCAGCAACAGCCGTCACCTCCACCCGCGGGACCTGACACGGCGGCAGACGATCAGCAGTCAGCCGACTCGGCGGACGCGCCGCCCGCGACGGCCGACCCTGCTGTCGAAGCCCACCATGAGGATGACGACGCGGCCTGGCCTGCGGCCGACCTCGTAGGCACGGCCCCGGCCGAAGAAACGGCCGAAGAGACAGCCGACCCGGGCGACGACAGCGACGCACCGATCGAGCTCGGCGACGCCAGCCCTGCCGCGCCGGGCGCGCTCCCGGAACACGTTCGCGGCGAGACGGTCAACCTGAAGCAGGGTGGTGTCCAGACGATCGATGCCTCGACGGTGACGATCACCCAGGGTGGCGCCGGACGCGTCAACTCCGACACGATGACGCTCGACCAGAGCGGGGTTGCCATCGCGCGCACGAACACGCTCACGCTTGGGTCGGGCGCCTCGGCGTTTGCCATCGTCGCCAACCAGGCGACCGTCGAGGAGGGCGCCAACGCGTTCATCCTCATCTCGCGCTCGTTCGAGGGCGATGTCCAGCCCACCATCGACTGGCGCACCGCGCTCGGCTTCGGGGCCGGACTTGGCCTCGTGCTGGCGATCATTCGCCGGCTGCGATGACCGTTCGCTCGCGCCGACCTCAGCTCGGCATCCGCACGCGCCTCGACCGGCTGGTCGACACCGATGAGCGACAGCAGGCGACCGTCACCGTCCTGTTCATCCTGACCATCGTTGCGGTCATCCTGATCCTGGTCGGCGCCGTCGCCGTCGGCTGGTACAACGACAACCTCAAGCCCGTGGGCAAGGTCGGCAACGTCGACATCTCGCCCCAGCTCCTGAAGTCGGACATTGCCCTCCAGACGTGGCGCATCTCGCGCGACGAGAGCCGCATCACACAGGCCCAGGTGGCCGGCACGCTCGACGCCGGCACGGCCAACACCAAGCTCTCCGATCTCGACACGCAGTCGCAGAACCTGTCGACCAACGGCGTCGACAACCTGATCGACGAGATGTACCAGTCGCAGCTCGCCCAGGGCCAGAACATCACCGTCAGTGCCGCTGACGTAGACGCGCGCTACCAGCAGGAGATCTCTGACGCCGAGCAGCGCCACGTGCTCGTCATCGCCGTCGCCCCAACGGTCGCCGACACGACCAACGGGCCGACATACGGCGAGCGCTCGGCGGCCCTCGACAAGATCACGCAGGCGCTCGCCGCCGTCCAGGGCGGCCAGGACTGGTCGACCGTCGCCAAGCAGTTCGGCACCGACACCCTCTCGCAGCAGGGCGGCGACATGGGTGTGGTTCCGCAGCTCTCGATCTCTGACACTGAGCTTGGCAAGGAGCTCTTTGCCCTGCCCAACGGCGGCACGACCGGCATCGTTCGCGGTGACGACGGCACGTATCGCATCGGACGGGTGACGGACGTCCAGCCCGGCGCGCTGAATGCATCGCTAAAGAACGACCTGCTCAAGGCCGTCCAGGAAGACCAGGTTCGTCAGCTGCTGGGCTACGAGATCGCCGATCAGCGCCTCATGGACAAGGTCACCGCCGACGCTCTCGCCCAGACGCCCGAGCAGGTCAAGCTGGCCGTCATCTACGTCGATGGCCTCTCGACCGGCGACACGAGCACGGCCGCCGCGAACGGCGAGGTCGACTACGCCGAGATCGTCTTCGCGCCCAACGATAATCTCGACACGGCGCCCAACCTCGATCCCAACGATCCGGCATGGGCCACCGCTCAGACCCAGGCCCAGGCGGCCGCCGACCAGCTCAACGCGATCACCGACGTCACCCAGCGCACAACGCAGTTCCAGACGATGGCCACGAGCAACAGTGACGATCCAACGTCACAGAATGCCGGCGAGGTTGGCTACGTCACCCAGGACATCCCGCCCCAAGCCGTCTCCGACGCCTTGTGGAACGGCACGCACACGAAGGGCGACATCATCGGCCCCATCCGCGGCGACGCCGCGTACTACGTCCTGATGTTCGAGAACAAGCGCGCCTCAGTCGACGCCCGCATCCAGGCCGTCAAGGATGCCCTTGCCCAGCCCGGCGCGGACTTCAATGCCGTCGCCAAGCAGCTGTCCGAGGGACCCGAGAAGGCCGAGGGTGGCGAGATCGGCTGGCTCAGCAAGAACGAGCTCAGCTCGGGCATCGTCGACACGGTCTGGGCGCTGCCGATCGGTGGCGTCAGCGACCCACTCTTGCTGGGCAACGGCCAGTACTTCATCAAGGTCGAGGACAAGCAGGCACGGCCGTTTGACCCGGACCAGATCTCGACCCTGCGTACGACGGCGTTCTCTGATTGGTACTCGCCACAGAAGGACGCTGCGGTAGCGAACGGCACGATCGTCAGTCCGAATGCGAGTAGCAGCGCTAACAGCCTGACCGGTGGCGGCGACCAGGGATCACCGGTGCCATAGCGCCACAGATGAGCCCTTGGACGGCGCTGCTCGACGAGGTGCAGATACGCTTCGGAGTCAGCGCGGCGGACGGCATCCAGCTGCTTGGGCAGGCTGCCCTGGTGGCACGGCCGTTCGATCCGGCAATGCCACTCATCGTCGTGCCTGAACCTGGCACGATGCCCAAACCGCCGCTGCCCGGCAGGCAGGCGCATGCCGCGTCGCCCTGCGCGATGCTGCGCGCGCTCTATCCCGCCGACCATCCTGTTCATCGCCTGGGCGACGACGATCGGCCCACGACGGTCGGCCAGGTCACCGACGACGAGCTCGCAGCCAGCACATACTTCCTTCCCGCGCTCGACCCACTGGACAACATGGCCAGTCCTTATGCGCTGCCGTGGCTCGTGGCTCGCTTGCGCGCGCCGGATGGCTGCCCGTGGGACCGCGAGCAGGACCACCTGAGCCTGCGCAAGTTCCTGCTCGAGGAGACGTACGAGGTCTACGACGCGCTCGAGCAGGGCTCCACGCCCAGCCTGGCCGAGGAGCTGGGCGACCTGCTGCTCCAGATCGTGCTCCATGCGCAATACGCGGCCGAGGACGGTGTCTTCGACATGAGCGACGTCCAGCGCGAAGTGGTCAGCAAGATCGTCCGGCGCCATCCCCACGTCTTCGGCGACGCCATCGCGAACTCGGCCGCGGAGGTCATCCGCAACTGGGAGCAGATCAAGGCAGGCGAACGCGCGGCGCGCTCGAACGGAAGCGCAGAATCGGTGCCCCAGGACGACCGGCCAACGATGCCCGCCGCGTTTGCCGGGCTGTCGCGCTCGCTGCCCGCGCTCGCCTACGCGCAGGAGATGCAGGAGCGTGCCGCGTCCCTCGGCTATGACTGGCCGAGCGCGCAAGACGTGCTCGCCAAGGTTGAGGAGGAATCGGCCGAGATCACGGCCGCGACCAACGCTGACGAGCGGCGCGAGGAGTTCGGCGACCTCCTGCTGGTGCTCGTCAACTTGGGTCGCAAGCTGGACATCGACTCTGAGGCGGCGCTCCGCCAGGCAAGTGCCAAGTTCGCGGCGCGTTTCGCACATGTCGAGCGGCTCGCAACCCAACGCGAGGTCCAGCTCAGGGACCTGTCTTTCGACGAACTCGACGAACTCTGGAAGGAAGCAAAGGTGGCGGCTCGGTGAGCATCGCAGGCGGTCGGTTTCGCGCGGATGGTCGGACGCCCGGCCAGATGCGCACAGTACGCATCACGCTCGACGCGCAGAAATGGGCCGAGGGCTCGTGCACTATCGAGATGGGCGACACGCGCGTGCTGTGCGCCGCGTCGGTCGAGGATCGCGTGCCGCCCCACCTTCGCGGTAAGGGCCTTGGCTGGGTCACGGCCGAATACTCGATGCTGCCGCGCGCGACCAGCGAGCGAACCCAGCGCGAGGTATCCAAGGGCCGCCAGAGCGGTCGGACGATGGAGATCCAGCGCCTCATCGGGCGCGCCCTGCGCGGCGTGGTCGACACGTCCAAGATCGGCGATCGAACGGTGACCGTCGACTGCGACGTGCTCCAGGCGGACGGCGGCACGCGCACCGCATCGATCACCGGCGGCTATATCGCGCTCGCCCTCGCGCTGCGCAAGATGGGCGTCGAACAGGCGCTCGACGGCCAGGTCGCGGCGGTCAGCGTGGGCATCTTCGAGGCGCTGCCGCTGCTCGATCTCGACTACTCGGAGGACTCGCACGCAGAGGTCGACTTCAACGTGGTCGGCACGAGCGGCGGTGCGTATGTCGAGCTCCAGGGCACGGCCGAGGGCAAGCCCTTCGATCGGGCACAGATGGATCGTCTGCTCGAGCTCGCCGATACCGGCCTGCAGCAGCTCTTTCGCTACCAGCGCACGGTCCTCGGCCGCGAGTGACTCCGCAAGGAAGGCGACAGCATCCCGCCAGCGGCGGGAAGCTGTCGATGACCGCGCAGCAGCGGCCCGCAGGCCGATTGCGGAGCTAAATCATTGGCTGAGCGCCGCAGGCTGCTGATCGCGACCGGCTCGCGCCACAAGTTCGGCGAGCTGCGCGACCTGCTCGAGCTGCACGACACGGACCTCGTCTCGCTGACGGACCTGGGCCTGTCCGACGACGCGGTCGAGAACGGCGCGACCTTTGCCGACAACGCGACGATCAAGGCGCGCTACTACGCGGCGAAGTCGGGCCTGCCCACGCTCGCCGACGACTCGGGCATTCTGGTCGACGTATTGGGCGGCCGACCCGGCGTGAAGACGCGCCGCTACGCCGGGGTGAACGCGAGCGACGAGCAGAACAACCGCAAGCTGCTGACAGAGCTGGCCGATTTCTACGGTCCCAACGAGCGGAGCGCGCGCTACCGCTGCGTGCTCGTCGTGGTCGAGGACGGCCAGGTTGTCGAGCAGACCGAAGGCGTATTCGATGGACGTATTGCCTTCGAACCGCGGGGCAAGAACGGGTTTGGCTACGACCCGGTCTTCGAGCCTGACTTCGAGCCGTCGGGTGGCAGGACCGTTGGCCAGATGCCGCAGGACGAGAAGAATCGCGTTTCTCATCGGGCCAGGGCCGCGCGCGCGATGCGCGAGCGGCTTATCGCGCGCGGCTACTGAGCGCAGCCGGCCTCGAACGTGAGAATCGTGCCGGTGGAGCTATCCACGTTCATTTGGCCGTACGGACCGCTGCTCGGCCAGCGCGGCGTCGTCGTCATCTACGCCGTGGAGGCTGACGGCCGGTGGGTGCTCTTCGACACAGGCATCGGCGACGCGCATCCAGATCTGGCGGAGTACGAGACGACGACGCGGCCTATCCGTGAGGCACTCGCCGAGGTGGACGTGCCGGACGACGAGATCGTCGCCATCATCAACTGCCACCTGCATTTCGATCATTGCGGACAGAACGCGGCTTTCCCCGGCGTCCCGATCTTTGCCCAGCGCGCCGAGTGGGCCGCCGCCCACGAACCGGAGTACACGATCCCCGAGTGGGTCGACTTCGCGGGCGCCGACTACCGGCTGATCGACGGCGGCGCGCACGTCCTGCCGGCGATCTCAATTCTGCCCACACCCGGGCACACGCCGGGCCACCAGACGCTCGTCATCGACAGCCCCGAGGAGCGTGTGATCCTGGCCGGTCAGGCGTGCTTCTCACCCGACGAATGGTGGGGGGCGGGAACCGGCGAGGGGCGAATGCACGCTTGGAGCGAGGAGGCCTACGACGCCTCGATCGCGGCGATGAATGCGCTCGATCCGGACGTTGTCTGGTTCGCCCATGCCTGTGACCCCTGGCGCAAGCAAGGCCAGACCGCGGGCTAGGGTCTCTTCGCCGGGGCAGGCTCCGGATCTTCCTCCAGCCGATACGGCACGTCGAGGACAACGACGTCCTTGCGACCGACGAGCGCGTCGCCGATGCGTTTCGTGTTCTGGTTGTACAGCATGCGCTGCCACCAGTGGCGGGCCAGGTAGACCGGCAGCAATACGATCGTGACCTCGTCGGGATCCTCTGCCTGGCGCGACTCGAGGTAGTGGATGAACGGGTTCACCAGCGTCCGGTAGGGCGATTCAACCACGACGACCTCCGTCCCGGGCACCTGCTCCTGCACTCGGTCCAGGAACTCCTCGCCTTCTGACCGGTCGGCCGTGACGTGGACGACCTCGACCTTCTTGCCCATCGTCTGGCCTATGCGAATGGCCTGAACGACGGCACGCGAGAACGCCGGCGCCGCGACCACGACGTGCTGCTGCCGGCTGGGCGGCGGAATGACGATGCGTGACCGGACGGTCAGGCTGCGCGCCTCCTGCCGGTACTGGCGGCCGATCCAGACCATGGCACCAACCAGAACGGGCACGAGGATCAGCACGATCCACGCGCCCTGCGCGAACTTGGCCACGGCAAAGACGACCGTGACCACACCCGTGGCAACGGCTCCGATCGAATTGAAGAAGATGCTTCGTCGCCAGCCGGGCCCGCGCTCGGTGAGCCAGTGGCGGACCATGCCCGACTGGGACAGGGTGAAGGCGGTGAAGACACCGATGGCGTAGAGCGGGATGAGCAGCTCTACGCGGCCGTTGAATGCGACCACGAGGACGACAGACAGCGCGGCCAGGACGACGATGCCGGCATTAAACGCCAGTCGCTCGCCGCGGAAGGCGAACTGGCGCGGGAAGTAGCCGTCCCGAGCAAGAATCGAGGCGACCCGCGGGAAATCGGCGAAGCTGGTCTGCGCGGCCAGGATCAGGATGCCCATCGTCGCGAACTGGAGCACGTAGTAGATGGGCGTAATGCCGAATACGGAGCGACCGATCTGGCTGAGCACCGATTCACCGCTCGCAGCCGGAATCGCACCGGTCACGCCGGCCAGGAACGAGGTGCCCAGGAACATCACGCCGAGCAGGACGCTCATCGTCAGCATCGTTGTCTGCGCGTTCTTCCACTCGGGCGGCTTGAACGCCGGAACGCCGTTCGCGACAGCCTCCGTGCCGGTCATGGCCGAGCAGCCGTCGGCGAACGCGCGCAGCAAGAGCAGCAGGCCGAATGTTTCCGGTGGCACGAGCGCCGGAGTCACGCCGGTGACGTGAGGCGCGTTGCCCGTCAGCGTCTGGAAGATGCCTACGCTGAGAAGCAGCAGCATCGACCCCAGGAAGATGTACGTGGGCGAGGCGAACAGAGTGCCGCTCTCGCGTAGGCCGCGCAGGTTGGCCGCCATGACGAGCAGGATCGCGAGCACGATCAACGGCACCGTCAGCGAGAAGAGCGCCGGAAACGCCGAGGCCACCGCCTGGATGCCTGATGAGACGCTCACCGCGACGGTCAAGACGTAATCGACGAGCAGCGCCGCAGCGGCAATCAGTCCCGGCAGCGGCCCAAGGTTGGCCTTGGCGACGATGTAGCTTCCGCCGCCGTTGGGATAGGCGCGGATCGTTTGCCGATACGAGATCGTGACCAGGGCAAGGACACCCACGATCGCGATCGAGATCGGTATCAGCAGCCAGAAATTGCCGGTCCCGGCTGCGAGGAGTGTGAACAGGCTGGCCTCGCTCGCGTATGCCACGGACGACATGACGTCGCTCGAGAAGACGGGCAGTGCCTTCTTCTTGGATAGGCGCTCCTCGAGCTCCTCCTCGTTCGACAGCGGCCGCCCGAAAAGCACGTGCCGCGCCCGGCCAGTCGCTCGTTCGAATGCATTCGTCGGCTCGTGGGCGGCGAGCTTGGCGGTCAGAATGCCGCGGCCGGAATAGCGGAAGTAGCGCGCGTACGGCCGGTCGACCCGCACGCGTCTGTCGCCGGGCTTCGCGCCGTGGAGGTACTTGGGATCGCTCACGTGACGTGCCAGGGACAGCGCACCCGCGCAGTATGGGCGATCGTGGCGATGTTCCTAGGGTTTCGTCGCCTCGCCCACGAGATGAAGCTTGACGTTCGGCAAGCGTTCGAGCATCTCTTCGCTCAGCGGCCGCTGCGTGATCCGCTTCAGGCCTTCGCGCGAACGATGCGGCAGCACGACATGCGACGCATTGCGTTGCTTGGCGATGCTGGCCAGTCCGCTGGCAACATCCGCGGCCTCAATCCGGACCACGTCCGCGCCGAGATCGACGGCGTCATCGATTGACTCCTGCAGATCGCGCTGCCGGTCAAAGGACATCTGGTCGTCGTTCGGGGTATGCACGACGACCGCCACGAGGGCGGCGTGGAGCGCGCCGGCGAGCTCGGCGCCCGTTCTTATCGCTCGGGTTGATGCCGGGCCGCCGTCGACCAGGACGAGCACTCGATCTGTTACGAGGGTCAGCCGGCCGCTGCCGCTGGTCTCCTCGAGCTGGCCCTCGACGCGGCGCGCCGTCAGCCGCAGGGCCAGCTCGCGCAGGGCCGTCAGGTTCGCCTCGGTGAAGAACCTGTCCAACGCGACCTGCGTGCGCTCGGGTGGGTAGACGTTGCCGTGCCTCATGCGCTGGCGCAGGGCATGTGGGCTCATGTCGACAAGCTCGATCTCATCGGCAGTCTCGAGGACCTCGTCGGGCAGACGCTCGTTGACCGCGGCACCGGTGATCGTCGCGACCGCGTCGGCGACGCTCTCGAGATGCTGCACGTTGAGCGTCGTGACCACGTGAATTCCCGCGTCGCGGATGACGCCGACGTCCTCCCACCGCTTGGCGCGTGGCGAGCCGGGAGCATTGGTGTGGGCCAACTCGTCGATCAGCGCAACCGTCGGGTTTCGAGCGATGATCGCGTCGGTGTCCATCTCCTCGACGGTGACGCCGCGGTACTCGATATGCCGTCGCGGAACGACCTCCAGCCCGTCGAGCAGCGCAGCCGTATTTGGCCGACCGTGCGCCTCGACATAGCCGACTACGACGTCGGTACCCCGCTCAAGTCGGCGGTGGCCTTCCTCGAGCATGCGGTAGGTCTTGCCGACCCCGGGCGCCATGCCGAGGTAGAGCCGCAGCCGTCCGCGCGCGCTCGGCTGCTCGCCCTGGATTCGGGCGAGCATCTCGTCCGCGGTCGGACGGATATCGAAGGGATCGCGCTCGTGATCGTCTGGATCCACGTTTTCCCGCTGCCTCCGGCTCATAACGATAGGTGCAACTGGCTTACTGGATGACTCCGTCCAGGTCCAGGTTGAGCAGCAGGACATTGACGTTCGGTTCGCCCAGGAAGCCAAGCAACGGCTGTTGTGTATGCCGTGCAACGGCGGCGCGCACTGCGTCGGCAGTCATGCCGCGCGCCGCCGCGACGCGAGCAACCTGGTATTCGGCCGCGGCAGGGCTGATGTCGGGGTCGAAGCCTGACGCGGACGTGGTGACCAGGTCAACGGGCACCGGCCCGTTGCCATTGGCGGCGCGCAGGCTATCGACTGAGGCCGTGATCCGGTCGATCAGCGCCTGGCTCGTCGGGCCCAGGTTCGAGCCGGCCGAGTTGTTGGCGTCATAGCCGCACGGGTTCGAGTCTGTGACGCCGGCCGCTGACGGGCGGCCCCAGAAATACTTGGACTGATCGAAGCACTGGCCGATCAGGCTGGACCCGACCGTCTGGCCGTTGACGACGATCATCGACCCGTTGGCCTGGGACGGGAAGACGACCTGGGCGATGGCTGTGATCAGCGCCGGATAGGCGGCGCCGGTGATAAGCGTGAGCGCGAGGAGCATGACGATCGCCGGCCGAAGGACGCGGCTGATGAAACCCATCTCTGACCTCTAGGCAAGATGCAGGGCAGAGACGATCAGGTCGATCGCCTTGATGCCCAGGAAGGGGGCGATGATTCCGCCGGCCCCGTAGATCAGCAGGTTGCGCTGAAGCAGGACGCTCGCCGGCGCGGCCCTGAATGCCACGCCCCGCAGGGCGAGCGGGATCAGGGCAACGATGATCAGCGCGTTGAAGATGACTGCCGACAGAATGGCGCTCTGGGGCGTGGACAGGCCCATGACGTTCAGGCCGTTCAGCTCCGGGTAGACCACGAAGAACATCGCCGGCAGGATCGCGAAGTACTTGGCGACGTCATTGGCGATCGAGAAGGTCGTGATCGAGCCACGCGTGATGAGCAGCTGCTTACCGATCGCGATGACCTCCAGCAGCTTGGTCGGGTCGGAGTCAAGGTCGACCATGTTGGCCGCGTCCTTGGCGGCCGACGTGCCGCTGTTCATGGCCATGCCCACGTCGGACTGGGCCAGCGCCGGCGCGTCGTTCGTGCCGTCGCCGGTCATCGCCACCAGGTGGCCGTCCGCCTGTTCCTTGCGGATGTAGGCGATCTTGTCCTCGGGCTTGGCCTCGGCGATGAAGTCGTCGACGCCTGCCTCGCGCGCGATCGTGGCGGCCGTCAGCGGGTTATCGCCGGTGACCATGACAGTCCGGATGCCCATCTTGCGGAACTCGGCGAACCGCTCGGGCAGTCCTTCCTTGACCGTATCCTTGAGCTCGATCAGGCCCACGAACGCGCCTTCGCGGCGAATGGCCAGTGGCGTTGCGCCGAGGCCCGCGATCCGGTCGACCGCGGTCTGCATTTCGGGCGCGATCGGCGCGGCAAGCTCCTTGGCGATCGCGTCAACCGCGCCCTTGAGCACGGTCGTGCCGTCGGTCAGCCGCGCGCCGCTTGTGCGACTCTCGGCGGTGAACGGCAGGAACTCGGCGATCAGCCCGGACAGCCGCGCGAAGCCCGCGTCGTCGCCCATGCCGCCTTCCGCGTTGATCGTGCCCAGGCGCTCGCGCGCCAGCTGGACGATCGAGCGTCCTTCGGGCGTCTCGTCCTGGACCGAGGCCAACAGGGCGTCGGTGTAGACGTCCTTCTCGCTGACACCGGCAGCGGCGGTGATCGACGCGGCAAGACGGTTGCCATACGTGATCGTGCCCGTCTTGTCGAGCAGGATGACGTCGACGTCGCCGCTCGCCTCGACGGCCCGACCGCTCATGGCCAGCACATTGAAGCGCGCCACGCGGTCCATGCCGGCGATGCCGATGGCGGACAACAGCCCGCCGATCGTCGTTGGGATGAGGCACACGAGAAGGGCGATGAGGGCCACGGTGTCCACCGTCGCGCCCGCGAACAGGCCGAACGGTCGCAGGGTGACCGTAGCCATCAGAAAGATGATGGTCAGGCCCGCGAGCAGGATGGCCAGGGCTATCTCGTTCGGTGTGCGCTGGCGCTTGGCGCCCTCGACGAGGGCGATCATCCGGTCAAGGAACGTCTCGCCCGGGTCCGCGGTGATCCGAATCACGAGGCGATCAGAGGTAAGGGTCGTTCCGCCCGTCACCGATGATCGAATGTCTGTACCCGGCTCCTTGAGCACCGGCGCAGACTCACCGGTGATCGCGGCTTCGTTGACGAAGCCGACGCCCTCGACGACATCGCCGTCACCGGCGATCGTCTGGCCCTCTTCGACGACGATCATGTCGCCCTTGCGCAGGTCGGACGAGCTGACCGTTTCGATCGTGCCATCAGCCTTGCGCCGGTTGGCTTGCGTCTCGGTGCGCGTCTTACGCAGGGTCGCGGCCTGGGCACGACCGCGTGCCTCGGCCACGGCCTCGGCATATGTCGCGAACAGGACCGTGAACCACAGCCAGATCCCGATCTGGAACTGGAAGCCGGGCGTTGACGCCGTCGAGAGGGCGCTGACCCCGGCGATGCCACCGAGCCAGATCAGGGTCACGAGCACGGCCGTTATCTCGACCACGAACATGACCGGGTTCTTGACCAGCAGCCGCGGATCGAGCTTGCGCACGGCCGGCAAGAGCGCGGCGCGGAGCAGCTCGGGATCCATCACGCCGCGCGGCCGTGGTGGCTCGACGTTGGATGGCTTCTGGCCGCCGAGGGTCACGAAGCGCTGGAAGCGCCGTGTCCCGCGGCCCAGGTCAACCGACATCAGGGAGCGAGTGAGCAAGGACATATCAGAAGGTCTTTCCTGCGTTCTGGAGGAGCTGCTCGACGATCGGCCCGAGCGACAGGGCCGGGAAGAAGGTCAGCGCCCCGACGATGATCACCACGCCTATGAGCAACACGGTCCATAGCACGCCGGTGGTCGGGAATGTGCCCAGGGACGCCGCCACGCGTCGTTTCGCGGCCATGGAGCCGGCCAGGGCGAGGATCGGAACGATCATTCCGTAGCGCCCGATCAGCATCGCAATACCGCCTGCGACGTTGTAGAAGGGCGTGTTGACGCTGATGCCTGCGAATGCAGAGCCGTTGTTGCCGGTCTGGCTCGAGAACGCGTACAGGATCTCCGAGAACCCATGCGGGCCTTTGTTGAGCGGCCCAGCCAGTCCCTCAGGCAACACTGACGCCAACGCCGTGAAGCCAAGGATGCTCGCGCCCAGGACGAGCGCGGTGATCATGGCCATCTTGATCTCGTATGACTCGACCTTCTTGCCCAGGTATTCAGGCGTTCGGCCGACCATCAGACCGGCGATGAAGACGGCAAGGATGGCGCCGATGATCAGCATTCCGTACATGCCGGCGCCGATGCCACCCGGCGTGATCTCGCCAAGCTCCATATTGAAGATCGGGACGAGGCCAGCGATCGGTTGGGCGGTGTCGTGCGATGAGTCAACTGCGCCGGTGCTCGTGCCGGTCGTTACCGCCATGAACAGGCCGCTGACTGGGGCGCCGAAGCGCACCTCCTTGCCTTCCATGTTGCCGGCGACGGTCTGATCGACCGACGATGGGAAGAGTGGGTTGCCGGTGTATTCGCGGTTCATGGCCAGGAACGAGCCCGCAAGCAGGATTGCCGCCATGGCCGCGAAGATCGTCCAGCCCTGGCGCTTGTTGCCGGCGTACTTGCCAAACGTGTAAGTCAGGGCAAATGCCGTCAGCAAGATGGCGAACATCTCCAGCCAGTTCGTGAGCGCCGTTGGGCTTTCGAATGGATGGGCCGAGTTGGCGTTGAAGAAGCCGCCGCCGTTGTTGCCCATGTCCTTGATCCATTCCTGCGACGCGATTGGACCAAGTGCGATGTTCTGGACGGTGCCCTGGAGGGTTGTCACGGCCTGCGGACCGCTGAGCGTCTGCGGCGCGCCCTGCCAGACGAGGATCAGGGCGCCGACGATCGACACGGGCAGCAGCACGTACAGCACGCCACGTGTCAGGTCGACCCAGTAGTTGCCCAGCGTCTTCGCGCTGCGTCGCGTCAATCCGCGGAAAAGCGCGATGGCGACGGCCATGCCGGTCGCCGCGGACGTGAAGTTGCGAACGGCGAGCATGGTCATCTGGATCAGGTGGCTCGCTCCGGTCTCACCGGAGTAGCTCTGCCAGTTCGTGTTGGTCTCGAAGCTGATCGATGTATTGAAAGCCTGGTCAGGTGACTGCGCCGCAACGCCCGACGGGTTGAGCGGCAGCATGTCCTGAAGGCGGAGCATCACGTAGCCGACAACGATCGCCACCCCCGCGAACACGAGGACGGCAATCAGGTACGCCTTCCAGTCCTGCTCGGCCGTCTCGTCGATACCGCTCACGCGGTAAACGGCGCGCTCGACCGGGCGCAGAACCGGGCTCAGGAAGGTGCGTTCACCCTCCATGACCTTGTAGATGTAGCTTCCGAAGATGGGCGTCGCGATGAGAATCGCGACGGCCAGCGCCGCGAGCGTCAGGAAATCGCCAAGCGCCATTTAGAAATCCTCAGGACGCAAAAGCGCCCACAGCAGGTAGACGAAGCCGAACAGCGAGGCGAGACCCGCTATCACGTCGATCAGGTTCATTAGCGGACCCTCTCGACCACCCATACGTAGCCGACGGCCACGGCGCACACGATCAGCGCGATGACCAAGATGTGTAGGTCAGTCATTTCCTCTCTGTGCTCCCTCCGTGAGCGATAAGTCGGTCGAGCGTGTCGACCAGCGTCTCCATCGGAAACGGCTTGGGCAGCCAGCCAGCGCAGCGGAACTCGGCGAGTCGCTTTGGGCTGACCGCGCCGGCGCTTGTGATGACCACCGCAGGTGAGTCGGCCGCGGCCAGCGACGGGCCGCGCAACAGGTCCCAGCCGGTGTCGCCGGGCAGGTTCACGTCGAGCAGGACGACGTCTGGACGCAGGCCGCTGGTCAGCGTCGCGACGGCCTCCTCGGCCGACGCCGCCTCAGCGACCTTGAATCGCTGGCCGCGCAGATGGCGGCCCACGATCGTGCGCAGGCTCTCGTCGTCCTCGACGAGCAGCACGCTACCCCTCGACTCAGCCAAGCTGATGCTCGATCGCGATTGAACGCTGGCTTTTGTCCAGCGACCAGAGCGGCGTCGCTTGCAGGCCGGACATCGCGGCCAACGCCCGAGCCCGTGGCAGAAGCTGATCGCCGAAGCTCAGGCTCGCAACCACGACGCGCGGGGACGCGCCGCTTCGAACCATCGCGATCGCCGTTCGAATCAGCTCGAGCTCGTGGTCGATCGTCTGCGGCACCGTTTCGTCGAAGCGGTCGGCCGATCCCTCGGCCCGGCCGTACCTGGAGTCCCTCACGCAGCCAACGTGCACCACGGGTCCAAGCGGCAGCGGCCGTTTTCGCGCCTGCGGACCTTAAGAACCTCTTAGGTCGAGTCCTCCGGCAGCCGGACGCGGTAGCCGACGCCCGGTTCGGTGACTATCAAATGGTCCAGTCGACCGCTCGTGTCCGCCCCGGCCAGCTTGCGCCGCAACTGGCTGACGTGGACGTAGACGTAGCCGGCCTCCGACTGATACGCCTCTCCCCACACCGCCCGGAGCAGCTTGGCCTTGGTCACGAGACGGCCGGGATTGGTCATCAGCACGCGCAGGATCTCGAATTCGCGCGGCGTCAGCTCCACCGGCGCGCCACCGACTGTCACCTGATGGCGCTCGATGTCCAGCGTGAGCGGGCCGGCGGTGAGCCGGGCCGGGTCGGACGGTGTCCGGCCCGCCGCGTGGCGCAGCGCGACGCGCAGCCGGGCGTTGAGCTCGTCGACGCCGAACGGCTTGGTCAGGTAATCGTCCGCGCCGGCGTTGAGTGCCTCGACCTTCTGGCGCTCCTCGTAGCGTGCCGAGAGGATGACGATCGGCGTCGCGGCCTCGGCTCGGATGTGGCGGATGATGCGCACGCCTTCGACGTCGGGCAGGCCCAGATCAAGCAAGACGATGTCCGGCCGGCGCGATTCCCAGCGTTCGATCGCGCCGCGGCCGTCGACCGCCTCTGACGGCCGGTAGCCGCGCGCGCGCAGGTCGCGCACGAGCACCGCGCGCTGCTCATCGTCGTCCTCGACCACGAGCACAGTCGGACCTATCTCCGCGCGTGACGTCACGTGCCCGCTCCGGCGCCGACCGCCGGCTGTGCGGCGTCCGCTGTCGGTTCGCGCGGCGCGGCCGGCAGGTCGATGTCTATGGCCAGCCCGCCCAGCTCACTGCGCCGGGCGTTGACCTCACCACCCATCGCCTCGACCAGGCCGCGCACGACAGCCAGCCCGATGCCGGTGCCCGAGCGCGAGGTTCGTTGCTTGCCCGGAACCCGGTAGAACTTGTCGAACAGGCGTCCGAGCGCGTCGTCCGGCACGCCCGGACCGCCATCCTCGATGGTCAACGTGACGCGGCCGGGATCGCCGTCGCGGACGGAGATACGCAGCGGCGCGTCGGGCGGGGTGTACTTGATCGCGTTCTCGACGACATTCGTGACCGCGCTGTCGAGAAAGATCGGGTCGACCAGGACAGGCGGCGCGTCGAGCGCGACGTCGAGCGGATGGGACGCCAAACGCGGCCGCAGCCGTTCGAGTGAGCGGTTGACCAGATCATCGAGCTCGAACACGTCGCGCTCGGCGTGCAGGGCACCCGCCTCGATGCGGCTCAGGTCGAGCAGGTTCGTGACCATCCGGTTCAGGTACTCGACCTCACGATCGATCGCCTCGGCGCTCTCGGTCCGCTCGGTATCGCTCAAGCCGCTGGTCGGGCGCAGCGAGCCAGCCGCGGCGCGGATCGTCGCCAGCGGCGTGCGCAGATCGTGCGAAACCGACTGGAGCAGCGCGGACTTGAGCTCGTCGCTCTGGCGCGCGATCTCCGCCGCCGCCGATTCGGCAGCCAGCTGGTCGTGGTCCAGCGCCTGGCCGACCTGATCGGCCGCCGTCGCGAGCATCCGAGTCTCCGTCTGGTCTGGCTGGCCGACTCCAACGCCGCGGTTCCGAAACGCCCAGATCGAGCCAAAGCGTCCGGTCGGCGTCTCCATGCGCACGCGGTAGGCGTCGACATTCGACTCTGCCCGAGTCCTGAGCTTCGGCGCGTGCACGCGCACCCACTCGGCGGGCTGGTCGCCCGGCGTTCTGCGCAGGACGAGGTGCGCGGCCGGCAGTGGTGCGCGTAGCTCGCTCGACGAGTCGGCGGCAAGCCGTTCGCGCGCATCGTCGGCGCCGATCCAGATCTGGACGCGGTCCATGTGCCCCTCATCGACCAGGATGCGCGCGATGTCGGGCAGGACCTGCGGCGTAGAGTCGCGTGTGGCGAGCGAGCGGCTGAGGCGGAACAGTGAAAGTGCCTCGAGCTCGCGCGCCTCGGCATCGCGCGTCCGTGCCCGCTGAAGGGCCGCGAGCTGGCCGACGACGATGCCCACGAAGAGCAGCAGGATGACGCTCAGGTACTCCTGGGGATCGTCGATCGTGAACGTGTAGCGCGGCTCGACGAACAGGAAGTCGTAGAGCAGGAATGAGGAGATGGCGCTGACGATGGCGCCAGCCGTGCCACTGATCAGGGCCGTGGCGACCACCGCCACGAGGTAGATCGCCGACGGGTTGGGGACGCCCAGGCCGTCCTGGAGCACGCCCACGACAGCGGTCGCCACGACCAGCGCCGGAACCGCAACTACAAGGAATCTGACCAGGGCCCTGGCCTGGGCCGAATTCATGCTCAGATCGTAGGCCTATCATCGCGGCCGATGAGGGTGCGCTCGTGATCTGCGCGAACTGCGGCACTCAAAACGAACCCGGTACAAGGTTCTGCGATGAGTGTGGTGCCGCCCTGGCCGCGCCATGTCCCAATTGCGGCACGAGCAACCGACCGACGGCCAAGTTCTGCGCCTCGTGCGGCGCTGGGCTGAGCGGGCAGGCCGCGGCCGGCACAGGTAGTGCGCCGTCGATCGACGCCCAGAGTGGTGCGCCTCACCAGGCTGAGCGTCGGCTGGTGACCGTGCTCTTCGTCGACCTGGTCGGCTTCACGCCGTTCGCCGAGGAACGCGATGCGGAGCAGGTGCGCGAAACCCTCGATCGCTACTTCGGCATCGCTCGACTGGCGATCGGGCGCCACGGCGGAACGATCGAGAAGTTCATCGGCGATGCGGTGATGGCCGTGTGGGGTACGCCGACCGCGCAAGAGGATGACGCCGAGCGCGCGGTGAGGGCGGCGCTGGAGCTCATGGACGCAGTCCGAACGTTAGGCCCCGGCATCGAGGCGCGTGCTGGGATCCTGACCGGCGAGGCCGCCGTCACGATCGGAGCCGAAGGCCAGGGCATGGTCGCCGGCGATCTCGTCAACACCGCCAGCCGGCTCCAGTCGGTCGCGCAGGCCGGCACGGTCCTGGTCGGCGAGGCGACCATGCGCGCGGCCGAGGCCGCGGTCAGCTTCGAGCCGGTCGGAGCGCAGGAGCTCAAGGGCAGGTCGGCTCCGGTCCGGGCATTCCGGGCGACGCGCGTCGTGGCCAATCGCGGCGGACAGAGCCGCTCTGTTGCACTCGAGGCGCCGTTCGTCGGCCGCGACGAAGAGCTCCGTCAGCTGAAGGACCTGCTCCACGGGTCAAGTCGCGATCCGCGTGTGCGACTGGTCTCGATCGTTGGCCCGGCGGGCATAGGAAAGAGCCGGCTGACATGGGAGTTCGAGAAGTACGTCGATGGCCTGGTCGAGACGATCTTCTGGCACCGTGGCCGGTCGCCCGCATACGGCGAGGGAGTGACCTTCTGGGCGCTCGGTGAGATGGTCCGTCGCCGCGCGGAGCTTTCAGAGACCGACGACGAGGCCATGACTCGGGCGCGTATCGGCGAAACGGTCGCCCAGTTCGTCGACGATGCCGGGGAGCGGTCCTGGATCGAGCACGCGCTGCTGACTCTGCTCGGCGTCGAGCCCGCTCCACCGGGCGGCCGCGACGGGCTCTTTGCCGCGTGGCGGATGTTCTTCGAACGCATTGCCGCGCAGGGCACGACTGCGCTTGTCTTCGAAGACCTGCAGTGGGCCGACAACGGCCTGCTCGACTTCATCGAGCACGTGCTCGAGTGGTCGAAGAACCTGCCCCTGCTGGTGATCACGCTATCGCGCCCGGAGCTGTACGAACGCCGGAAGGGGTGGGGCAACGCGCGTTTCGTGACGGTCCTGACGCTCGAGCCGCTGAGCGACGCGCATATGCGAGAGCTGCTCGCCGGGCTGGCCCCGGGCTTGCCCGCACCGGCCGTAGCGACCATCCTGGAGCGCGCCGACGGCATTCCCCTTTACGCGGTCGAGACCGTGCGCATGCTCGTCGCTGACGGCAAGCTCGAGCTCGTCGACGGCGCCTACCGACCCACGGGCGAGCTGGGCGAGCTCGCTGTCCCCGAGACGCTGCGCTCGCTCATTGCCTCGCGCCTCGACGCGCTCAATCCGGCGGACCGGAGCCTGCTCCAGGATGCCTCGGTGCTCGGCCAACGTTTCACGCTGCAGGCGCTGGCGGCTGTCTCGGGCAGCACGAACGACGTGCTCGAACCCAGGCTGCGCGCGCTCGCGCGGCGCGAGTTCCTGGACGTTGAAGCCGACCCTCGCTCGCCCGACCGCGGTCAGTACGGCTTCGTCCAGTCGCTCATCCGCGAGGTCGCCTACAGCAGGCTCGCGCGGCGTGACCGCCGCGCCCGACATCTGGCCGCCGCGCGCTACTTCGAGGCGCTCGGCGATGACGAGCTGGCGGGTGTCCTGGCCACTCATTACGTCGCTGCCTACGGGGCATCTACGGAGGGGCCAGAGCGGGATGCGCTTGGAGCGCAGCCAAGACTCGCCCTCCGCGCGGCGGCCGGACGAGCCGCCACCCTGGGTGTGCACGAACAGGCGGTCGTCTTTCTCAGACAGGCGCTCGCGCTGACGGCCGTCGATGCCGAGCGGGCAGGACTGCTGACCTTGTCGGCCGAGTCATCAGTCGCAAGCGGCGAAGTGGAGAGTGCCACCAGGTTCGCGCGCGACGCGTTGGCGATCTATCGCTCGCTCGGCGATGACGCTGCTGTGCTACGAACGTCGGCTCTGCTCGGCCGCATCCTGATCGATGCCGGCCAGCTGTTGGACGCCGTTCACGAGCTGGAAACCGCGGTCGACGAGCACGCCGACCATTTGGACGGGGACGCCGGCGCGCTGCTGCTGGCAACCCTTGCTCGCGCGTACATGCGCACTGTGGACGATGAAAAGGCGATCGATAGCGCCGATCGCGCCTTGCGCGTCGCTGAGAAGCTCAACCTCGACGACGTCATCGCCGAGGCGCTGCTCAACAAGGCGTCGGCGATGTCCACCCTCGGCCGCCGGCGCGAAGCCCGTGCGCTGCACGAGATGGCCCTGTCGATGGCGATCGATGAGGGTATGACTGAACTCGAGCTGCGAGCTCGGAACAACCTTGCTGCGGCCATACACGAGGACGACCCGAAGCGCGCAATCGAGGTTGTCATGGACAGCATTGGCATTGCGCGCCGAATGGGTCAGGCGAGCATCTACCAGTGGCAAACCGGAGCCGCGGCCATGTACATGCACGTCGTCGGCGAGGACTGGGATGGGGCGCTGGCCATGGAAGACGACACGCTTGCTCAGGCTGTTGCTGCTGGGGATCGAGCGCGTTCTCTCGCGACCCGGGCACTCTATCGCGTGAGCCGGGGCGAAGATGCCCGGGCTGTGCTGGCCGAGGCGCAGGCCGCGGCACAGGGCATCGACGAAGTCCAGCTCAACGCCGCGCTCAACTGGGCGGAAGCAATCGCCGACTATTTCGATGGCGATGCGACAGGTGCTCAGGCGGCTGCCAAGCGGGCGGTGGACCTGTGGCACGACTTCTGGCTTGGCGTTCTGCCGATAGCAGCACGCGCGGCCGCAGGCGCAGGTGATCGCGTTGGTTTCGAGCAGATTGGACGCGAGATCGAAGCTGAGCCGCGCTCAGGCGTCTGGCCCAGCGCGATGAAGGCCTGGGTCGCCGGGATGCGCGCTGCGCTCGATGGTCGCGGTCCGGAGGCGGCTGCCCACTTCGTCCGTATCGCCGACGAGCTTGGGGCCGCAGATTTCCACTTCCCGGAGGCCGAGATCCTGCTGGATGCCGTGACCTTCGTGCCCAGCGACCCGCGCGCGCCCGCCTGGGCTCAGCGCGCGCGGGAGATCTTCAGCCGGTTGAAGGCGCGGCCATATCTGGCGCGCCTCGACGATGCCGAAGGTCTGGTCGGAAAGCGCGACCGGCAATCGTCGGTGAAGGCGATAGTTGCTAGCGAACCTGCCGCGCGGCTTCCGTAATTCGTTCCACGAGCTCGACTGATGGTGGCTCCATGCGGCACATCACCTCGGTGACGCCCTCGTCGCGCCACTTGCCCAGGCCGTCCGCGATCTGGTCGGCGCTGCCGTACAGGAACTCGAGGTCGTTGGCCGGCCCGCTCTGTTCGGAGACCTGAAGACCCGCACTGACCTCGACGGTCTTCGGGTCGCGCCCGATCGCGGCGCAGGCCTGCTCAAGGTCGTGCCGTTCGTGGCGGAAGTCGTCGGTCGGCAGTCCGTACCAGACGCTGTTCCATCGGTCCGCGTGCTTGGCGATGAGCGACATCATGCGTGGCTTGGTGCCCGCGATGAGGATCGGCGGTCCGCCCTTGCCCGCGCGCGGCCCCGGCGGTCGGAGCTCTGCCGTGCCCTTCACGAACCGGCCCTCGAAATTGGCTTCGCCGTTGCGCAGCAGCGGCACGATCACCTCCAGCGACTCCGCGAAGTAGCTCACGCGCCGGTCGAACTGGAAATCGAAGGCACGAAACTCGTCCTCCGACCACCCGCTGCCCAGGCCAACGACGAAGCGGCCAGCGCTGACCTCGTCGATCGTGTTAGCTATCCAGGCGATGAGCCCCGGGTTGCGGAAGGGCACGCACATGACCAGCGGCCCGAGCTCGACGCGCTTGGTCGCGTCGGCCAATGCCGCGAGGATCGTCATCGCCTCCCACAGCCCATGCGTGCGCGCATCGTCGAAACGATAGAAGAGGTGGTCGGCAACCCAGATCGAGTCCGCCCCGCCGTCCTCCGCGGCGACGGCCATCTCGCGCATCTGCTCATACGAGGCGGCCTTTCGCTCCGGTCTACGCTCGCCGATGGGAAGTGCAATACCGACGCGCATCCGCAGAGATTAGCGACCCTGGGATCAGCCCGGTGGCGCAAGGTCAGCGCGCAGCACGGTCCGCGCGCGGGAAAGCCACGACGACACTGTCCCCTCCGCGACCCCGAACATCTGGGCGATCTCATACTGGGTGTAGCCGTCAAGGACATTCATCAGCAGTGCCGCGCGGACTTGAGCGTCCAGCTTCTGAAGCGCCCGCCAGAGGTCGGGATCGGACTGATCCGACCACGGCGCAGGCTGCACGCGCGGCGCGATCGCGAGCCAGCGCCTTCTGCGACGGAGCTGGTTGAAGGCCAGCCGCAGCGCAATCGTGTACAGCCACGCTCGGACGTCGCGCCCATCAAATCGATCCCACGCACGGAATCCGTGCAGATACGCGTCCTGGGCGATGTCCTCTGCCTCGTTCGTGTCGCCCAGCACCATGACCAGGCGCCTGACTATGTCGTCGTACAGAGGGGCGGTCGCCACTGGGAAAGAAGCCGTGCTCGCAGACGGCCTGTCGCGCGCGGAGACCGTGTCGCGCGCCGCCTCTGACGGCGCCACGGCGTCTCGGATCGTCACGGCATCGGCTCGTTGAAGCAGGCGCCCACACCGGTCGCGTCGGCGCGCTGGTCGATGATCATGATCAGCTGGCCATCGCCAAGGAACGCGCCTGGGACGACGTAGCCGTGCGCCGGCGGGGTAGCCTCCTGCGTCGTCGTGCCGGTCTTGCCTGAGACGGAGCCACCCTCCACCTGCCACACGACGTTCGTGAAGCCGTGGCCGGCCAGGTACGACGCGGCCTGCGGCGGGCTCATGCACTCGAGCCCGGCGCCGGCCAGTGGCTGGCCCGGGTTCTCGGCGCCCGCATGACCCTGGACGGCGAGCATGCCGGCTACGGCACCGCCCGCCGCGGCCGTCGCGGCGATCGCGAGCAGCAACGCCGGCGCCAGCGCGACTGGTGCGAGCAGTCGGCTCCGACGCGCCGGCCGGTTCAGGTTCGGCAACGGTCGTCTTGCGCCGGGCGCGCGAGCCTCCATCGCCGTCAGGCGACTGTTCAGATCGTCGTCGTCATGCATTTCGGTGCCTCGGTGCGAGCTTGTCACCTATTCCAACACCGCTCGTGGCCCCAACCTTGCACAATCTCCTGATGGCACACGACCACGCTTCCGCAGCATTCCACCATCGCGGGCGCCTGGCTGCAGTTCTGTGCCTGTCGCTGGCTGTCCTCGTTGTCGAGCTGATCGGCGCGGCCGTCGCCAACAGCCTGGCCCTGTTTGCCGACGCCGGACACGTCCTGACGGATGTCGTTGGGCTGGGCGTTGCCTTGGTTGCGATCCAGCTCGCGCGGCGTCCGGCGTCCTCCGAGCGCACATTCGGCTACCTGCGCCTCGAGATCTTCGCCGCCGTGATGAACGCTGGCCTGCTGCTGTTGATCGGAGCCGTCGTGCTCTTCGAGGGCCTCCAACGGCTGTCCGGTCAGACGCAGATCGCGTCCGGCCCGATGCTGGCGTTCGCCCTCGTTGGCTTCGTCGCCAATGGCATCTCGCTGCTTCTCCTACGCGACGGTCAGCGTCAGAGCCTGAACATCCGCGGCGCCTATCTCGAGGTCCTGGGCGATCTGGGCGGCTCCGCGGCGGTAATCGTCGCCGCGCTCGTGATCGCGTTGACGGGCTGGGCCTGGGTCGACGTCGCAGCGTCGATCCTGATCGGCCTCCTGATCCTGCCACGCACGATCTCGCTGCTTCGGGACGCGACGAGCGTGCTCATGGAAGCGACGCCCAAGGGCGTCGACATGGCTCACGTGCGACAGCACATTCTCGACGCGCCCGGCGTCGTGGACTGCCACGACCTGCACGCCTGGACGATCACCTCGGGCATGAACGTCGTCTCGGCGCACGTCGTTTTGGGCGATGGCGCCGACCCGGTCAAGGCGCTGAACGCTCTTTCCGACTGCCTCGCCGATGATTTCGACATCGAGCACAGCACTTTCCAGCTCGAGACGGAGGATCGGCGCCGGCTAGAGGACGCGAGCCACGCCTAGAAGGAGAACGAGGTTTGTGGTGGCAGCTTCCCGCGCATCAGGACTACTGTAAGGACGCAGCGGGCGCGGACCTGGCGGGCTTATCGCGAGGATCTCACTACGGCGCCTGTTGGGCATAGAGGGACCTCAGATTACGCACCCAACGATGCCTTTGCCCGACGACGCGCGCCGCGCATTGCTCCTTCTGGATCGCCCGATCGTCGTCGATCTGGTGCGGCTGACCCTTAACCACGGCCTATTCGTGGTGAGTGCGGCAAGCACGCTCGCGGAGGCCACTAGCCTGCTCGACAGTTGGTCACCGCACCTTGCCGTGGTCGACATGGACCATGAGCAGAGCAGTGAACTACTGGCGCGTCTTGGCGCGTCGAACAGCCTGACCGCCAGCGTGACGCCAGTTCTCGGCCTCACCCGGCGCGGCGACCTCGCCACGAAGTTGAAGGCCTTTGACCTGGGCGTGGACGACATCCTGACGGTTCCCTTCTCGCCCGAGGAGCTTCTCGCGCGGGCCATCGTTGTCACCCGACGCGCATCGGGCGTGGACCGTGCGATCGTGCCGACGATAAGACTCGGTGAGATGGAGATAGACATCCTCAACAGAGAGGTCCGCACGGGTAACTCGAAGATTCACCTGACCAGCATCGAGCAGAGTCTGCTGTACCTGCTGGCGAGTCGCAGCGGCCGTGTCGTTACGCGCGACGAGATCATGGACGTCGTCTGGGGCACTGACTTCGTTGCCGAGAGCAACATCGTCGACCGCCATATCCGCGGCTTGCGCGTCAAGCTCCAGAACGACTACCGCCGGCCACGCTTCATCGCCACGGTTCCGGGTCGCGGGTATCGCTTCATCCCCACCTTTTCCAATGACGGTTGGCAAGGTGGTTCGGACAACGCGGACGACACGGCCGACTGATCTCGCTGATTACGCCGTGTAATGAAGGCCGACGGCAGTAGCGGGAAAGTCCGTCGAACGAATCAAACCGCCTGACCGTCTGAGGGAGGGCCTGCCTGGGGGCAGGCTCACGCCTTGATCGTGGCGGACGGTGCGGGTGCCCGGAGCGATCGACAGACACGCCGGATTTGCGCGTGGGCGGCCCTAGCGAATTACGGTCCGCTGAAGCCAGCCAGCCTCGGCGAGAAACGGTCGTCCGGCTATTCTGCGGGGACGTCGGGGTGTAGCGCAGTGGTAGCGCACCTGCTTTGGGAGCCTTTCGTGCCCGAGCGGTGCAGGCTGGGCGCTCTCAAGCGTGAGTCGGGCGAGCGAAAACGCGTCGATTATTGTGCGTTTCGTTCGAGCGAGTCTGGAGAGTTGAGGTTACGTCTGGCACTGGCGCCGTGCGAATCGCCTCCGTAGGGTGATGGCACTTCTAACTGGAGGCATCAGGTGCTTGCGCGCAGTGCGTCTTCGCTGATCACGGCCCTGTTCGTTCTCGGTTGCGCGACTGGGCCAGCATCTCCAGGTCCAGAAAGAAACTCGTCGGAATCGCCTGCTCCAGAGAGCGTCTCGTGCTGCTCAGTTGGTCCGACAGCATGGCCGGGCGGGATCAGTCGCGAGCAGGCCCAACAACGAGCCATCGCACTCGTGCCGACGACCGGCTCGACTCCACCTACCGTCGTCTGGGCCGGGTTCGACTTCGATCCCTTTTCGCCGAGGGATGCCCCAGACCGCAAGCCCGTTTGGTTAGTTAGGCTCGAGGGGGCGATCGCAGCGCCGACATGTGCGCCTGGTTACTTGGACCAGATGCCGTCGACGGCCGATCCGCTATGCCTCGACAGGGATAGCAGCCCTGGCGTCGTCGTCGTGGTCGACTTCTACGACGGTTCACTCATCGGTTGGCTGCACTAGCCGGATCGAATTCCAGCCGAGCGATGGCAGCGACAAGCTGTCGAAGGAAGACGCTGATCGAGCTCCCGCACCTTGTCGCCATAGCAGCGATGAGCGCTGCAGGCTAGGCTTTGCAGACGGGATCTCGCAGTTATGTGCGGTTCGCCCGCACGAATCTGTCGGGTGTAGCGCAGTGGTAGCGCACCTGCTTTGGGAGCCTTTCGTGCTCAAGCGCTGCAGGCTAACCCCGATTCGAGCTTGAAGCCGGTGAGCGAAAGTGCGTCGATTATTGTGCGTTTCGCCTGGCGCGGATCCAATCCATAACGACATCCGGCCCTTGTCGAGATCTGATCGCGCCCACGACACTTGGACAGTGAGATCGGCGAAGCGCCTGGTCGTGTGCGCCGCTGTGTCGATCATCTTCGCGGCGTGCGGCGCTCCGGTGTCGAGTAGCCCGACGGCTAGCCCGATGCCAGGACCCGCGACATGGCGCATCGTCAGCCAAGTGACCCCAGACTCGACGAGCGTCAACTTGATGATCGACGAGGAAGACTGCGCGAGTGGTACTAGCCCAGCGGGACGCCTTCTACCGCCGATCGTCGCCTATAAGCCGACCACGATCACGATCACCGTGCCGGTCATGCCCCTGCCTGGTCCTCAGACCTGCCAGGGCAACCCTGAATACCCGCTGACTGTCAACCTGACCGAACCGGTGGGAGAGCGCGCCATAGTCGGCGGTTCCTTGCCCAGCGTTTCGGGAACAATCGCTACGCTAACTCCTGGCCCGGTCGTCTCCACCACAGCCTCAGCGCCTGGAACACCGTCTGCCAACTCTTCGCCTGGCGCTGCGGCGGGGGCGTGTTCGCTTGACCATCTCGCGTCCCAATCGGGCCTCGCTTTCAGCGAGACCGGCGCACCAGATCCCGGCGTGCGGCAGACCGTCGAGGACAACGTCGCACAGATGTATCCGGCGGCGCGCATCGTCGAGTTGGTCAAAGCGGTGGGTGCGGGCGAGAGCGCTCCGATCCTCGACCGGACGGTCGTCGCCGTCGTCATGGCGCTTGCAAACACGCCATCGCCGGCGCCGGGAGCGTCCATGGTCGACGCCGACCGGATCTGTGCCGCCGCTTTCTACGACGCAGCGAGCGGTGAGTGGCTGACCACCGTTGGCGGTGACGGCATCGACCAGCTCGGAGGCAAGGTTCCGTTCGAGTATGTGATCTCAAACATCGACGGACCGCCAGTCAGGGCCAGCGTAAACGGCGTCGCGATTGGCTCGCCAGTTGTCTGCAACGAGGCGGGGCTAGTGCTGACGGCTACGGTGCCGGGTGTCCCACCCTTGCCGTGGCAGATCTCCGTGGCCACCCTCGATGGAGCGGTCTTCGGCAGCGGTTCGGCGGATGGCACGCTGGCAAAGGTGCTGTTCGTCCGCCGCGACGGCGTGATGGAGCAGGCCGAGCCCGGAAATCCTGGGCCAGGTCCGGAACTGCCGTGCCCAACGGCGCCGGCGGCTGGTAGCTGACGGCCTGGCGCCGCCTGACAAAGACGGTCCCGTCCTTGAATGTGGCGGCAATGAGCGGTGCAGGCTAGGCTTCCTGCAGTTGGGACTGCGCAGTCATCTGCGGGTCCCGAGCACGAATCGCGTCGGGGTGTAGCGCAGTGGTAGCGCGCCTGCTTTGCGAGCCTTTCGTGCCCGAGCGGTGCACGCCCGACCCTTTCAAACGTGAAGTCGCTGAGCGAAACGGCGCCGATTATTGTGGTATTCGACTCGGTCTTAAGACGTCGCAAAGAGCGCCGTTCGGCACTTGCCCGCGCCACGCCAGAGATTGAGGCTGTGCCGCGTCCAGCAGACGGAGGACGATGGCGATGCGGTTGTTGCGAGTCTCGTTCTGTTTGGCTGTGGCGGCCGGCACGATCTCGTGTTCTTCCCTGCCGCCGCCCTCGCTGGAAGCATCCAGCGCTTCGCCGTCAACCGTCGCCTCAGCCGAGACAAACTCACCCGCGCCTTCGGTAGCGCCGACCACTCAGTCGTCGGTCGCCCCCAGCCTGTGGTCTTCGCCCGTTCCACCGCCCGCGACGCCCAGCCAGGCGGCTCCTACTCCCTCAACCTCCGCCCCGCCGTCAATCGTGCCGCCGAGCGCACCGACACCACCCCCAACACCGAGTGGGATCCTGCTGAGTTGGACCCAGATTCCCACCACCGGCGGTGTCACTCCGCACTGGTCGCCCGGCGGGAGCTACTTACTCCTAGAGGAGCAGGATGTCTGTGGGTTGGTCGTGGTCGACGCCGCCGGTCAGCAGGTCGGCTCATACGACGGGTTACTCGAGCCCACGTGGCTTACGGACGACGAATTCGTGGCCTACAAGCAGTCGTCGATGCCGAGCAACCCGCATCACGAGGTCGACGCCCCGGCGATCATCGTCAATGTCAGGGACCGCACGACTTCCTTCTTGTCTTTTCCGTGCTGCGACGCAATGGGTAACGGGCTCGGCGCGGCGGCCGTGCTGTGGTTTCTGCCGTACCTCCATGGAGTGCCTCAGCCGCAGTTCAGTGTGTGGTCCAACGGAACGCTGACCACTTCGCAGCCTAGATTCCCGATCGTCTGGTCGCCGGCGGGCGACACGCTCGTCGTCGCGCATCCCGACGGGCCAGGCCATTCGACCAACGGCTGGATGGAGGCGTTCGCCTGGCCAGGGCTCACGACCGTCGTGCAGGGCAACGGGACGACGGTGGCCGACCTTGCCGCTCGATTTAGCCCATCGGGCGCCTACCTGATGCCCGCGAGCAAGGTGAACCCAAGCAACCCGGCTTCCTACTACGGCGTACTGGCGCTCGCGACAGGCGACGTCGCCGTAATACCGATTGCGGGTAGCCGCAACGGCCCTACTTTTGCGTGGGATGCGCAAGACGACGTCCTCGTGTCCGACGACACCGGTCTCACTACCTACTCGCCGGACGGCACCAAGCTGGGGCACGAGGCGTTCTCTGGCTGGATCACCGGCTCGGCTAACGGATCAACGGTGCTGGTGATCGGTTCGAATAACGTGCCGAGCTTATGGCCGAGCGGCGACACGATCGCGTTGCCCACCGCTCCCGACAGCGAAACCGGGTTCTGGCTATCGCCAACAGGCGAAGATCTACTCGTATCTTCAAACGGAGGTTTCTGGCTGGCACAGTTGCCCTGAGCTGCATCGCTAGCCGCTCGCCGTGGCAGCGATGAGCGGTGCAGGCTAGGCTCTGCAGTCGGGCTCGGAGTCATGTGTGGTTCGCCCGCACGAATCCGTCGGGGTGTAGCGCAGTGGTAGCGCACCTGCTTTGGGAGCCTTTCGTGCCCGAGCGGTGCAGGCTCGCCGCCTTCAAGCGTGAGTCAGACGAGCGAAAACGCGTCGATTATTGTGCGGTTCAGGCGGACCTTGAAAGACGCGCCCGATCTCGGCGGTCACAGCGGCAGTCAATAGCGCGAGCTGCCAAGTGGGCACTTGTGCGGCTACCAACCGCGGTAGAGGCTTAGCGCGTGGAATTTCAGGCAAGAGCTGTCGCGGTGACGCGTTTGCGGCGATTTGCGGTGGGCTTGGTCGCGTTGATCGCTGCGGTGTCGTGTGCCTCGAGTCCTGCGGGCTCGCCGGCGATCCCTTCGGAACCTCAACCACCGCCCACAGCCAGCGCGGCTGGCACTCAGTCGATTTCCACATTGCCGACCGCGGTTCCCGCCGAGTCGCCGACGATGGCCTGGGCAACACCTTCACCTACGCTCGAAGAAACCCCCACGGCGAGTGCTGAGGCGACTGCATCAATGATGCCGGTACCGACCGGCTACTCGGTGCACATCGCTGACGGGCTTCACCCCAAGTGGACTGCGGACGCCGCCGCGGCGTGGGTTATGAAAGACATCGCGACGACGGAGCGGGTGTACGGCCGTGTCGTCGCGCCGGCGCAGATCCTCTCGGTCGAGGCCATGCGCGGCCGCGACGTACCGCGGGCGATCAGCGGACCTTATGGCGATCTGCCGATCGCCTGGGTCGTGCACGCCAACGGGACATTCGTGAATGAGCATGGACCGAGCGTGTACAGCCATTGGTTCTACACCGAGGCGTGGCAGATCTTCGACGACAACGGCGAAGCGCTGGGAGAGGCGCTGAACAACTCGGTTGGTCAGGTAGTCACTCCGCCACCGACCACACCACACCCGTCAGGCTCTTGCCCGTTCCAACTGAACATAGTCAACGACTCCTACGTCGACGTCGTCGCGGGGATCAACGACGACCTCGGCGTGACCGTCGAGGCTGGCAAGTCTTACCTATTCAACGAGTGGGCCACCGAATTGACGCCTCCTCCTCCGCCTTGGTACGTAGTCCTGACCTATCGGCCAGCCAATGTTCAGTTCTTCGAAACGACGGTCTACCCACCCACCGACCAACAGTTGACGATCACGAGCACGGGCGTAACACAAGGCCCCTACGACGCGAGCGTGTGTTGACGCTGTGACCCAGTGGACGACGAGCGGCGATCTGCAGCAATGAGCGGTGCAGGCTAGGCTCTGCAGTCGGAATTCGGAGTTATGTGCGGTTCGTGAGCACGAATCCGTCGGGGTGTAGCGCAGTGGTAGCGCACCTGCTTTGGGAGCAGGGGGTCGCCGGTTCGAATCCGGCCACCCCGACCATTCAGTTGGCCGGGCGCGACAGTCGGCGTCGTAAGCGGTCGGAGCAGGCGCCGCGGCCCGAGGCGTTTCGGTGTAGAACCTAGCCCTGAACCCAGCTTGAGGGGGATCGCTGGTGCGCTCATTGGCCGCCGGATGGCGGCTCAGCCTTCGCCGGACTCGCGCCGATTGGCCGATCGTCGCCGCCGCGTGGCTGATCACGTTGCTGGCGACAATCCTGTTCGCCGCCGGGCCGATCTATTCGTCTGCCGCGGCCCTGGCCGGCCTACGCCGGACGCTGGACGACGCCCCGCCCGCGAACACAAACGTCCAGATCTCGCTGTATGGCACGCCGGACTACGTGGCCGGAGTGGACTCAGAGATGCAGTCCGACTTGCAGCAAGCCCTGGCGCCGCTACAGGCTTCGATCGTCCGCGACGGGCGAGCCGCCGCCACTCTCGAACTCCCGGCCCGGCCCGGTGCTCAGACGGTTGACCAGGCCGCCCTCGGCTTCCTCGACGGCCTGCCCGACCACGCCCAACTCATTCAGGGAGCTTGGCCACAGGCAGGCAGCGCGTCCGATCCGCTCCAGGTGGTGGTCCTGGATGCCGTTGCGGCGGACCTGCACCTGTCCGTGGGGGACCAGCTGACCCTGGTCGCGCCGAGCGTCGATCAGCCGGCACCGGTGCCGGTCCGCCTGGTCGGCACCTTTTCAATTGACGACCCTGCGGACGCGTACTGGTACGGGGATGCGCAGCTCACGACCGGGATCGTCCAGAGCGGTAAGGATCGCGTCCTCGGCCCATTCCTCACCACGCCGGACGGCATCCTGCACAACCCGGCGTTGACGTCGATCAAGGTGCAGTGGCGCGCCTTTCCCGACTTCGACGGGCTGACCATAGACAACGTTGCTGGGATTCACCGCGGTGTCGCGGCCCTCTCCGGGCGCGTGGCTGGGACGATTGCCGGCACCGTCGCAGTCGCAACCAGCCTGCCCGACATCCTCGGGAGCGTCGAGCGATCGCTGCTCGTCAGCCGGACCGAGGTGCTGCTGCTCATGGCGCAGCTCGCGGTCATGGCCGCCTACGCGATCGTCCTGACGGCCTCCCTGCTGGTCGACCACAGGCGCGTCGAGACGGCGCTCCTTCGATCCCGCGGCGCAGGCCCCGGCCACATCGCCTGGTTGGCGTTCGTTGAAGGGCTCCTCCTGGTCGTCCCGGCCGTCCTGCTTGCCCCGTGGCTGGCCGTCGTGCAGGCGAGCTTATTCGACGTCGCCGGGCCGCTCGCCGACATCGGGCTGAAGATCGAGCCGACGGTCACCACCGACGGTTACTTGCTCGCGGGCGCGGCCGGTCTTGTCTGCCTCGTGCTGCTCGTGCTGCCGGCGTTCCTCGCCGCCCGCAACTTCACCTCGGAGCAGCGCGACCTCTCCCGGCAGGAGACGCGGACGTTCGGACACCGGTTCGGTCTCGACGTGGCACTCCTGGTCGTCTCGGTCATCGCTTTGTGGCAGCTGCGGCTCTACGGCGCACCGCTGACGAGCACGGTCCAGGGCAGCCTCGGCTTCGACCCCCTGCTCGTCGCAGCGCCCGCCCTCGGCCTTCTCGCCGGAGGCATCCTCGCGCTGCGTGTCCTGCCTCTCTTGGCCGTCGTCCTGGAGGGCTGGGTCAGTCGAGGGCGAAACGTCGTTGCGTCGCTCGGCTCCCGACAGCTCGCGCGGCGCCCGCTGCGTTACACGCGAACCGCGCTGCTGCTGATGCTCGCACTGTCGTTGGGCGTATTCGCGCTCTCGTACTCCGCGACCTGGTCGACCTCGCAGCGGGACCAGGCGGCCTACCAGGTCGGTGCCGATGTCCGGGCGGCCGTCAGCACCGGGGCCGGCAAGGCGCCTGTGTTGCCGGCCGCCTACGCGGCTATTGCGGGCGTGAAGGCCGCGATGCCCGTCGAGCGCATCGCGCGCGGCGTCTCGCTGGCCAAGGGCAGCGTCGATCTCCTCGCGCTCGACAGCGCTGCTGCCGCCTCCGTAGTCACTTTCAGGCCGGACGAATCGACGGAGCCCCTCGACCAGCTCATGGCCCTCCTGCGCAGCGGCCGGCCGGCGCCGCAGCTCGCGACCCTGCCGGAGGACGCTACCTATCTCCGGTTGGTGCCCGTGCTCGACATCCAGAAGATCGTCCAGCTGCCCACGGATCTCCAGCTCGGGCAGTCGAGCGAGCCCACGCCCATCGACCCACAGACGTTGACCGACCTGAAGATGAGTGCCATTGCCATCGTCCGCGATGCGCACGGGCTCCTGTACCGGCTCAGCTCGGCACCCATCACTATCGCCGGGTCCGACTCCGCGATCGTCCTGCCGCTCGGCCAGCTCGACGGCCCCCTCGAGCTCGCTGGGCTCGAACTGGACGTGTCGCTCCCCGACAACACGTTGACCGAGGCCGCCCGGGTCGGCGTCTCCAGCCTGTCCGCCGCCGCCGCCTCGGACGGCCCCTGGGCGGCCCTCCCGATGGATGGCTGGGCGGCACGGCTCGCGCCGGGGACCGGCCTGCTCGACCCGGTGGCGCCCTCGGATCTCCAGGGAATGGTCGTCCAGGTGGGCAGCGACAGCGACTCGTTCTTCTCCGACGGCGCGCTGGCCGGACGGGTGATCTTCATCTCCGCTGCGATCGACGCCTTGGATGCCACGGTTCCGGTCGTCACCAATCCGGCCTTCCTGGCGGCCAGCGGCACGGCGCCGGGCCAGACCATCAAAGTGACCATGGACGGGGTCAGCAGGACTCTCTCGATCGCCGGGATCGTCGACGCCTTCCCGACCACCGACCCGGCGAGACCACTGCTGGCGTTCGACGAGCCCACCCTGGACCTGCTGCGCCTGCAGGCGCAACTGCGCATGCATGGAGCCACAGGCGCCGTCCGAAACGTCGACGAGTGGTGGATGGCGGTGACGCCGGGGACGTCCGCGCAGGTGACCGCCGCGCTGCGTGCCGATCCGTTCGACAGTCCGAACGTCGTCAGTGCCGTCGAAAGGGGCCGCAGCCTGAGCACCGATCCGGTGGCGCTCGGGATCATCGGTGCCCTGCTGCTTGGTTTCGTGGCCACGGGAGCATTCGCTTTGGTGGCCCTCGTGGTCGGCGCTGCTGTCTCTGCCCGCCAGCGCCGGACCGAGTTCGCGCTCCTCCGCGCGCTCGGCCTGTCAGGGCGCCAGCTTTCAGGCTGGCTGTGGTTGGAGAACGCAAGCCTGGTGGTCGTCAGCCTGGTCGCCGGGACCGTCATCGGCGTCGTTATCAGCTGGATCGCTTTGCCGTTCATCACCGTGACGCAGCAGGCGACGACCCCCGTCCCGACGGTGCTGGTACAGCTGCCATGGGACCGGATTCTTGTCCTCGACCTGGTGATGGTGGTCGCGCTTGGCATGGCGGTTGCTGTGCTCGCCACGGTTCTGCGGCGCATCGGCGTCGGTAGCATCCTGCGCCTGGGGGAAGACTGAGTTGTCAGCCTTGTCGGCAGCCGCGCTGCTCCTGCGACGCCTCCGGACGGAGACAGGGATCCTGCTGCTGCTCTTCGCCCTCGTCGCGTCGACGAGCTTCCTGTTTGCCGCCGCGCCGCGCGTCTTCAACCGCGTCAGCGACGACGCTGTGCGGTATGCCGTGGCGAGGGCGTCCCCGGTCGAGCGGGATGTGTGGCTGTACGCCAACGGGTTCATCGGGGCGGGCACCGGCGGCGGTGTGTCGGCCGTGCAGGCCTACGGCGACGCGCGCGAGGCCGACTTCCCGCCTTCCATTGACGGCCTGATCTCCAACCGTGTTCAGGGCTTCACTTCCGTCCGTTTCATCGTCCCGCAGTCCATCGTTGTCCTCTCCCTCCGCTATCAGGACGGCCTGACCGACTCGACTCGGCTCACCGCCGGCCGGTGGCCGGTCGATCGCGGTATGCAGCTGCAGCAGATTCGGGTCGGGCAGCAGACAGGCGACATCAACCAAGCCGCGCCGACCGTCTTCGAGGCGGCGTTGTCGACCACCGAGGCGGACGCTATCGGCGCGCACGTGGGCGACCACTTCAACATCACCCTCGACGGCAGCGATCCATTCGTGCCGAAGACGGCGTTCGTGATCGCGCCGACGGAGATCGACGTGGTCGGTCTCTACGAGCCGCTCGACCCGAACGCGGACGTCTGGATTGGCAGTGCCCTGCTCCAGCCTTCTCTGAAGCAGGGAGCGGACGGAGTCGAGGCCATCTATGCGACTGCCTACTTCCCCGCCGAGGCCTACGCGAACCTCGCGGCCGGCCAACTGCCGTTCCACTACGACTGGCACTTCGCGATCGACCCCGCGCGCCTCGATGCCGACCAGGCCGAGTCGCTGCAGCCGGACCTGCAACGCCTCGGTCTGCTCGTCGCGCCCACGGACACCCGCTTCATGCACACCGTGTCGTCGGAGGTCACCGTCAACGGCGTCTCCCTCGGCAGTGGCCTGCTCGGGGTCCTCGACGGATTCGCCACCGAGCGCGCGCGGTCTGAGTCGGTCCTGTCAATCGCTGCCGTTGGCCTGCTCGGCCTGGCCGCCGGGGCCATAGCCATGCTCGCGATCCTCCTCGTCCGGCGCCGCAGGCGCGCGCTGCTGCTGGCGCGCGGCCGCGGCGCGTCCGGCAGGCTGCTGCTGGGTGCGCAGCTCCTTGAGGCAGTCATCCTCGCCGGCAGCGCCGCGCTGGTCGGACTTCTGCTCGCCGTGTTTGCCGTGCCAGCACGTGACAACCCTCTGTCGCCGGTGCTGGCGGTCGTGGTCGCGGGCGCGGCCATCCTCGTTCTGGTGGCTGCCACGTGGCCCGCGGCGCGGCGGCCGCTCATCCAGCTCGAGCGCGACGATCCGCCCGTGCTTCGCGTACCACCGCGTCGACTCGTGATCGAGGCGACCATCGTCGGCATCGCCGTGCTGGCGGCCTTCCTGCTCCGCCAACGCGGGCTGACCGTTGGCGCGACCACACCTACGGCGAGCTTCGATCCGCTGCTCGCGGCCGTGCCGCTGCTCAGCGGCCTGGCCGCCGGAATCGTCGCGATGCGCCTGTACCCGCTGCCCGTCCGCGGCCTCGGCGGGCTCGCTGCGCGACGTCGCGACTTCGTGGCGGTCGTCGGCCTGCGGACCGTGTCGCGGCACGCGGCCACGGCCAACCTGCCGCTACTCGTGCTGATGCTGACGGCGGCCTTTGGTGCATTCGCGTCGGTCGTTGCGTCGAGCGTCGACCACGGCCAGGT
>DATCGV010000006.1:0-6372 GCA_036508755.1 Candidatus Limnocylindrales bacterium | reverse complement strand
GCTGCCCCGGTGGTGGTCGTCACCAGCAGCAAATCACCGCTCGACGCGACCGTGAGGAAGGGATGGTATAGGTCGTGGTCCGTGTCTCACAGAATGCGGACTACCCCCGCGGTGCAACCATTCACTGCTCGTTGGCGTTGCAGCACCGCCGGGCAGAGCCTTTGTACCGCTGGTCGTTTGGCGGGAACACCCGCTGCTGGCGCTTCTGACGGTGCTTCGAGGCCTTCCGCGGCTTCATGCCGGTCGCCCGCGCGACGCCGCCCGTGTATGGCTGTCGCGACATCCGCGTCTCGATCGGTAACTTCTGTCCGTTCGCGACCACACTCCTCTTGCTACCACGAGAAACAGAAAACCCGCCCGAAGGCCGGTTGGTGAGCGTGAAAGTGGAGGCGACGACCGGATTCGAACCGGTGAATAGAGGTTTTGCAGACCTCCCCCTTAACCACTTGGGTACGTCGCCCCAGGTCGGCGCCACTCGCGGCGCCTTCAGATTGTGGCTGGCCCTCCTGGATTCGAACCAGGGTTAACGGATCCAAAGTCCGCTGTCCTACCGCTAGACGAAGGGCCAGCGGACCTCGTCGGCGAGATGTTCAAGGAAGAGTGGAGCGGAAGACGGGACTCGAACCCGCGACCCTCACCTTGGCAAGGTGATGCTCTACCAACTGAGCCACTTCCGCCCGATATTGAACTGCCCGGCCGTTCCGGATGTGGTGGTGCCGAGAGCCAGAATCGAACTGGCGACACCGCGATTTTCAGTCGCGTGCTCTACCAACTGAGCTATCTCGGCGCGTCCAGAACCGTCACGGCCGCGGCAACGACCAGCGGTTATTGAACCACAGTCAGTCGAGGCCTGCGAGTCCGGCGGCTGCCTGTGGATCAAGAGGAGCTTCGCCGGTCAGCGCTCGAAGCCGGTTGATTCGATCGACTATGGGAGGGTGCGTCTCCATGAGCCCCGCCGACTTTGAGCCGAACTTCTTGAGCGGATTGACGATGTACAGGTGCTGCGTGGCCCGGTTCGCGACCGCGAGCGGTTCGCGGTCGCTGGCAATGTTGGCCAGAGCCCGCTCCAGGCCGTACGGATTGCGCGTCAACTCAACGCTCGAAGCGTCCGCCAGGTACTCGCGCTGGCGGCTGACCGCCATCTGCACGAGTGCCCCGATGATCGGGGCGACGATGGCCAGGATCAGCCCGACGACGAACATGATCAGGACGAGCGCTCCGCCGCCACCGCCACTGTCGTTGTCGCGGCCCCGGCGACCGCTCATGCCACCCCAGAACGTGAAGCGCAGGAAGAAATCGGCCAGCAGCGCGATCGAGCCAACCAGGGTGGCCACGAGCAGCAGGAAGCGCGTGTCGAGGTTGCGCACGTGCGACATCTCGTGGCCGATGACGCCCTGGAGCTCCTCGCGGTCCATCTTCTGGAGCAGGCCGGCGGTGACGCAGATGCTCGCGTGGCGTGGGTCGCGACCGGTGGCGAACGCATTGGGCGCCGGGTCGTCGATCACGTACACGCGCGGCATGGGCAGGTTCGCCGCGATGGACAGCTCCTGGACGACGTTCATCAGCTGCGGCGCGCTCGTGCTGTCCACCTCGCGGGCGTGCGAGACGGAGAGCACCAGCGAGTCGCCCGAGAAGTACGAGAGCGACGACAGGAGCATCGAGATCAGGACGGCGATCAGGAGCGCGACGATGCCGCCCTGCCAGGTGCCGCTGATTGCGTAGCCGATGACGAAGCCGAAGGCGGCGAGCACCGCCGTCAGGAGGATGACGAGCAGGATCGACTGCCGCCGGTTGGCGGATTCCTGCTGATAGAAGTCCTGGGTTGCCTGGCCTTGCATGGTGTGGGCGACCGACTACGCGCCGGTCGCTGTTGCTGACGCGGTCAGCCGGCGGCGGGCGGAGTCGCCGGCGGGACGCTCGGCGGAACCGTCGGCGGGATCGAAGGCGGAGCCGTCGGCCCGCTGAGGTTGCTCAGGTCGACCGTTGGCACCTGCTGCGCCTCTGGCTCGGCGTCGAAGAACTGCTCGGCGTGAAAGCCCAGCGGACCGGCGATGAGCACGCTCGGGAAGGTCGCGATGCCCGTGTTGTAGTCGAGCACGGTGGCGTTGTAGTGCTGGCGCGCGAAGCCGATCTGGTTCTCGGTCGTGGTCAGCTGCTCCTGGAGGTTCAGGACGTTCTGGTTGGACTTCAGGTCGGGGTAGTTCTCGACGACCGCGAAGAGCGAACGAAGAGTTCCGGTCAGGGCATTCTCAGCCGAGGCCTGCTGGGCCGGGCCCTGGCCGCCTGCGGCAACCGCGTTGGCGCGCGCCTGGGTCACGCTCGTGAGCACAGACTGCTCGAAGCCCATGTAGCCCTTGACGGCATTGACGAGGTTCGGGATCAGATCCCAGCGGCGCTTGAGCTGGACCTCGATCTGCGCGTACGCCTCGCGGATGCGCAGGCGGCGCTGGACGAGGCCGTTGTAGATCAGGATGCCGCCGATGACGATGACGACAATGACGATCAGGACGATCAAGACGGTTGGGCTCATCAATTCTCCGTAGGGTGCATGGCCGGCGGGTAAAGCCGGCTGACGCGAAAAAGTCTACCAGCGGCGGACTCTCAGGCCGCGTTAGTGGTGGGCGGTGAGGGACTCGAACCCCCGACTTCCTCGGTGTAAACGACACGAGTACGGTGCCGCCTAGTGCCGTCGGGTACCCTTCTGAGCGTGAATCGGCGGACTCGCCCGGCCCCTCATGCCGTCTGCTGACGACTCATTCCGGGCAGTCCGTTAGCGAACCTGTTAGCGGGAGGCCTCCCATGGAACATACGTGGCAATTCTTCGCGGTTCCGGGCGAGAAAAACACTGTGCGAGCCGTAGCGATATGCAGCGAATGCGGCGAGGCGCGGCACACTCTGGCAGGCCTTAGGCCAGGTAAACGGCTGGACCTGACCGGCGAATGCCCAGGCCGGCCAGGACGGTCGAAGGCACAGGTCTACTAGAGCCGAAACCGAAGGCGGATAGCCCCGGCCGGCACTGGCGACTGAGCGCACGGACCGGGCCGGGACGTACCGCGTTCGCCGGCTCACGGAGCGAACCGGCGGGAACATGCTCTAGTACACCCTCACCTTCGGCGGCCGCTTGCCGGCGACGGCTAGGCACAGGGCGACAACCAGCTCGCCGCCGATGATGCCGTCCTCGCGGACCTCGACGCGGTAGCCCAGCAGCGCCTTCCTGAGCGCGTCGTCGTGCTCGCCCTTGTGGATATGGATGCGCTGCTCTAACTGCGCCACTCTCAGGGCGTCGGGCAGCTCCTGGCGCTCACGGCCACGCTTGGCGTAGAGCTGCCAGCCACGGCGGCGGTCGACGCGCAGGGCGTCCCACAGCGCCGAGCCGAGCCCTTCGGCGTCGATCACGACGCGCGTATTCGGCGGGAGTGCGGGGAAGTCGTCACACAGGGCTTGCAGACGATCGCGGAAGGCTTCGAGTGTGGCCGGCGGGCGCTCGACGGCGGTCACGGTCACGTCGTCGGCGATGGTCCGCGTGGTCGTCAGGATCACGCCGCCGGCCTCGGTGATGCGCGCGATGTAGACGGTCATGGGCGGGCGCTCAGGGGCCGGCGACGAGCTGACGATGCTGAGCAGCGGTCGGATCATGGTCATGCGGGGATTGCCTCCGGTTCGGTGAACATCGTTTCGACCTGGGCGGTGGTGAACAAGGGCGTCGCCGCGAGCTTGCCAAAGGCGCAGAGGTATTCGGTCGAAAATGCCTCCGGGCTCATTGCCGCGCGCTCCGATGCCAGGAACTCGGGCGAGATGGTGCTCACCTCGTCAGAGCGCACGGTGAACCGCTGCCAGCCCGCATCGGCGCCGGTGACCAGCTCGTGAAAGTCGCCCGCCTCGATCGCCGGTGTGGATTGCACGATGACGCGACCGCCAGTGGCAACCAAAGCGCGGGCAGCGATGAACGTGGCGGGCTCAATGAAGGCGGCCTCGTCCAAGATGAGCAGGCGCGCCGTCCAACCTCGGACGCTGCGCGCCGTGCCGGGCAGGCTCAGGATGCGCGCGCCGTTGGTCAGGCGCAGCATGGATGAGCTGTCCTGTTCGAGGCGCACGTCGAGATTGCGCAGCCCATTGCGCGCCTTCGTCAGAATCTCCGTCGACTGCTTCAGGGATGGCGAGACGATGACGACGTTCGAGTCCGGCCAATACCGCGCGCCGTGGATTGCCAGCGCAGCGGCGGCGAGGGATGCGCCGATCTGTCGGCCTTTGAGTACGACGACGTTGCCGGTCGTGCGTAAATATGCAGTCTGCCAGTCGAGCGGTGCATAAACGAACGCCTGGCGGAATACCTCCGCCGGATCGAGCGCGGCGCACAGGTCGGACGCGAGGCTCATCGGCGCGTCAGGTAGGCGATCAGGCGGGGCAGGTTGCGATCGCCGCCGAACGCGCCCAAGAGGCTATTGCAGCGCCCGCACAGCAGGCCTCTGACGCACAGCGCGCAGCCCTCACGGCCGGGGCAATGCCGATGGTCATGATCTATCTGCAAAGGCACCCCGGAGCGGCCACAGAGCGCGCAGGCGCCATGCTGGCGGGCATATAGCGCCGTTTGCACATCCGGTGTCAGGCCGTGCCGCTTGCGTGGCGTCGGAGCGCGACTGTCGGTCGGTCCGAGGATGCGTTGCCGTGGTCGACGCGGCGGGAAGGGCGTCACGAGTCCATGCCCGCGAGAGCATCGGCGACGGCGATGCGGGCCTCGGGGAAGGGCTCTAGGGCGTGGAGCAGCTTCGTGCGCAGCGCGTGCCACTCCGGCTCGTCGGCCAGGTCACGGACAGGCGGCGCGGCGTGGCGCACGTCCTGCTGAGCGGCAAGGGCCAGGCGGTACTCGCGCGTGTCGCTGGGATTGCCGGCCAGCGCCCGGACGCGGAGCGCCGCGACCAGCTCATCCAGCGGATCGTCAGACGCCGGCGAAGGTGGCACATATGTGCCACCCGCCCGCCGCGTCAGGTGATTGCGGGCGTGGCGGCACAGGGCGTCATAACTGATCGAGAACTCGGCCGCGATCCCACGCGCCGGGCGACCGGTGCGCAGCAGATCGTCCAGGGCACCGGCCAAAGGGAGGCTACAGATCGAGCAGTGCAGCCCCATTCAGCGACCTCCGCCGGGTAGCGGCGGCGTCCTCCGGTTTGCGGCGGTTGTCGGCGGATTTGCGCAAACGTCAGCCGCGGCCTCTTGATTGCCGACGGAACAACGGCGTCGGCATGGTCGCTGTTGAAAAACGGTCATCTCCGCCGTCACTTGCGCCGGTCCGGCTCCGGGAACTGCCATTCGCTGGGCTCGTGCGTGTGGGCGCCGAGGCTGATGCGGGTGCCGGCATGCACGTGATAGCCATGTTGGGGATGGGAGTGGCCGTACTTGGTCAGCCAATCGACGACGACGGCCAAGCGCATCTCGGGCGTTAGACGCTGGTCGAATGCCAACACCGGGGGACTGTCGCTCTGAAGCAGGGACGTTTGCAGTCCGATGTTCGGGGTCGCGTCTTCCGTGTCGCTCATCGCATCACCTCCTCGCCGGCGTGCGCCGCGCACGCTGGGGAGCCGCCGAGCAGCAGCGTGACGGCCACTGCCGGGCACCATGCGCACGTCAGCGATGCGCCGGCCAGGTGTGCGACGAGCAGCGGCGCGACAGTGGCGATGGCCTCGCGCAGTTCGGTAGACATGGCGCCGCCTTCGGTGACGACGGCCAGGTGCGCCCGGTCAGGCGTCAGCTCGACGCGCGCGCCTGCCTTTGACAGTCGGGCAAGGATGGCATCAACGCCCGATGCCGCGGGCTCGGCCGGGGTGAACCGCGCGATGGATGCGCCACGATCATCGAACAGGGCCGCCATCGCCGGGCCTTCAGTCGCCGCGGGGTCCTGGAGCGTGAGCACGCTGTCGCTGCTCAGTACCACCAGATCGCGCTCGGGCCGCACCTCTACCGAGGTCATGCGTTCGGAACGAGCCGCGAACAGGGGGATCGCCGATATCGCGTCGACGCGCCTGGACGGGCGGGTGCGCCGCGCTTTGGCCGCCGGCAATGCCGCGAACGAGTCCGCCTTTGCCCGCCAGTAAACAAGGTCGCCCGTGTCCGGGTCGGGTCCGCTGATGTAGACGGCGGAATCGGCAAGGCGGACCGTAGGTGAGTCGTCGCGGATTGCGTGCCGCCAGTCGACCGCGTACTCGGTGCCGCGGTATTTGACAAACTCGCGGTTTCTCAGGCGGCCCAGCCGTTCGACATCGGCCAGGGGGATGATCGTCGGCGGTGGCGGGCCGGCCTCGCGCTGGGCGAAGGCTTTGCGGACGGACTGGGCAATGCTCATGACTTGACCTCCGGTTGTGGCTTGCGGGGATGACG
>DATCGV010000005.1:0-62322 GCA_036508755.1 Candidatus Limnocylindrales bacterium | reverse complement strand
TGGCGCAGCGCCTCGTCCGACTTGATCGCCGCGAGCGTCTCGTAGCCGTCCATGTCAGGCATGACCACATCGAGCAGCACGACGCCGACATCACTGTCCGGCTCGGCAAGCACGGCGAGCGCAGCGCGACCGTCGACAGCCTCGCGCGCGTCGATGCCGATCGAAGCCAGATGGCGCGCGAGAAGCTGCCTGTTGACCGCGCTGTCGTCGACGATGAGGGCCAGGTCGCTCACTTGGTCAAACCAGCAGCCGCCATCTCGCGCAGCGTTTCGGCCCACGTCGCGCGTGCGTCGGCGACGCGTGCCGTCAGATCGGCAGCGTCGCCCGCGCGGCCACACATCTCGATGTCACGCGCAATCGCCGCCAGGCGCAGCGCGCCGAGCGCAGCACTGCTCGACTTGAGCGTGTGCGCCGGTCGCACGATCGCCGCAGCATCTCCGGCCGTCGCGGCCGCATCCATCGCCGCCAGGTGATCGGCTGTCTCGGCGAGGTACGTTGCGACGAGGTCGGCGATGAACGCGTCGTCGTCGCCAACCGATTCGCGCAGCTCGGCGACAACCGACCGGTCAAGCACCGGCGCTTCCTCAGCCACGTCTTACCGCCCTGTGCTTCTTGGTGACCACGTGAGAAGGCGCGCGAGTCAGCGCGGCGGCGAGCTCGGCCGGACGGACGGGCTTGCTGATGTAGTCGTTCATTCCTGCCGCAAGACATGCGTCGCGGTCGCCGGCCATCGCGTTGGCGGTCATTGCCACAATGTGCACCGGCCGGTCCGGCATTTCGGCGCGGATCCGGCGCGTCGCCTCCAGTCCGTCGAGCTCGGGCATCTGTACGTCCATCAGTACGACGTCGTAGTCGGCGCGCTTGACAGCCTCGATCGCCTGAAGTCCGTCGCCCGCAATGTCGGCGGTGTAGCCCATGTTCGCGAGCAGGCGCACCGCGAGCTTTTGGTTGACCGCGTTGTCCTCCGCCAGGAGGATCGCGAGCGGATGCCGTCGGCCTAGCTCAGGGTCGACCGACGGACGCTCGTGCTGACGCTCGACCTCGTTGCGGACCTCAGGCGCGGCAAGGACAGTGACCAGGGCATCGTGCAGCGCCGACGGTTTGACCGGCTTGGCGAGCAGGGAGTTGAAGACGCTCTGGCGGTGCTCGCGCAGCGCCGCGGACGACACCAGCACGAGGCGCATCTCCTTGGCCGAGGTGACCTTGCGCAGCTGCTCGGCGAGCTCGACGCCGTCCATGTCGGGCATGAACAGGTCGAGCAGTGCCACGTCGAACTTCTCACCCGCCTTGATCCACTTGAGCGCCTCGCGCGGCGAGGCCGTGTCCTTGACGTCGATCTGCCAGCGCGCGAGCTGCGCCTTCAGAATTCGCCGATTGGTGGCGTTGTCATCGACGATCAGCGCGCGCTTGCCGGCCAGCTCCACGGTGACGAGCTCGCGCACCTGCGGCAGTGCCGACGCCGGCGCCGCGGGCAGCCGCACCTGAAGATGGAACGTGGAGCCTTTGTCCGCGGCTCCGGCGCTCTCCGCGGTGAGCGACCCGTTCATCGCCTCTGCCAACCGCCGGCTGATGGCCAGACCGAGGCCCGTGCCGCCGTAGCGCCGCGCGATCGACGAATCGGCCTGACTGAACGACTGGAACAGCCGGCCCATCTGGGCCTTCGGGATGCCGATGCCCGTGTCGCGGACGTCGACGTTCAGGACCACGTCACGGCCGCTGGCCTGTGCTCTCGCAGTAACGAGAACTTCGCCCTTCTCGGTGAACTTGACCGCGTTGGACAACAGGTTGAGCAGGACCTGGCGCAGGCGGCCGAAGTCGCCCTTGACCGCCTGTGGCAGGTCACCAACGACCTCGTAGGCAAGCTCGATGCCCTTGCCCGCGGCCGCGGCGCCGATGACGTCCAGGGCGCCTTCCAGGCAGTCGGCCGGGCTGAATGGCTCGCTGACGAGGTCGACCTTGCCCGCCTCGATCTTGGAGAAGTCGAGGATGTCGTTGATGATCGTCAGCAGCGCGTCGCCAGAGGTCCGGATGGTGTCGGCGTAGTCACTCTGTTCGGCCGTCAATTGCGTGTCTGTCAGTAGCCCGCTCATGCCGATGATGGCGTTCATCGGCGTCCGGATCTCGTGGCTCATCGCCGCCAAGAACGAGCTCTTGGCCTGGTTTGCGGCCTCCGCCGCGGCCGTCGCCTCGCGCAGGTCGGCGAACAGGCGCGCGTTGTCGATCGCGATGGCCGCCTGTTGAGAAAGGCCGACCAGGAAGTCGAGGTCCGTTGGCACGAATGGTCGGCTGCCACGGCCGGTGCGCCAGACGACCATGACGCCGTTGACCCCGCCACGGCCGAGCAGAGGCGCGGCGATCAGGCGCTCCTGGTCCTCCTGATCAGGAGTACCCGGGATGTGGACGGCGCGCTCGTCCGCGTTGGCATCGTCAACGATCTCCGGCTTGGCGGCCGCGGCGATCGATCCGATGATGCCCTGCCCGGAGATCACAGTGGTTGCACTGATCTGCTCGGCGATGTCGCCCACGGCGGAGGTGGCACGGAACGTCGTGCCATCGCTGTCAGGAAGGAAGATCGCGCTCGAGGTGCCGCCAAGCAGCCCACGCGCCTGCTCAGCGACTCGCTTCAGAAGGACATTCAGTTCGAGAGTCGCGGTCATCTCGCGGCCCACGTCAGCCAGCGCGGCCATCTCCGTGGCGCGCCCCTGCGACTCGCTGTACAGCCGCGCATTGTGAATTGCCGAAACGATGTTCGCGGCGAGCGTCGCGAGCAGGCCGACCTCCGCTCCTCCGAAGCGTCCTTCCTCCGTGCTGCTCTGGACGCTGATCGCGCCGATCGCCTCGTCGCCCAGCAGCATCGGCACGCCCAGGTATGAACGAGCGTCGCGCCCGATGCCCTTCGCGTCGAGCGCGTCGAATTGGGCGGCCTGATTCATGAGTAGGGGCTGACGCGTACGGATGATGTGCGACGTGAGGCCCTCGCCGAACGCAATCGGATCCGTTACCTTGGCGCTCGCCGTTCTCGCTGTAGTAGGGAAAGTCGATGGTCCGGGTCGTCGCGTCGTACAGCGCGATGTACAGGATGTCCGCACGGAACGTTTCGGCCATCTTGTCGCCCACCAACGCCATCAGGAGACTGAGGTCGAGCTGGGACGCGGCTGCCTGACCGACATCGTTGACGATGGCCAGCTCAGCAGCTCTCTGACGCGTCTCGGCGACGAGCCGTGCGTTGTCGAGCGCCACGCTCAGGCTCGAGGCGAGAGTCGTCAGCAGGCGGACGTCGGCCTCGCTGAACGCGTGAGTGCGGTCGAGATTTTGGAGCGAGATGCGGCCGAATAACTGCCCAGCGCTTACCAGGGGAACCATGACCATAGATTTCGACGGCTCGCCGATCACGGTCCAGCTGTGTCCCATTTCCTTTGACCACGAGGCAACGTCGTCGATCACGAGCGGTGCAGCCCGCTCGAGGAACCAGCGCGTGTTCGCCGAGAACTTGGATGGCTCGTCGGGGAATCGGGCGCCCCTTTCGATCGTGTAGGGGAAGCGAGTCAGCTCGTGCTCGAAGTCGAAGATGCCAATGTCGACGACCTGGGCATCGAAGATCTCCCGGATCTTGTCACCGACCAGTTCGTACATCGACTGCATGTCCAGCTTCGCCGCCAGGCCCTGCTGGACGCTGTTGATGATCGCCAGCTCCGCGGCGCGCTCGTTGGTTTCGGTGAGCAGGCGCTGCGTCTCCGCGAATAGACGCGCGTTCTCGAGTGCCACGCTGAGGCTGCCGGCGAGCGTTGTCAGCAGCCTGACGTCGCTTTCGCCAAAGGCATTCTCGCGATCAAGGTTCTGGAGCGAGATGATCCCGTGGACGGCGTCGCCCCTGGTCAGCGGCACCCACAGCCCAGCCTTGGGAATCTCGCCTTCGAGGGCGCCCTCCTGGCCCAGCTCGCGGACCCGAGACATGATGTTCTCGTTGATGAGGAGAGGCTCCCGACTTTCGACGACATACCGCCGCGGGCCCATGAGCGCGTACGTGCCGCCCTCGAGTCGCTGGCCGCGCTCGATGCCGTAAGCGAACGACATCGTTGACGCGGACTCATCGATGACCGCAATGTCGACTACCTGGGCGTCGAAGATTTCTTGGATCTTCTCGCCCACGAGCTCGTACATCGACTGCATGTCGAGCTTCGCCGCCAGGCCCTGCTGGACGCTGTTGATGATCGCCAGCTCCGCCGCGCGCTCGTTCGTCTCGGTCAGCAGTCGCTCTGTCTCGCCGAACAGCCGCGCATTCTCGAGCGCGACGGCGAGGCTCGAAGCCAGGGTCGTCAACAGGCGTACGTCAGCATCGGTGAAAGCGTTCGTCCGGTCGATGTTCTGGAGCGAGATGTGACCGCGCAGGTTCGTGCCGGCGATCAGCGGCGCGAACAGGACTGACTTCGTCGGCTCGCCCGCTGGGACGCTCGCCTGTTCACCGGATTCCTGGGTCCAGGTCTCGACGTCATTGATGAGCAACGGCTCACGCGATGCGGCGACTCGGCGGGTGAACGGGCCGAACGGAATGTCCCTGTCCTGCGGAGCGAGGCGCACGCCGCGTTCTACCCCGTACACATAGTGCAGGGTGTTGGTTTCGAGGTTGTAGAGGGCGATGTCAGCTTCCTGAGCGTCGAAGGTCTCTTGGATCTTGTCGCCCACGAGCTCATACATCGACTGCATGTCGAGCTTCGACGCGAGTCCCTGTTGAACACTGTTGATGATCGCCAGCTCGGCCGCGCGTTCGTCCGTCTCGGTCAACAACCGCTGCGTCTCACCGAACAGCCTGGCGTTCTCGAGCGCCACGCTCAGGCTCGCGGCGAGCGTCGAGAGCAGTCGCGCGTCAGCTTCGCTGTAGGCGTCCGTCCGATCGCCGTTCTGAAGCGATAGGGCGCCGAAGACCTCGTCGCCGCGCATCAATGGCACGTACAGCGCGGACCTCATCGGCTCGCCTTCGATCACGCCGATGACGACGTTCTGCTCTGCCTGCCAGGCGACCATGTCGGGGATCAGGAGCGCCTGCTTTTCCTTCATCAGCAGGTGCGTCACGTGGCTGAACGCACCGGTGAACTCTGGGAAGCGGACGCCGCGTTCGATCGCATATGGATAGCGCGACGTCAGCGTCGCTCGGTCATAAAGGGCGATGGCCATCACTTGGGCGTCGAAGATCTCCTGGATCTTGTCGCCGACCAGCTCGTACATCGACTGCATGTCGAGCTTCGCGGCCAGGCCTTGCTGAACGCTGTTGATGATCGCGAGCTCCGCGGCTCGCTCATTCGTCTCGGTCAGGAGCCGCTTGGTCTCGTCGAACAGGCGCGCGTTCTCGAGAGCCACGCCCAGGTTGGAAGCGATCGTCGCGAGAAGCCGTTCGTCCGATTCGCTGAAAGCGTTCTTCGGCAGCCGCTCGAGGCTGATAACTCCGAGCGCGCGCTCGCCGGCAATTATCGGAACGCCCAGCCAAGACTCGGCGTCGTCTGTGCCCCATATCACGGCGTGGAGCGCCTGCGACGCTTCGTTCGATCCCAGTCGCAGCGGGCGGCGTGTCTGGATGACTTCGCCTGCCAGCCCGCCCAGCGGCCTGTCGGGCGGCGAGAGGCGCTCGCCCTGATCGATCGAGTACGGGGTCGCAAGGTTGTTCGTCGCTGCGTCGTGCAGCGTGATGACCGCGGTCCTTGTCTGGAAGATCGCCCGGATACGCTCGCCGACGGCATCGATGATTCCGTGGAAATCGAGCTGCTGGGCAAGCGCCTCGCCAATCTCGTTAATCACGGCCAGCTCGGCGTTGCGCTGGGTGGTCTCGGCGAACAACCGCGCGTTGCGCAAGGCGATGCCAGTCGTGGCAGCTAACGAGGCCAGCAAGCGAAGGTCGTTGTCGCCGAAAGCGTTCTCCGCGTCGCTCTCCATTGCCAGAACGCCGATCACGTCCCCGGCGGCTGAGATCGGAACACCCATCCAAGACGCGGTGGGTTCGCCGAACTGGATCGCGTGATGCCGTTTGGCCTCGTTTTGCGTCCGGATGAGCAAGGGCCGGCCAGTCCTGATGACCTTCGCGGTCAGGCCGGACTCGGCGGGAATGGGCTCTGTGTGCTGGCGAGCGCCCGCTGCGACCTCATATGGAAAGCTGATCATGTTCGTTCGCGCGTCGAACAGGGCCATAAACAGATCCGCCACGGGAAACGACGCGTGCAGCCGTTCGCCAACCAGCTCGGCCACCGCCTCGAGGTCGAGTTGCTTCTCGAGTGCGGTGGTGACTTCCTCGATGACCGCCAGGCGTGCCTCTAACTCGGCTACGCGTGCATGAGAATCCGTCTTCGGCTTTGGGACGGTGCTCGTCATCGGTCGTCCGAGGATAGCGAAAGCCGCAACCTATACTCGGCCGCTGATGGAGTACGCCGAGTCGATCATCGACCTGATCGGCAACACGCCGCTGGCCCGACTTACGCGCGTCACCCGCGACCTCGGACCGCAGGCTGGCCAGCCGCTCATCCTGGCCAAGCTCGAGATGCTCAACCCGGGCGGCTCGGTCAAGGACCGCATCGGCCTGCCGATGGTCGAGGCCGCCGAGCGTGACGGGCTTCTAAAGCCGGGCGGCACGATCATCGAGCCGACGTCCGGCAACACCGGCCACGGCTTGGCGATCGCCGCGGCGCTCAAGGGCTACCGATGCATCTTCGTCATGGCCGACAAGCAGTCGGCCGAGAAACAGCAGCTTCTGCGGGCATACGGCGCGGAAGTTGTGCTCTGCCCGACCAACGTAGAGCCTGAATCGCCCGAGTCGTACTACTCGGTCGCGCGACGCCTCGCCCGAGACATACCGGGTGCCTTCCAGCCCGACCAGTACTGGAACATGAACAACCCCGAGGCGCACTACCGCACTACGGGACCGGAGATCTGGCGCCAGACGGACGGCAAGGTGACGCACGTCATTGTCGCGTCGGGCACGGGCGGCACGATCAGCGGCATGGGGCGTTACCTCAAGGAGCAGAAGCGGTCCGTGGTCGTCGTTGGCGCCGATCCGGAAGGTTCGGTGCTGTCCGGCGACACGGCGCGGCCCTACTTGACCGAGGGCATCGGCGAGGACTTCTTCCCGGGCACGTACGACCCAAAGGTTGTCGATCGCTGGGTGCGCGTGTCTGATCGCGACTCGTTCGCGATGGCGCGGCGCATCACCCGAGAGGAGGGGATCCTGGCCGGCGAGTCGTGCGGCACGGCCGTGGTCGCGACTCTGACCGTAGCGCGGGAGCTGATGGAATCTGGTTCCGCGCGCGACGCCGTGATCGTGGTCCTGTTTTCGGACGGCGGACGCAACTACCTGTCCAAGCTCTACAACGACGAGTGGCTGCGCGCCAACGGCCTGCTCGGATCTACGACGAGCGCGACGCGCGTCGCCGACGTGCTGCGCAACGGCCACGGCCGACGCGAGCTTCCGTCCGTGGTCCTGGCGCGGACGACGGATCGCGTCGGCGCCGCGATCGACCTGCTCCAGCTGCACGGCATCTCGCAGATGCCCGTTTCGGAAGCCGCTGAGGGCGACACGATCGAATCGGTTGTCGGCAGCGTGACCGAGAAGGGTCTGCTCGATCGGACCTACCGCGATCCATCGGTGGTGCAGCGGACTGTAGGCGAGGTGATGGACAAGCCGCTGCCCACGGTCGACGCGCCGGAATCGCTGGATACCGCCTTCGGCCTGCTCACCGGCGGCGCGCCGGCGATAGTCGTTGTCGAGGGTGGGCGCGCCGCCGCCGTCGTCACCAAGCTCGACCTGCTCGAGTTCCTCGCCCATAGAGCCGCTAAATGAACCATCCGCAGTCCGATTCAGCCGTTGATCTCATCAGGACGCCGCGGCTGGAGTTGGTGCTCATGTCTGTGCCGTTCATGGAGGCGTTGCAGCGCCGCAACATCGAGACGGCGTCGCGCGAGCTTGGCGCGGTCGTGCCGATGTGGATGGCCGACGAGCTCCAGGACTTCCTCAACTACAGGCTCGGTCAGCTGCGCAAGGATCCGTCCATCCGGGAGTGGTTGGGCCGGGCGATGGTGTTCACGGAATCTGACGGATCACGGCATGCGGTCGGCTCGCTCGGCTTCCATGGCGCACCCGACGGCGAAGGCCGCCTCGAGGTCGGCTACAGCGTCGATCCGCCGTACCGGCGCCGCGGGTTCGCCCGCGAATCGGTCGAAGCATTGTTCGACTGGGCGCACAGGCGCTATGGGACAACGCGTTTCGTGGCCTCGGTCGGGCCATGGAACGAGGCGTCGTTGAACCTCGTCGCGCAGCTCGGTTTCCACAAGATCGGCGAACAGATGGACGACATCGACGGGCTCGAATACGTCTTCGAAACTGATTGGCCACGGCCGGCGTCGGAGGGACATGCAGAGGGCCCCTAAAGCCAGCTTCGGATTCGTCCTTCTCGTCGTCCTGGCAGCGTGCAGCGGCGGGCCACCGAGTCAGACTTCCACCCCGCCCGCCAGCGCCGGCCCGACACAGACCCCCGGCGGACAGCCGACCACCACCGCGGCTCCGACCCTCCCGCCCTCACCCGTCTCGACCGGGGGCGCTTTTCCCGCCACGATCATGGGCATGCCCGTGATGACGGTCGCGGCCGCCGACGCGGCATTGGCCGCGGGCCAGCTCGACGGCCGTTTCGCAGCCGTCGGCGGTTACTGGCGGCAGTACGCACTGCCGTGTCCGTTCCCGATGCACATGCCGGACATCTACGGGTTCTGCAGCGGTGGCGAGTTTGCCGATTCGCCCCAGGACGAGAACACCAGCGGCGGTATCGGCGGAAACAACGTTCCGGTTGCCATGCCTGAAACGATGAATGGCGACCTGCTCTGGTCGGACGCGTCTGAGTCACCAGCCCGTGTCGTCCTGATCGTCCATGCCCGCGACAGTCGCGCGTGGCAGTGCGCACCCGACCCGGGCATCGACTGCAAACAGCACATGGTCATCGACGACGTCGCCTGGGTGAACGGGTCGGCGACAGCTCCGGGAACCACGATCAGCGAGAGCGGTGTACAGCCGACGATGACCCTGGACCAGGTCGCGGCCATCGCAGTCAAGCCCGGAGAGCAGCTCGTCACCGCGTATGCACTTCCGGCCACCCACCTGAACGTCGTCGATCCGCGGCTGCTGGGCAAGGGCAGCGGGGTCGTCTGGCTTATGCGCACAGCCGCCATAGATGGAAGTGGCGACGGCACCATTCGGCTCGTCAGCGATGCAGACGGATCAGTCATAGATGCGCTGCCACTCGCCGTGGACGCGGCATACAACCCGGCTCGGCTCGTTCTGGATTCTCAGTACTCAAACAATTCGGCCGACACGGGGCCGCACTTCGAGCTACTCGATGGAACCACCGTGCTCGCGGCCGACGTGCTCAACATCGGTTCGCCACCTCTGGCGGTCGAGGCTGGCAACTACGTGCTGCACGCGTATTTGACCGACGCTCCGCAACCGAGCGGACCGACCTGCGATCAGCCGATCACGCTCGCCACAGGAGCCAACGCGGCTTACAAGGCCAGCTTCACCGGTTCAACCTGCAAATGGGCGCCGTTCGATCCGACCCAGTTCTAGCGGCGGTAGAACGCCTCGTTCCAGCGCAGCTCGTTCGTGAAGGCGCCTGCGGTTGTCGCCGAGTCGATCAGCACGAACTCGATGCCTGCCATCTCGGCGAAATCAGCGAGCACCTCGGAGCCCAATGCCTGGGTCAGCACGGTGTGGTGGGAACCTCCTGCCATCAGCCAGGCCGTCGCCGCCGTCGCCAGGTCGGGCCGCGGCTGCCAGACGGCGCGAGCGACGGGCAGGCGCGGCAACGGAGCGTCAGGCTCAACCACGTCGACCTCGTTGGCGACGATGCGCAATCGGTCGCCAAGATCCACGAGCGACGCGACCACGGCCGGCCCCGGCGCGGCCGTGAACACGAGCCGGACCGGGTCTGACTTGCCGCCGATCGATAGCGGATGGATCTCGCATGACGGCTGCCCGGCGGCGATGCTCGGACATACCTCGAGCATGTGCGCGCCGAGAATCTTGGGTGACGCAGGGTCGAGATGGTACGTGTAGTCCTCCATGAAGCTCGTGCCACCGGCCAGTCCTCTCGCCATCGTCTTGACGAGGCGAACCATGACCGCCGTCTTCCAGTCACCCTCGGCGCCGAAACCGATGCCCTCCGCCATCAGCCGCTGAACGCCGATACCGGGCAGCTGAGCGAGGCCATCGAGGTCTTCGAACGTGTCCGTGAAGGCGCCGAAGCCACCCTGCTCGATCAGCTCGCGCAGGCCCGCCTCGATCCGCGCCGCCGCACGTAGCTCTTCACGCCTCGATCCATTGGGGCCAAGCTCGGGAGCTACGTGGTATTCGCGGTCGTACGCGGCCACGAGCTCGTCGACGGTCCGCTCACTCGCTCGATCGACCGCGGCCGCAAGGTCGCTGACGCCATAACCGTTGACGGCAACGCCCAGGCCGATCTGGGCGGCCACCTTGTCGCCCTCCGTCACCGCGACCTGGCGCATGTTGTCGCCGAATCGGGCAACACGCAGACGACGAGCGTCGTTCCAGGCGACGGCGGCGCGCGCCCAGGTGGCGACACGATCAACGACGGCCGGATCCTGCCAATGGCCGACCACCGTCTTGCGCCGAACCCCGAGCCGCGTGACCAGGTGGGCGAACTCGCGGTCGCCGTGCGCCGACTGGTTGAGGTTCATGAAGTCCATGTCGATCGTCGCCCAGGGCAGATCCCGCTTGAACTGCGTGTGCAGGTGGAGCAGGGGCTTGTTGAGCGCCAGCAATCCATTGATCCACATCCGGGCCGGCGAGAAAGTGTGCATCCAGGTGACGACGCCAATGCACGCTCCGGATGCGTTCGCGTCGAGGCACATGGCCTGGACGTCCTCAGCCGACTTGACGACGGGCTTGTTCACGATCCTGACCGGCATCGCCGACGCGGCGTCGAGCCCGTGGGCGACCTGGGCGGCGTGTTCGGCCACCTGTTGGAGGACCGCTTCGCCGTAAAGCTCCTGGCTACCGACTACGAGCCAGATCTCGAGGCCAGCAAACGGCTTCATGACAACCCTCCCGGCGCTGGCGGTCAGAACCTGGCCATCACGGCGCTCACGGCCCCGAGCCTAGCATTGGGAACGATTGCACGCAACCGCTTGCGCACATTCGATTGTGGCGATCAGGAAGGCCTGACGATGGTCTTCAGCCCCTCATGTCGGACAAGTCGGTCGAAGGCTTCGGCAGCCCGCTCAAGAGCGACTGGCGCACTGACCAGCGAGCGGGGATCGATATCACCGCGCACGGTCAATTCGATTGCCCGTGGGAGATCGCTGGCTCGCATCCGTCGGCTGAGCAGCAGCGTCAGGCCCTTGTGGCGCGCCGTGGACGCGCGGAAGGTGGTCGAGTCAGAGCTGGGAATGCCGACGAGCACGATACGCCCACCCGGCCGCACAGCCGCAACGGCATCCTCGACCGCGGCGTCTTCGCCGGCCGCCTCGAAGACGACGTCGAGCGCCATGTCCGCGAAAGGTGTGTCCGGCCGCTCGGCGCCCATCTGCAGCGCGGCCGCGAGTCGTTGGGGAATCGGATCGGTCGCCACGATCGGGCTCGCGCCGAGGCGACTCAGAACCTGGATCAACAGCAGCCCGATGGGTCCGCAACCGAATACCCCGACGCGCATGCCTCGCGCGACCTTGCCCAGGTCAGCCGCGTGCAGCGCGACTCCGAGCGGCTCCATCAGCGCTCCCATGTCATCGCCGATCGCGTCCGGCAGAGGCTGCAGTAGCCGTGCCGGCCATGCCATGAGCGTGCGCAACCCGCCGTCGGTCGTGCCGTGGCCGGCGAACAACACCTCACGGCACAGATGGCCCGCGCCGGTTGCGCACAGCTCACATCTCCCGCACGGAATGGCCGGGTCGACGGCGACGCGCTCGCCCGCCCGGGGACCCGTTGCGATGACGCCGCCTATCTCGTGGCCCAGGACCAGCGGCCGAGTCAGCCGTGAGTCGCCGATGCCCCCTTCGCTGAACCAATGCCTGTCGGACCCGCACAGGCCGACGGCCGTCACGCGAACGAGCTCCTCGCCGGCGCCGGGTCTGGGGTCGGTTTCGTCGTGCAGCCGAAGATCGGCTGTGGCGTGCAGCCTGGCGACCTTCACTCGACGCCCGGCACAGATTCAGTGTTGATCGTCTGGTTGGCCGTAGTACGCGCCAGGGCCGTGCTTGCGATCGAAATGTCGGGCAAGCAGTTGCTCACTGACGGCCTGCGCGCGAGGCTCGAGCGTGAGCGTGCGCTGGGCCATCGCCGCGATAGCTTCGAGCGCGACGGCGTTGGTGACAGCATCCATCGCGCTCCGGCCCCAGGTGAACGGCCCATGCGACGCGACGAGGACGGCGGGCATCTGAAGCGGATCCAGGCCGGTGGCCGTCAGGGCCTCGACGACAACCAATCCCGTGGCCGCCTCGTACTCGCCGCTGATCTCGGCAGTTGTCAGCTGTCGAGTCACCGGCACGGAGCCGCGGAAGTGATCGGCATGCGTGGTGCCAAAGCACGGGATCGCTCGGCCAGCCTGGGCCCAGGCCACGGCGAAATCCGAGTGGGTGTGGACGACGCCGCCGATCGACGGGAACTGGCGATATAGCGTCAGGTGCGTCGGCGTGTCCGACGAGGGCCGCAACGCGCCATCGACTACGCGGCCGGTGGCGAGCGAGACGATGACCATGTCCGCTGGTGTCAGGCGCTCGTAGGCGACTCCGCTTGGCTTGATGACCATCGCGTCCGCCGCGCGATCGACGGCGCTGGCATTGCCGAACGCCAGTGTCACCAGGCCCGCGGCTACCAGCTCGCGATTGGCCGCACAGACTTGCTCGCGGAGATCGGGAAGCTCCATGTCGATCCTCGCAGTGTACGGCACAAGAGTCGGGACTGACGCGTCTTGACACGGAAGCAATCGTGTGCATACACTCGATTGCATAGGCTCCGGCGGCAGCCTCGGCTGTCAAGGAGGAGGCACTGGCGGATATCCGCGGCAAGGTCAGATCGGGCCAAACGCGCCCAGCCTTCGTCGGTCGCGCGTCCCCGGCAACAGACAAAGGAGTCGATGGGATGAGGATCGGATCCAGTCGGGGCACACGAGCGCGCACACGCTGGGCCCCATTCGTGCTGTTCGTGTTGGCCGCGTTCACGGTGGGCGCCTGCGGCTCCAACACACCTACGCCCTCACCCAAGTCGAGCACGGCCGCAACGCCGACGGCTGCGGTGCAGCCAACAGCGACAGCGGCAACGCCGGCGACGCCTACCTTGGCGGCCACGGCCGTGTCGTCGCCGACCGGCGGCGGTCCCGGGGCACAGCAGGGCGCAGGCTTCTGCTCGGGCACGAAGATCACCTTCTTCCCGGGTGGTACCCAGGGCGGTGGCTTCGAGACCGTCGTCTACAACGGCGCCGTGGCAGCCGCGTCGGCCTTCGGTCCGACGATGACCTATGAGTGGTCGGACTGGGATCCGGCCAAGATGATCAGCCAGTTCCAGGAGGCCATGGCGAGCCATCCTGATGGCATGGCGGTGATGGGCCACCCGGGTGACGACGCCTTCGACCCGTTGATCGATCAGGCGCGCCAGCAGGGCATCCTGGTCACGGTCATGAATACGGAGCTTCCGAAGGCAGAGGCGAAGTACGCCTCCGCGGGCACGGGCTACGTCGGTGCGGTTCTACACGATGCTGGCGCGGCGCTGGCCAACGAAGCGATCGCACGCGGTGGGCTGAAGGCCGGAGACAAGGTCTTCGTATGGGGCCTGGCGGCCCAGCCCGGACGCGGTGAGCGCACCAAGGGCATCACCGACGCGCTGACCGCAGCCGGCATGAAGGTCGTCTATCAGGAGATCGATGACGCCACCAACGCCGACCCGTCGGCAGGCGTTCCCGTATTCACCGGAATGGCTACAGCCAACCCGGACCTTAAGGCCATCTTTATCGACCACGGCAACCTGACCTCCACCATCCCGACCTTCATGAAGGCCGCGAACCTGGCGCCAGGCAGCATCTACGCGGCGGGCTTCGACCTGTCGTCGGCGACGGTGCAGGGCATCAAGGACGGATACATCAGCCTGGTCATCGACCAGCAGCAGTACCTGCAGGGCTTCGAGGCGGTCGAGCAGCTCTGCCTGACCCATACCTACGGCTTCAGTGGTCTGTTCATCAACACCGGTGGCGGCTTCGTCGACAAGAGCAATGTCGACGTGATCGCGCCGCTCGTCGAGCAGCAGATCCGCTAGCGTTCCGAGGGAGCGCACCGTAACCACTGCGGCCGGCGACCGCTCGCGGTCGCCGGCCGCACTTTCACATCAATAGGATTGTCAGCAATGCTCGAGCCTGAGGCCGCACGCTCGGATGCGACCACGCTGGGCGCTCTGGCCCCGGCATCCGCGGCCGTTCGCGCGGCCGGAGTTGTTCGCCTCGAGTTGCGCGGAGTCTCCAAGTCGTTCGGCGGAGTCCGCGTCCTGCGCGACGTCAACTTCGAGTTGCGCACCGGCGAGGTCGTCGGCCTGCTGGGAGATAACGGAGCTGGCAAGTCGACCCTGATCAAGATCATGACGGGCGTTCACTCCCCGGACGCCGGCGAAATGCTCTTTGACGGCAGGAAGGTGGAGCACCTGACCGTTCAGGGCGCTCGCGCGCTGGGCATCGAGACCGTCTTCCAGGAGCGTGCCCTCGCGGACCAGCTGCCGCTGTGGCGCAACATCTTCATGGGCCGACCGATCGTCAACAGGCTTGGTTTCCTGCGCGTCGGCGAGATGCGCCGCGTCACGGATCAGCTGATGAGCCAGTCGATGGGTTTCACGTCGGCGGTCCTGACGCCGAACACGCACGTGATGGGCCTCTCGGGCGGCGAGCGCCAGGGCCTCGCGATCGTGCGCGCGCTCCATTTCGAGGCCGAGGTGATCATCCTCGACGAGCCAACGATGGGCCTGTCGCTCAAGGAGACTGACAAGCTGCTCCAATTCGTGTCCAGCATCCGAGCGGCCAACAAGTCGGCGATTTTCATCGACCACAACATCTTCCATGTCTACTCGGTGGCAGACCGGATCATGCTGCTGGACCGAGGCCGAATCGCGGGCAACTTCCCGACCTCGCGTTACACGCTCGACGAGTTGACCGGCGTCATGCGCGAGCTCGCCGAGAGCGGGCGGTTCACCGATCCTGAGCGACTGCAGACGACAGGGCTGGCGAAGCCATGACCGCCGCCGACACCGTCGAGCTGACTCGGCGTCGCCCGGCGGCCTCCGTGTTCCTCGGCTCGTGGGCATCGCAGGTCGGCATCACCGTCGCGTTCCTGGTGCTCTGGGCGCTGTTCATCGTCCTTGCGCCGATGACCTTCCTCGGCAGCGCGATCTACCTGTCCTTTGCCCAGACAACGCCGTACTTCGCGATCGTCGCCATGCCACTGACTATGGTCATCGTGGCAGGCGACATCGACCTGTCCTTTCCATCCACGATGGCCCTGGGCATGGTTGGTTTCGTGTGGGTCTGGCAAGCAACCGGCAGCACAGAGCTGGCAGTCGCCGGGGCAATTGTCGTCGGTCTGTTGTGCGGCTTGTTTAACGGCCTCGTCATCACGCTCATCGGGCTTCCGGCACTGGTCGTCACGATTGGCACGCAGTTCCTTTACCGCGGGCTGACGCTTGCCCTCGTCAACGGCAAGACCACCGCCCTCGTCCAGACGAACACGTCGACCATCTACAACTTCATGGCCGGCAAGATCTTCGGTATCCCCAGCGAGTTCTACTGGCTGATCATCATCACGGTCGCGAGCTGGGCCCTGCTCAACCGGCACCGACTGGGCCAGAACGCATACGTGATCGGTGACAACCGCCAGGCCGCCCAACTGATGGGCATCCCCAACAGATCGACGAGAATCGTGCTGTTCATGCTCGTCGGCGGGGCCGCCGCATTTGCCGGCGCGCTCAACAGCCTGCGCGTTGTGAATTTCTATCCGGGCAACCTCGGGGACGGCTTCTTCCTGCCCGCGCTGGCAGCGGTGTTCGTCGGTGGCACCTCGGTCTTCGGCGGCCGCGGCAGCATCTATGGCACGCTAATCGGCGCGTTCATGATCGGTGCGATCCAGGCCGGCATCGTTGCCGCGGGGCTGAGCACCTACTGGACCAGCGTCATCTACGGCGCGATCATCCTGGGCTCGATCTCGATCCACGCCGTGCTCCAGCGCCGCTTCGAGCGCTGATGAACCAATGGCGGCCGACGAGCAGCCAGTCGCGGCAGCCGAGGAGCTGGACGCAAAGCTTGCGTTGATTCGGGCGCAACTGGACGCCCAGGATCTGGGCGCCGTGCGCCTGCGCGGCAGCGACTGGTTCGCCTGGCTCACGTGCGGCGGCTCGAGCATCGTCGATACGAGTGCGGAGAGAGGTGTCGCGGAGGTTCTCGTGACGCGCGCGCGGGCACTCGTGATCGCCGATCGAATCGACGCTTGTCGACTTCGCGCTGAAGAGGTTCCGAGCAGTCTGCCGATCATGGAGGTTCCCTGGGCCGCCCAGGAGGCGCGCGAGGGCATCGTTCGCGACGTGGCCGACGGCCAGTCACGCATTGCCAGCGATCGGCCAGCGTCGGGCGAGCTGCCACTGCCCGCGGGCCTCGCCGCGGCAAGGCGGCAGCTGATGCCGGTCGAGGTCGAGCGCTACCGTGCGCTCGGTGCGGACGCCGCACGGGCGTTGACGGCGAGCCTGTGCGCAACGACGCCGGATATGAATGAGGCGCAAGTGGCGGCGATCACGTGCGAGCAGCTCGCGCATCGTGCGATGTGGCCGGTAGTCGTGCTGGTCGCCGGCGCACGGCGACTGCCACTCTACCGCCACCCCACGCCGTGTGCCGCCGAGCGGATCGGCGAAAGGGCGATGGTCGTGGTCTGCGCCCGGCGCCACGGCCTGATCGCGAACCTGACCCGCTTCGTCTACTTCCGGCAGCCGTCATCGGTTGAGCGAGCCGCCATCGCGGCTGTCGCCGACGTCGAGGCCGAAGCATTCGAGGCCTCGACGCTGGACGCGAATCTGGGTGAGGTGTACCGGACCATCGCGGCCGCGTACGTCCGCGCCGGCTTCGCCGGCGCGGACGCCGACCACCACCAGGGTGGCCTGGCCGGTTACCTCACGCGCGAGGAGATCGCGACGCCCTACAGCGAGGCAAGGATCGGCGTCGGCTCTGCGTTGACGTGGAATCCCAGCCTGCCCGGCGCCAAGATCGAGGACACGGTCGTCGTCGGCGCGCGCGGCCTCGAGGTGCTGACAGTGGATCCGGAGTGGCCGGCCGCCGAGGTCGCGGGCCGCGCGCGACCGGCCGTGCTCGTCCTCAGCTAGCCATCGGCGCGGCAGTCAGCGTCCGCGCGCGGATCGACTTCAGCCGTTTCATGACATCGTTGGAGCCGCGTCCAAAGTAGTCGTGCAGCTCGCGGTACTCGGCGAAGAGCTCGTCGTAGACCCCGTGATCCGCCGCGTTCGGGCGATACACCTTGGGCCGCACGTGGGCCATGCAGGCGGCCGCGTCGCCGATCGAATCGTAGCCGCCGGCGGCACTGCCTGCGGCCACGGCCCCGAACATCGCCGACCCGAGCGCCGGTGCCTGCGCCGACTCGCCCATGCTCAGCTCGCGCCCGGTCACGTCGGCGTAGATCTGCATCAGTAGTGGGTTGCGCTCGGGCAGCCCGCCGCACGTGACTATGTCGTTGACGGCGACCCCGGCGGCCTCGAATGAATCGACGATCATGCGCGTGCCAAACGCCGTTGCCTCGATAAGCGCCCGGTAGATCTCGGGCGCACGCGTGGCCAGCGTCGCGCCGACGAGCACGCCTGTCAGGTCAACGTCGACCAGGATCGACCGGTTGCCGTTCCACCAGTCGAGCGCCAGCAGGCCTGATTCCCCCGGCCGGAGGCGCGCTGCTTCGGCGGCAAGGACGGTGTGGACGTCAGTACCGGCTGCAGCGGCCGCGACGTGATAGGACGGGGGCACGGCGTGGTCGACAAACCAGGCGAAGATGTCGCCGACCGCCGATTGGCCCGCTTCGAACCCGAACAGGCCGGGCAGGATGCCGTCTTCCACCACTCCGCACATGCCCTCCACGACGGCAGGTCGCTCACCGAGAACCATGTGGCAGATGCTCGTGCCCATGACCGCCACCATCCGTCCGGGCTCAGTCACGGTCACCGCCGGCACTGACACGTGGGCGTCGACGTTGGCGACCGCAACCGCCGTGCCGGGACGCAGGCCCGTCCATGCCGCGGCCTGCTCGGTCAACACTCCGGCGCGCCGGCCGATGGGCATGACGTCGCGCGACATCTTGTCGTCGACGATTGTGGCGAAGCGAGGATCGAGCCCGGCAAAGTAGTCGGGCTCCGGGAAGCCGGCGGACTTCGACCAGATCGCCTTGTAGCCAGCGGTGCAGGAATTGCGCGTTTCGATCCCCGTCAGCTGCCACACCACCCAGTCCGCGGCCTCGATCAGGCGGCCCGCTGCACGGTAGAGATCTGGATCCTCGTCGAGGATCTGCAGACTCTTCGAATAGAACCACTCCGAGGAGATCCGGCCGCCGTAGAGCGGCAGCCACGCCTCGCCGCGCTCTCGGGCGAGAGCGTTGATCCGGTCCGCTTCGGGCTGCGCGGCGTGGTGCTTCCAGAGCTTGACCCAGGCATGGGGCCGGCGCCGGTACTCGGCCACCTCGCACAGCGGCACGCCATCTGCCGTGGTGGGCAACATCGTGCAGGCGGTGAAGTCGACGCCGACTCCAACGACGTCGCGGGCATCTACGCCCGTCTGAGTCAGGAGTGATGGAACCGTCGTCTGGAACGTGCGGATGTAATCGTTCGGGTCCTGGAGTGCCCAGTCGGGCTCCAGCCGCACGTCATCGTCTGGTGCCGGCAGATGCTTGTCGATCACGCCGTTGGCATAGCGATGAACCGCGGAGGCGAGCTCGCGCCCGTTGGCGACGTCGACCAGGACGGCGCGTCCGGACTCCGTACCGAAATCGACCCCTACCGCGTAGCGCGACATCTACGGTGGGGGCGCGGCCGTCGAGTCGCGCACGACCAGGGAAGGTTCAAGGATGGGATGGCTCTCCTGCGACCTGGCCCCCGACTTGTCATCGATGACCATCGCAACGGCGGCCGCGACCATCTCCTGGACCGGCATGTGCATGGTCGTCAGCGCCGGAACCGTGTATGCGGCCTGCGCGATGTCATCGAAGCCGGTCACCGACAGGTCGCGGGGTACGCGCAGGTCCTGCGCATGAGCCTCGTGCAACCCTCCGATGGCCAGCACGTCAGTTGCAAAGACGACGGCAGTGGGCCGCTCGGCGAGCCGCAGCAGGGCTCGGAGGGCCTCGCGGCCGCCGGCCGGGTTGTTCGTTGTCTCTCTCACGTATCCCTTGCGCAGCGGCTCGCCGGACCGGGTGATGGCATCGACGAAGGCTTCCTCGCGCTCGGCAATGTCGCCCAGGCGCCGACCACCGACGAACGCGATGCGGCGGTGGCCCAGCGCAGCCAGATGGCCCATGATCGCGTCGATCCCGGCGCGGTTGTTGACGCTGACCGACGTGATCTCGGTCGGCCGCGATCCCTCCCACAGTGCAACAACCGGAACGTGCGCCGTGCGCAGGTCCTCGATCAGGCGTGGCTGGTCGCTCATGTCCCCGAGCAGGACGATGGCGTCGCAGTGGCGCGCCTCGAGCACGCCCCACAGCGCGATCGCCTCGTCGGCGCGAGCATGGGCCGTGCCCAGCACGACGTTGTAGCCACGCTGGCCGGCTTCGGCGGATACGGCCTCGACTGCGCCGGCGAAGAAGGGATCGGTGATCTCGCGCACGATTACCCCGAGCAGCATCGTGGGTAAGCCGCGCAATCCGCGTGCCAACGGGTTGGGCCGATAGCCCAGCCGCAGCGCTGCGGCGACGACGCGCTCGCGCGTCTGAGGGGCAATGGGGACAACGGTTGGCGCGCCGCTCAGAACGCGCGAGACCGTGCTCTGCGATACCCCGGTGGCCGTGGCCACGTCGCGCATGGTGATGATCGTCGGGCCTTCGCTGGCGCGCCGCGCACTCGGGCTCACGAACGCGGCGGCCGGCGACTGCCCGGTCGCGCGTGCCGGACGGACGGCGCGAGCCACTCGCAACCCTCCCTAATCAAGGTGGCGGATCATGCACACCATTGACAGCATACCATCCACGGCATACGGATGCGGCAGTCCGAACGGGCGATTTTCCGCTCAGCTGAGCCAGGGCAGGGGCAGCTTCACCGGGATCACGATGTTGAGGAACAGGCCCAAGGTCAGCAGTCCACCGGCGAGTCGGACGTGGCGGAAGGCGAAGGCCACGAACCACAGTGGCCAGCCACGTGGCGGGTACCACGACGGAGCCTCGGCCGGCTTGGGCTGGTTGTAGACCTTCAGGACGCTCCACAGCGTCGGGATCGCCAGCACCGCCAGCAGGACCCACGGCCCGACCCAGCCGACAAGGACCGTGAGCAGGATCAGCGGGTAGAAGGCGATCATCAGCACCTGGTTGACGCGCCGCGCTCGGTGTTCGCCCAGGATCACGGGCACCGTCCGAATTCCGAGCGCGGTGTCCGGGACGATCTTGTCGATGTGCTTGCCGAACAGGACGCTTGTGACGAGCAGCGAATAGGGGAGCGAGAAGACCAGCACCCAGGTGGGCACGGTCCCGGTCGCGACCAGGTACGTGCCGCCGATCATCAGCGGCCCCCAGGTCAGGAACACGTCCAGCTCACCCAGCCCGTGGCGCTTCAGGTTGAGCGGCGGCGCGACATAGAACACGCTCAGGAACAGGCCGGCGAGTGCGAACGCGATCACGAGCGCCGGCTGCTGGTTTGTCGCCGCCAGCACTAGCATGATCACGCCGTCGATCGTGGTCAGGAGCAGGATGGCGTTGCGCAGCGTGGCCTTGGTGACCCAGCCGCTGAGCACCGGGTGCGGCGCATACAACGCGCGCACGTAACCCTCGGTGTCGACGCCGCCGGTCATGTCGAAGTAGTCGTTGATCAGGTTGTTGGCGGCGTGGGCGAGCACGAGGCCGACAACGGCAAGGATCACGGCCCAGTAGTTGATCAACAAACCGGGCGTCGTGCGCGAGGCTTCGACCGCCAGAAGCAGGCCGATCATGCCCGACCAGAGCGTCATCGGGATGACCGCCGCGCGGGTCATGACGAGCCACTTGCCGATCGTGTCGAGCGGCAGCTCGAGCGGCGCGTTGGCCGTCTGCATGATCTCTGACCAGGCGGCGAGTCGGGTCCGCAGCGGTATCGGTTGGGCGGTGGGAGTCTCGTGAACGGGGCTGGCGGTCGTCATGGCCGGAAGGCTACCAGCCGAAAGTCGGTATGTCTAGGTCCCGTGTTTTCTTGAGTGTCAGCCGAGGAGCGGCAGCGACCTGCGCCGCTCGCCCGTGAGCGCGAAGATCGCGTTCGCGATGGCCGGCGCGATGGCGATGATCGGCGTCTCGCCGGCGCCAACCGAAGGTTCCGTTGGCCGGTCAGCGAGGATGACGTCGATCGGCGGAACGTCACTGAAGCGTGGCACGCGATATTTCTCCATCGCGCCGTTGGTGATCCGGCCGTGCTCGAAGTGGACCGCTTCGAACAGCGCGCCGCCGAGGCCCATGACCAGGGCGCCCTCGATCTGGTTGCGCAGGTTGTCGGGATCGACGACCCGGCCACAGTCGTACGCGGCGACGATCCGGGTGAGCTTGAACTCGCCGACAGTGGGCTGGCTGACTTCCACGCACGTCGCGATGCGGCCACCTTTCTCGAACCCACACGCGATCCCGACGCCCCTGCCAGCCGACTCTCCGCCGGTCGCCCACCCGCCACGATCGGCAGCCTGCTTGAGCACGTCGGCGAGCCGACCGTCCTTCAGGTGGCGCAGCCGAAAGTCGAGCGCGTCTTCGCCGGCCAGGTGAGCGAGCTCATCCATCGCCGATTCGCGCGCGAAGTTGTTGGCCGTGGCGGCCAGAGCGCGATACGAGCCCGTGTGCAGCGGCGAGTCGGCCGGCTGGTAGCGAACGTGCACATTCGCGATCTCGTAGGGCGACCGGATACCCATCGGGCCGGAGTTGATGTTGGTGTGTTGCCAGGCGGTCACGCGACCACGGTCGTCGAGGCCGGCACGGATATCGATCAGCGCCGCTGGCCGGAAGTAGGCATGGGCGAATTCGTCGGCGCGACTCCAGCGCACCTTCACCGGCCGGCCGCTGGCCCGAGCCAGTTTGGCTGCCTCCACGGCCGCCTCGGCGCTGTGCTTGCCGCCATAACCGGACCCGGTCGCTGGGACGATGACGCGAACGTTGCTCTCGTCGACGTTCAGCTCTGCCGCGACGCGCCCGCGCACGCCGAACGGAACCTGCGTGCCGGTCCAGATCGTGACCCGATTCTCGTCCCACGCCGCGACGGCGCAGCGCGTTTCGAGCGGCGCGTGGGCGAGATATGCGGTCGTGAACGACGCGTCGTAGGTGAGCGCCGCGTTCCCGAGTGCGCGTTCGACATTGCCGCGGCCGTCTTCGAACGCGCCCTCCCAGCCACTTTCGTCGATCGGGTGGCTGCGCAGATAGGCGTCGAGCTCGTCCTCGCCCGGCAGGTCCGGCGTATCCCAGTCCACTTCGACCGCGGCGATCGCGCTGTCCGCGCTGAACGGGTCGGGAGCGACGACGCCCACGAAGCCCGGTTCCTGGACAGTGGCAATGACGGTGCCCTGGGGCACGGCCGAAAAGTCAGCACTGACCAGGCTGGCGCCGTGGACCGGCGGGTGCGCGGCGCGGCCGTGGCCCATTCCGGGGAGCACAACGTCCGACGTGTACCGGGTGCGGCCGCTGGCGATGGCCAGCGCGGCGCGACGCTCTGCGGGCGACTCAGCGCTTTTCGCCGTCTGCGGGCGCCTTGGGGCGTCGGCGCGTGCGGCGATCACGCTCCGCGTCGCGAGTTGGACCTTGCCGCTGTTTGCGTCGAGCCACTCGCGCGCACTCGCCGCGACCGCGCCGAGGACGCCGCCGGCATCTTCAGTCGAACGGCTGCCAAACGTGCCCATGTCGTGCGGGCAGAAGTCCGTGTCGCCCATGACCAGGTCGACCCTGTCCGGATCGATGCCCAGCTCGTGCGCGACGAGAGCCCTCAGCGCGGTCGTGTTGTCCTGGCCGACGTCGACCTTGCCGCTGAAGGCGGTGACATGCCCGCCGACGCCGATGTGCAACCACGCGCCGCCGGGCGTGGACCACGCGCCACCCCGCTCCGCGTTGACCTTGTGGGTCTCGTCGGGCGAGAGAACGACAACGAGGCCGTCACCGAGCCGATCGAACCAGTCGCGCTCGTCCGGCTCGGCCAGATCCCAGGGCGTCGGGGCTCCGCTTGCGAACCGTTCATCGCTCCTGGCTTCCGGTTCGCGGTTCGCAGGCGCGGTGTGTCGGGCGTCTCGTGCTGAGTCGGCCGCGCGCTGGATGGCCGCGATGATGCGCGGGTACGTGCCGCAGCGGCAGACGTTGCCGTTGAGCGCCTCGACGATGTCCGCGACGGTCGGCGACGCGTTGGAGCGCAGCAACGCACCGGCCGCAACGATCATCCCGGGCGTGCAGTAGCCGCACTGGAACGCGCGCACGTCCGCGAAAGCGGCGACGAGCTGGGCGAAGACGCCGTCATCGCGCAGGCCCTCGAGCGTGTCGACCTCTGAGTCAGCCACGCTCGTCGCCGCCGTAACGCATGATCGAGTTGGCTTGCCGTCGACGAGGACGGTGCACGCGCCGCACGCTCCCTCGCCACAACCCGGTTTGGCGGCCGTCAGTCCCAGGTTTTCACGCAGGACGTGGAGCAGGCTGTGCTCGGCAGGCGCGTCGACAGTCGTGGCTTCGCCGTTGACCGTCAGGTGCATCGTCTAGCGCGTTCCCGCGGCCGTGTCGGGCACGGTTTCGGGGACTGGCGCCTGGGCGGGCGCTCCAGTGAGACGCGAGCGAGCTGCTCCCACGTTCGCAAAAAGCTTTCCGCGATCGACGTTGACGAAGGCGATGCCGGCGATGATCAGCGCTGTGCCGAGGACGAGTCCCTGGCCGATGGGCTCGTTCAGGACGAAGAATCCGAGCGCGATACCCCACACGGGCAGCAGGTACGCGACGAGCGTGGTGCGCGTCGGTCCCCAGTGCGCGATCAGCCGGAAGAAACACAGGTAAGCGAGCCCCGAGCCGAAGATGCCCAGCCAGACGACCGCGAAGATCGCGTTCCCCGGCAACGTCGGGATGAGCGTCAGCGGGTGCTCGAATAGAAGCGCACACACGGCGACCATGAGCATCGACATGCCGACCTCGATGAAGGCGGGCACCATCGGCCGAAGACCGGTCACGTACCGGCGCGCGAACACACCACTGAAACCGTAGGAGACAGTCGCGCCGAGCAGGAACAGCTGCGGCGTCAGATCGGTGCGGCCAACTTCGGTAAAGTCGAAGCCCATCAGGATCGCCACGCCCGCGAGGCCGACGACGATGCCGGCGATCCTGGGGACGGTCAGCCGCTCGCCGAGCATGGGCACGGCGAAGAGGATCGCGAACAGCGGCACGGGCGAGGTCAGGGTCGCGCCCAGCGAGGATGGGACGCGCTGTTCGGCCACGGTGATCAGTACGAAGGGCAGGGCGATGGCGAAGAAGCCCAGGATCGCGATGCGGACGTACATGCCTGGATCGCGCGGCAGCTTCTCGCGCGCCACGGCGACGACAGTGCCGAGCAGGATGCTGCCCACGAGCAGGCGCAGCGTCACCAGCGTGAACGGCGTCAGGCCGGCGTCATCGCCGATCTTGATGAACAGGTAGCTGCTGCCCCAGAAGAAGCCGAGCGCGATGAACAGCAGCCAGTTCGTGCGGTGTTCGGTCACAAGTACCTCAACCCGGGCAGTCTCTCACCGGTTGCGAAAATTGACCTTTCACGCTTGGTCAGGCGGGGTTGTCGGTCGTGTCCACCGTGCGCAGATTCACGGATGACCACCCGAACTCGCTGATGCTGCCCGAGGGTGCTATCAACCCCGAGCGAACCCCGCGACGGACGAAGAGCATTGGTGCGGTTGCCTCTGACGCGATCTGGCGGCGGACCGAGCCAAGGCCCTCCTCGCGCCAGCGTCGAGACAGGCCGATCACCAGGAGACCCGCGTCTTCGGCGGCCGCGAGCATGCGCGTACCGCCTCCCTCGACGACGACAGACTCTGCGACGACGCCTGAAACCGACTGGACAGCGGCAGAAGCGAACGCCAGTTCCTCGCCGACATTCCTGCCCGCCGCTTCGGCAACTCCGACGAGGCGTAGCCGAGCACCGTTGGCGTCTGCCAGCCGCGCTCCAATCTCGACCGCGGCCCAGTCATGGTCGCTGCCGCCGAACGGGACAACGACCGGGTGCGAGGCATCGATTCCGATCGATTGGCCCCTCTCGACCAGGACTCCAACATCACACTCCGCGTCGCGCAGGAGTGCGCCCACCGCTCCGCCGGGTAGATCGTCACTTGTCAACGAGCGCCGTCCGTCGGTCAGTACGACGTCCACCTTCTCATCACGCGCCAGACGGCTGAGATCTTCTCCGAGGTGTGCCGATATGAGCGACACGGCCCGCGAATGGCTCGGCGGCACTTGAGAAGCGCTGATCAGGATCCTTGGCCAGGACGCGCGCGATGAGCACGTCGGTCGCAGCCGGTAGGTCCGGGCGCAGCGCAGTCAGCGATGGCGGCGGCTCGTGCAGGTGCGCAGCCATGGTCGCCAGGTCGGTTTCGCGAAGGAAGGGCGCTTTGCCAGTCAGCATCTCGAAGAACACGCAGCCCAGGGCATAGATGTCAACCCGGCCGTCGACGTTACTTCCGCTGATCTGCTCTGGCGCGATGTAGTCGATCGTGCCTACCAGCTGGCCGAGCTGGGTCAGGCCGCTCTTGGAGGCACTGCGCTTGGTCAGGCCGAAGTCGGTCAAATAAACGTGCTCGCCGCCGTCGCTGCCGTAGCCTGCCGCGAGCAGCACATTGCCGGGCTTGACATCGCGATGGATCAGGCCGTGAGCGTGAGCAGCGTCGAGCGCACTGGCCAGTTGAGCTGCGATGCCAATCGCCCTGGGGACTTCGAAGCGGCCTTCCCGATCGAGCACCGTGCGCAGGTCCGGACCGTCGACATAGCGCATGGCGATGAACAGGACACCGTTGATCTCGCCCGCCTCGTAGACCGGCACCACGTTGGGGTGGTCGTGCGACGCGGCCAGCCGTGACTCGCGCTCGAAGCGGGTCCGGAAGTTGCCGTCGGCGCTGAACTGCGGAGCGAGCACTTTGAGCGCCACCCGCCGCTCGAGGCTGGCGTGTTCTGCCAGGTACACGACGCCCATGCCGCCGCGGCCGATTATGGACAAGACGTGGTAAGCGCCCAGCTGGTCACCCGGTGCCAGCTCTTGCATCTCTTTACCCCTCGCAGCCTGAGTTCCGGCATAGTAGGTGGTACCCGTGTCGCCGGATAGGCCGGAGTTTCCCAGCGCCCTACCCGAACCGGCGTCGTACAATGCGCAGCCGACGAACTGAGTAAGCCGACTCCCGGTTCTCGTCTCGACCCGCCAGCGACAGGCGCGCGAGCGAGCTGCATGACCGGGCACGCGCGGCCGGTCCGCCAGATGGAAGTGAGCGTGCGCCACTGAGCGCACCCAGCCACTGAGCAAGGAGAACCGGACCGTGGCGACAACGCTGGAGAAGCCTGGCAATACCGCCGCGACGACGAAGGGCTCCGTCCGTCGCGCCAGTGACATGCCCCTGCTGGGCAAGACGCGCCACGCGAACCTGGCGCCGGCAGAGCTGTATGAGCACGCAATCAGGCGCGACGAGGGCCTGCTGGCGGCAGCTGGGCCGCTCGTCGTGCGCACCGGCAAGCACACCGGCCGCTCACCCAAGGACAAGTTCATCGTCGACGAGCCCGACGCGCACGACGGCGTCTGGTGGGGTGGCTTCAACACGCCGATCAGCCAGGAGCGCTACGACGCGCTGCGTCAGCGCTTCATCGACCACATGAACAAGCGCGAGGTATTCGTCCAGGACGCTTTCGTCGGTGCCGACAAGCGCTACCAGCGCGCGGTCCGGGCCTACACCGAAACGGCGTGGGCCAGCATCTTCGTCGACAACCTGTTCATCAGGCCGGGCGCGGCTGATCTCAAGGGCTTCACGCCCAACTTCACGATTATCGACGCGCCTTCGTTCAAGGCAGATCCGGCGCGTGACGGCACGCGCAGCGCGACGGTCATCCTCGTCAACCTGGCCAAACAGGAGATCCTCATCGGCGGCACCGAGTACGCGGGCGAGATGAAGAAGGGCGCCTTCGGGATCATGAACTACCGCCTGCCGGCCGAGGGTGTGCTGCCCATGCACAGCAGCGTCAACGTCGGCCGTGACGGCGACGTGGCCATCTTCTTCGGCCTATCGGGCACGGGCAAGACCACGCTCAGCGCAGATCCGGAGCGCATTCTGATCGGCGATGACGAGCACGGTTGGAGCGAGGAGGGGGTCTTCAACTTCGAGGGCGGCTGCTATGCGAAGACGATCCGCCTGAGCCACATCTACGAGCCCGACATCTACTCGACGACCCAGCGCTTCGGGACGATCCTCGAGAACGTCGCGATCGATCCCGCCACGCGCGAGCTCAACCTCGACTCGGAGGAGCTCACCGAGAACACGCGTGCCGCCTTCCCGCTCAACTTCATCAGCAACAGCTCCGAACATGGCATGGCCGGCCACCCGTCGACGATTATCTTCCTGACCGCGGATGCCTTCGGTGTCCTGCCACCCATCGCCCGCCTCACGCGCGACCAGGCGATGTACCACTTCATCAGTGGCTACACGGCCAAGCTCGCCGGCACGGAGGTGGGCGTCAAGGAGCCCAGCGCGACGTTCTCGACGTGCTTCGGGGCGCCGTTCATGCCGCGCCACCCGTCGGTCTACGCGCACATGCTCGGCGAGCGCATGGACAAGCACGATGTGCCGGTCTGGCTGATCAACACCGGCTGGACCGGCGGTCCGTACGGCGTCGGCGAGCGGATGAACATCACCTGGACGCGGCAGATGGTCCGGGCAGCCCTTTCGGGCGCGCTCGAAGGCGTCCCGATGCGCAAAGATCCGATCTTCGGCATCGAGGTCCCGACCCGTGTGCCCGACGTGCCAACCGAAGTCCTGTGGCCGCGCGACACGTGGGCGAACAAGGAAGCCTACGACGCGCGCGCACGCCAGCTGGCCGACATGTTCGCCGAGAACTTCAAGCAGTTCGAAGATCGTGTCAGCGACGCGGTCCGGACGGCCGGTCCGCGCCGCTGACCCTACTGGCCTTTGTGTCGGCCGGAAGGACGCGCCTAGCCGGCGGCCTTGGCCAGGATCGCCGGCATCTCGTCGCGCGTAAAGGCTCGCAACGTCTCCGAGTGGATGTTGCCCTCGGCGCCGATGCGCATCAGCAGTGCGGCCATCGACTCAGGATCGGGCATGTCGAAGATCGCCACGAAGTCGTAGCGGCCCAGGGTCCAGTAGATGTCGACCATTCGACCGCCCATTGCTTGGGCTCCCTTGGCCACGGCGTTGGCGCGCTCGAGCGTGTCCTTGTTGTCGGCGACGCCCTGCGCCGTCAGGTTACCGAGCACGATGAAATGGAACATGAGCCACCTCCGATACCCCGCCCCCGCGTCCCCACGTCGGGAATCCTAAACCGGCGAACAAGCGATCAACTCCAGCCGCCAGCCGTCACATTCCTCCGCGACGGATTGGCCTGCCGACGTTGGCGCGGTCACCGATGATTAATGACATGGCCGACAAAGCACACACTTATCAGTCCAGTCCCCAGGCGGCCTGGCGCCGTCGCTTCAACGCGCCGCGGACGACACTGCCGGAGTGGGCGACAGACGCTCCCGAGCGGCTGGTCTACGCCTCGAACCGCGGCGGCAAATGGGAGCTCTTCGCTTGGGACCGAGCGGCCGATGAGCACCGCCAGCTGACCGATCGGCGCGAGGGCACGCTGCACGGCACGATCGAGCCGTTGGGCGAGCACGTGTGGTGGTTCGACGATACGGACGGTGACGAGCTCGGTCGCTGGCTGCTCCAGCCGTTCAACGGCGGAGATGCAAGGCCAGCCGCGGAGTCCCTCGGCCGCGCGTATGACTCGGGCCTGGATCTAGGCCGAAAGCTGGTCGTGATCGGTCGGTCGACGGAAGAGACGTCTTCGATCTACGTGCTGCGCGGGAAGTCGGAGCCAAAGCTCATCTACCGTCACCATGAACAGGCATGGCTGGGCGGGCTGTCGCGCTCCGAGGGCATGCTCGTGATCCATCACTCCGAGCATGGGGACAGCCGACATCCAGCCTTGCGCGCGCTGGACCCGGACGGAAAGACGATCGCTGACCTGTCCGACGGACCCGGGCTCGGGCTCGAGTCGCACGGCTTCAGTGAGGTCGAGGGTGACGAGCGCGTGCTCGTGCTCCACGAACGTGACGATCTGAAGCGGCCGCTGATCTGGTGGCCGTCGAGCGGCACGACACGCACGTTCCAGATTGATCTGCCCGGTGATGTCGACGCATCGTGGTACCCCGACGGCAGCGCGATCCTGCTCGCACACGAGCACGCGGGCCGCTCGCAGCTGTACAAGCTCGAGCTCGACCCGGAGCGGCTCGTTCTGCTGCCGACGCAGCCGGGCACGATCGCCGCCGCTGCGGCGCGGCCCGATGGCCAGGTCTGGTATCTCTGGAGCGACTCCGTGTCCGCGCCACAGGTTCGCTTCATCGAAGTCGACGGCAGCGGCGACGGCGTGCTGCTGCCGCCGGCGACGAATGCAGAGGCACCGGCCGGGGTGCGCTACGCGGATTACTGGGTCGGGCAGGTCCATGCTTTCGTGGCCGAACCCGTCGCCGGCCGCCGCCCGCACCCGACAATCTTCGTCATCCACGGTGGCCCGGAGGCGCACGACCGCGACACATATTCGCCGCCGGTCCAGGCGTGGCTGGACCACGGCCTCGCCGTGGTCCAGATCAACTATCGCGGCTCGACCGGGTACGGCCGCGCGTGGCGCGACGCGCTGACCGGCAACCCCGGCCTGACCGAGCTCGAGGACATCGCGGCCGTCTGGGACCGGCTCGTCGACGACGGCATCGCCGATCCGCAGCGCGTCATCCTGCACGGCAACTCGTGGGGTGGCTATCTGACCCTGCTCGGCCTTGGCCTGCAGTCCAACCGATGGGCGCTGGGTATTGCCGGCGTCCCCGTCGCGGACTACGTCGCCGCGTACGAGGACGAGATGGATCCGCTCAAGGCATACGACCGGGCGCTGTTCGGTGCGACGCCGAAGGAGGATCCCCAGCGCTACATCGATCGCTCCCCGATCACCTTCGTCGACAACGTGAGCGCGCGCCTGATGATCCTCGCCGGCGAGAACGACCCGCGCTGTCCGATCCGCCAGATCGACAACTACATCCGTCGACTGGAGGAGCTGCAGCGGCCACACGAGGTGCTGCGCTTCAACGCGGGCCACGGCTCGCAGCGCAACGACGAGCGGATCCGCCAGCAGGAGCAGATGCTCGACTTCGTTTCGCGCCACCTCGGAACGGCGCCGCCGCTCTAGTCGCCGCCCGGACAACGAGCTCGCTTACCCCACCAGGGCTAACCCCACCGAACCCTTTTCCAGCTGGGTTAATCGGTAAGTGTTGGTAGGTTGGCTGGACATGGTCCGGCTTCCCGTCGCCTCGTTGTTCCTGATCGTCTCGCTGGTCGCGACCGTGGGCTTTTTCATTCTGGGTCCCTTCCCCGCGACGGCTTGCTACCTGGTCGTGTCGGCGCTCGCCGTGGTAGCCGTCCCTGTGGGTCTGAGGCTCTTCCGGGCCGCGCGACGCGCGGCCGTGGCTGGTCATGGGCGCGGCGCCAACGCCCGGCGGAGCCCGTCGTTCGTCGCTGTGCCCTCACTCGCCGACGCCTTCTACCTGTCCGGGCTCCTGCTGCTAGCGATCGGCATGACCCTGTTCATTCGAGCGCGTCAGCCGCATTTCCGGCTGACTGCCGCCCTCGACGCCATGCTGATCGGCATCGCCGCCGTACTCGTCCTCTGGCTGGTCGCCATCAACGGGATTGTTCACGACGAGACAGTTCCGTTGGCGCAGCGCATGGTGGAGGTCGCATATCCCATCGGCGATGCGCTGGTGCTGGCGACGGCGGCCTACCTCCTGCTGATCGGCCGCAACGGCAGGCGGTCGCTCTACCTGCTGGTCGGGTCGCTGGCCGCACTGCTCGCGGCGGACGTCTTGACCACGGTTGCCGGCTCGACCTGGCTTCCGTCGGCGGCGGACGCACTATGGCTGTTGAGCTACACCCTGTTTGGTCTCGCCGCGCTCGATTCCACGATGCGCGACATTGTTGGGCGCACTGGTCGACCGCAGCCTGGTCCGATCTGTGCAGGACAGCGACGAAGCGCGTTTCGAGATGCTCGAGACGATCCGCGAATACGCAGCAGAGAAGCTGACCGAGGCTGGCGAGGAACAGGCCACGCGCGCTCGACATCTGGCCTTCTATAGCGCACTGGCCGACTCAGCCGCCCAGGTGCTAACGACGTCCAATACCGAACGTCAGCTGGACAAGCTCGATCAGGAGCTCGGCAACCTGCGCGCCGCCCTCGCCTGGGCCATCTCCAGTGGCGATCATCGCTCCGGGTTTCGGATGGCCTCGGGGCTTAAGGACTTCTGGCGCGCGCGCAGCCACCTGACCGAGGCGCGCGCGGCGGTCGATGAGCTGTTGCGCGTAGCAGCGGGCGAAGAACCCAGCGTCGAGCTCGGGGATGCGTTCGCCGCCGCGGCCGAGCTTTCGGTGTGCACACGGACTATCCCCGGGCCCGCGAGCTGAGCATGCGGGCCTTGGCGATGTTCGAAGCGGTCGGCGACATGCGGCGCGAGATGGGCGGCGGGCCGACGACGGAGCTAGTCGGCGTGCAGGCGCCGCTTGGCCAGGTTCGAGCGAAGCAAAGCGAGTCTGACTTTCAGGCGGCCGTCACAGCAGGCGAGGCGATGTCCGACGCCAACGCCGTGGCACTGGCCACGTCTGTACTCGGCGGCTGACCGGCCCGCTGCCGGCCCGGCATTACAAGTGGCTATTCATGGACGGGATCTGGACACGAGGTCCCGACGTGTCCGCGACGCGTCAGCAGGCGGTGCTGCGGATCGTCCGGCTCCAGGCAAGCAGTCCGTGGTCCCAAGCACTCAGCTTGAACACGATGCGAACCCGTTCGTCGATACCGCCCCGAACCTTGCGGGCGAGCGAGAGGTGGTGGTAGGACCCGTCCGGGGTAAAGGTGGTCGAGATCCGTGGCCACGTTTGCGTGGTGAACCAATGTGAATCGCCCGGACCGAAGGCCTGAGCGGAGCTATCAATGGTCAGCTTGTTCGCGCCAGTTGTTCCGGCGGCGATTTCCCGGGCCTTGAAAAACGTCGTCCAGTTATACGCGCCGCCGCAGTGATTGTGCACGAGGCCATAGTCGTATCCGCCCGACGCTGCGACCGAGTTGGGCAGCAATAACGTGGCTAGAACCAGAACTGCGAACCAGCCTGGGATAAGTCGCCTCCGCATTAATTGACTCCCTCAAACGAACCTGGATGACGGGCACCATACTCCCCGTCAGCCGTCGTCAAACGAGCGGCTCGAAGGTGGCAGTGAAGTGGAGGAGCGCAGCCGGAGGTGAGTGATTCCGTAGCCGCACCGTGGCAGCCGCTCGCACAGCTTCAGGCGAAGATGAGCGAGTCGGACTGCTCGGACTTTGAGGCTGCCATCAAGGCCGCGGACTCGATGAGCGACGGCGACGCGGTGGCACTGGCAAGTTCAGTCGTCACGGACCGACGGGCCGACTACTGCTCGATCGAGGCTGCCGACCTGACCCGCTAGTTGTCTGCGCTGATGCGAATGGTCTGTCCGCCTAGCAGATGGTGCTTTTGACCGTTGTGTTCCACAGCACCGTCGTGTTGTGCCAGGCCCGCAGCCTGAACACGATGCGACCGGCCTGCTCGATATTGCCGCCGAGGTAGGAGCGATGCAGCGTGAGCGAGTGGCTAGTGCCATCGACGGGGAAAGTGTTTGAGACCTGGCTCCATGTGTGCATCGTGATCCAGTGGGGGTGGGGGTCGCTCGCGAAGTACTCCTGGGCCGAGCTGTCGATGGTCAGTCGGTTGGCATGGGTCGTCCCGGCCGCGGACTCGATGACCTTGAGGTTGTTCGTAAACCCGAATGGTCTGCTGCAGCGATCAGAGAGGACTGTGTAGTGGTAGCCACCGGACGCTGCCGCTGAAGTGGGCAGCAGAAGGATGGCGAGTGTCAGAATCGCGAACCAGACTGGGACGAGTCGCCTGCGCATCGAACCACACCCTCATACGTACGCGGATTAGCGCGTTACCGTATTCCTCACATCCGTCAAGCAAGCGGCTCGAACGTCGCCGTGAAATGGCGCAGTGCGGCCGGCGGTGACGTGATCCGGTAGCCGCGCAGCTGGTCGGCACGTTGGGCGACCCATTTGACGACCTCGATCACGTAGTCGACGTGCGACTGGGTGTACGTCCGGCGCGGGATCGCCAGGCGCACGAGGTCCGTCGGGCCGGGTGTCTCGGTGCCGTCGGGATGGAGCCCGAACATGACCGTGCCTATCTCGCAGCCGCGGATGCCGCCTTCGCGATACAGCGCCACGGCGAGCGCCTGGCCGGGATATTCGAGTGGCGGAATGTGCGGCAGGAGGGCTCGCGCGTCGAGGTAGACGGCGTGGCCGCCAATGGGCAGCACGACCGGCACGCCGGCCGCGTCGAGCGCGTCGCCCAGGTATGCCGTCGAACGAATGCGGTAGCGCAGGTAGTCCTCGTCGACGACCTCCGCGAGCCCCTGCGCGATCGCTTCGAGGTCGCGACCGGCGAGGCCGCCGTAGGTGACGAAGCCCTCGGTCAGGATCAGCACGTTTCGGCAGCGCTCGGCGAGCGAGTCGTCGTTCATCGCCAGCCAGCCGCCGATGTTGGCCAGGCCATCCTTCTTGGCGCTCATCGTCATGCCGTCGGCCAGCGCCGCCATCTCGCCGACGATCTCCGGAATCGACTTGTGGGCGTAGCCGTCCTCGCGCTCCTTGATGAACCACGCGTTTTCGGCGAACCGGCACGCGTCGAGGAACAGCGGCAGGTGATAGCGATCGCAGACCTCGCGCACGGCGCGCATGTTGGCCAGCGACACGGGCTGACCGCCGATCGAGTTGTTGGTGATGGTCATGAACACGACCGGGATGTTGTCCGCGCCGCGGTCGTGGATCAGGCGCTCCAGCGCGTCGACGTCCATGTCGCCTTTGAACGGGGCGCGCTCACGAGGGTCGCGCACAGGCGTGAGGTCGATCGCCTCGGCGCCGGTGAACTCTACGTTCGCGCGCGTGGTGTCGAAGTGGGCATTGTTGGGGACGACGCGGCCCGGGCCGCCGATGACCGAGAAGAGGATCTTCTCGGCGGCCCTGCCCTGGTGCGTCGGGATCACGTGCTTGAAGGGGAAGAGCTTCTGGACCGCTTCCAGGAACCGATACCACGACGGTGATCCGGCATAGCTCTCGTCGCCGTGTTGCACGGCTGCCCACTGGTCGCGGCTCATGGCGCCCGTGCCGGAGTCGGTCAGGAAGTCGATGATGACGTCGTCGGCGTGGACGTTGAACAGGTTGTAGCCAGCCGATTCGAGCGCCGCCTGGCGCTCCTCGACGGTCGTGATCCTGACGGGTTCGACCGAGTGGATGCGGAAGGGTTCGATGATCGTCTTCCAGCGTTCCACGACGGCCAGCATACGCGCCGCTCCGAGGCCCATCCGATCAAGTGAAGAGGCCCGGCCGCTTGCGCGGCCGGGCCTCGTTGCTGCCTATTGGCGAACGGCTACGGGAGGTAGTAGTTCGGGTTGGGCATCTTGAAGTTCTTGACCGCGAAGCCGCCCAGGAGGTCGCTGAACTGATCGCCGAAGTACTTGGCATCCACGACGGCCCATGGACGCCACCTCCGTGGCCGACCGGCTGGGTGTCGGACGGCTCGGACTGAGGCTAGTCCTTGCCCTTACCGGCCGCAATACGGGCGCGTTAACGGCGTGCAAATTCGCTCTGCGTAGGTGCCGATCGCCGCCGCGCGGCGATCGATGTCAGGCCTGGTCGAGCGCGTGCGTCACGTCGGCGACGAGGTCTGCTGCGTCCTCGATGCCCACCGAAAGCCTGACCAGCGCCCTCGACACCTCGAGCGGCGAGTTGGCCACTGAGCCGTGCGTCATCACCGCCGGAATCTCGACCAGCGACTCGACACCGCCGAGCGACTCGGCGAGGGCGAATAGGTGGGTGCATTCCGAGAAGCGCCGCGCGCGCTCCTCGGCCGAGCGGCCGGCACGCGCTGCGGGTACGAACGAGACCATCCCGGAGACCAGCTTCATCTGCCGTGCGACGAGCTCGGCCTGGGGATGAGCATGCGTGCCGCCGCGCAGACCTGGATAGTTGACGATGTCGACGTCGTCGCGCGCCGCGAGCGCCTCTGCGACGGCCAGGCCGTTGCGCGCGTGCTGATCCATGCGCAGCGCGAGCGTGCGGATGCCGCGCAGGACGAGGAAGCAGTCGAACGGCCCGGGCACGGCGCCGATCGCGTTCTGCAGGAACTTGAGCCGGTCATGGAGATCGGCGCGCGAGGTGGCCAGCACGCCGCTGACAGTGTCCGAGTGGCCGGCGAGGTACTTGGTCGCCGAGTGGTAGACGATGTCGGCGCCGAGCTTGAGCGGTTGCTGGCCGAGTGGCGACGCGAACGTGTTGTCGACGACCAGGATGGGCCGCTCGCCGCGCGCTCCGGTGTGCTGCGCGAGTCGGGCCGCGACCGCCGCGATATCGATGACGCGCAGGTGCGGATTGGTGGGTGTCTCGAGCCAGACGATGCGCGTGCTCGCGTCGAGCGCTTCGTCAAGCGCTGCCGCCTCGTTGCCGGCGAGTGCCGCGTAAGTCGTCTTGACGCCCATGTCAGCGAGCACGCGCTCGAAGTAGCGGAAAGTGCCGCCGTACACGTCGTTGACGCACACGATGTTCTCACCGGGCAGTGCCAGGGCGGCGATCGCCTGGGTCGTGGCGGAGCCGGAGGCAAAGGCAAGCCCAAACGACGCACCTTCGAGCGCGGCGATTGCCGTCTCGAGCCGGCTGCGCGTCGGATTGCCGGTGCGCGCGTACTCCCACCCGCCGCGCGGCCGTCCGACTGCCTCCTGGGCGAACGTGGCCGTCTGGTAGATCGGTGGCGAGACGGCGCCGGTCAGCTCGTCGGGCGCCATCCCAGCGTGGACGGCGAGCGTTGCCGGTCGCCAGGTCGGATCGGCGTGATCGGTGCCGTGTGGCTCGTCGCCGGCGAGCGAGCGGTCGGGAGCAGGTTGGTCGGTCATCGGTCGCTGAGCATAGCGGGCCGCCGTTCAGGCTTCGGCCAAAGTCCGATCGACCGCACGCTGGTACTGCTCGTCGGATAGAGCGCTGGCCTCGCGCAGCTTCTTCAGCCGCTCGAGCTGCTCGGCAACGGAGCTTTGGCCGGCGCGCTCCGCCGGCGCCTTGCCTTCGCGCGCCTTTTCGCGTTTGGCCGACCTGTCGCGCCGGGGCGCTCCAAGCGCGCCCAGGTTCAGGCCGCCCATCTTCTCCCCGAGCGAGCGCAGGACGCGCTGCTCGATCATTGGCCCCGGGTCGAAGCTGTCGCCTTCGCGCGCAGCCTGCGAAGCAATCTGCAGCCAGCCGTTGATGTCCGTGAGATCGGACGGCATCAGCACGGTTGGCGAATCAGATTGGGCTGGCCCCGGCTCCTGGGCGCCGTAGACCAGCTCGTACAGCGGCTCTGGCTTGTCGATGTCCTTCAGCGTCCGTGAGCCCAGCTCGCGCACGTCCACTCCCTGGGGCAGGTCGTCGCCGACGATCGCCCTGGTCGCTTCCGAGAGCAGGATCTGCCCGCCACGGCCGTCAGCGGCGATGCGCGCAGCGCGGACGACATCGAGACCGGTGTAGCCCTCCTCGCCGACGACCGGCTCACCGGTGTGCAAGCCAAGCCGGACGCGGACGCGCGCGCCTGACGGCCACTCCTGTTGCTCGTGCCGGCGCTGAAGCTCAACGGCCGCGGCCACGGCGGCGCGCGCCCTGCTGAACGAGTAGAAGAACGCATCGCCCTGCGTGTCGATCTCGCTGCCGGCGTGGGCTGCGAAGACCTCGCGGACGAGTGCCCGGTGCGTGCCGAGCATGCTCACGTAGCCCTCGTCGCCCAGCTCTTTGAGCAGGCGCGTGCTGCCCTCGAGGTCGCTGAAGACGAAGGTGACGGTTCCGGACGGCAGGTCGGGCACGGCGGCACGAGCATAGCCCGAGCTGCCCTCACAGGCGTCACGGTGGGCGTCGCGGGCGTCACGCCGGGCGTCACGCGCGTCGCAGTGCGACGGTGACTCGCTTTGCGGGTCATTCGTCCGGCGGACGGAGCTCACCCGGCTCGTCGGCCAGCTGGCCCTCTCGATTCGCGCACGCGCAAGCGCGAATTCGGCAGTCATCCGCCCGTCACGTTGCGAAATCGATCGTCCAGATCGCCACCTTTGGCCGGAACACTGACGTCGCGCGGCCTCGGCGGGCGGTTCACTCGCTTAGCGAGTGAACCGCCCTTGGCCAGTCAGGAGGATTGCGGCCGAGGCCTACTTGCTGACGTCGCGACGCTGGACACCCCAGGCGCCGATCAGGATCCCGCCGACCGCTATGACAATCGCGGCAATCACGCCGGCGATGTCCCAGTTGCCCACCATCGGCTGTCCGAAGTGTGCGGTGAGCGCGAGGTTCTGCACCCAGTCGGGCAGCTTGAGGGCCGGGGCAAGGAGCTGGAGCAGGTACGTGACGACGACGAAGATGGCCGCGACCTCCGCCGCGACCGACGTCCGCCACACCCCGCCGACGGCGAAGCCGATGCCCACGACCGCCGCCGCGAACAGACCAAGCGCCGCGCAGCCCAGGATCGCGTCACCGGCGCTGATCCCGCCTGTCGCCGCACCGATCGCGATGCCGGCTGCGAACAGGATGGTCGTCAGGACCACGCCGATGAGCGCGGCCACGCCACCGGTGATCACCCACCGTGCGCGGGTCATGGGCACCGACAGGATCTCCTCCAGACGGCCGTCGTTCTCGTCGGAGGCCCATTTCGAGACCAGCGTGGCCCCCGCGAAGCCGGCGGCGATGAACAGCAACTCGCCGTAGAGCTGCAGCCAGCCACCGACCGTGTTGAAGTCCACGCCCGTGAAGATCGCGGCGAACGTGTTGGCGATGCCCGAAACCCCGGCGACCTGGTCGGCCAGCACGCCAGCGAATGACGCGTACAGGATGCCGATCAGGCCGAGGCCGATGCCCCACGACAGGGCGCGCGGCAGCTGCTCGCCGAAAGCGCGCGCTGTCGGCCCGCGCACGCCCAGGACGGAGGCTGGCAGACCGGGCATCGACAGCCCGACGGTGACGCCGAGATCGCGTCGTTGGAATAGCTCGACGCCGACGGCCATGAACACGGCGCCGACAACCCCGACCAGCACTACCGGCAGCCAGTCATACAGGCCGACCAGCGGGATGTGGTTGAACGTCCACGCGAACGGGCTGAGCACGAACAGTGGCGCGACGTTGAGGCCGTTGATGATCCACGTCGCGGCCATCACGACGCCGGCCACGCCGGCGGCGCCGGCGCGGCCGAGCAACGGCGAGAGCATGAACGCGAGGCCGCCGAAGAACATGGCCAGCGCGCCGATCCAGAGCACGAAGCCGATCGACGACACGAGCGAGATCGAGTCGCCGAGAGAAGCATCGCCGAACACGTTCGAACTCACGGTCGTCGCCAGGGCGAGGACGAGCATCGCCAGCCAGAGCAGGGTCAGGTGCGCGGCGACCTTCTCGAGGCTGATGCGGCGCTTGCCGAACGGCGCGGATGCGACGAAGTCAAGGCTGCCCTTGCGCGCCTCGCCGGCGAGCGTGCCCGACAGGGCCAGGATCGACCAGACGGCCGTGCCGAGGGCGAAGATCGCGCCGTACTTGAAGGTCACGTAGCCGCCCAGCGTGCCGACCTTCGAGCCGAGCAGGTCGATGTTCGTGAACAGACGCGTGAGCGACGGCGGGATGCTGCCGAACAGCGCGTCCACCTCGATGCGCGATTGCTGGGTCGGGAAGATGGTCGAAATGGCGGCGCCCATGACGAGCGCCATGCCGCCGAGCAGGCCGGCGGCGATGATGAAGGCGAGGCGCGAGTCGCGGATCGTCTTACCGAAGATGCTGCCGAAGCCGTACAGCCGGCGTCGGAGTGGGATTGGCGGGAATACCGCCGTGGCCACCTGCTGCGGCGCTCCAGCGTTAACAGCCATGGCTACTTCACCTCGGCCGTGTCGCGGCCGTACTGGGCCAGGAACGTCTCTTCGAGGCTCGGTTCGCGCGACACGAAGTCGAGCAGCTCGTATTTGGCCGCGGCCTGGACGACCGGCGTGATCGCGCCGGCGACGCGCATGCGCAGCGTGTGGTCATCGGCAACGAGATCGCTGACGCCTGCGATCTGCTCGAAGGCATCGACCGGGACCGTGTCGGCGAAGCGCAGCTCGACCTGGTGGTGAGCGAGGTCACGGAGACCGTCGACCGTGTCGAGCTTGACGATGCGGCCATCGCGAATGATCGCGACCCGATCGCCACTCTTCTCGACCTCGGACAGGATGTGGCTCGACAGGAACACCGTCGCACCGTCGCCGACCGCTTCGCGCAGCACCGTGAAGAAGGTTTGCTGCACGAGCGGGTCGAGCCCGGCGGTCGGCTCGTCGAGGATCAGCAGCTCGGGCTTGTGCTGGAGGGCGATGATCACGCCGACCTTCTGCTTGTTGCCCTTGCTGTACTCGCGGAAGCGCTTGGTCGGATCGAGCTCGAAGCGGTCGATGAGCGACTTCTGGTAGGCGATGTCGACGCCGCCGCGCAGGTTGGCGAAGTACTCGAGCGTCTGGCCGCCGCTCAGTCGGTCGTACAGCGCGAACTCGCCCGGCACGTAGCCGATGCGCTTGTGGATCGCGACCGGCTGATCGCTCGCGACCATGCCGAACACGCGGGCGCTGCCGCTCGTCGGCCGGATCAGGTCGAGGAGGACGCGGATCGTCGTCGTCTTGCCGGCGCCATTGGGACCGAGAAAGCCGAAGATCTCGCCCTGGTTGATCTCCAGGTCGACATCGATGATGCCGCGGCTCTTGCCGTAGTACTTGGTCAGCTTCTCGGTCTGAATTACAGGGGTGGCCATCAGTTCTCCTTCCGTGGGATGTTCGAGATGTCCGGCTCGTCGCCGAACCACAGCTGCAGCATTCCTGCGTCGATGAGCTCGAGCTCGCCCGGCGCAACGCCGAGCAGGCGCTCGAGGGCGGTCTGGTACGTGTCGAAACGGCGCTGAACGGTTTGGAAGTCGATCGTTCCGGCCTGCCGGCCGACAAACAGCTCGCCGGCCTCGTCGCCCGTGTCGAGGATCAGCGCCAGGACCACACGCGCCATCTGTTCGGGATCCGCGAGCGCAAACGTTCCTTCGCGCACGCCCTGGCGGATGATCGCTGCGATGTGCGGCGTGACGCGGTGGATCTGCTCGTGGCGCAGCTTCTCGCGCACGATGGCGTTGTCGTCCGAGAACCACACCCGCATCAGCTGGAGCAGGAACTCGCGCTGCTCCGCCTTGAACTCCGCGATCATGTGGAAGTAGCCGCGGAACTTGTCGATCGCGGACAGGCTCGTGTCGTCCACGACCGACTCGACGCGCACCAGCGCGTTGGTGACCAGCCGGTCGACGATCGCCTCGAGCAGCGCCTGCTTCGAGCCGAAGTAGTGGTAGAAGGCGCCTTTGGACGCGCCGGTATCCGCGAGCAGATCCTCGATGCTGAACTGCTCGTAGCCGCGCGTCTGGATCAGCCGCTGGCCGGCGTCGATGAATTCGTCACGCCGCGCGGCGTGACGCGTTGCGTTGACTGCTCGTGGTGCCGTGCTCGTCCTCCTGGTGCTTTTATCGGCTCCGGCGCAAAACAAACCGACCGTCGGTCTGATAATACCTCCGGCGGTCAAGGCGGGCGGAGGTGCCAAATGTCCCTGACCGGCGGGCCTAAGGACGCACCAGCGGCTTCCCCGGGTGCGACCATGGCGCCACCAGACCGAGTGACCAGCTGGCTTGGAAGGCGTTGCCTCAGGTTCTCCGAGGAGAGGTGGCGCGGAGCAGTCGCCACGCAGACCGTCACTCGTCGCGCGAATGGCGTTGTTCGAGCGCCTGTCCTCGGCTGCGCCCGGATCGGTCATCCTCGTCGTCGCTCCGCCGGGCAGCGGCAAGACCGTCCTGCTGCGATCGTGGGCGGAGGCCGAGGGGCTCCAGGACCGGCTGGCATGGGTCTCGGTCTGGTTGGCGGTGATCCAGGCGCTCACGGGAGGCGTCGCCACGCGGTCGGCATCTTGACCGGGTGCGCCGCAATGCCGAGAGTCCGTGCGACGACCCGGGCAGACGTTGAGGGGGCTCCCGATGACAGAAGGACCGAAGAAACAAACGAGGCTTGTGTTGCTGTGCGGCCTCCCTGCGTCGGGCAAGACGACGCTCGCGCGCGAGCTTGCGGACGCCTATGGCGCCGTGCGGCTCAACCCTGATGAGTGGGAGTTGGCGTTGGGCGTTGATCCGTTCGACGAGGCCTTCCAAGTCAGGCTCGAAGCGCGATTCTGGGAACTTACGCAGCGGCTCCTCGTACTCGGAACCTCGGTTGTCCTCGAATGGGGTTTCTGGGCGCGCTCGGAACGCGACGAGAAGCGCGAGGTCGCGAGAACGCTCGGCGCAGCGGTCGAACTCCGTTTCCTGGATGCGCCGTACGAGGAGTTGGTCAGGCGGGTCGTGGCCCGTCACGCTACCGGCGGCATCGCCATCACCGAGAGTCACATGGAGTGGTATCGAGGCATCTTCCAGCCGCCGACCGATGAGGAGTTGAGCCTCTACGACCCGGCGTTGGAGCACGGCGTCTCCTGACGCGACGAGCTACGTCGGCTCGGCTCGCATCAGCGCGACAGCCTGCGCTATCGCCCCGGCCCTCTTGGCGATGATGGTCGACGAGTGGAGGGTGATGTCGCCCTTGAAGTGCAGGTCGCGCAGGGCGTCCAGGCCGTCGAACGCGGCACCTTCGTCGGCGAACACGGTGACCAGGATCTTGTCCATTTGATTGGACTCCTTTCATAAGCCGCCAACTGCGGCAACGGGGCTACCGTCGGTTTGCGCCGGATGAGGGGTCGTCATCCGATCCGAGTGATTCGGACGCGCGGCACTCGTCGATACAATCGGGACAAGGCTCAGAGCCACCCACCATCGAGCAGGAGTAGGCCGACAAATGGCACGTCCCCAGGTCACCGTGATTGGCGCCGGCAACGTCGGCGCGTCCGTCGCCCAGCGCGTCGCCGAGGGCAATCTCGCCGACGTGGTGCTGATCGACATCGTCGAGGGGCTGCCCCAGGGCAAGGCGCTCGACCTGGCCGAGGCGGCGCCGGTCGTGGGCCACGACATGACGATCACCGGCACGAACGACTATGCCGACACTGCCGGCTCGGACATCATCGTCGTCACGTCCGGCCTCGCCCGCCAGCCCGGCATGAGCCGCGACGACCTGCTGGCCAAGAACGCAGGCATCGTGCGCAGCGTCGTCCAGCACGCGGCGGAGCACTCGCCGGACGCGATCCTGATCATCGTCACCAACCCGCTCGACGCGATGTGCCACGTCGCGCTCGAGGCGAGCGCATTCACGCCCCAGCGCGTCATCGGCATGGCCGGCGTCCTGGACAGTGCCCGCTTCCGGACGTTCATCGCCCAGGAGCTGAAAGTCAGTGTCAGCAGCACGCACGCGTTCGTGCTCGGCGGCCACGGCGACACGATGGTGCCGCTGCCGCGCTACAGCACCGCCGGCGGCGTGCCGATCACGGAGCTGATGGATTCAGTACGAATCGAGGCGCTGGTCGATAGGACCCGCAAGGGCGGCGCGGAGATCGTCGCCCTCTTGAAGTCGGGCAGCGCGTATTACGCTCCGGCAGCGGCCGTCGCCCAGATGGTCGACTCGATCCTCAACGATCGCAACGAGATCCTGCCCTGCGCCGCCTACCTCGACGGCGAATATGGGATCGATGGCCTGTTCGTCGGCGTGCCGGTCAAGCTCGGCCGTGCCGGCATCACCCAGGTCGTGGAGATCGAGCTCACCGACCAGGAGCGGGCTGCCTTCGACAAGTCGGCGGCCTCCGTGCGCGAACTGGTCGACGCGATGTCGCGGATGAACGCGCAACCGGGCTAATGCCGGTTATCACGATCTCGCGCCAGTTCGGCGCCGCCGGCCTGCCGGTCGGCGAGAAGCTCGCCGAGCTGTTCGGCGCCGAGCTCCTGGACCGTGCCATCGTGGCCCAGGTCGCGCTCCGCTCGGGCGTGCCTGAGGACGAGCTCGAGCTATACGACGAGCGCCTGCCCAGCTTCTGGCAGCGCATCACGGCGGCGCTCGCGTCGAGCTCGCCTGAGCCGCAGATCGTGTCGGGCGACTACGTCGACGAGGTCCCCTCGGCGTCAATGCAGGAGCGGCTCCTGGCCATCACCCGGACCGTGATCGAGGAAGCCGCCGAGCGCGGCAATGCTGTCATCGTCGGTCGTGGCGGAGCGTTCGTTCTGGGCCGCCGGCCGGGCACTCTCCACGTGCAGCTGCACGCGTCGCTCGACGCGCGGGTGCGCTACCTGATGTCACGCGTCGAGCAGATCCCTCCCGACGCGCGGCCGGAGGAGCGCTCGCTGCGCGACGCGTGCAAGTCCGTGGACGCGGCGCGCGGCGACTACCTCAAGCGCCTGTTCGGCGCCGATTGGCTTGATGCGCGCAACTATGACCTGGCGATAGATACCGGGCGCCTGGGAGTCGAACGCACGATCGACCTGATCGAGCACGTGGCGCGCGGAATGACCGAGTGACCGTCGACCCGGAATTACCCCCGATCGATAGCGAGCCGGCGAGCCTGCAGCGGCGATCACGCCTGCCGCGCGGGTTGAGCTCGTTCCAACATCGGAACTTCCGGCTCTTCTGGTTCGGCATGCTCATCTCGCTCATCGGCACGTGGATGCAGAGCATCGGCCAGTCGTGGCTCGTGCTCCAGTTGACCAACGATCCGCTTGCCCTGGGCATCGTCTCCGCGGCGCAGTTCACGCCGGTGCTGTTCTTCGGACTGTTCGGCGGCATCGTCGCCGACGCGATCTCGAAGCGCGTTGCGCTGATCGCGACGCAGTCCGCGGCCGGAGTGCTGGCACTCGTGCTGGCCATCCTCGTGGCGACCAACCAGGTCCAGGTCTGGCACGTCTACGTGCTGGCCCTGCTGCTCGGCATCGTCAACGCGTTCGACATGCCCATCCGCCAGTCGTTCGTGGTCGAGATGGTTGGCCGCGAGGACGTGGCCAACGCGGTAGCGCTCAACAGCGCCGTGTTCAACGCATCGCGCATCGTCGGCCCGGCGATCGGCGGTCTCGGGATCGCGGCGATCGGCATCGCGCCGCTCTTCTTCGTCAATGCGATCAGCTATATCGCGGTCGTGATCGCGATACTCATGATGCGCCCCGATGAGCTCCACAAGGTTGCCCACGCCGTCGTCGCGCGCACGGCCCGGGCCGTGATCGACAGCCTGGCCGAGGGCCTGCGCTACGTCCGGCGCGAGGAGACGATCTTCCTGGCCATCTCGATCCTGACGGTCGTGTCCACGTTCGCCATGAACTTCAACGTGCTCATCCCGATCCTCGCGCGCGACACGTTGCACGGCAATGCCGACACGTTCGGCTTCCTGCTCGCCGCTGCCGGCGCGGGCTCGCTGACGGGCGCGCTGGTCATCGCCTTCGGCGGCCGGCCGACGATCCGCCGCCTCATCGCCGGCTCAGCGATCGTCGGCGTCGCACTCATGGCCGTGTCGTTCTCGCTGTCGCTGCCGATCGACCTGGTCCTGCTCTTCATTGCCGGCTACGGCACGATCTCAATGGCAGCGACGTGCAACACGATCATCCAGCTGACCGTGCCCGACATGCTGCGTGGCCGGGTGATGAGCGTCTACACGACGCTGTTCTCGGGCACGACCCCGATCGGCGGGCTTTTCGCGGGCGGCCTCGCGAGCATCGGTGGCGCACCGCTGGCCCTTGGCGCAGGCGGCCTCATCGCGGCAATCGCGGCTGTGGCCGGCTTCCTGCGCATGCCGGCACGGCCGCCGATACGGTCACTGACGATGCTCCCGAGGCGGAACGCGAACCATCGCTGACGCCCAAACTGGCAAACAATGAACTGGCCGCTGGCGTTCATCACGCTCAGCTTCGATCCGTTGCTCAGCCTCGGCCCTCTATCTGTGCGCTGGCAGACGATCGGAGTCACGCTCGGACTGCTGCTCGCCCTGGCCGTCGCGGCGCTGTTCATCCCGCGCACGACCGCGGCGAACGAGCGCCAGCTGCGCCTCGCGGACCTGGTCCTGATCCTCGTCGGCATCGTGCCCGGCGCGGTCGTCGGCGGCCGGCTCGTGCACGTCCTCGACTTCATTGGCGCGTACGCGGCCAATCCGATCTCGATCGTCGATCCGCGCGTCGGCTCGCTGTCACTGCTCGGCGCCGTCGTCGGCGGTACGCTCAACGCGATCTACGTCGTGCGCCTGCTGAACGGCCCGATCGCGCGCTGGGCTGATCTTGGCGCTGTCCCGCTGCTGGTCGCGCTGGGCGTGGGCAAGCTCGCGCAACTGCTGGGCGGCAGTGGCCAAGGGGCGCCGTTCGACGGTCCGTGGGCAGTGGCCTTCAGTGGCAACGGTCCGTGGGTCACCTTCGCCCCTTCGCTGTCCGCGCATCCGTCACAGGTGTATGAAGGCATCTGGCTGCTCGTCGGCATCCCGGTCATCCTCAATCTCGCCGGTCCGCGGCGCGTCGGATCGGGCGTGCATCCGTGGGTTGCGTGGGCGGTCCGATCGGCGCCTGCGGGCGCGCTCTTCGCGGGTGCCGTCGCGTGGTTTCTGGCCGGCCGGGTTATCGTCGGCTTCACGTGGCGCGATGAGTCGGTAGTGGGACCCTTGAACATGGAGCAGCTCCTGGCGCTGATGCTGCTCGCTGCCGGCGCGGCGCTGCTCTGGTTGCGCTCGCGCCGACGCACGCTGAGCGTGCTGGGCACGGCGCTGTGCCTGCTGACGACGCTTGCCTGCGGAGGGCCGACGACGACGGTTCAACCGACCGCTCCGTCTGGGCGCCCTTCACCCAGCGTGGGTGCGTCTGCGCCGCCCTCCGCTCCGTCCGGTCCGATCGCGACGGCCACGCCGCCGCCGACAGCGGGCACGATCGACACGCTGATCAGCGAGATGACGACCGACGAGAAGATCGGCCAGCTGTTCATGGTCTCGTTCCAAGGCGACCAGGCGAACGAAACGGACCCGACCCAAGTCCAGGCCAACGAGGCATCGCTGGGCGTGGCCAACGTCGCTGCGGCCATCGCGACCTATCACCTGGGCGGCGTCATCTACTTCGATCTGGCCGGCAACATGGTCTCACCGCGCCAGGTGGCGACCCTCTCGAACTCGATCCAGGCCCTCGCCGCAGCCCAGCCCGACGCCATCCCGCTCCTGATCAGCACCGACCAGGAGGGCGGCGCGATCGTTCGCCTGCCGTCGCCGGCGACGCAGTTCCCGGGCAACATGGCTCTCGGCGCGACGCGGCAGACGAGCCTGGCACGCTCGACGGCCGCGGCGATCGGCGCCGAGCTGCGCGCCGAGGGCCTCAACCAGGTCCTTGCCCCCGACGGAGACGTCAACATCAACCCGGCCAACCCGGTCATCGGCGTGCGTTCTTTCGGCTCCGACGCGACGCTCGTCGCGAGCATGGCGTCGGCCATGGTCGCCGGCTTCCAGACCGACGCCGGCGTCGCCGCGACGGTCAAGCACTTCCCGGGTCATGGCGACACGAATATCGACAGCCACACGGCACTGCCGACGATCAACCACACGTCGGCGCAGTGGGCATCGATCGACGAGCCGCCCTTTGCGGCGGCGATCAACGGCGACGTCGACGTGGTCATGGTCGGCCACCTCGCGTTCCCGGCGCTCGATGCCTCGGGCACGCCGGCGAGCCTTTCGGCACCGATCATCGGCACGTACCTGCGCGGACAGCTGGGCTTCAAGGGCGTGGTCATTACCGACGCCTTGACGATGGGCGCGCTGCGCGACGGATATGGCGATGCCGGCATCGCGGTCAAGGCCGTCACGGCCGGCGACGACATCCTGCTCATGCCCCAGTCGCTGCCCGTCGCGTTCGCGGCCATCCAGGCGGCCGTGGCTAACGGCACGATCTCGAATGCCCGGCTGAACCAGTCGGTCAAGCGCATCCTCCAGCTCAAGCAGCGCCTGGGCCTGTTCACGGCGCCGCCAGTGTCCGTGTCGGCGGCCACGTCCGTGCTGAGCGCCAAGGCGCACAAGGCTGTCGAGACGAACGACGCCCACTCGGCCGTGACCCTGATCGCGAACGACGGCAACGTGCTGCCATTGCGGGACGCGGCGCCAGACGGGCCGTACCTCGTCGTCGGTCCCACTTCCGCGTCGACAGCGACCGTTGAAGCAGCGATCCGTACGCGCGGTCTCGTTTCTAACACGTACACCGCAGGCATCGCGCCACGTGCCTCGCTCATCTCTGGCGCGGCCGCCTACGCCGCGGGATTTGGCACAGTCATCGTCCTGACCCTCGACGCGGACACGGACACGGGCCAGCAGAAGCTGGTCGCCGCGCTGGCGGCGACCGGTAAACGGCTGGTGACCGTCTCGATCGACCGGCCGTACGACGAGGCGTACTACCGAGCCGCGGTGAACCTGTGCGTCTATTCCTCGTCCACCGCCTCGCTGCTGGCTGCGACAGGGGTGATCTTCGGCGACTTCGCCCCGACCGGACAGCTGCCCGTCGGCATCCCCGATCCCAACTCACCTGCAACGACTCTCTACCCGCTTGGATTCGGTCTGACCTACCCGTAGCGGGTATCGTTGCTGCGCTGCGCAGACCACGGGAGGACCCACGCCCCATGACCGAGCTTGCCGAACGACCGATTGACATGGGCGCGACCCAAGGCGAGATAGGCCGCGTGTCGCATTGGATCGGCGGGCGGCTCGTCGAGGGCAGATCCGGCCGCCGCGGCCCGGTCTACGACCCGGCCACCGGTCGCCAGCAGAAGTGGGTCGACTTTGCCTCCGCCGATGAGGTCGATGCGGCCGTGGCCGCGGCGGCCGCCGCCTTCCCGGCATGGCGCGCGACCTCGCTCTCGAAGCGGACCGAGATCATGTTTCGCGTCCGCAACCTGGTCGACCAGCACCGCAAGGAGATCGCGGCGCTGCTCACCTCAGAGCACGGCAAGGTCCCCTCTGACGCATTGGGCGAAGTCGCGCGCGGCCTCGAAAACCTGGAGTTCGCGACAGGCATCCCGCACCTGCTCAAGGGCGGCTACAGCGAGCAGGTCAGTGGCGGCATCGACGTCTACCAGATCCGCCAGCCACTCGGCGTCGTCGCCGGCATCACGCCCTTCAACTTCCCGGCGATGGTGCCGATGTGGATGTTCGGCAATGCCATCGCGTGCGGCAACTGCTTCATCCTGAAGCCCTCGGAGAAGGATCCGTCGGCGTCGATCTACATCGCCGAGCTGCTCGCCGAGGCGGGCGTCCCGGACGGCGTGTTCAGCGTCGTCCACGGCGACAAGGTGGCGGTCGATCGGATCCTCGAGCACCCGACCATCAAGGCGGTCTCGTTCGTCGGCTCGACACCGATCGCCAAGTACATCTACGAGACGGGCACGCGCAACGGCAAGCGCGTCCAGGCACTGGGCGGTGCCAAGAACCACATGATCGTGCTGCCCGACGCGGACATCGACATGGCCGCGGACGCTGCCGTCTCGGCCGCCTACGGCTCGTCCGGCGAGAGGTGTATGGCCGTGTCGGTCGTCGTCGCCGTCGGCGAGGTCGGCGACCCGCTGGTGGCCGCGATCAAGGAGCGCCTGCCCAAGATCCGCGTGGGTGCAGGCTCCGAGCCGGCTGCCGAGATGGGGCCGCTCGTCACACGCGAGCACCGCGACAAGGTCGCGTCATACCTCGACAAGGCGAGCGCGGCCGGAGCCACGGTCGTCGAGGACGGCCGACAGGCTGACGTCTACTCGCGCGACGGCTTCTACCTGGGCGTGTCGCTGATTGACAACGTCGAGCCTGATCACGAGTCGTACCGCAACGAGATCTTCGGCCCCGTGCTCGAGGTCATGCGCGTCGCGACCTACGAGGATGCCGTGCGCCTCGTGAACGACAACCCCTACGGCAACGGCACGGCCATCTTCACGCGCGACGGCGGCGCCGCGCGGCAGTTCCAGTTCGAAGTGCAGGCGGGCATGGTCGGCATCAACGTGCCCGTTCCCGTGCCCGTCGCCTACTACAGCTTCGGCGGCTGGAAGGACTCGCTCTTCGGCGATCTCAACATGTACGGTCCGGAGGGCGTCCAGTTCTACACGCGGTCCAAGGTCGTGACCGCGCGCTGGCCGGACCCGGGCACGTCAAAGGTCGATCTCGGCTTCCCGCGCACGCGCTAGTTCGCGGGCGAACTCTCTGGCTGCGTGAGCAGCGTCAGCGGATAAGGCAGCGGGCCGGTCGCGAGGAAGCCGGCGAGGCGTTGAGCGGCCTCGCTGTCAGAGAAGAAGGTGAACGTGATCTGGCCTTCGACATGTTGGTCGCGGACTAATGCTTCTGCCGCGATCGTGCCGTCGACCACGACCGCGATCGTGCCGTCGAGGTTCGCCCGCGCCCACACGTCAAAGGTCGCGGTCGCGGCCGCATTGAGATCGGCCCCGACCGTGATGATCGGCCCGCCGTCGTTATTTCCCCAGGTCGTACCTGTGCCATAGCTCGGTGAACCATCATGGTTCGAAAACATGCGCGGTAGGGCCGGGTCGATCGTCTGGCCGGGCTGCGGCAACTGTGCGCCGGTGATGAGCGGAACGAAATCGACTTCGCCCGTTGCGGCGATCGTTGTCGTGACCCACGAATAGTCCTGGTTTATGCGTCTCAGCGTTACCGAGAGGAGGCCGCGATCGGGATCAGTGAAGACCACGTCGCTTGACCCGACCGTTTCACCTGCCGCTTCCACGCGGCGAGTAACCAAGTCAGCGATCGATTTGTTTTCGTCTGCGGTCAGAACGTGATCGCCCGACTCCACTCGAAACTGGAAGTACCCGGGCTGGAATAAACCCGCCGGCGGCGTCGGCAAGGCGCTCGACGGCGTGAGGCTGAAGGGCAACGGCTTCGACTGAAGCATCGCCTCGAGGAACCGCGCCGTGCTCGTTTGGTTTCCGGACAAGGTCGGCATGGATATGAGCAGACTGCCGTTGGTTATTGGTCCCTCAACCACCGGTGCCGCTAGAAGGTTGCCATCTACCGTGACGGCAAGGGTCGAGCCAACATGCGCCGCAGACCAGGCCGAAAGCGCCTGATCTGCCGTCGAGTCGACCTGAATTCGGAGCGAGACCTGGCCAAGCTCGTCGACATTCAGATACGCCGGCCACTCGACCGCGGTACCAGAGAACAATGCCGGGAGGGATGGGTCGATGGTCGCGGCCGGGTCAACTGTGGCGGCATCGATCGGCGTGAACTCGACGTCGCCGACAGCGGCGAGCGCTGAGCTGATATTCGGAAGGTCCTGCCACCCCTCCCACGTCAGGCCCAGTCTGACCGTCACGGATCGCACTCCGTCCGTCGTGACCGCCAAATCCTGGCTGGGCGATGAGGTCCACGCGGACATGCGCTCGGTCAGCGCGTCAACCGTGGCCTGAAGCTGTTGGGACGTCGGATCCTGGGCGCCCGAATTAACCACAAATCGGAGCGTCGCTGGTGCGACCCAAGGGCTGGGCGACGGCGCCGGGGTGGGCGACGGCGCCGCCGTGGGCGATCGCGCCGCGCTGGGTGATTGAGTCGCACGCGGACTGGGACTGCCGATCGGAGTCGTCGGCGCCTTCGTCGACAGCAGGAAGAGGCCGCCCGCCACGGCCGCTACCAGGACGACGGCCGCGGTCGCCAGCGCGGCGAACCGTGTCAAGAATGGATGTGCGACGCGAAGCGACCCTTCGCGTCGCGGGACCGCCGCCACGAAAGACCTGAGCGACTGCGGCACATCCGTTGGGACCTGAGCGCGCAGGACGGCTCGCAACTCCTCCTCGAAGCGTTGGTCCAGCGTGCCGAATGCGTCGTCCGTCATCTCACGCCTCCTCGCCGCCCCTGCCGGCGGCGTCGTACGCAGCTCGCAGCGCAATCAGTCCGTAGTGCAGCCGCGACTTGACCGTGCCGCGCCGTTCTCCGGTCCTCTGCCCGATCTCTTCGACTGACAGGTCGCCGAAAAAGCGCACGACGATCACGACGCGCTGTTCAGCCGGCAGCCCACTCAGAGCCGTGATCAGCGCCTGGTGTTCGGCGATGCCCGCCGATCCATCGGGCGCCACAGTCTCCGGCGCCGATTCGATCTGGATCAAGCGCACCCGCCCGCGCTTCCGCAGCCGATCACGACAGCCGTTAACGAGGATCCGATCAAACCACGCGTCGAAGCGATCCACATCGCGCAGGCTGCGAAACGAGCGCCACGCGGCGACCGCCGCATCCTGGACCGCGTCCTGCGCTTCGGATTCGTTTCCGAGAAGAACTGTGGCGAGCCGATACGCGCGCGACAGGTGAGCGTCGGCGAGCCGTGCGAAGGCCGCCTCGCGCGAGACCGTGGTCGTCATGTTCGGCTCAGCCTCGCGCTCCGCGTCGGCTATTGCCACCTTTGCTCCCTCACAACCATCCAGACGATGTGGCGCGTCCGAGCGTTCAATCCTCGTGTCGACGACTGCCACGACACATTGCCGATCGGATGGAATAGCGGCGCCGTTGTGCCTGAGTTCGACCGTGCCAGGCACAAAGAAGGGCGCCGGCCGCAAAGCGGCCGGCGCCCTGGCTACCCGCGCTGCCCAAAGCGCGTGTCTCAACAAGTTGAGCCTAGTTGGCGGTCACTGATCCGAAAAGGCCGTGGCTCTCGGCGCCCGGACCGGCTGCGAAGTAGAGGTTGTTCGTCGGCCCGGCGGCGCCGCCGTTGCCGAACCCGATACCCCACAGGCCGTCGATGCTGATCGCGCGGCCGTGAGCGTTGCGGAGCGCGCCGTCGAACATCCACCCGCCGGAGGTCAGGCGGTAAGCGTTGATGTGGCCGTTGCCGAAGTTGCCGACAAGCAGATCGCCACTGAAATGGCCGAAGTTGTCGGGCGCCCAGGCCATGCCCCACGGCGCATTCAGTGCTCCCTGCGTCGCCACGCGGGCGATCCAGGTGCCGTCGGTGGCAAAGGCATCGACGTAGCCCAGGTGCTGCCCGTCAACCTCATCGTGCGCGGCGGAGTCCTGCTTCGCGAACGTCACGAAGATCATGCCGTTGGCGGCCTGGATGCCAAACGGCGCGAAGCCGGCCGGAATGCTCGGGTCGCTGAAGGCGCCTGCCCAGTGCTGCCGAACGAATGAGCCGTTGAACACGTCGACACGGCCGTTATGGAAGTCGGTGGCGTACAGGAAGTTCTGGCCACCCATCGACGCCATCGCGAGGCCCTTGTAGATCGCACCCGCGCCTGATCGGTTGACCACGACGAAGGCCTTCGTCGACGGCGGGGAGCTGGATGGGACACTCGGGTTCCAGCCGCGGATCCTGCCGTCCTCGCTGGCGAACAGGAAGAGCGCGGGACCCGAGTCGGCGTTATGGCTGACGACGAAGTCGGAGGTCCCGTTGTAAATCGTCCCGGTCGGTCCGCCGCCAACGGTGACCACAAGGGGGATGGCGCTTCCTGAGCCGTCGTAAAGAGTCGACCTGTCGGTTCCGTTGTCCGCCACCCACCACGGCGTGGACGGGCCGGCGGCGATGCCCCAGCCGTTCACAAGGCTGGAGTCTCTCGCGGCAGCATGCCCCGCACGGTCGGCGACGAGCTTGTGCGTCGAGTAGCTGCCGTCGGCGGCGGCCGCTGGAAGAGCCAGGACCATGGACACGGCCAAGCCCGTCACGAGGGCGGCCAGGCCAACGCGCAGTCGCTGGGAACCGGCCGTCGCTACGGCGCGAGCGACATGAATCATCGATACCTCCTGCTGGGGATTTCCCTATCGTCGCGACCTTCGTCCGTGTGGCCCTGGCTCGATACGTACCGGGGTCGCGATCGGCTACGGACCTTGGTCTCACAGGAAGGTTGGAAAGGTGTAATCCCGGCGCTAGGGTCCGCGTGTGAGCGGCAGATTCCTGGACGACTTCGCGCCCGGTGAGGTCATCGATTCGACCGAGGAATACGATATGACGCCCGAGCGCATCGCGGCCTTCGCGTCCGAGTTCGACCCGCAGCCCATCCACCTCGATCCGGAGCTCGCCCGCGAGAGCCTATTCGGCGGGATCATCGCCAGCGGCTGGCACAGCCTCTCGGTCACGATGCGGCTGATGGTGCGTTCGAACATCTTCGATGGCGCGCCCGTCGTGGGCGTGGGAATCCAGAACCTGAGGTATCTGAAGCCTGTCCGCGCGGGCGACCGGTTGCGTGCCCGGGCAGAGGTGCTGGAAACACGGCCGTCGAGCTCCCAGCCTCATCGCGGCTACCTGGTCCTGCGCGTGGTCACGATGCGCGACGGCGAGCAGGTCCTGACCCAGGACTGGACCGTGCTCGTTCCGCGCCGGCCCGCGTAACGGCGTGACGGCGGGGCTTCGGGCGATGCGGGTGGCGCATCGCGCCACGGCAATTGTCCGAGCAAAGTCTGCGGAGGCAGGCGATCGGCCGCAGGTTTGCCCTGGAATGCGACCAGTTGCGAACCTCTGCCCGCATCAAGGGCGCCGCAGCCTGTGGGCGGCGGGCCGGGGCGCTAGCGGGGGATGGGCACGGTCGTGCCGGGGGGCGTGAGCAGGATGCGGACGTCCGGCGCGCGTTCGGCGGCCGCGGCGGCGAACTCGAGCGGCGGCTTCGCGAGCCGCTGAGGCATGATCCGGGCCATACCCATCGGCCATAGCGTGCCCCAATGGATCGGCACTGCGGCGCGCGGCCGGATGACGCGCAGCGCGTCGGCCGCGCGCCATGGGTCCATGTGCCCCGGCCCCAGCCGCGGCCCCCAGCCCCAGACCGGCAACAAAGCAATGTCCACGCCGGCGAGCTCAGCCATCTGGGCAAAGATGTCCGTGTCGCCCGCGAAGTAGATGCTCTCCCCGTCGTGCTCCAGGACGTAGCCCAGCGCATCTGCGGTCGGCCCGAATGGCGGCCGGAAGCCGGAATGCTCGGCCAAGGTTGCGGTCACGGAAACCCCGGCCACCGTAAACGCGCCGCCGGCCGCGAGCTCGTCGACATTCGTGAAGCCCATGCGGCGCATGAATGAGCCCGCGCCGCGCGGAACGAGGAGCGCTATATCGGTGCCCATGGAGCGCAGCGATGGGAGGTCGAGGTGGTCGAGGTGCAGATGGCTGATGACCACCAGATCGATGTCGGCGAAGAGGTCGAGCGGCAACGGATCCGCCGTGCGGCGCAGGATGGCGATGCGGTCCATCAACACCGGGTCGGTCAGAATGCGCGCGCCGCCCATCTCGACCAGCACCGTCGAATGGCCCAGGAACGTGATGTCGGCCTTCATCAGGCGGCCACCGCGGCCAGCTCGTCGGGATCGATCATCGCGTTCTCCGGTATCGCGTGGCGCATCCACGCGCGCAGCTGGGTGTAGACGGCTTCCGCGCCGACGAGCTCGGCGTCCAGCTCCCAGTCGGACGGATAGAGCATCAGCGCATCGGTCTGCGGACCGCCCAGCCCGCCGTGCGATCCGATGAGCTCCTCGAACGCCGCGACCTGGACCGTGTCCGGGTCGAACATGCTGATCAGCGCCAGATCGCCGCAGTTGTCCATCGCGTCGAGCCGCTTGAGCGCCGGTGCCGCCTCCGCGCCAAAGCCGAGCAGCGGGTCGTCGCCCTCTACTTTTCCATCTGCCAGGTGACGGACGCCCGACTGACCGATGACCAGCGCTCCATGTTCCGCCGACCTGACCAGCACGAGCCCGATTCCGGGGTGGCTGGCGAGCGCCTCGACCATCTCAGGGAAGCGCGCGTTGAGCGTCTCGAGATCGGCACGGCCGTCGATGTCCGGGAAGTAGACGACCGACAGGTTGCCCGACGCACAGACGATGATGTCGGGCCGGTCTGGCGCTTCCTCCTGGCGGGCCTGCTGGACCTGGGCGGCCGCGCGTGTCAGGCGTCGCTGGCGGCGCCGCTCCCGCTGCCGCAGCGCGGTGCGCGTGACCGTGCTCGTGCCTCGCGCGCGGCTCAGCTCAGACAGGAACGAGTTCAGCACGCGCCACTGCTCGAGATCCCCGATGGCGGCTTCGACGGAGGCCGCGCCACCCATCAGCTGCCTGATCAGCTCTTCGAGGGTCTTGCCATAGCGCTGGAGAAACGTTGCGCCCAGCGTCTGGCCGTGGTCGGACAGGATCACGAAGTGGTACGGCCGTGGCGCATCCTCGGCGGCGCGCGCGAGGCTGCCCAGCGCGCGGTCGATCCCGTCCAGGGCGTCGAGGCTCTCTGGGCGCTGGGGTCCGCTGTGGTGGGCGATCTCGTCGTAGTCGGTGTACGTGACGTAGATCACGGACGTGCCGCGCAGCATCTCCTCGATCACGAGACTCGTGCACAGTGGCCGGAGCACGACGTTGGTCACGGCGCGCAGGAATGGGTACGGAAAGCCGCGCGTGAGACGTGGCTCGATGCCGGCTACTCGCGCGCGGTACGCTTGAAAGATCTCCTTGGCCGCCTCGGCGACGCCGAGCACGAGAGCGTGGCTGAAGCCGTAAGGGCTGAGGAAGAAGGCCAGGTAGCTGCGACTGTGGCCGAGGCCCTTGCTCGGGTCGGACATCGTGCTCAAGGTCAGGTACGACCGCTCCGCACCGCCGGAAAGAAGGTTGCCGATGCTCGCCCCGTCCTTGCTGAGTAGGCCCTCGTGGTTGGCTTCGACCAGGCGCCGCTCGAGCCGCTCGGCGTCAGCGGCGCGGTTGGAGACGAACATCTGCCTGTTCGTCTTGTCGTACCAGCGAAAGGCGGGGATGTTGTCGTTGCTGCCGAAGAGGATGCCGGCCTGGCTGGCGCTCGTCTGCGAGGGCAGGAGAGTGGTCCACGAGCCCAGGCGCATCAGGCCGTGGTTGACCCAGCGCGACATGATCGGCACGCGTCCGGCTTGCATCTGCTGCATCAGCACCTGGTGTGACAGGCCGTCGATCTGGATGATCACGAAGCCGGGCTTTGAGCTCGGTATCGCGTCTGACCGACGGCGGAGCAGGCGCCGGACGAGCACCGAGTAGTACGAGTCGTCGCTGTCGAGCGACAGCAGCCACGACAGGATGGAGTTGATGGTCGCGAAGACGACCGCGGCAAAGACGGCGTAGTACGGCTCGGAGAGGTGGTAGCCGGGCACGACCAGCGCGAGGGCGAGGAAGACAGCGATCTGGAACGCGGGCGCGGCGATGAGCAGGGCCACGAGCGAGATGGGCGCCACGATCCGCAACAGCAGCGGCCGGACCAGGGCGCTCAGCGCACCGATCGCGATCACGACGACGGTCAGCGTGTAGAAGTTGTCCACGCGTACGCCCGGCAGCAGCCAGGCGGTCACCCCGAGCGCGAAGGCGCCCACGAAAAACGAGACGATCGCGCGCCAGACGAGGTGCCGGCGCCCGTGTCGCCAGTTCCAGACCAGCTCGGCCTGGACGCGGTAGAAGTCGAACAGGCGGCGCAAAAGACCCATCGCGCCTGAGTGTAGGAGCGGGTTCGGTCCGGCCCGCGCGATATGTCGTATTTGTGTCGTGCAGTGGCGTCTTGTAGACGGCGGTTACAATGCGCCACGACAAGGAGGAGTCGCCGTGAGCATCGCCCCAGCGATGCTGGTAGGCCGCGTCGCCCCAGCGGCGTTGGCCATCTTTGCCAGCTTGATCGCGTTTCCGTTCGTGATGCCTGTCACGCCGGTCGAAGCATCGGCCGCGCCGAAGCAGTGCACCCAATGGTCGTCGACGACCGAACCGCCCAAGACCATCCAGGTCTATAGGGTCCACGAAGGCCGTGTCGAGACGGTCGCTTTCAAGGACTACGTGATGCGCGTCGTGTCACGTGAGTGGAACGTCAAGGAGGGCGCGCTGCGCAAGGCCGGCGCAGTCGCTGTCAAGCAGTACGCGTGGTACTACGTGCTCCACTATCGGGGCGGCACCCACAACGGCGCCTGCTACGACGTGAAGGACACCACTGCCGATCAGCTCTACGCCACGAAATCGATCTCCGGCCTGCCCCGCGCGGTAAAGACAGCCGTCAACTCGACCTGGTCATGGGTCGTGTGGCGCGGAAAGAGCTTCCCGATGACGGGCTACCGACGCGGCTCAGATGTGGCCTGTGGGTCCGATGCGGGCTATCACCTCTACGTCCGATCGGCACGCAAGTGCGCCGACGGCGGTTGGTCGGCGCAGCAGATCCTTGAGAAGTACTACAGCGCGACCCTGACGCAGTAATCAGCAGCCCCCGCGCGGCCCGCGGACCCCGCAGCACCTCCACGCGTAAATCGGGCCTCCTCGTGCGCTAGTCATCCGCCCGAAGCCGGCGGGCTCGTCGAAGGCGTGGGTTTCAGCGCTGACGCACGGCATGCCGCCGCCCGCCGAGCCGGGCCTCGTTTGGTGCAACGTGGGCGCGACTCGGCTGTATGAATGGTGCCCGGCGCGAGGCCGGGCGGTGGCCTGACGACGGAACTGGTTGTTGGCCCCGACTAGCCCTGACCGGGACCTGGCGGGGGAGTGACGCTGCCGGACATCGGCGCCTGGTCCGGACCAGCGGGTGCCGCGGGTGCCGCAGGTGCCGCGGGCGCCGCAGTGTTGGGCCACGCCGGAGCCGCCGGCATTGTCGGAGCCGCCGGCATTGTCGGAGCCGCGGGCCACGTCGGAGCCGCAGTCATTGTCGGAGCTGCCGGCATTGCCGGAGCCATGCCCATCGCTGGCGCACCCTGGCCCATTGACGCGGCCGCGGCCGATTCAGCCGCCACTGTCGCCCCGTGCGGCCGATCCGCGCCCTGGCGCTTGAAATACCAGTTCGTCTGGACCTGTGCCGGTGTCATCGCGTTGGGCTGGAGCCGCGTCTCGACCGCAAACATCTCCCAGCCTCGGTCGCCGAGCAGCCCGGACACGTAGCCCAGGTTGACGCGCGACCGGTCGAGCGAGATCGACCACTCGGTCGACTGCGGCATGAACACGCCCGTGCCCAGCACGCCCGCCATCTCCTGCGCCAGCCCCGGCTGCGGGTGGCTGAAGCCGATCGTGGTGTACGGCTGGTCCGTCATCCACGCGTATTGCCAAGTTGCCATCAGACGTACCTCCAACAGAGCACTCTAACCATCATCAGACGAGGTATTCGCGCGCCGGCTTGCGGCGCAGGAACCTGCCCCAACCCTTCTCCCCCTGCCACTGGCCGTTATCGACGATGACGCGGCCGCGCGACATCACGAGATCCGACCCTCCGACCACCGACCTTCCTTCATAGCACGAGTAGTCGACGTCCATGTGGTGCGTCGACGCGGAGATCGTGTGCCGGCGTGCAGGATCGTAGACAACCAGGTCGGCATCGGCGCCCGGCGCGACCACACCCTTGACGCCGGCAAGGCCGAACATCCGCGCGGGGGCGGCCGAGATCACCTCCACCCAACGCTCGGGCGTCATCTGGCCGGACACGACGCCACCGTCGTGCATCAGGTCGACTCGATCCTCGACGCCGGGCAGCCCGTTGGGCACCTTGCGGAAGTCGCCCACACCGAGGTCTTTCTGGCCGTGGAAGTCGAACGGGCAGTGATCGGTCGAGACCACCTGAAGGTCGTCCTTCAATAGTCCCTGCCACAGCGGCTGCCAGTGATCCTTCGGCCGCAGCGGCGGCGAGCACACGAACTTCGCTCCCTCGAAGCCGTTGCCCATGTCATCGAGCGACAGGAACAGGTACTGCGGGCACGTCTCGGCAAACGCGGCCGTGCCCCGATCGCGGGCCGACTGCACGGCCTCCAGGGCGTCGCGCGCGGAGAGATGGACGATGTAGACCGGCACGTGTGCCGCTTCGGCGAGCCGGATCACGCGGTTGGTCGCCTCGCCTTCGAAGATCGGGTAGCGCGCGACGCCGTGCCAGTACGGATCCGTCTTGCCCTCGTCGACCAGCTCACCCGCGACGACGTCGATCACGGGGCCGTTCTCGGCGTGCATCATGATCAGCCCGCCGTTGTGCTCGGTCTGCTGCATCGCCCGGAAGATGGCCCCGTCGTCGCTCAGGAAGACGCCCGGGTAGGCGGTGAAGAGCTTGAAGTCGGTGATCCCTTCACCGACCAGCTCGTCCATCTCGGCCAGGGAACCGGGCGTGACGTCCGACACGATCATGTGGAAGCCGTAGTCGACGCACGTGTTGCCTTCCGCCTTGGCCATCCACGTGTCGAGCCCCTCGCGTAGCGACCTGCCCTTCGACTGAACGGCGAAATCGAGGATCGTCGTCGTCCCACCGAACGCAGCGGCTCGGCTGCCGGTCTCGAACGTGTCCTTGGCGAACGTGCCACCGAAGGGCAGCTCCATGTGCGTGTGGACGTCGATCGCGCCCGGGATCACATACTTGCCCGACGCGTCGATCGTGCGCGCGGCGCCGGCCGCGAGATCTGAGCCGGCGAGCCCGCGCCCGACAGCCACGATCTGCTCGCCATCAACCAGGACGTCAGCCTGCGTCGAGCCGTCGGCATTCACGACGGTGCCGTTCGTAATCAAGCTCCTCATGCCCGTGACTGTATCGCGGGCACCAAGGGGTCAGGGCGTCGCAGGCTCGTAGTGGAAGGTCGCCGTGGCGTTATAGCCGGGATTGGCGCACGTCCCTGCCGGGTCGGCCGTGTCGCCTACGCAGGTGGAGTCATACGAAACGCTCGCGCCGACCTTGGCTAGCTTCTGATTGAGTTGAACCTGGACGTCGTTCTGGCATGGCGTGCCGGATTGCGCACATGTGAACGACGCGATGGTTTTGCCGTTCAGCAGCAGCCGTGAGTTGCCATATGTGGATCCGGGCGGAACCGTTGTCACGACGTGGAAAACCACGTAGTCCAGACACCAGCCCTTACTGACCCGCGACGGTTTGTTGCCGTAGCCAACGGTCAGATTGTTGGTGGGCGTGCCGGTCGCGTGGGCACAGGTGAGGGCGACGGGAGTCGGCGTCGGAGTCGGGGTGGGCGGCGGCGTTGGCTTCTTGGTTGGGGTGGCTGTCGGCGTCGGTGTGGGCGTCTCGCTGGGTGGCGGAGTGAACAGCGGCGTGTCGGTCGGCAGCACGCTGGGCGGGGGGGTCGGAAGCGAAGGGAAGGACTGTGGCGGTGTGGGCGTCGCGGGACCGGGTGTCGGCGTCTCCTGCGTGAAGATCGGCAGCGATGAAACGGGCGTGCCGCTTGCGCCCGCGACGAGCGTTGGTCCCGGCCGTCCGGCGAGCCCGACCAGCAGCGCCCCGACGACGAGCCCGGCGAGGGCAAGGAAGAGCGCGGCGATGATCGGCAGCCGACCGCCGCCGCCCGCGACGTTACGGCGCCGTGGATAGGTGACGCCTGCCGCTAGCCCGGCGACCGGCAAGCGCTGGTGACAGCGTCGGCAGAAGGTCGCGCGGGTCGAGTTGCTGGCGCCGCAATTGGGGCAGATCACTTAGCCCATTCCCCTTGCATTGCCGTCAACGAGGCGAGTATAGGTTTCCGACCCCCTCGCTCGGGTGCCCTCCGCGCACGCTTGCCTTAGGTCGAGCCGTCAGCAGGGACCCGTTGGACAAGGAGTAGGAGCCGGCGTCGGCGGTGCTGTCGGTGTCGGCGTCGGCGTCGGCGGCGGTGCTGTCGGCGGTGGGGTTGGGATCGTGGTGATGGTCACGGTCTTTGTCGCCGTGTCCGTCACACCGTTCGCGTCGGTCACCGTGAGGGTGACTGTGTACTTCTGCGCGCTCAGGTACTTGTGCGTCGGGTTGGACTTGCTGTTTCCGCTGCTGTCGCCGAAGTCCCAGAGGTACTTCAGACCTGTTCCTGAGCTCTTGTTCGTGAACTGGACCACGTTGTTGGTCACGGTGAATGAGAAACCAGCGTGCGGTCCCGCGGGCGGAACCGTCGGCGTCGGTGTCGGGGGTTTTGTTGGGCGGGGAGTCGGAGTTGGCGTCTGCCCAGGCGGGAGCGTTGGTGTCGGCGTGACGTCGAGCGACGGGCTCGGCGTAAAGAGATCGGTCGGGAGTGGCGTGAACGAGTCCGGCGCGAACGAGAAGAAGAAGGGTGTCGGTGTCGGTGCCGCGGTCGCCGGCGCTGACGGCGTTTCCTGGGTGAAGGCGGGCAGCGAGGACCCGGGCGTGCTGCCGTCGCCGATCAGCCCGAACGACTGCTGCGGCTGCGGCGGCGTCGACAGGTAGATGGCGGCACCGCCGCCGATGAAGATGAACGCGGCCAGCAGAGCTACGCCCAGGACGAGCACACCTCCGCTGCCACCACCACTTGGTTCGGCAATCACGGCTCGCTTGTAGCCCTGGCCGCTGTAGCGGGTGGCGAGCGGAAGCCGTTGTTTGCATCGGCTGCAGAAGGTGGCGCCTGCTGGGTTGCGCCGCCCGCAATTAGGGCAGATCAACGTTTATCCCCAAAGCGCCAAGGTCGAATGGATTGACGAGTATAGGTCGCATCGTCATTTGAGCCGTCTCGCTCATCTGGCGAAAACTCCTAACCCCTTACGACGATCGTGGCCCTGCCTTCGATACGGTCCGCGACATGTAGCGCGTAATCGGCCATGACGAGCGCGACGAAGGCGACCGAGATGGTCAGCAGCGCCGCCGCCAGGATGGCGCTGACGATGAACACGACGGCGAGAACGAGCATGAGCGCGAGATATCGGCCGAGGTGGACGAGGACGACGACAACCGCGAGGCGAACCATGCTCGCCAGCGGTTGGCCGAGCCGGAGAGGGTCGAACAGCAACGGCCACAGGGCAAGGCCGACCAGCCACACGACGAGCAGGCCCCAGAAGGCGGCGGTGGCGAACGCCCAGCCGATCGGGTCGAGCGAGCCCAGCCCGACGACGACGTTGAAGCCGAGCACCAGCGTCAGGGCACCGATCACCACGCCGGCGGCCAGCGCGCGACGGGCGCTCGAGCGCCACGCGAGGGCGTCGCTCAGTGAGACCGGCTCGCCGCGCGTG
>DATCGV010000004.1:0-10041 GCA_036508755.1 Candidatus Limnocylindrales bacterium | reverse complement strand
CCTCGGCCACGACGCGCAGCGATCCGTCCGACTCGTTCGACGCCCAGCCGGTGAGTCCGAGCTCAGACGCCCGACGGACGACGAACCAGCGGAAACCGACGCCCTGGACGACGCCGCGCACAGAAGCCTCGAGACGCTGGCTACCGAATGCCCGCGGATAGGTCATGCGGCGGAGGGAAGCGTCGGCCACTCGAGCAGCAGCACGTCGAGGGCAAGCTCCGGGTTGGCGTACGCATCGACCGCGCGGCTGACGTCGTCGATGCGTTGCGCGAAGCGCGCCACCTGCGCGGCATCGACACGCTCGCCGGCCATAGCGAGCTCGTCGAGCAGGTCGTGCTGGCGCAGCTCGCGCCGGCCGCCGCGCGCCGCGACGGCGAGGTCGCGGGCAACGTCGCGCCACACGGCGAGCACCTGGGTAACTGCCGCACGACGCTCGGCTGGGCTGGCGCGGCGAACGCTGGTGCCGCTCCGGGCACGGGCTTTCGGCTGCGGGCGCTGCGCCTCGGCATTGGATTCGTCAAAGGCTGCCACGCCGCCGGCCGCAGAGACCAGGGCCGCGCCGTCCTCGATCAGCTCCGACTGGGCCGTGAGGCGGCGACGACGGCTGGCGCTCAACAGGTCGAGCAGCGTTCGTGCCAGGCGGCCCTGAGCAATGACGGCGTCAGAGCTGGCGGCCAGGGCCAGGGCCGCACCCGGCCGGCCGCCGGTCAGACGGGCCAGCGCAGCACCGCGCGCGGCGTCGGCGACGCCGCGCGCGGCCAGGATCGCGGACACCTCTTCTGGCGAGACAGGCCCCAGCCGGACGCGTGTGCAGCGGCTGATGACGGTCGGCAGCAGCCGCGCCACATCGTCGGCGGCGAGGATGAGGACGACTCGCGCAGGCGGCTCCTCGAGCGTCTTGAGCAGCGCGTTCTGGGCATCGTCGTTGAGCCGATGGGCCTTCTCGACGATGCCTATCCGGAAGCGGCCCTCGAGCGGCAGGAGCGAGAGATCTGCAGCGAGCTGCTGGACCTGGCCGATCCGGATCTGCTGGCCGGCACCTTCGGGCGCGAGGACATGCACATCCGGATGGTTGCCATGCTCGAGCTTGCGACAGGCCGCACACTCGCGGCACGGCCGCACGCCCGGTTCCGCGGCCAGGCACAGCAACCCGGCCGCGAGATCGAACGCGAGTGTGGTCTTGCCGATGCCTTCCGGACCCACGAGCAGCAGCGCGTGGGGCGGCCGGCCACTCTCGATCGCGCGCTCAACCAGCCGCTGGGCGGCGGGATGACCGCGCGTCGCGAATTTGCCCACGTTTGGGCGGTCAGCCCTCCTCGGCCGAAGCGGCCGGCTTGGCCGTTCGGCGTCGGGTGGCGGTCTTCTTGACCGGCGCCTCGGCCGGTGGCTCAGCCGTGGGCTGTGCTGGGGCCGCCGCGGCTGACGACCGCGTCCGCGCCGTGCGCGACGTGGTAGCAGCAGCGGGCTTCGACGAGGCCTCGGCCGCGGGCTTCGACGGGCGCGCACGCGTTGTGCGCTTCGGCGGAGCGGCCGTTACCTCGGCGCTTGGCTCGCCAGTGACCGTCGCCTCGGTGGCGATGTTCACCTCGTCGGCAGCCTTCCTCGGCGTCCGCGTTCGGCGCGCCGGCTTGGCTGCGGGTCCCGACCTGGTCATCGGCTCGAGCGAGGCCGCCATCTCGACGCTTGTCGTCTCGGCTACCGACTGGGCAGGTTGCTTACGGGCCATCTCGGCACGCAGCATCTCCTCCAGCTCAGGCGGCACCTCCGACCACGGCTCGCTCGACGAGCGTGGCTCGAAGCTCGGCTGATCGGACATGCGCGGTGCACGGTCCATCTGACGGGCGCCCTGCTGCGGCCGGCCGCCCTGGCGGCTGCGGTCACGATTGCCGCCGCCCTGGGGACGGTCGCCGCCCTGCGGCCGGTTGCCGCCCTGCGGCCGGTTGCCGCCACCAAAGCTTGGCTGTGGCGGCCGCGAACCATAACGCTCGCGGTCGAGCGCGGCCTGGTAGGAGGTGCGCCGGCCGCCCCCGCCGCCCGGACGACCCCGGCCACCCGGCCGCTGGCCACTCTGACGGCGCTCGGCGAGCAGGTACTCGGGCACCTCCGGCTCGTCGAAGTCCTCGTCCGTGTCGAGCTCGCCGCCACCCAGGTCGACGGCCGGTGGCATCGATGCCGTGCTGGGCACGCCAAGCTGGCTGTCCCAGACGGAGCCGAAGGTGTGCACCGGCGGCTGTGCCGGCGGCAGCTCCTCGAACTCCTCTTCCTCCTCGGCGAAGCTGGCCTCGGTCTCCGTTGAGGCCACGCCCTCTTCGTCCGGCCGGCGGCCACGACCACGGCCGCGTCCACCGCGGCGGCGTCGGCGGCGGCGGCCCTCTTCGTCAGTGATGCTGCCGTTCTCGGATCCCTCCGCGGCGTTCTCGCCGGTGACCTCGACGAGCTCCGCCTCCGCCTCGACCTCGCCGTCGCCGGCGCGCGACAGGCGCTCGCCGGGCAGTACGACCAGGTTGGCGGCGTGGTCCGCAACCACTTCCTCGACCTCGACCGGACGCGGTCGCTCGTCCCGAACGGGTCGTGTGCGCCGTCGACGCGGCGCGCCCTCTGTTTCCTTCTCCGGGACCTCTGTCATCGACAGGTCCGCCTCTGCCGCGACCCGGCGGCCGCTCCGGCCGCTCTTGTCGACGCGGGCGATCTGGACGATGTCGGTGAACAGGTCGGCGACGTCGATCAGGTCGCTGCTGGTATTGCCGCGGAAGCTGATGACCTCGACCCGAACGCCCATCTCCTGCACCGCGCGGATCGCGCTGGCGAAGTCACCGTCGCCCGAGACAACGACGGCGATATCGAGATTGCGCGCCGTCTTCATCATGTCGACGACGAGCTCGATGTCGAGATTCGCCTTGATGCGGCCATCGCCGTACTTGCGAATGTCCTTGCTGATTACCTTGTAGCCGTTCCGCGCCAGGAAGGCGTGGAACTGGCGCTGGTTGTCGTTCTCCGGGTCCAGCCCGGTATATGCGTACGCGCGGACGAAGTCTCGTCCGGCGGTGGCCGCCTTGAGCAACGTGACGTAGTCGATGTCCACGCCGGCAGCTTTGGCCGCGTAGAAGATGTTCGCCACGTCCACGAAGACGGCGACGTTCTTGCTCACAAAGTTCTCCTGTGTTCGATTACGCGCGCATGGCGCGCTGCCGAGTCATGCTCGGTCTGAGTGGTGATCGCGCCCGCCTGCCGATCGCTGGGCTCACCAGGACAGCGCGGCGGCGCGGACGAGTGGGCAACGCAGCCGAGGGCCCGCCTCGGTGAACCCGGCTGCTTCCCAACGCGACAGCTCGGCGGGCTCGAATGGGACGGCTCCCTCGAGCACCACGCAGCCTTTGTTGCGCGCTGAGCGGATTAGCTCGTGCAATAGCGCCTCGACCACACCTTCGTTCTCGTTGCTCGGTTCGACGGCGAGCAGGTCGACGTTTCCGATCAGGCCCCCGGCCCTGACCGACGGACGCAGTGCGAGCACCGCGACGCCGACGAGGTTTCGACCGTCGAGAGCAACGAGCAACGACGTGTTGGGCAGGTAGACCATCTGGCGGAGGATGTCCGCGGCCGCGCTGAGCTGCTCCATCGTCCAGCGCTCGTCGGACCGCTCGATCAGGCTTATGACCCGGTCGATGTCCGTCAAGCGCGCGTCGCGGAGCTGTACTTCCACGCTGGCTGTGATCCCTCGTGATGGTCGGGCGCCCATCGAGGCGAGTGCCCGTGGCGTCCGTGCCAACCGGTGAGTCCGGTCATTGCCGGGGAAGCGCCGCTCCGGGCGTGCAGGGCACGTTGCCGTGCTGCGACTGGGCCGGGGCGCTCCAACGTCTGTTGCAAACGAGGCGCCAGTGATTATCATACGGCATCGCGTCAGCGGCTATCCGGACGCGGTGGGAGCTGCTTTTCCGTCACGGACCCAATTGGGGAAGATGGGCCAGTCACGACTGACTCGGTGGTGGCCGTCTGAGGACGGTGCCACCCCTGACCGTGGCACACCGTAGAGAACGCTGCTCTCCGCCGACCACGTTCGGGTGGCATTGAGGATAACAAAGAGGAGGCTCATTACATGAGGCTGAGGAATCTCAGCGTGCTCGCTACCGCGGCGCTTCTCGTCGCGTCGGCGTGCAATTCGTCCGGGGCCACCCCGGCCCCAGCCACCACTGGTCCCGGCGCCAGCACGGTCGCATCCGCGCCCGCGTCCGCGCCGGCAGGCAACGTGGCTGTCAAGATCGGCATCGAGCTGCCGCTGACCGGCGGCGAGGCGCCCAACGGCCAACCGACGGCGAATGGCGTCGCTCTTGCCATATCGAAGCTCACCGTCCCTGGGTTCACGATCACGATCGAACAGAAGGACGATGCCCTCAACGGCCATCATGATCCGCCCACCGGCGCCGCGAACGTCACCGCGCTCGCCAATGATCCGGCTGTCCTGTTCGTGGTAGGGCCATACAACTCGAACGTCGCCCAGGCCGAGATCCCGGTCAGCAACGCCGCTGGCCTGATGCAGTGCAGCCCAGCCAACACCAACCCCGGTCTGACCAAGACGTGGGGCGGCGTCGATCCGAAGACGCTGCGGCCTACTCACCCCGACCAGATCGCCTATGTGCGCGTCGCAACCACTGACGACCTCCAGGGCGCCGGCGGCGCGGACATCGCCTACAACGTCGCTCATGCCAAGAACGCCTACGTTGTCGATGACACCGAGACATACGGCAAGGGCCTCGCTGACGTCTTCGCCACCGACTTCGCCAAGCTCGGCGGGACGGTTCTCAAGCGTGACGGCATTCCAACCAGTACCACCGACTTCACGAGCTACATCACGGCCCTCAAGGGCCTGACCGGCCTCGACTACGTCTACTACGGTGGCGTGACGACGTCCGGCATCGGCGTCTTCCGCAGCCAGATGGCTGCGCAGTCCATGGCCAGCATTCCGTTCGGAGTCGGCGACGGCGCCGTCGACGGTTCCGCGGCGACGGCCAGCTCGTTCCTCAACCTCGCCGGCGCTGATGGCGACGCCAACACCTACGGCACCGTCGCCGCTACGCACGACATCCCGAACCCGGCTCAGTTCACGACCGACTACAAGGCCATGTTCAATACAGAGCCAGGCTCATACAGCGCAGCGGGCTACGGCTGCACGCAGGTGTTCCTGCAGGCTCTCCAGGCGGTTGGGCCGGCAGACGGCAGCGATCTGGTCAAGCTGCGCGCCGACATCCGCGCCTACGTCGCTGATTCCAGCCATAGCTACGACACGGCTTTGGGCACGTTCAGCTTCGATGCGGCGGGCGACACAAGCCAGCACATCATCTCGTACTACGGATTCGACGCCGGCACAAAGGACTGGAAGTTCCTCCAGCAGCGAGACTTCACAGCCAACCCGATGCAATAGGCAGGTAACCGCACAAAGGACCGACTCAGTACATTCGGCCGGGGCTTTCAAGCCCCGGCCGATGTCACATCTTGAGCACGTTGGATGACCCCTCCATGAGTGTCCTGAGCATGGCGAGCACACGGCGAAGTCTGCCGAACATACCGTGGCGAACAGTCGGCGGTATGGCGATCGCCCTCGTCGTCGCCTATCTCGTGATCCTGAACGCCTCTGGACCGCAGGCGCAGGAGCAGTTCATCAACGCGCTCACGACGGGCGCCTTGTACGCGCTGATCGCGCTCGGCTACACCATGGTGTACGGCATCATCGAGCTCATCAACTTCGCCCACGGCGAGATCTTCATGTGCGGCTCGTTCGTGGCGTACCTATTGATCACCACCTTTGGATTCAGCGGCGCCATCACGGACCTTCCGCTGCTGGCGGGAGTGCTGTTTGTCGTGTTCCTTGTGTCGATGCTGTCGATGGGTGTGGTCGGGGTGATCATCGAGCGCTTCGCCTACCGCCCCCTGCGCAACGCACCGCGGCTGGCACCGCTCATCACGGCAATCGGCGTCAGCTTCATCCTGCAGAACATCGTGTTCGTGGGAATCAGCAACTCGGTCGTGTCGGTGCCCAAGCTCATCCCATTCACTATCCTGAACCTTGGCCCGGTGTCGATTCGCGAGATCAACCTCGTCGTGATTGTGCTCGCAATCGTGCTCATGGTGGGGCTGCAACTCTTTACGACGCGGACGCGCCTGGGGACAGCAATGCGATCGACCGCCCTGGACCGCGAAGCGGCGCAGTTGATGGGCGTCGACATTAACCGGACCATCGCCATCACATTCTTCATCGGCGCGGCACTGGCCGGCGCCGCCGGCGTGGTGCAGACCCAATACCTGGGCGTAACCCATTTCCGTATCGGCTTCCAGGATGGCCTATTCGCCTTCACCGCGGCGGTCCTGGGCGGCATCGGCAACACCACCGGTGCGGCTGTCGGCGCCTTCGTGATCGGGTTCCTTCAAGTGATCAGCTCGGCCTATGGCTACGGCCGCTGGAATGAGGCGATCATCTTTGCGACCCTGGTGTTGGTGCTGATCTTCCGGCCCACCGGCATCCTGGGCCAGCAACTCGCGGAGCGCGCGTGACCGCCGCGACTGGTTCCAAACCATTGAGGCCGCGGGATGTTGTGATCCAGGTGCGCGACATCTTCGACCGGCATCAGTCGCTCACCATCGTCATCGGCGCGATCGCCGTCATCTTCATTCTGCCGTTCGTCGCCACGCTGCCCCCGTTCAACGGCTTCGGGAAGCAGAACGACTGGATCAATACCTTCGCCGATGCCGGGGTGTTCGTGCTGCTCGCCAGCGGCCTCAACGTCGTCGTTGGCCTGGCCGGCCTGCTGGACTTGGGGTATGCCGCATTCTTCGCTATCGGTGCCTACACCTACGCCTACGGCGCGTCGAGCTTCACCGGGCTGCACATACCCTTCTGGATCATGCTCTTCGTTGGCGCTGGCGTAGCAGCAACGTTTGGGCTGCTGCTCGGCGCCCCGACCCTCAGGTTGCGCGGCGATTACCTGGCCATCGTGACCCTTGGGTTCGGCGAGATCGTCCCGGTCGTCATCCTGAATTCCGATCAATTGACCCGCGGGACGAACGGCATCACCGGCATCAACCAGCCCGACCTATACGGCATCCTGGGGATCAACAGCTTCGGGTTCCAGAGCCCGTTCCTGTACTTCGTCACCGTCGTGGCCATCGTCACCGTGGCCTTCATCCTGCTGTATCGGCTTCAGGATTCGCGTATCGGGCGAGCCTGGGTCGCCGTCCGCGAAGACGAACTGGCCGCCGCCAGCATGGGAATCAACACGGTGACCACCAAGCTGCTCGCTTTCTCCATCGGCGCCACCACGTCCGGCTTGGGCGGCGCCTTCTACGCTTCGAAACTCGGCATCGTGTCGCCCGACCAGTTCGACTTCACCGTCTCTTTCACCGTGCTGGCCATGGTCGTCCTGGGCGGAATGGGCAACACCTGGGGCGTGGCCGCGGGGGCGTTCATCATCTTCGAGATCCAGCACCAAGGGCTCAAGACACTGGGCGACTTCGTGCAGTCGCTGCACATTCCCACCTTCGCGCTCGGACCGCTGACCGTCGACCTGAGCACGTTCAACTTCCTCAACTACCAGTACCTGCTTTACGGCCTCGCCCTGGTGTTGATGATGCTGATCAGGCCCGAGGGACTTTTCCCCAGCCGTCGACGCCGCCGCGAGCTCCATGCCGAGGGGGACGAGGTGGCTGAACTGCTCTCCGCCGAGACGCTCGAGCCGACATGAGCACCGCCTTCGCCAGTGCCGAGCCAGCCGCTGCGGCGACGATCCTCGAGGCCAGCCATATCACCAAGAGCTTCGGCGGGCTGGTCGCTGTGCACGACGTGGATTTCACCATTCCGGCGGGCGGGATCGTAAGCCTCATCGGACCGAATGGCGCGGGCAAGACGACCTTCTTCAACATCGTGGCTGGCCTCACCGAGCCCACCGAAGGCACGATCGCCCTGGGCGGAGTGCGCATCGTCGCGCGCGCCGCTCGATCCTGGGCCGAGCCTTTCTTCTGGTTCGCCCCGCCGGTGGTTGTCTGGATCATCGCGGGCGCGCTGTTCGTGGCCGGCCAGGAGATCGCCGCGACGGTCGCGCTGCTCGTCTCGATTGCCCTGCTGATCACCACGCTGCTCATCGCCGTCATCCGGCCCCGCTGGTACGTCGACCTGCTGACAAGGGCGGGCATATTCCGCAGCGCGCGGCCGCACGAGATTGTGGCTCTGGGCGTCGGGCGCACGTTCCAGAACATCCGGCTGTTCGCCAACATGACCACCCTCGAGAACGTGCTCGTGGGCATGCACGCGCGCATGCACGCGACGCTCGTCGACGCTGCCTTGCGCCGGCGGCGCCACCGGACAGAAGAGGAGGAATCGCGCGAGGAGGCGCGCAAGTGGCTGCGTTATGTCGGCCTGCGCGGGCGGGATGACATCGTGGCGCGCAACCTGCCCTACGGCGACCAGCGGCGCCTGGAGGTGGCGCGCGCGCTGGCGAGCAAGCCTCGACTGCTGCTCCTGGACGAGCCTACGGCCGGCATGAACCCTGTTGAGACGGGCCAGCTGACCGCGCTGATCGGGCGGATTCGCAAGGAGCTGGGCATAACCATTCTTCTCATCGAGCACGACATGCGCGTCGTCATGGGGGTGAGCGATCGGGTGACCGTGCTCGACCACGGCGACAAGATCGCGGAGGGGACGCCCGAAGAGGTCCGGGCCAACCCGAAAGTCGTCGAGGCCTACCTTGGGACCGCGGCGACATGACAGTGGCGACGCCCGTCGAATCGCCATCGGCAGGGCACCGAGTCAACGGCAAGACGCTGCTCGAGTTGCAGGGTGTCCACACCTACTACGGCCACATACATGCGCTCCAGGGCATCGATCTCGTGGTGGAGCGCGACGAGATCGTCACCCTCATCGGCTCGAATGGCGCGGGCAAGACGACCACCCTCAAGACGATCAGCGGGCTACTGCACCCGCGCGAAGGCAAGGTGTTGTTCGATGGCCACGACATCACCCATACGCCGGCGCACGAACTGGTCACGCGAGGCATCGCGCAGGCACCTGAGGGGCGACGCATCTTCTCTCGGCTGACGGTGCTCGAGAACCTCCAGATGGGCGGCTTTACGCGCACGGCGGCAGAGCGCGCGGAGAGCCTCGAGCGAGCACTGACGCTATTCCCAAGGCTAGGCGAGCGTCTCAGCCAACAGGGCGGGTCACTGTCCGGCGGCGAGCAGCAGATGCTCGCCATAGCCCGCGCACTGATGTCTCGCCCGCGGCTGCTGCTGCTCGACGAGCCGTCGCTGGGCTTGTCCCCCATCCTCGTCCAGCAGATCTTTCAGCTCATCAAGCAGATCAGCGAGCAGGACGTGACCATCCTGCTCGTCGAGCAGAACGCGCTCCAGGCGCTGGCCGTGGCGCACCGCGGCTACGTGCTCCAGACGGGCAAGGTCATCCTCGCCGACACCGCGTCGGGTCTGGCCGCGAACCCAGATGTGCGGCGGGCATACCTCGGCGAGATCTAGAGCGGCAGCGGCCTGAACCAGGCCGTGGCCTGATTCCAGTCGGGATAGCCGGTCCGGCCCACTGCCACGGCGTTATCGCCGACGATCCCAACGCCGTCCACCTCGCCGCCCGAAAACGACGTTTCCCAGGTCGGATCGCTCCAGGTGACGCCGTCGGCCGACGTCCAGATCAGGCTCGATCCCTTGCCGACGTCAGACCGCCAGCCGCCAACCAGGAAACCTCCCGTGGGCATGGCCACGATCGACTGCATGCGCGTCGCGAGCTGGTAGTAATGCAGAGCGAGCTGATCTGGGACCGCCGTCCAGGTCAGGCCATCGGCGGAGGTCCACACGCTTGCGCCGAGATCTGTGGCGTTCTTGCCCACGGCCACGAAGCCTGCCGGTCCGTAGGCGACGGCGTCCATCGCTCCACCGGCATTCGGATCGATCGTCGCTCGCTGCCAGCCACTCGCCTGAGTCCAGCGCCACGCACCGGCGGGCCCGTAGATCGGGTCACCATTTGTATCCACGGCGACGATTGTGTCGCCCCGC
>DATCGV010000003.1:0-4037 GCA_036508755.1 Candidatus Limnocylindrales bacterium | reverse complement strand
CCTCGTAGGAGAATGCCGGGTCATACGCGCGGCAGTTGGGCACGACCGAGAACAGCACGTGGCTGTGACCGTCCTCGTGCTGAAGCCCCTCGCCGTTGAGCGTGGTGCGCCCGGCCGTGCCGCCGAGCATGAACCCGCGCGTGCGGCTGTCGCCCGCCGCCCACACGAGGTCGCCGACGCGCTGGTAGCCGAACATCGAGTAATAGGTGTAGAACGGCACCATCTGCACGTCGTGGGTGCTGTAGGACGTGCCGGCGGCGATGAACGACGAGATCGAGCCCGCCTCGGTGATGCCCTCCTCGAGGATCTGGCCGTGCTGATCCTCCTTGTAGAAACTCAGCTGCTCTGAGTCCTGGGGCTGGTAGAGCTGGCCGGACGGGGAGTAGATCCCGATCTGGCGGAACATGCCCTCCATCCCGAACGTGCGCGACTCGTCGGGCACGATCGGGACGATGTGCTTCGCGATTGTCTTGTCGCGCAGCAGTGCAGCGAGCACGCGGACGAACACCATCGTGGTCGAGATCTCGCGCTCGCCCGTGCCCTCGAGCTGGCTCTTGAAGGCATCGAGGCCGGGGACTTGAAGCGGTTGCGCTTTGCGGCGCCGCGCGGGCAGGCTGCCGCCGAGCGCCGCGCGGCGCTCCCGCAGGAGCTGCATCTCGGGGGAGTCCTCGGGCGGCTTGAAGTACTCGGCGGCGCCCACCTGCTCGTCTGACAAAGGCAGCTCGAAGCGGTCACGGAACGCCAGCAGCGCCGCCTCGGTCATCTTCTTGGCCTGATGGGTGATCATCTGCCCCTCACCGGAGACGCCCATCCCGTAGCCCTTGATCGTCTTGGCAAGGATCACCGTCGGCTGACCGGAGTGCCGGACCGCGGCGTCATAGGCGGCATACACCTTCTGCTGGTCGAGGCCGCCGCGGTTCAGCAGCCAGATCTCCTCGTCTGACATGGGCGCCACGCGCTCGAGCAGGCGCGGGTCACGGCCGAAGAAATGCTCGCGCACATACGCCCCGTCGCGCGACTTGAACGTCTGGTACTCGCCGTCGACGCAGTCCTCCATCACCTTCACCAGCGCCCCGTCGCTGTCGGCGGCGAGCAGCGGATCCCAGCGCGAGCCCCAGATCACCTTGATCACGTTCCAACCGGCGCCGCGGAAATCGGCTTCGAGCTCCTGGATGATCTTGCCGTTCCCGCGCACGGGGCCGTCGAGCCGCTGCAGGTTGCAGTTGACGACCCAGATCAGGTTGTCGAGCCGCTCCCGACCCGCGAGACCGATCGCCCCCATCGACTCGGGCTCGTCCATCTCACCATCGCCGAGAAACACCCACACCTTGCGCCCGTCGGTCTCCGCGATCCCCCGCGCCTGCAGGTATTTCATGAACCGCGCCTGGTAGATCGAGGTGATCCCGCCGATCCCCAATGACACCGTCGAGAACTCCCAGAAATCCGGCATCAGCCACGGATGCGGATACGACGACAGGCCGCCACGGCTGACCTCCTGCCGGAAGCCGTCGAGCTGCTCCTCGGTCAGGCGACCCTCGAGGTACGCGCGCGCGTAGTTGCCCGGCGAGGAATGCCCCTGGAAGTACACCAGGTCGCCACCGTGGTTCTTACTGGGTGCGTGCCAGAAGTGGTTGAAGCCGACCTCGTACAGCGTCGCGAGTGACTGGTAGCTCGCGATGTGACCGCCGAGCTCCGAGGACTGCTTGTTGGCGCGCACGACCATCGCGATCGCGTTCCAGCGCACAATCGACCGCAGCCGGCGCTCGACCGCCGGATCGCCCGGCAGCTGCGCCTCCCGTTCGAGAGGGATCGTGTTGACGTACGGGGTGTTCAGGCTCCCGATCGGCCCGGTGCCGGCGTGCTGCGCGCGCTCGACGACGCGCGCTAGGAGATCACGCGCTCGATCCGCGCCGTCGTGCACCACGACGGCATCGAGCGCCTCCAGCCACTCGCTCGTCTCAACCCGGTCGATATCGCCTCCGATATCGTTGGACACGTCGATGTGCATCGGCGCTCACGTCCCCGGGTATCTGACGACGCGGCCCCAGAGGCTCTTGGTGCCCCAGATGCCGCGGCGCAGGCACTCGAGCTGGACGATCTGTGAGTGGTCGACGAACAGGTTGACCTCGGGGCCGTAGTTCTTGATGTACCAGCCGAACACCTCGGGGTCGGCGGCTTCGAACATCACCTTCTCGAGGCCGAGCTCGCGCGCGATCGCCGCGACGACGTCGGTGCGCCAGGTGGTGACCTCCTCGGTGATTCCTTCGGACTCGATCATGATCATGTAGGCGCCAACATCCAGGCAGCGTCGGGCCAGGTCAATCGCGTAGCCGACGTCGCGGGTGCCTTCCTGCTCGAGTTCCTCCGGGGTGGTGGCGCCGCCGGCGCCGAACTGGATCCCGACCTCGGGTTTCGCCTTCACGCCAGCGCTCTGGACGCGCTCGACCAGGCGCAGGATGTCGTCGGTGGGGATGCTGATGAAGCCGGCGGAGATCTCGAGGATGTCGAACCCCACGCGGGCGACCTCGTCGATATAGCGGTCTGTGGCGTCGGGGCCCTGTGTGAGGACGTGTTCGATGAACCCGCCGGTTGATACGAGGACGTTGTGGTCGTGGGCGATCTCGATGATCTTGCTGAGCGCCGGCTCGGGCATCAGCGTGAACGAGCCGCCGGCGAACTTCAGCGCGTCGACGTGCTCGCCCATCGTGTCGAGCACGTCGCTGAGGTAGCGGGGTCCCATGACTGAGTAGTAGGGGCCGCGGATCTCGGTCAAGCCGCGCGTGCGTGGCTTCGACGGGCGATGGTTGGCGTGCAGGAACGGGAAGGCGAGCTTGCTGCTTGCGGTGAGCGTGTCGGGTGTCATCTTGGTCTCCTTGTTCTCAGTTCAGGCTCGCTCCGGCTGTGCCGAGCGCAGGTAGCTGATGAGCGCGTGGTCGTTGGACTCTCGCCGCTCGACGAGCTCGCCGGTGCAAGCGCACAGGTCGACGACGGCGTGCCCATCCGAGAGTCGGACGAGCTGCCAATGGGCGCCGAAAAGCACCCAGCGTTCAAGCTCGGCGATGGTCAGGGTGTCGGCGGGCATGTCTGGCTTCTCTCAATCTGAAATCGGCTGACTCGCGAGGAGGTTCGTCAGCTGCTGGACTGGAAGTTCGTCGAGGTTTGCGATTACGTCTTGGATCCTTGTGCGAAGCGAGGGCTCGACGTGGCGTTCGGCGAGCCGATCGAACTTCGCCGCGACGGCGTCCCAGCCCATCGGCCGTGTGTGGAAGCCCTCGTAGTCGTGTTGCTCGCGCTCTAGCGTGCGCCCGTCTCGTAGGTGCAGCCTCAGGCGTGCGCTGTGCTGCGCGGGGAAGCGCCGCGAGAGGTCAGGGTCCGGTCGCACATCGACGCGGCGCAGGAGCTGCTGCACGTCCTCGGCGGTGATCCGCTCGGCCAGGTACTGCTCGGGCAGCACCTGGCCGTCGAGCAGCGCGACCGCGAGTAGATAGGGCAGCGAGTGGTCAGCCTCCTCCTTTGAGCGTACGCGGTACTTGTCGCCCTCCTCGCCGCCGCCGATGATGTCGAACGCGACTTGGAAGGTATCCAGCTCGATCCGCTCGACCTCCGCGCCCGTCAGTCCGTGCTCAGCGCGCAGCTCGAGCAGCGCCTCGATCGCGGACTGCGAGTGGATCTCGGCGTTGTAGCGCTTGAGGATCGTGTGACGGACTGACTCGAGGTCCTCTTGCTGCCAGTCGATCTCGAACGGGCCTGCGATCGCCTCGATGAAGCCCTTGTTGCCCTCGAACACCTCGCGCGGCCCGGTGACGCCGCGCATCGCGAGAAACGCGGCGTGCGTTGCCGCAAATGCGGTCGCGGGGTAGGCAAGCCCTTTCCAGTGCGACAGCTCGCCGGTGCGCGTCACTCTCAGCGCGTTCAGCGAGGTGCCGGCGATCGCGATCGCGTTGGCGGTGCGCTGCTCGTCGAGCCCGATCGCGCGCGAGACCCCGGCGGCGACCGCGTACGCGCCCTGGGTAGTGTGATCGAACCCCTTCGCGCGG
>DATCGV010000002.1:0-12980 GCA_036508755.1 Candidatus Limnocylindrales bacterium | reverse complement strand
TGGCGGCACAAAGGGCGGCACGCTGTACATGCTCAAGAACGCAGCGGACTTCGACTACTACGATCCGCAGCGCGTCTACACCGGCGAGGACCTGGCGTTCTTTGGCGCCACGATCACCCGCTCGCTCGTTTCATACAAGTACTCGTCCGACCCGGCCCAGGGTGTCACGATCGTCCCTGACATGGCGACCGACACCGGCACGGCCAGCACCGATGCGAAGACTTGGAGCTTCACGCTGCGCGACGGTCTGACCTGGCAGGATGGCTCGCCCGTCAAGTGCGAAGACGTCGCCTATGGCGTGTCGCGCACGTTTGCCACGGACATCATCAACAATGGTCCGACCTACGCGATCGTCTACCTCGACATCCCGAAGAACTCTGACGGATCCTCGAAGTACGACGGCCCGTACAAGAAGGACAACCAGGATCTGTTCGACAAGGCTGTGAGCTGCAGCGGGAACACGATCACCTTCAAGCTCAATCAGCCCGTCTCTGACTTCAACTTCACCACGACCCTTGGCTTCAGCGCGGTTCCAAACCCGACCGATCACCCCGGTATCGATCTTGGTGAGGGCTACGTCGGCGACAAGGTCTGGTCGGATGGCCCCTACCAGATCAAGAGCTACTCGCCAGGCACGGGCGGCTCGCTCACTCTCGAGCGCAACCCGAAATGGAACGTGGCCAGCGATACCTACCGTGGCGCCTACCCGGACAACTGGGAAGTCGACTTCGGTCTGGATCTGCAGGTCATCGATCAGCGCCTGGAGCAGTCCACCGGCAACGACGCAACGGCGATCGATTACGGCGGCATTCAGCCCCAGAACCTGACCCAGATCTTCACTGATTCGCATACGGCGAACGCGCAGTTCGCGGGCCGCGCCTTCAGCGACTACGACCCGTACTCGCGCTACTACTGGATCAACACTGCCAAGGTGACGAACCCGCTGATCCGCGAGGCCATGGCGGCCGCGCTCGATCGGGGTGCCATCCGGACCAACTCGGGCGGCGATTTCGTCGGCGACTTCGCTGACGGCGTCATCAAGCCGAACATCGGCCAGGACTATGCCGCGACCGGCTTCTGGGACACGATGCTCGGTCAGGCGATCCCGGCCAACGGCGATGTGAATTACGCGAAGACGCTCATCACCCAGTCGGGTGTGGCCGCGCCGACCCTGACATGGGACTACGCGACCAGTCCGACGGGCGACAAGAACGCCGCGATCATCAAGTCATCGCTTGAGCTCGCAGGGTTCACCATCAAGCTCAATCCCATCGACCCGGCGCACTACTACAGCACAGTCCAAAACCCCGCAACCCAGGACGACTTCGGTACGGCTGGGTGGGGCGCCGACTGGCCCAACGCGACGACGGTCATCCCGCCGCTGTTCACCCCGAACGGTGGCTTCGACCTGTCGGCCGTGAACGACCAGAACGGTGGCGTGAGCGACTGGCTGGAGCAGGTCGCAGCAGCCCAGCAGACGGTTGACCGTTCTGCTCAGGCAACGCTGTGGCAGGGCCTGAACACGACCGCGATGAAGAACGTGTTCGTTATCCCCACGTTCTTCGGTCTTGCCCAGGACATGGGCGGCACCAACGTTGGCGGCCTGTACAGGTGGTCATCGTACGGTTCATGGCCGTATGGCCAGCTCTACGTCAAGGGTTCGTAAGAGCTCCTAGGTAGACAAGTTCGCCAGGGGAGCGGCCTTCACAGGCCGCTCCCCTGGCGCATTACTTCCAACATAACCTAGCCCTTAGGTCAGCAAAGGAGGCAAGTCCCGTGGTCGGATACATCACCCGCCGCCTGCTGGGCATGGTCCTTCTCCTGTTAGTGCTGACCATGGCTGTCTTCATCCTCTTCAACCTGATACCCAGCGACCCGGCACGGCTCACGTGCGGCAAGATCTGCACGCCTACTCTGCTCGAGGCCAATCGCCACAGGCTGGGCCTGGACAAGCCGGCGTTGGATCAGTACACGGGCTTCGTCGGTGGCATCTTCAGCGGCCGCGTCTTCGGAGCAGACTCCGGATCTCCCGTCGTTTGTCCGGCGCCGTGCCTGGGCTACTCGTTCCTTAAGCATCAGCTCGTCACAACCCTGATCGCCAAGGCACTGCCAGTGACGTTCTGGCTGGCGCTCGGCGGATTCATCATCTGGATCTTCACCGGCCTGGCCGCCGGCATCTACGCCGCGCTACACCGCGGCAAGTGGCAGGATCGAACGATCCTGACCGCGGCCCTGATCGGCTACTCGCTCCCGTCGTTCTTCATAGGCCTGGTGCTGATCTTTTTCGTGGTGCTCGAGTGGGGGCTCTTACCCTTCCCCCAGTTCGTACCGCCAAACCAGGATCCGCTCAAGTTCGTGCAGACGATGATCCTGCCTTGGATCGTCATCGCGGTCCTGAACGCAGCCTTCTACGTCCGGTTGACACGCAACCAGGTGCTCGAGACGCTGGGCGAGGACTACGTCCGCACCGCCCGAGCGAAGGGCCTGCGTGAGCGCACCGTCGTCGTCAAGCATGCGCTGCGCGCGGGGCTGACGCCGATCGTGACCGCGGCCGGGCTTGATCTCGCCTACCTGCTCGGCGGCGCGATCATCACCGAGACCATCTTCAGCCTGCCGGGCTTGGGCGCCCTGGCGGTTGACTCCGTGGTCAGGTCGGACCTGCCGGTGATCACCGGTGTGACGCTCATCAGCTCCGCGTTCATCATCTTCGCCAACCTGATCGTCGACCTCCTGTACGCCGTTGTGGATCCGCGCGTGAGGGTCGGATGATTGGTCGGCTGACCCGGACAGTCGACCGGATCTCAACAACACCAGCAACCGAGCGGCCCTTCCTCTCGGTAAACGACGTCTCCGTCTCTTTCCCTACGGAGGACGGCCTTGTCCAGGCGGTCGATCACATCTCTTTCACCCTGGAGAAGGGTCGGACGCTCGCGATAGTCGGCGAGTCTGGATCCGGCAAGAGCGTGACGGCGCAGGCGATCATGGGCCTGATCGACCGCAAGACGGCCAACGTCAGCGGTGAGATCTGGCTCAACGACGTGGATCTGGTGGGCCTGTCGTCGGCTGAGATGCAGGCCCTGCGCGGCCGCCAGGTGGCCATGATCTTCCAGGACCCGTTGTCGAGCCTGCACCCGTTCTACCGAGTCGGCGACCAGATCATCGAGGCCATGCGCGCCCATCGCAACGTCAACCAACGCGAGGCGAAGCGCGAAGTCGTCGACATGTTCAAGCGCGTCGGCATTCCCGCGGCGGAGCGCCGCGTCGATGCCTATCCGCACCAGCTGTCGGGCGGCATGCGCCAGCGCGTGATGATCGCCATGGCCCTCATCAACTCGCCGGACCTGCTCATTGCCGACGAGCCGACAACGGCGCTCGACGTGACCGTCCAGGCCCAGATCATTGAGTTGATCCAGGACCTGCAGCGCGAGTTCGGGACGACGGTGATCATGATCACCCACGACCTGGGTATTGTCGCTGATGTCGCCGACGAGGTGGCAGTCATGTACGGCGCGCGGATCGTCGAGCTCGGCCCGACGGAAACGATCTTCAACGAGCCCGAGATGCCGTACACGCTGGGCCTCCTCTCTTCGATCCCCAGGATGGACATTGAAGTCGCGGGCAGGCTGTTGCCGATTCCCGGCAATCCGCCATCTCCACTGAAACTGCCCAAGGGTTGCGTGTTCGCGCCGCGCTGCCGATACGCGGCGATGACCAACGGTCTCTCCGAGACGGTGCGGCCCGAGCTGCTACCTTCGGGACCCAATCACTTCGTCCGGTGCCATCTGCCCATCGAGACACGACGACGGATCACCGGCGAGGTGCTCGCCACCCTGGCAGCAGGACAAAATCAATGACCATCGCTCATGACACCACCCTCAACGGACCTACCGCACCAGCGTCCGGATCCGCGAAGGAGATCGTCCGCGCGACGCAACTCAAGACCCATTTCCCGGTCAGGTCGCGCGGCATCCTGCCGCGCACGATCGGTTACGTCAAGGCGGTTGACGGCATCGACCTGACGATCAACGCGGGCGAGACGCTCGGCCTCGTGGGCGAGAGCGGCTCGGGCAAGACAACCGCGGCGCGTTCGATCCTGATGCTTGTCCGGCCGACCGCGGGCTCGATCGAGATCGATGGCCAGGACATCACCAAGCTCAGCCCCAAGCAGCTGATGCCGGTCCGGCGCAAGGCACAGATGATCTTCCAGGACCCATACAACGCGCTCAATCCGCGCCACACGGTGGGCACGATCATCTCCGCGCCGTTCAAGGTCCAGAACGTCGTGCCCGAGGGTGGGATCCGGCATGCCGTGCAGGACATCATGAAGCGCGTCGGTCTCAACCCCGAGCACTACAACCGCTATCCGAATGAGTTCTCCGGCGGCCAGCGCCAGCGCATCGGCATCGCGCGCGCCGTCGCCCTGCGCCCGAAGTTGATCGTCTGCGACGAACCGGTCAGTGCGCTGGACGTTTCGATCCAGGCGCAGATCATCAACCTGCTGCGCGATCTCCAACAGGAGTTCGGTATCGCGTACCTGTTCGTCGCTCACGACCTTGCCGTCGTGCGCCAGATCTCGCACCGCGTCTCGGTCATGTACCTGGGCAAGATCATGGAGAGCGCCCCACGCAAGGTCATCTATACGGGGCCACTTCATCCCTACACGCACTCGCTGCTGTCGGCCGTGCCGATCCCGAACCCGGAGGAGCAGCGTCACCGGACACGCATCGTCCTGCGCGGCGACGTGCCCAGCCCGATCGACCCGCCCAGTGGCTGCGTCTTCCGGACGCGCTGCTTCCAGGCACAACAGAAGTGTGCGGAGGAAGTGCCGCCGCTCATCGAGGTCGCGCCCGACCACCTGGTTGCGTGCCACTTCCCGGTGACCGTTGACGACCTGCCGGCGACGCTCAAGGAATCCCAGAGGCGGGCTGATATGGGTCCGCAGGCCGAAGGCGAGGAAGCCCTCGACCTCCCGCTCGCCGCGCCGGGCGGGAGCACCGAAATCCACACACCGCACGCGTAAACCGAGTCGGTCGGGGCCTCGGACGACGAGCCAACCGGCCAACCGGCCCGATTAACATCAGCCGGTGACAACGCTGCGGATCGGACTGGGTCAGCTCGCGCCGCGGCTTGGAGCCGTCGAGGCGAACCTTGAGCTGCACCGCGGTGCGATTGCAGAGGCGCGCACTCAGGCAGTCGACCTGCTCGTCTTTCCCGAGCTCGGCCTGACGGGCTACCTGCTCCAGGACCTGAACTCCGAGGTCGCCATGCGCCGCGACGACGAGCGGCTCCAATCGCTGGCGAGCGCCGCGGCGGGCATGTCAACGATCGTTGGTTTCGTCGAGCGCTCAGCTGAAGAGCAGCTCTTCATCGCCGCGGCGCTGCTCGAGGACGGTGAGATCAGGCACGTTTACCGCAAGTCGTACCTGCCCAACTACGGCCTGTTCGATGAGCGCCGCTTCTTCGGTGCGGGTACCCAGCTGCGGGCGGTCGACTCGCGCCTCGGCGTGCGCCTGGGCCTGTGCATCTGCGAGGACTTCTGGCATCTGCCCGTGCCGTACCTGCTCGCCGAGGACGGCGCCCAGATCCTGATCAATATCTCGTCATCGCCCGGCCGCGACGTGGCCGCCGTCAACGATGGCGGCCTGGGTACGGCCATCTCATGGCGCACGTTGATGAGCGCGTATGCCCAGCTCACGACATGCTTCGTCGTCTTCGTCAACCGCGTCGGGGTCGAGGAGTCGGTCACCTTCTGGGGTGGCTCCCAGGTCATCGACCCGGCGGGCGGCGTCGTCTACGAGGCGCCAATGCTCGACAGCGGCCTGTACGTGACCGACATCGACCTCGACGATGTGCGGCGCGAGCGCACCGCCTTGCCGCTCCTGCGCGACGAGCGACCCGAGTTCGTGCTCCGCCAGCTGGAACGCATGACGCGCGAGCGCGCGGGCATGGTGGACGAAGAGCAATGACGGTGAGCCTGCCGTTCACTCTGCCCGATGAGCTGCTGATCGACACTGGCATTGCGCGCCGCATCATCTCCGAGTTCATCCGCGGCCAGCTCACCCAGACCGGTTTCGAGCGGGTTGTGCTCAACCTGTCCGGCGGACTCGACTCGGCGCTCGTCGCCTTCCTCGCGGTCGAGGCGATCGGCGCCGAGAACGTGATGTGCCTGATGCTGCCATATCGCACGTCGTCGCCGGACTCGCGCGCAGACGCCGAACAAGTGGTCCGCCGCCTTGGCACGCCGAGTCTCGCAATCGACATCAGCCCGATCGTCGACGGCTACCTCGAGTCATCTATCGCAGGCAAGGAGATCACCCAGCTGCGCCGCGGCAACCTCGCAGCGCGGGCGCGGATGATGGTCGCCTTCGACCAGTCCGTGCCGTGGCGGGGGCTCGTCATCGGTACGGGCAACAAGACCGAAGCTCTGCTCGGCTATTCCACGAACTACGGCGACAACGCCTGCGCGTTCAACCCGATCGGCGACCTGTACAAGAGCCAGGTCCGCCAGCTGGCGATCGACGTCGCCGTGCCGCAGCCGATCCTGGTCAAGGCGCCGAGCGCGGACCTCTGGCCGGGCCAGACTGACGAAACAGAGATGGGCCTGGCGTACGAGGAGCTCGATCGGCTGCTGTACTGGATGGTCGACCGACGCCATTCCCGCGAGCAACTCATCGCGGCGGGCTTCGATGGTGCTGCGATCGACCGAGTCGCGCGCATGGTCGCGCTCAACGAGTTCAAACGCCAGGTTCCGCCGGTCGCCAAGCTGACCACGCGCACGCCGGGCGTCGACTACCTCTACCCGAGACGGCGGCCGATCCCGCGCAGCGGTGGCTGACGCGGGCCAGGGGAGCCCAGCTGCAGGGACGCTATACGTGGTCGCCACGCCCATCGGCAACCTGGGCGACATGACTGTCCGGGCGGTGGACGTGCTGCGCAGCGTCCCGCTCGTCGCCGCCGAGGACACGCGCCTCACGCGCCGGCTGTGGGCACGCTACGAGATCAAGACACGCCTCATCTCCTATCACGCCCAGTCCGGGCCGGCGCGTGAGCGCGAGCTGCTCGAGCACCTGGGCGCGGGCCGCGACCTGGCCATCGTCACGGACGCCGGCACGCCGCTCGTCAGTGACCCTGGCGCGGAGCTGGTCAGTGCCTGGGTCGCGCGCGGCGGCCGCGTGGTTCCAATTCCGGGCGCATCGGCCGTTCTCGCCGCGCTCGTCGCCAGCGGCCTGCCGGCGGCGCGCTGGACGTTCGAGGGGTTCCTGCCGCGGCGCGGCCGGGAGCGACGTGAGCTGATCGAGCGTATGTGCGGCGACGAACGCACCAGCGTGCTTTTCGAGGCGCCCGGCCGCGCCGCCGCGACACTCGCCGAGCTCGCCGTGCGCTGTGGCGGCGAGCGCCGCGCCGCGTTGTGCCGCGAGCTGACCAAGCTCCACGAGGAGATCTGGCGCGGCTCGCTCGCCGAGCTCGCCGCCCGTGCCGCGGATAACGACCCACGCGGTGAGATCGTCATCGTCGTCGGTGGTCGTGAGCGTGGAAGTGAGGAACCCAAGATCGGGCTTGCGGAGGGTCGGTCGGAGGTCCAGGAGCTCGTTGACAAGGGCTGGAGCCGATCATCGGCCGCCCGCGACGTCGCCCAGCGCACGGGTCTCGCGCGGCGCGAGCTGTTCCGGGAGGCTTAGTAGACTCGCGCGGATGACACAGGACAAGTCGACGCCCGCTTCTCTCGAGGGAACGCCTGCCGATCCGACGCCGCACCAGTCGCCCATCGCCGAGCCGGTGCCCGACGAGACACTGGCCGTGCCGGCTGAGGGTCTGGAGCCACTGCCGCAGACGGCCAAGCGCGTGATCATCGTCGGTGGCGGGATCGCCGGTCTCGTAGCCGCCTTTGAGCTGCGTCGCCAGGGCCACGAGCCGCTCGTGCTCGAAGCCCAGCATCGCGTCGGCGGCCGGGTCAAGACCATCCGCGACTTCGCGCCCGGCCTGCACGCCGAGGCCGGCGCAATGCGCATTCCGCGCGTACACGACCTGACGCTGGCGTACTGCGAGCTGTTCGGCCTGCCCATGCGGCCGTTCGTGATGGGCAATCCGAGCACGCTCGTGTTCATCGACGGCCAGCGCATGACGATCGAAGACGCCGACGCGCACCCGGACAAGCTGCCCTTCGACCTGTCCGACACGGAGAAGGGCAAGACATGGACGCAGCTCTGGAACGAGGCCACCGCTGAGTTTCGAGAGCGCTACGAGAAGGGCGGCCACGACCAGCTCGAGGATCTGCTCAAGGAGTACGACCAGTACTCGATCCGCGAGTTCCTGACGATGCGCGGCTTCAGCGAGGGCGCGCTCGAGCTGTACGGCGTGATGAGCTTCCGCGAGTCGAACATGAACGCGGCCGTGGTCGAGCAGCTGCGCGAGATCGTCGGTCGCGCCTTCGAGGACATGCAGGAGATCGCGACGGGCATGGACGCGTTGCCCAACGCGTTCTACGAACAGCTCAAGCCGTTCGTCCGCTTCGGCGCCGAGGTCACGGCCATCGACCAGGATCCTGACTCGGTGACGGTGCACTACAAGACCGCCAGTGGCCGCTTCACTGTCCGCGGCGACTACGCGATCTGCGCCATCCCGTTCAGCGTCCTGCGCGACATCGAGATCCTCAACACGCCGTTCTCACGCCAGAAGCAGAAGGCGATCCGCGAGCTGAACTACAACGCCTCGACCAAGATCGTCTTCCAGACGCGGCATCGCTTCTGGGAGCAGCAGGACGGCATCGTCGGCGGCACGACGGTCACCGATCTTGGCATCCGGCGCATCGTCTACCCGTCGTTCTCCGATCCGGGCGAGGAGCGCGGCACGCTGCTCGCCTCGTACACCTGGGGCCAGGACGCCCTGCGCTGGGGGGCGATGGATCCGTCGATGATGATCGAGCAGGCACTCGAGGACGTCGCCCAGATCCACCCCTCGATCACGACCGAGTTCGAGGTCGGCGCGGTCCAGGACTGGTACGGCGACGAGTGGGCGCGCGGCGCCTTCGCGCTGTTCGAACCGGAGCAGCAGACGCGCCTGCAGAGCGCGATCGTGCAGCCCGAGGGCCGCATCCACTTCGCGGGCGAGCACACGTCGCTCTACCACGCCTGGATCCAGGGAGCTCTGGAGTCCGGGATACGGGCTGCGAAGGAGATCCACGAGGCACCGCAGGTGTTCGCGTCGGTCGACGAGGGGAGCGCCGCCGCGGGTTAGTAGGCGATGTCGTGTACGACGGTCGCCACGGCGCCACCCAGCGTGAGTGCCGAATCCATGTTGATGTTGGCGCGCGTATCGCAGGACAGGTGGTAGCAGGCGTCGGCCGGTTCGTCCACGTGGCCGCCGAATACGGCGACGTCCGACTGGGTGAGACGGTCCAGGCCGGAGAAGACGCCGGCGCTGGGGATTCCGACGAGCTCGAAGTTGTAGTGATCCGACGCGCCGCCGACGTCGGTGATCAGGCCAGGCTTGCCGGCCGCGGACAGCGCGTCGAGCAACAGCTGGGTCAGCTCATCGGAGCCCGGCGGCGCCGTCGAGTCGTCGTACACGAAGCGCGCCGCGTTGGGCGAGGCGACCATGTCGAGGTTGAAGTAGTCGGAGATCTGGCCGATCTCGTCCGGCGACAGGCTGTGCACGTACGCGGCTGAGCCGAGCTCGCCGTACTCCTCCCCGCCCCAGAACCCGAAGCGGATCGTCTTGAACGGCTGCGAATTGGCCGCGACCGAGTGCGCCAGTGAAAGCAGCGTGGCAACTCCCGAGCCATCGTCGTTGATGCCCGGGCCGTCGAGGACCGAGTCGAGATGCGCGCCGAGCATCACGACCTGGTCGGTCGTGCCCGACCACTCGGCGATCAGGTTGTCGTTCGTCGCGGGTCTCGTGGTCACCTGCGAGTCCAGCTCGACCGTGGCGCCGGCAGCGGCCGCCGCGAGCAGCGCTTGCGTCGGCTCGCCGCCGGCAACGACGGCCGGAATCGTCACGCCCTGCGGATCGAGCAGCGTCGGCCGGCGCGTCTGGCCCTGTGTCCAGTTCGGGTAGAGCGAGATGAGTCCGATCGCGCCCGCGTACTGTGCGTTCAACACCTGGTCGCGGCGCAGGCACGGACCCGACTCGATCAGGGCGACGTGACCTGCGACGAAGTCCGACCAGTCGTCCGGGTCGCAGCCGCCGGTGTTGATCTGCCGCCCGTCGGGCGTGAGCTTCACGCTTTGGACCACGCCGGTCACCTCGCCGCCGGCCGAGTAGAGCATCGCGTGCAGCCAATCCGCGCCGCTCCAATGCTGACTGCCCACGGTGAGCTGGACGGGCGCTGCCTCGTCGAAGAAGGTGAACTGGAACGGGTCGCGCTGGACCACGTAGCCCATGTTGGTCAGCTGTGTGGCAACGTAGTCGGCGGACGCGTCGTAGCCAGGAGTTCCCGCCGCTCGGATTCCGTTGTTGGCCGTCGCGATCTGCATCAACGCGTCGAGATGAGCTCCGATCTCGTCAGCCGACAGCGTCAGGTTTGGAGGCCCAATCGGAGATGGCGGGGCAGTCGGCCGTTTCGAGGCCGGCCCTGGCTCGGTTGCAGTGGCGCTGCGCGCCAGGCTGGCGACAGAGCTCGCGCTGGGAATCGGAGCAGTGACCGGGGGCGGTCTCATCGGCGTCGGTGGTGGAGTCGCTGAGCAGCCGACGATGAGCACGAGAGCGGTGATTGCGGCCACCAGCCGGCCAAACATGGTGGCCAGCGTACAGCGCGAGGCCCTAACCTCTGGACGCGAAGGAGGGCAAATGGCCGACGAGAAACGTTGGACGTCGACAGACGAGATTCAGTCGCTCGCGGCCGAGCAAAACAAGACGGACCCGAGCGGCCAACCGCCGCCTGACGAGGCGCCGCCGGTTCCCAAGGACGTGCTCGCCGTGCCGCGCGACGGACTTCACAAGCGCTCGGGTGCGCGCAAGAAGGTGCTCATCATCGGCGCCGGCATGGCCGGGCTCGTGGCTGCATATGAGCTCAAACGGCAGGGTCACCAACCCCTGATCCTCGAGGCGCAGGGCCGGGTGGGCGGCCGCGTCCACACGCTGCGCGAGCCGTTCGCGCCGGGGCTCTACGCGGAGGCCGGCGCGATGCGCATCCCGCGCGTCCACGACCTGACGCTCGAGTATTGCTCGCTGTTCAAGTTGCCCAATGCGGCCGTTCGTGATGGGCAATCCGAATGGCCTCGTCTTCGTCGGCGGCAAGCGCATGACCGCGGCAGAGGCCAACGCTCATCCTGAGCAGCTGCCGTTCAATCTCGCCCCGTCCGAGCACGGCCACTCGGCCGACGACCTGTGGCAGGCCGCCATCGCCGACCTGAAACAGATGGTCGAGCACGAAGGCCAGGCCGCCTGGCCCGAGATCGTCAAGCGCTACGACGAGTACTCGCTCTACGAGTTCCTGCGCCACCGCGGCTTCAGCGAGGGCGCGATCGAGTTCTACGCGGTCATGAACTTCGTCGAGAGCGACCTGCACAACTCGTTCATCGAGACGTTGCGCGAGGAGCTTGGCGGCTTCTACGTGGATATGCAGACGATCGTCGGAGGCATGGACCTGCTGCCCCAAGCGTTCTACCGCGAGGTCCAGGACGAGGTGCGCTTCGGAACGGAAGTGCGCGCCATCGAACAGAATGGCGACGAGGTCAAGCTGCACTGCCGCGTCGGTCCTGACCGGGTCACGTTCCGCGGCGACTACGCGATCTGCACCGTGCCCTTCTCGGTGCTGCGGCCGATCGAGGCCGACTTCTCGCACGACAAGGAACGCGCCATCCGCCAGCTCAACTACCACGCGTCGACCAAGATCCTGTTCCAGGTCCGCGAGCGGTTCTGGGAGAAGGAGGACGGCATCGTCGGCGGGGCGTCGGTGACCGATCTGCCGATCCGGCGCATGAACTACCCACCGGCGGACGACTCGACCTCGCGTGGCGTTCTGCTGGCGTCGTACACGTGGGGCCAGGACGCGCTCCAGTGGGGCGCGATGGACGAGGAGATGCGCATCGACGAGGCGCTCGACGACGTGGAGCAGATTCATCCGCGCATAAGGCACGAGTTTGAGGTGGGCGCATCGCACGCCTGGTACAGCGACCGCTGGGCGCGCGGCGCGTTCGCGCTCTTCGCGCCAGAGCAGCAGACGACGCTCCAGAGCGCGATCCTCAAACCCGAGGGGAGGGTCTACTTTGCCGGCGAGCACTGCTCGCTCTACCACGCCTGGATCCAGGGCGCGCTCGAAAGCGGCATTCGCGCCGCCCGCGAGATCCACGAGCTGCCGGCACCGTCCGCTTGACGCGGGCCGAGCGCGGGGCTGCGTCGTGATGCGTGAGCTGCATCGGAAACGGCAGGTTGCCGGAAGAAACCCACCTCCAAACGACGAGTTCGAGGGCAGTCTGCCCAGGGAATGGCCGGGCTTCGATGCCCTGCGTGCATCGCCGCGAGCGATGCTTCTCGTCGTCGCCGCCCTCACGCTGTTCTGCGGCGCGAGCGCGGCGCGCGCGGCGACCTGGTGGCAACCAAGCGGAACTCTGAGCTGGCAGATGCAGTTCAGCGGCCGTATCGATAAATCGGTCAAAGCTGACGGCTACGACATTGACGCCTTCGAAACTCCGGCCACCCTCGTCGCGAAGATGCACGATCTGGGCCGGCACGTCGTCTGCTACATCGCCGCCGGATCCTGGGAGATGTGGCGACCCGACGCTGCTCGCTATCCGGCGTCCGTCAAGGGCAAACCGATGGCCGGCTGGCCGGGCGAGCGCTGGCTGGACATCCGGCGCACCGATCTCATCGGCCCGATCCTCGAGGACCGCGTCGCCATATGCGCTGCCAAGGGCTTCGACGGCGTCGAGTTCGACAACGTCGACGGCTATTCGAACAAGACAGGCTTCGCGCTGACCGCGCAGGACCAGCTCGCGTTCGATCGCTGGCTGGCCGATACGGCGCACGCGCACGGGCTGGCG
>DATCGV010000001.1:0-30127 GCA_036508755.1 Candidatus Limnocylindrales bacterium | reverse complement strand
CCCTCGTCGTTGAGCAGGGCAAAGTCGCGCATCAGTGTCTCGTTCGGCCGGCCGCGGTGGCCGATCCAGAGCGAGTCGGGCTGCTCCGAGTCCCACGCCACGGCCGAATTCGAGCCATCGACCTCGTATTGCAGGGAGTTCTTCCGGCCGGCACTGATCTGGCTGACGGCCATCACGCCACGCGCGCCGTTGTCGTAGCGGACCAGGATCGTCGCCGCGTCCTCGGTCTTGATGTCGACCGGGATCGTGTCAGTGGCACGTTCGAGCGCGAAGGTCTCGACCCGGCCGGCGGGCTTGTGGCGGACCTTGATGAACGTCGCCAGGTCGGCCATGACCTCGGTCACGCGCCGGCCGGTCACGAACGAGGTCAGGTCGAACCAGTGCGAGCCGATGTCGCCGACTGCGCGCAGCGCGCCGCCCTGCTCGGGCTCGAGGCGCCAGTTCCAGTCGGTGTCGAACATCAGCCAATCCTGGAAGTAGTGGCCGCTGATCAGCCGGACGTCGCCCACCTCGCCGGCCGCGACGGCCGCGTGCAGGTGCTGGTTGATCGGGTAGAAGCGGATGTTGAAGTTGACCGCAGCGACCTTGCTGGTTGCCTTCGCGCGCTTGACGAGTTCGCCCGATTCGGCCGCGGTTATGGCCAGCGGCTTCTCGCAGACGATGTTCCTGCCCGCCGCGAGGACCGCGCTGGCGTGCTCGAAATGCAGGTGGTTGGGCGACGTGACATGGACGACCTCGACCCGGTCGTCGGCGAGCAGCTCGTCCAGGCTGCCGTACGCCTTGGGTACGCCGAGCGCCGCAGCGCGCTCCGCGCCGAGCTCGGGCGTCGTCTCGAGCAGGCCGACGATTGGCACGCCGATGCGGCGCAATGCCTCGACGTGGACGGTTCCGATGAAACCGCTCCCGATCACCGCGGCTCCGATGCTGCTCAGGGCTCGCGCGGGCAAATAGATCCTCCTGTCGCGTGGCGTTGGTCCGTCGGGCTTTCGACGACTTGCGCTCATCGTGACGCGAGGCCAGGACGCCGCCAGTGCCAATCGACGGATTATGTCGGGGCGAATGGTACTTCCCAAAAGGCCGGACAGAAAGCGGTTTCTGTCGATTCTTTCGATAATCGATCAAATTCACCTGCCGGTCCGAGCTGCCGGCGCCACGACATCAGCCGTGCCCCCGATCGGCGTGTTCATCCACGCAATCCGATTAGCCATGCACTCTGGCCGACTGGGCCAGTCACGCTGTACGACTGGCTAGTCGGAATAGGTGATGGACCCGCAGGATGGAAGGTCGAATCGCGGTCACGATGTCGGCGAATGTCGCGAATGCCCGGTCGGAAGACCGATCAGCCGCCGGCGTGGACTCGGCGCCTGGGCGGCGCGGGCTGCTAATGCGCGGGGGCGGCGACGATGCGGTCGAGATAGTCCCCCGACGCTGGGTCCTTGAGGATCAGCTTGTGCCGGCCGTCGGGCAGGATCTCGCGCTTGATGACGACCATGCCCTCGTGCATCTCCGGCGCGGTGCCGCTGCCGATGCGCGCGACATCGCCGCCGCGCCATTCGGCCAGCATTACCGGCTCCCACGCGCGCGTGCGCGCGGACCTGAAAGCAGCGTCCATGACCGCGTTGACGACGTAGCCGTCGAAGAAAGTCTCGCGCGGCGGCGTGCCCGCCTCGAGCGATCGGAACATGTCCGTGAACATGTCGATGTAGCCCAGCTCGGCCGCCTCGTCGCCGACGGGGAACATCCAGCCGCGCTCCGACTCGCTCTTCTCGGCCACGTAGGCACCAGAGCCACCCGCCGAAAACATCTCGAAGCCCGTGCGCAGGAAGTTGTTGACCCAGATCGTGCCCTCTGTGCCGGCGACCTCGTCGCGCAGGTCCATGCCGCCGCGGAAGGTCCACGAGACCTCGAACTGGCCCAGCGCGCCGCTCGCGAAGCGGATCAGCGCGACGGCGTTGTCCTCGTCGGAGATCGGGTGCACGAGCGTGTCGGCGTGGCACAGCACCTCGAGCGGCTTGTTGTCCTTGCCGACGTAGTTGCGGATGATCTCGATGCAGTGGCAGCCAAGGTCGACGATGGCGCCACCGCCCGTCAGTCGGCCGTCCCAGAACCAGGCAGAATGCGGCCCGGGATGCGCCTCGCGCGAGCGGACCCAGGTGACCTCGCCGATCGTGCCCGCGCGGGCGGCGCGAATCGCCTTGGTGGTCTTGGGCGTGTAGCACAGGTCCTCGAGGTAACCGGCGAAGACGCCCGCCTTCTCGACCACCTCGAGCATCCGGCGGGCCTCGTCGGCGTTCCGACCGAGCGGCTTGGTGCACAGCACCGCCTTGCCCGCCTGCGCCGCGAGCGACACGGCCTCCTCGTGCAGGAAGTTCGGGATGCCGATGACGACCACGTCGACGGATGGGTGCTCGATCGCGGCCTTCATGTCCGTGGTTGACTCCGCAATGCCCCAGCGCTCGCGGAATGCCCGGCCGCGCTCCTCGCTGCGCGAGTAGACGATGCGCACCTGGTCGCGCGAGCGCTGCGCGTGGAGCGACATCGTGTAGAAATCGCCGATCAGCCCGGTCCCGAGCATGGCGATGTTGTGCTGTTGCATCAGATCCCTCCTGGCTCGGCCCACCACGGGAATTCTAGGATTGCCCAATGAAGCGAAGAATCACCGTTCCGGGACAGGGCAGCGTCGTGGTCGATCCGGATATCGCCAGCATCCGCCTGGGCGTCAACATCGTGGCCGGGACGGCAGGCGCGGCGCGCGCGAGTGCCGCAATAACAATGACCAAGGTGCTTGCCGCGCTGGACAAGACGGGCGTCGCGCGCCGCGATGTGCGGACCTGGCTCGTGTCGCTCAGCCCGACGCTCGACTACGGCGACGGCAACGCCCCGCGTGTCACGGGCTACCAGCTCCAGAACTCGGTCAGTGTCACGTTGCGCGACCTGGCCAAGGCCGGCGAGCTGATCGATGCCGCGCTGGGCGCGGGCGCGTCGACGCTCGACTCGTTGGACTTCCGCGTCGACGATCCGCGCGCAGCGTTGGAAACCGCCCGCGCGGCCGCGATGGACGACGCCCGCGCCCGTGCCACGACGATCGCGCGGGCAGCCGGCGCGAAGCTGGGCGACGTCCTTGCCGTTTCCGAGGGCGAGCCGTACACGCCGCCAGTGCCCTTTCCGGCTGCCCGCATGGCGCTCAAGGCGCAGGATGCCTCGACGCCGGTCGAGGCAGGAACCCAGGAGATCTCGGTCGCCGTGGCCGTCACGTTTCAGATCAAGTGAAGCGACGCTCGGATCGCGTCACGCTGCGCGATACTGCCCGCATCCATCGTCTAGCCGTCGCCGACTGAGCTCCGGATCGAGGCCCCTTGAGATCCGCCCCCCGCCGTCTGATTGCCCTTGCGCTCGCGCTCGTGCTTGTGATTGGCGTTGTCGTCGCCGTCGGCAGCCAGGTGCTCGGTCGGCTCGCGCCCGCGGCGACGCCAGTCAAGGGCCTGATCGGCTCCGAGAAGCTGCCCTTCTTCCAGGATCAGCGCGTCATCGACGCGTTCAGGAAGGCGGGCTTCGACGTCACGGTCGCGACCGCAGGCTCGCGCCAGATTGCGAGCAGCAACCTGACCGGGCAGGATTTCGCCTTCCCGGCGGGCGTGCCTGCAGCGCAGAAGGTCCGCACCGATCACCCGGGCTCGACCAGCTATGTGCCGTTCTACACGCCGATGGCGATCGCGACGTGGAAGCCGATCGTCGATCTGCTGACCCAGGCCGGCGTGATCCGCCAGCGCAACGGCTACCTCGCGCTCGACGTCGCCGCGTACATGGATCTCGTCAACAAGGACACGCGCTGGAGCGATCTGCCCAACAACACCGCCTATTCCGTCAACAAGAGCATCCTGGTAACAACGACGGACGTGCGCACGTCGAACTCGGCGGCGATGTACCTGAGCATCGTCAGCTACGTCGCCAACGGCAACAACATCGTCGAGCTTGGCCCGACCACGACCACCCTTGCCCAGCAGCTTGCGCCGCTCTTCCTCAAGCAGGGCTTCTCGGAAACGAGCACAGAAGGCCCGTTCGACGATTACCTCGTCCAGGGCATCGGCAAGGCGCCCATGGTCATGGTCTACGAATCGCAGTTCATTGCCCGCGCGGCGGCCAACGACGGATCCATCACGCCCGACATGGAGCTCGTCTACCCAGAGCCGACCATTTTCTCCAAGCACACCCTTGTATCGCTGACGCCGACCGGCCAACGGCTGGGCGACTTCCTGACGACCGATCCGGGCATTCGCGCGCTGGCAACCGACTATGGCTTCAGGACGTCCGATACGGAAGGTTTCAAGAACTTCGTCACGAGCCACAACCTGTCCGTGCCTGACACACTGATCGACGTCATCGACCCGCCGACGTACGAGTCGCTCGAGGCGATGATCACGACGCTTGAACAGATCTATGCCGGGGCCGGCGCACCGCCGCCCGCTACTGACGCGCCGGCCTCGCCGAGCGGATCCTGAGGAGGAGAGAGACACCATGACCGAACCATCCCTTGATTTGAGCTCCACCGCGCCGGTTGCGGCGCCGGCGCCGGCGGCCACCGACGTCGCCACCACTGGCAACCAGACGACGACCGGGACGCTGACCCTCGAGCCGCCGGCGCCGGTTACGGCCGTGCCCGCGGCCCAGGCAGAGGAGGCGGTCAAGCTCGATCCGGGCCAGGCCCAGAAGCTCGACGCGATGGTCTCGTCGTACCTCGATTCCGTGACCAAGCTCGACACGCACGATCCCGCGTTCACCAGCCGCGTCAACGACATCGACAAGCTGGGCGCTGACGACATCCGCGCCTCGGCCAATGTCTCGAACCGGCTGCTCGACAAGCCCATGGCGGCGGTGAGCGATGGCGGCATCAGCCAGGCCGGCCAGGTCTCGAAGTCGCTTCTCGCGCTGCGCCGCCAGGTCGAGGACCTCGACCCGCAGAAGCAGGGCAACCTGCTCTCGGCGCACAAGCTGCTGGGCATCATCCCCTTGGGCGATCGGCTCGAGAACTACTTCCGCAAGTACCAGTCGAGCCAGACGCAGATCAATTCGATCATCGTCAGCCTGTACGACGGCCAGGACGAGCTGCGCCACGACAACGCCGACATCGATCAGGAGAAGCTCAACCTGTGGGCGATCATGGGCCGCCTGCGCCAGTACGCCTACCTCGCCGAGCAGCTCGACACGGGTCTGACCCAGAAGATCGCCCAGATCCAGGCGACAGATCCGGACCGGGCCAAGGTGCTCCAGGACGACCTGCTCTTCCCCGTCCGCCAGAAGCGCCAGGACCTGCTCACCCAGCTCGCGGTCAGCGTCCAGGGCTACCTCGCGCTCGACCTGATCCGGCGCAACAACCTCGAGCTGGTCAAGGGCGTTGACCGGGCGACGACGACCACGATCAGTGCCCTGCGCACGGCCGTCATCGTCGCCCAGGCGCTATCCGATCAGAAGCTGGTGCTCGACCAGATCACGGCGCTGAATCAGACGACCGGCGACCTGATCGAGTCGACGTCAGACATGCTCCACCAGCAGTCGGGCAAGATCAGCGAGCAGGCGGCGTCCGCGACGATCGACCTGGCCCAGCTCCAGAAGGCCTTCCAGAACATCTACGCGACGATGGACGAGATCGACTCGTTCAAGGTCAAGGCGCTCGACAACATGGAGACAACGATCAACGCCCTTTCGACGGAGATCGACAAGTCGCACACGTACATCAATCGTGTTCGCGCGCAGGACGCTGCCGACGCGGCGCGCGGGAGTGGGGACGACGGCAACCCGAACGATGGCAACCAGGGTGCCGGGTCATCGGGCGTCTCGATCAGCTGACCGTGGCGTGAATCGTCGGCCGCGCTCGGGGCTGCTGGCCGCCGTACTGGCGGCCGTGGTGCTGGTTTCCGCCGCGCTCGTCGGCTGTTCCGGCGCTCCGTCGATCACGCTCACGGTTCTCGCGGGCTCCGAGCTCAAGGACCTCGAGCCGATGCTGCCCGCGATCGCGCAGGCGACCGGCGTCCAGCTCAAGTTCGACTACATCGGCACGCTCGACGGGGCACAGGAGATCGCCAACGGCACGAACACCGCCGACGCGGCGTGGTTCAGCCACGGCGCGTACCTGTCCCTGTTGCCGGGTGCGGGTTCGAAGATCGTGGCCCAGGAAAAGATCATGCTCAGCCCCGTCATCCTGGGCGTGAAGCAGTCGGTCGCGCAGAGCTTCGGCTGGCAGAACAACCCGGATGTGACGTGGAAGGACATCCAGGCCCATGCCGCTGACGGCTCCTTCCATTTCGCGATGACCAACCCGGCCGCCTCGAACAGCGGCTTCACGGCGCTCATCGGCGTGGCCAGCGCGTTGTCCGGCTCGAGCGATGCGATCGACACGGGCAACATCGACGAGAACGCGCTCAAGGGCTTCTTCAAGGGCCAGACGCTGACCGCCGGCTCGTCGGGCTTCCTGGCCGACGACTACGTCCGCCAGCAGGACTCGATCGACGGCATCATCAATTACGAGTCGATCCTGATGGGCCTCAACGCCGGCGGCCAGCTGCACGAGCCGCTGACCCTGATCTATCCCAAAGAGGGCATCGTCACCGCCGATTACCCGTTCATGCTCCTCAACGCCGACAAGAAGGACGCCTGGCAGAAGGTCGTCGACTACCTGCGCACGCCCGACGTGCAGCGCCAGATCATGACCAGCACGGCGCGACGCCCGGTCGTACCGAGCGTCGCGCTCGACAGCCGCTTCCCTACCCAGACGCTCGTCGAGCTGCCCTTCCCGTCCCAGCTCGACACGATCAACGCGCTGCTGACGGTCTATCTCGACCAGATCCGGACACCCGCGTCGGCCACGTTCGTGCTTGACCTGTCAGGCAGCATGGAGGGCGACCGGCTCAATTCGCTCCAGCAGGCGCTGACCTCGCTGACCGGTCTCGACACGTCGCTCACCGGCCAGTTCGCGCGCTTCCGCGCGCGCGAGGACATCGCCTTCATCACCTTCTCGGCGGACGTCATCGACAACAGCAACTTCACGATCGACGACACCGACCCGAACTCCGCCGACATGACCCAGATCCGCGACTACGTCGACGGCCTGTCGACGTACAGCAACACCGCGATCTACACGGCGCTGACCGCCGCCTATCAGAACGTGTACAACGAGCAGGCAACCGACCCCAATCGGCTCTACTCGATCGTGCTCATGACCGACGGGGAGAACAACACGGGCTACACCTTCGACCAGTTCAAGCAGTGGTACGCGGGCCTGCCGCCGGCCGTGCAGAACGTGCATGTCTATCCGATCCTGTTCGGCGAGGGCAACACCGACGAGATGAACGCGCTCGCGACCCTGACCGGCGGCAAGACCTTCGACGCGCTCAACGGCGACCTGACTGACGTCTTCAAGCAGATCCGCGGTTACCAGTAGCCGTAAGTGAGCTTCTTCCACCGCATCGAGCCCATCCTCTACTCGCGCAAGAACATTGCCGGCTGCCTGCTCGCGCTCGGTGGCCTCGCGCTCTACTTCCTGGGCATCACCAGCGGCCTGATCGGCCTCGCCGTGATCGCCGGGCTGTACGGCATCGGCTACCTCGTCGTCCCGCCGGAGCGCGGCCTGGCAGTGACGTTGTTCGGCACGGAGGACACGCACGACATCACCAATGGGCTGACCCGGCTGCTGGCGAGCATCCGCTTCCGCGTCGCCGACGACGTGTACAACGAGGTTGGCAGCATCTGTCACGCGATCGTCGAGACACTCCCGGCCAACGGCACCGGCATCAACCCGGCCGATCCGAACGTCAACCTGATCCGCCAGACCGCGCTCAGCTACCTGCCCCAGGCGCTCGACGCCTATCTCGCCATCCCGCGCCTGTACGCCGAGCGGCGCACAGTCCAGGACGGCAAGACCGCGCATGACATCCTGATGGACCAGCTCAACCTGATGGACTCCAAGATGAAGGAGATGGCCAACGCCATCGCCCAGAACGACACCGAACGGCTGCTGGCCAACGCGCGCTTCGTCCAGGATCGCTTCGCCAGCAGCGCGCTGCAACTGACGCCGGCCAGCGTCGCGGCCGCAGCACAGGGTTCAGATGGGACGAAGATCGTCTAGTGGTCGACACTACGGCGCGTGAGGCTCGGTCGAGGCGCGCTCCGCTTCCTGTACTCGCGCAAGAACATCGGCGCGTGCCTGCTCGCGCTGGGCGCGGCGGCGCTGTTCGTGCTTGGCATCCCGGGTGGGCTGATCGGCCTGGCCGCGATACCGGTGTTGTACGCCGCTGGCTACGCGCTGATTCCGGGCGAGCGCGGCGTGGGGCTCACGCTGATGGACGCGCGCGACGTCTATCAGATCAAGCAGGGATTGAACGATCTCACGTACAGCCTTCGCTTTCGCGTGGCTGATGACGTCTTGGCCGCTGTCGAGGACACGGTCCATGCGGTCACGCTCACGCTGCCGGCCGACGGCACCCCGGGCATGAGCGCGATCGACCCGACGGTGATGCTCATCCGCCAGACGGCACTGCACTACCTTCCCGAGGCGCTCAACGCGTATATCAGGCTGCCGCGGATGTACGCCGAGCGCGTGCCGGTGCAGGACGGGAAGACGGCGCGTGACGTGCTGATCGACCAGATGAGGCTGATAGACCAAAAGATGCGCGAGACCGCGACGGCGATGTACCGCAACGACGCGGACGAGCTGCTGGCCAATGCACGCTTCCTGCAGGAGCGCTTCGCCGACAGCAGCTTCAAGGTGCCCGTCGTAGACCTCGGCTACACGTACCACGACGACTCGCGCGCCCGATGACTGACAACGACCCCAAGGCGGACGGCCTCGACCTCGCTATCGGCTGGCTGCAGAAGAGCATCGACGAGCTCTCCGACGTAACCCGCCGCGTCCAGGCGATCAGCCCGCAGCCGACGCCGAGCACGCAGCCGACGACGACGGCGATCAACAAGCTCGCGCCGAGTGCCGATCAGCCCGTCCAGCCGCTGCCCGACGTCCCGCCCACCGACACGCCGCCCGGGCAGACAACAGATCCGAACTCGACCACGCCGCTGCTCGATCGGATCGGCCGCGACCTGACCAAGCTCGCCGCGCAGGGCATGCTCGCGCCGGTCTACGACCGGGACGTCGAGACGCAGTGGATCATCGAGACGCTGCTCCGCTCGACGAAGCGCAACCCGGTTCTGCTCGGCCCTCCGGGCGTGGGCAAAACGGCCATCGTCGAGGGCCTTGCCCAGCGCATCGCCGCCGGCAAGGTGCCCGACGAGCTCAAGAAGACGCGCCTGATCGAGGTGCCGCTGGCGGCCGTGGTCGCCGGCACGCAGTACCGCGGCGAGCTCGAGGCGCGCATGCAGCAGCTCGTTGCCGAGGCGTCGCAGCCCAACATCGTGCTGTTCCTCGACGAGATTCACATGCTCGAGTCGGCCGGCGACTCGCAGGGCGGCCTTGGCGCGGCAGCCGTGCTCAAGCCCGCCCTGGCGAACGGCTCCATCGCCGTGATCGGTGCCACCACGGGCGACGACTATCGGACCACGATCGCGCGTGACGACGCGCTCGACCGGCGCCTGTCGACGATGGAGGTCAGCGAGCTCGACGACTCGGCGACCATGCCCATCCTCAAGGGCCTGCGCGATCGGATCGTGACGTCGCGTGGCGTGACCGTCTCGGACGATGCGTTACAGGTGCTGCTCGACTTCTCGGACAAGTCGATCATCAACCGCCGCCTGCCCGACAAGGCGATCGACCTGCTCGAGCAGGCCGTGGCCGCGGCCATCGTCGCGGAGCGCAAGACAGTGTCCGCGGACGACGCGCGGACGACGACAGATGACTGGGCACGCCGCGCGTCCTCCACGCCCACGCTCGAGCGCTTCGGCCGCGACCTGACTGCCCTGGGCAAACAGGGTCAGCTCGGCCCGATCGTCGGCCGCGATCGAGAGATCGAGGCGATCATCGAGATCCTGCTGCGCAAGACGAAGCGCGACCCGATGCTCCTCGGCCCGGCCGGGTCGGGCAAGACCGCGATCGTCGAGGGCCTGGGGATCAGGCTGAGCAGCGGACAGGTGCCCGTCGAGCTGCAGGGCGTGCGCCTCTTCGATGTCGCTCTGCTGCCTCTCGCGCAGGCAGTCGCGACCGATTCGACGCTACTGCGCGACTTCCTGGGCGAGGCGCGCCATCCGTCGGTGATCGTCTTCTTCGACGAGATCCACCAGCTGGCCGAGGCCGGCGTTCACGATCTCGCCCAGGCGATCAAGCCTGCACTTGCGCGTGGCGACATCGCCTGCATCGGCGCCACGACCGGCGAGGAATACCAGGCCAACATCGAGCCGGACGCGGCCCTGGCCAGGCGCTTCACGCCCATCTCGGTCGAGCCGATGGACGCCGGCCAGGTGCGCGAGGTTCTTGCCGCCGTGCGCGACAGCCTGTGCAAGCAGCGCGGCGTCGCTATGGGCGACGACGTGCTCGACGAGGCGATCGCGCTTGCCGACCAGTTCCTGCCCAACCGATCCTTCCCCGACAAGGGCGTCGACATCGTCGAGCAGTCGATCGCCCACGCCCTCGCCACGGGCGCCAAGGTCGTCGACCGCCAGACCATGCGCGACTCGGTCCAGGCGCTCGTCGGCATGCCGCTCGACCCAACGGCCCGCATCGCGTCACTGACAACAGAGCTCGCCGAGCGCGGCATTCTCGACCCACCGTCACGGGCCGCGCTCGTGTCACGGCTGGGCGTGTCGCTGCGTGGGCTCGACACGCACTACGAGCGTCCAGACGCGGTCGCGCTGCTGATCGGCCCCGCCGCGGCCGGTGCGGACGACCTGTCGGACGCGCTGTCGCGCGACCTGTACGGCCGCGCCGGCCAGATCATCGACATCGACCTGTCCGGGATGAGCGAGGACCAGTCGATCTCGACGCTCCTCGGCTCCGCGCCGGGCCTCGTCGGCAGCGACTCGCCGCTGCCGCTCCACGCGCTGCGCCGCTCGCCGTGGCAGGTCGTTCTCTTCCGCTCCATCGAGCGCTGTGCCGCGCCGATCCGCGACACGATCAGTGACGCGCTCGCGAGCGGCTCCTTCACCGACTCGATGGGTCGCCTGCTGCCGCTCGGCGCCGCGACCGTGGTCATGACGGCGTCCCAGATCGACAGTGCCGACATGGTCGCGCCGCTGCTCGGCGCACCGATCGCGGCCGCATGCACGTTCATCAGCGCCGCTCTCGGCGCGGTCAGCGACGCTGACCGCGCCGCGTGGCTCAAGCGCGAGATCCTGGATCCGCTCGCGGGCCGTTTCGCGCGCCAGGGCCACCCGCTGACGTTCGACCCGTCGTTCGTCGACTGGCTGGCCAAGCAGCAGGCCCCGAACGCCCTTGGCGATTTCGTCGACCAGACCGTCACGCCGGCCCTCGCCGCCGCGCTGCCTGACGGTGACGGCCCCGTCGTCGCGACGGTCACCGACGACAAACCGACGCTCAAGCCCGCTCCCGCCTGAGTTTTGGCGGCGGGGGGTACGATCGGGAACATGGCACGGAGTCCTCAGTCCCCTCGAGTCAGGCCGCGACTGCTGCGCGTCGATCCCGGTATCGGCTGGCGCATCAGGCGCTTCCTCGGCTCGCCCGGTCATGTCCTCGGCGCCCTCGCGGCGCTGGGTGGCGTGATCCTGCTCGACGCTGGGCTGATCCATCTCCCGCTGGCCGCGCTGGTCATCGGTGGCCTGTACCTGATCGGCTACTTCGTCGCCGCTCGGCCGCAGCTGTCGACGCTCGGCCAGGACCAGACAAAGGACGCCGACCAGATCGAAGCGGGCCTCGACGAGCTGCTGGCTACGATCCGCAAGCGCGTCGCGATCGACGTCTACCGCCATGTCCTGGGCATTCGCGACGCGGTCGTTTTCACGCTTCAGCACGCCGGCGACCGCTACCAGGCGGACCCCGATTTCTATTCTGTCCGCCAGACGGCGATGACCTACCTGCCCGAGGCCCTGTCGCGCTACCTCGCCTTGCCGCGGCCCTACGCCGAGCAGGAACGGCTGGCCGACGGCAAGACCGCACACGACACGCTCATCGAGCAGCTGCAGCTGATGGAAGACAACACGCGCCGCGTCGCGGACACGATCGTCGAGCGCGAGTCGCAGCGCCTGATCATCCACGGGCGGTTCCTGAGCGAACGGCTGGGCGCCAGCTCGCTCGATCCAACACAGCCGTCGCCGCCTGTGCCGCTGGCCCCGGTGCCGGCCGCCGCGCCTGTGGCGCAGCCGGTTGCCAGCCAGTCTCGAGCCGAGGCGCAGCAGGTCGAGCGCCAAACCGAGCGCGAGAAGGTTCGCGTCGTTTAGATTGCGCGCGACGATGGCCATGCTCGCACGCTACGCGAAGCCGATCCTGCTCCTCGATACCTCGCTGTTGCTGGCGGGCGTCCTGCTGACCTCGTCCAACCTTCTGCTGCTCGGCTGGTCCGTGTACGCCGCCGGGCACGTCCTGGCCATCCTGGCCTTCCTCGCGCTTGGCGCGCTCTATCGCGGACGGCTCGATGGCTGGTCGTGGGCGGGGCTCCTGGTCCTCGAGCTCGGGCTGATCCTCGCCCTGCCGCAGGTTGCGAACATCTGGTCGAGCTACGCCGTTACCCCGACGCAGGCACAGATGCTCGTGCCCGCGCAGACCTACCCGATCGGCCTCGCTGCGGAAGGCATCACGTGGCTCGGTCTGGCGTTCTTCGGCCTCGGCGCGCGCGGAGCACGCGTACTGCCGGCCGGCGTTGGTTGGCTCTTCGCCGTCGCCAGCGTGCTCGGCCTGCTGGCCGACTTCGTCCACGTCTGGCCGCTGTCACCGCTGTGGTGGGTAGTGGCCATGCTGGTCATGATCACGGGCCTCGTGGCCATCGGCGCGGGCCTGTCTCCCGCGCAGCCGGCGGCCGAACCGCTCGCTCCAGAGCCCGCCTGAGGAATTCGGCCCCTCGAGCTACGGCTCGGGAACCTCCAGGTGAAGCAGCCCGAAGCTCGCGCCCTGCGGATCGGTGACGATCGCGAAGCGGCCGTCGGGCATGTCCAACGGCGCGACGAGCTCCTTCGCGCCGAGCTCGAGGGCGCGGGCGAATGCCTGATCGACGTTGGTGACCTGGAAGTAGACCTGCCAGTACGAGGGCACGTTGGCGGGCACCATCGGGCTCATTTCCCACGCGTCGAGGATGCTTTCACCGTCGACCTGGAACTCGTTGTAGGGCGGGCGGCTCGGGTCGTCCTGGCGCGTGCGAACCGACCAGCCGAAGACCTTCTCGTAGAACGGCAGCGCGTTCTGCACGCCGCGCGCGTTGAGCTCGCCCCAGTCGAACGCGCCCGGTTGATGCGCCACGAAGCCGCGCATGCCCGACGCCTGCCAGCACGAGATGAACGCGCCGGTCGGGTCCTGGAAGACGGCCATCTTGCCCTGGTCGCCGACATCGAACGGGGCCATGACGACCTTGCCGCCGTTGTCGGTCACCTTCTGCGCCAGTGCCGCCGCATCGTCCGTGCCGATGTACAGCGCCCAGGCAGTGGGCGCGTTGGGATCCATCTTCGGCCCGATGCCGGCGACACCCACCTCCGCGTCGGTGGCCATCGCGTAGCCGCCGTATTGCGGATCGGGGCTGACCTGGATGTCCCAGCCCAGCAGCTTCGAGTAGAAGTTGCGCGACGCCTCGGGGTCCGATGTCGCCAGGTCGACCCACGCCGGTCGGTTGTTCAAATAGTCGTTTGCGCTGGCCACGGCCCGCCCTCCAATTCGGTCGTTCTCACTGACGCCGACATTGTCTACTGCTGGTGGGCGATATCGCCACCAGTGTTGAGGACGCTATTTCCCGCCCGCGATGACCTTCCAACCGGCGCTGAAGTCCGTGCCGCTGCCCTTGTTTGCGTAGACGCCCTGCTTGAGCGTGACGCGCGCCTCGAGTCCGGTGGCGGACCTGTAGAACAGGACGCTGTCGGCGGTACCGCCGATCTTGTCCCAGGCGGAGAAGCCGCTGAGATGGTTGGTCGAGCCGATCAAGCCTTGTTTCAAGGTTCCGAACGCCGCCGTGCCGCCACCGCTTCCGTCAGGCCCGTAGACCAGGAATGAGCTCGCCGTCGCAGTCAGCAGGCTGATCCGCTGATTGCCCTCGGCGAGCGAGTCGGTCGGTGATTGCAGGCCGCCGGATAGGGTGCCCGCCTCAAGCTGCGTCAGGGTGTCCGTCTTCTGGTATCCGCCGACGTACGAGTCGCACGACGCCGCCAGGAACTGGAGCGGCAGGTCGCTCTGGAGGATCGTCGCGTGCCGCTTGCCCAGCGCGCCGCCGCTCAGCGTGGCGGTGATCGTCTTGCCATCGCTTTGGCGGTAGAGCATGGCCGTGTCGCATGAGGCAGTCGCCAGGTCGAAGCCAGTCGGCAAGGTGTACGAGCGCTTCTTGACGTACACGCCGTTGGTGAATGTCCCGGTCTGGGTCGCGCCGCTCGTCCTGTTGTAGAGCAGCAGCGTCGTGCGGCTCACCGCCGCCAGATCCCAGGTCTTGCTTGTCGACACGCTGCTCTTCTGCTTGAAGACGCCGTTCGCGAGGGTCCCGAAGACTTCAGTGCCGGGCATGCTGAGGAAGATCGAGTAGTTTTTGGCAGTAGCTGCGGCCGCGGGTTGAGCAGATGACAGGGCTGACGTGGCTAGCGCCAGGGCGGCGAGGGCGGTCGTTGCGGCGAGCTTCAGTATGTGCACGCGCGAAACCTAGCGGAATCCGGCGGCCCGCGTTCGGGCGGTCGATTACTCGACGGTAATCGTCAGGATCGGGCTCCAGCCCGTGTTCCAGCCGCTCAACGCCTGATGGAGTCGAGTCTCGAGCTCCCAAGTTCCGGCCGAGGGCGGCTGATAGCCCGTCGAAGTCCCACCGGTCGTCGCCGCGCTGATCCACGCACCGCCGTTGACGCGCGCCACGACTTCGTGCCACGCCGGCCCTGACACCGGGGTCGTCCCGAGCTTGAGCATGACCTGAGATCCGAGCGTGATGTCCACCGCGTCGGCGGTCATCGGTACCTGGACCGTGCCCTTGAGGCCGGCCTTGAGTGAGTCGTGGTACACGAACGACCCGGCCTGCTGGAACACGAGTGACTTCGACTTGTGTGGCTTGACAGTGAGCGTGCCCCACAGGAACGGAGCGTCGGAGACGACGGTCTGCTTCTTGGCGGTCGCGTTCTTCCATTGAACGCTGCCGCCCATCGCGACCTGAATCGAGTTAGGCGAAAACGCCGCGTTGCTGATCGTCACCGTCTTGGCCGCTGCCAGCACGTTCGCGGCCGACAGCACCAGGACGAGGAAGGACGCCAGCGCAACTCTTCGGATCATGGCCGCGATTGTTGATTGCGGCCCGCACTCCGACGAGATCGACTTTCGTCCCATTCCGCGGCCGCCATTCGCCCGCGGGCTCCCCGCTTAGTCAGTCTGCGTGACTACGTAATCGGATTGCGTGGATGAACTGGCCAGGAACCTCGACGAGAAGCTCGTCCCGGCTTGAGGCGGACGCAGGTCAACCGCTGACCTGCTTGGTAAGATGGTGCCATGCTAAGCGTCAAGGTCAGCACTAAGAACCAGATCGCCGTGCCTAGCGAGGCTCGTCGAAAGCTTGGAATCCAGGCTGGCGACCGACTGACGGTCGAGGTCACCGACGACGCGCTCATCCTCCGCATCCGGCCGAGCAAACCCTCGGAGCGATTGCGCGGCATCGCCCGCGGCTATTACGGCGGGATGGACGCCGTCCAATTCGTCCGCAAACTCCGCGACGAGGACGAGCAAACCGGATGAACTTTCGGGGACATGAGCGCGTCGGCATCGATAGCAACGTCCTGATCTATTTGGTCGAAGACGATGCTCGCTTTGGGCTCAGCGCCGGCCAAATCTTGGACGCTGTTGCGATCGGCGAGGCTGCGGCGGTTCTGTCGACCCTGGTTCTGACCGAAGTTTGCAGCGGACCTCGATACGTCGACGATCCAGCGCTCGTAGCGCGCGTGGCCGATGACATTCGATCACTCGAGAACACCACTGTCGTGCCGGTGTCCGCTGAAATCGCGGTCGATGCTGCCGTGCTTCGAGGCTGGCAGCAACTATCGATGACAGATGCCATCCATCTGGCGTCGGCGCGCAGCGCCGGGGCGACCGCGTTCGTGACGAACGATCGCCGCATCAAGCCACTGCCGCAGCTCGACGTCATCTACCTGGACGAGCTCGACCAACGAAAGCCCGAGCTCTAGATCGGTTCCTTCACTGCGGTGAGCTCGCCGCCCGCGTTGCCCGTGTTGACCGTGCCCGTCGGCTCGATGAGCATCGCCTCGGCTCCTTCATCCGAGCGCGGGCAGTGTTCGACGCCGCGCGGCACGACGAACAGCTCGCCCGGGCCAAGCTCGACGTTTCCATCGCGCATCTGGATCGTCAGGCGGCCGCTGATCACGAGGAAGAACTGATTGCTAGTGGAGCTCGTCATGCGAGCCGAGGCTGACCAGGAAGCACACGTCGCCGTCCCATCTGAAGAGGACTCGGAGATCGTCGTCGACGCTGAACGCCCAGTAGTCGGCGAGGTCGCCCTTGAGTTTGTGCGTTCGAAGCAGGGGATCCTGCGGATCGGTCGCAAAGCGTCGAAGGGCCGCTCGCAGCAAGGCGTCGCGCGGCGGCTTGAGCTTCCGTGCTCGGCGAATGAATCCTGAGGACGCGATTACCCTCACGACTGCTCAGTCACGCAGCTCGGACAGGAGCGCCTCCATGTCTTCGAAGCTGGTCGCGCCTCCGGACGAGTACTCAACCTCCGCTTCATGGACCTCGCGCAGGAATAACTGCCGACGCGCGGCGCGCAACTCTGCCATCTGGGCCTCGTATTGACCCGCGTCGATCAGATAAGCAGCCTTCTGCGACCGCTGCAAGATCACGACTGGCTCGTCGGATCCACGGACCTCGTCGAGCACCTCTGCAGTGTGCTGGCGCAGGTCGGTCACGGCTATGGATTTCATACGGCCAAGCGTACAGTCAGACGTACGCCTGGCCAAGGGCTTCGTGAGTCGGGACGAGTGCTGCTGTTCGAGGCGCATGCCGATTCCGACTCATCAGCCACCCATGCGCGACTCGCGAGTCGGAATGCGCATCGACTCACGATGACAGCGCGACGGGGCAGGATCGGCGCGGGGCAGCCCCCAGCGGCTACTCGAACTGGTCGAGGAGTGGCTCCGCCTGGTAGAGGTTGATGCCGCTGTTCACCAGATCGAGCAGGCCCTGGGCCTTGCGCTCCTCCTCGACCTGCTCCGCGATGAACCACTGCACGAACTCGAACGCGCGATGGTCTGTTTCCTCGGTCGCGGCGTCGGCCAACTTGTTGAACTGCTTGGTCACGGCCCGTTCGGCCTCGAGTGCCTGCTCGACGGCCGCGGCCGCAGACGCGAACCGGGTCGACGACGCCTTGAGCGCGGGCAGGTCGAAATCGACCTCGTTGTCGATCAGGTAATCCATGATCTTCGACGCATGGCCGGCCTCCTCGACCGACTGGTCGTGCCATAGCTTCGCCCAGCGCTTGAGGCTCTGGCGGTCGAACCAGATGGAGACGGCGAGATAGAACTGGTGGGCGCGAAGCTCACTGCCGACCTGCTCGATCAGCAGCCGGCTTACCTTCTGGGAGATCATGCCTGCAGTCTAGGCTTCGCTCGTGGAATGGCAGCGCGGCGACTACGAAGTTTCGACCGACCCAGAGCGCATTGACATTGAGTCGGTGCACCGGTTCCTGAGCGACGAGGCGTACTGGTCGCCGGGCGTGCCGGAGGACGTTGTCAGGCGCGCCATTGCCGGGTCGATCGTGTTCGGGCTGTACCGCGGCAGCGAGCAGGTCGGCCTCGCCCGGGTCGTGTCAGATCGGGCGACGTTCGCCTGGCTGTGCGACGTGTACGTGCTCAAGGAGCACCGCGGCCACGGGCTCGGCAAGTGGCTGATGGAATGCGTCAAGGCGCACCCTGATCTGCAGGGCCTGCGCCATTGGCTGCTCGCCACGCGCGACGCGCACGGCCTCTACAAGCAGTTTGGCTTCGAGCCGGTCGATCCCGAACGCTTCATGGAGATCCGCGACCCGGACGTCTACAAGCGCTAGCTCGCCTGGGCGGACGGTTCCTTGACCGGCTCCTTGGCGGCCTGCTCGGCTCGCGCCGGCGAGAGGTCGATCGTGCGCACGTGGCGCGTCGCGCCGCTCGCGGTCCGGACCACCGCTGAGGGGATCACGCCGGTGTTCAGCTTCTCGATCGTGGCGACCTCGCCGGAATAGGTGCCGCCACCTTCGATCAGGACCTTGTCACCGACTGAGAAGCCGGACCGGCCCGCGCCCGCCTGAACGTTGATCGTTGCCAGGTTTGGACGCTCGTAGGAATCGTCGGAGCCCGCTGGTGTCGGGGCTCGCTTGTTGACCTTGGGCGGGAAGAATTGCTTCTTGCGCTTGGTCATCTACCGAACCGCTTCGTCCGAGTCGGTTCCTTCTTCGGCTTGGGCTCGCGGCCGGGCGCCGGCGGATTGGGCCTGGTGCCGGGGGCCATGTCGGGCGGCGGCGGCAGTGGGCCGCGCGCGCGGGCCGCGGCAACTGCTTGGGCGAACTCATTCGCGCGCGCGGTCGGGACGCTCTGCTGCCAGGCAGCCTCGATCCGGGCGACCGCCTCGTTCTCTGCCGTGCGCTTCGCACGTTCCGACTTGGAGCGCTTGGTCATACCTCTCCTGAGCTGTGTAGGTACGGCCTCTGGCGCACCATCAGCCACCAGTATGGCCCCTCTAGGCAAAGCGCTCGATGGTGGCGCACTAAGGCGCGGTGCCGCTCAGTCTCTGGCCCAGTCTTGTTCGCGGGCCAACAGGTCGGCTGCGGCCAGCGATGGGTTGCACGGGATCCTTCGCCTTGATCAATGCGGCTAGTCTCGACGGATGGAGTACGGCAAGGGCTCGGCGCAGGTTCTGGACCTGTTGGACACTTTGCGCCGCTTGGCGCCCGCCGACTGGAAGCGGTTGGAGACTGCCCAAGCGGGCTGGAAGCTGCGCGATGCGGCCGAGGACGCGCTGGCCGAAGTGCTCAGCAGGAAGGGCTTGCGCGCCGCCTGGTTCGAGTTGCGCGCCACGGCGACTTCAGTGGCGCGGTCGGCGGCGGCCGACTACGCGGCACAGACGCATGAAGGTGTGCGCACGATTGAGCACGTCGCAGCCGTAAACGCCTGGGACGGCCAACGCGAGGCGTCGAAGTTGGAGTTTCTGGGACCTGCTCACGAACGCGGCTTCATCGACGCCGCCTGCGACGCGCTGGGCGTTGTCCTGATGCGGCCGTACATCTCAGCCTCTGACTTCACCCGCTTCTGGGTCGCCTTCCTACCAGTGCTCGGGTGAAGGGCGCACCGTTACAGCCCGCGATATGTCCTTTCGTCACGCCGAACGATGCGGGCGATGACGACCAATCCGCGGCTATCGTCAATCCTGTAGATCACGCGCCACGCTTCGTGATCGATTCGGACCCGAACGCGCCAGGTGCTTTCAATCCCGACGAGCTTCGTTGAGCCCTGGGGCCGAGGGTTGTCAGCAAAACCACGGATGACTCCACGCACGGCTATTAGCGAAGTACCCCTCAGCCGATCAACGACGTGCTGCGCCGCCGGCGCAAACTCAACGCGGTAGCCCACTGCTGCTCAGTCGCCCGGTTTCGTGTCGTACTCCACGCGGCCTTCGGCAACCATCCTTTGGAAGTAGGTTTCCGCGTCAACGCCGCCAACTGCGTCGTACTCGGCAAGAGCGTCTCGCGCGGCGGCGACATCCTCGGCATCCTCCTGCGCCGTCAGCCACATCTCCAGGGCGTCCTCGACGATGTCGCGGATCTGACGGCCCGACTGGGCAGCGCGCACACGAATTGCGCGATACAGCTCGTCATCCCGGAACGAGATTGTCACCTTCATCTGGACATCCTACCATCCAGATGGCTGGACTTCCGACTCGGCGGCTTGCTCAGAGGTCTCATGAGAAATACCATCGCCTCATGAGAGTGACCAGGATCTCACAGGGAGGCCAGATTCAGATCCCCGCCGAGGTGCGCAGGCGCTGGGGGACGAGGGATGTGATCGTCGACGACGGAGGTTCATACATCCGCATCCGCCCTGTCCCGGACGACCCTCTAGAAGCGGCCGCGGGTGCCCTGGCCGGTCCAGGCGGGCCGTCGAGCGACGACATGCGACGACAGTCGCGCGAAGAGGAGATCGAGGCCGAGGAGCGCAAGTGGGCCCGCTACTACGGCCGTGACAGTTCTTGACGCGTCTGCGCTGATCGCTTACCTGCTCGACGAGCCGGCACGGGCTGAAGTCGGCGACTTGCTGCGCAAGCGCCCGCCGCCCTCGATCAGCGCGGTCAATCTGGAGGGCCGTCCCGCCGAGCGCGTGAACGATGCGATCGACCTGCTCCTGGTCAGTGGCCTCGAGGTCCAGCCGTTCTGGCTGCCCAACGCGAGACGGTCGGCTGCGCTCCGATCAACGTTCTACGACAGATCTACCTCGGCTCTGTCGCTCGCTGATTGCGCTTGCCTGGCTACCGCGGTCGCCCTCAAGACCGATCTCGCGACGAGCGACGCGCCGCTCGCCCGCGCCGCTCGCGCGGTTGGCGTGGACGTTATCGAGTTGCCGCGCGCCGGCATGGACATGGCGGAGCTGCTCGACCCCAACGATCCAGAGGTGGCCGATGTGATCCGCTCGACGCGCGTGATCCTCGAGGGGCTACGTGCTCGGCCGTACCTGGAGCGCCTCGATGCCGCGGTAACGCGCCGCTCCGCCGCTCCGCCGCGGGCCGCCACGACGGCTGCGACCGAGGTCCCCGTCAGCAGCTAGCACCTCTAGGGGTCAGAACGGGAGGTGCCAGAGGTTGCGGACCTGGCGACTTCCGCGGCGGTATGGCGCCATGAAGCCTGAGGGCATCGCGCTGTCATCGATCCCACCGGAAACGCCCAACCCCGGACCGCTCACGGCAACGACCAGCAGTGACCAGACACGCTTCAGAAGGGAGCGCAATCGGCTGGGGCCGGGCGTGCTCTGAGGGGGGCTCGTGGGAGTGCCCGGCTCCTCAATCGTGATGCGTGCAGCTCGATTGACGTCGCTCAGCATGGGTATCCACCGTGGGTACGAGGTCGGAAGATAGTCGACACAGCGTGCTCACAGAGACGATGCTGCGAATTCTTACTCAGCCCTCGACGCTGTCGGCCGGGAGCATGACGAAGGCCCCTCCGCTCAATGGCGCGACGGCGCGGAACGCGCGTTCGTCGAAGGAGATCATCCGATTCGTGCGGTATCGGGCGGCAAGGATGATGAGGGATGCATCGGTCAAGCCAAGCCTGAGATCGCGATGACGCTCGACGATCGCCCTCGCCTGCTCAATCTCTGCCGGGGTCAGGCAAGCGACCTGGAACGCACCAGATGCCAGGTCGGCGAGAAAAGCCAGCTCGACGTCTACGCCCAGCCGATCGAGGATCACGTAGTCGGCTTCAGCGACCGCCAGCTCAGACGTGACCAGGTCTTCTCTTGCGTTGCGCAGCAGCTGCGCAACGGCTTCATGGCGTGGCTCGTCGGCGTCCGCCTGCGCGTAGAGGGCGCCGGCGTCAACGATGAGAGCCATCGTCGCCGCCGAATGACTTGTCGTACAGCTCTGGCGAGCTCCACCGCCGATAGGGCTGTCCGCCGCCGCGCCCCATGCCCAGGCTTGTAAACGCTCGTGCATGAGGTTCCGCCTCGCCGATCACGCGGCGAATGCCGTCGCGGATCAACTCGGCCTGAGAGCGGCCGTCGCGCACCGCCAGCCGTCGCAGGTCCGCGGCCTCTTCCTCTGTGAGATAGACGGATGTCTTCTTCATACCCTACGTAGGGTACCACCAGCGAGCGTCAAGGCAGCAATCTGAAGGCTTGAGGTCGGTACCCTCGGAAGGATCAAGTCCCTCTGAAGCCCTTCAGAAGCTCATCGAATTGCTCCGCCAAACCCGGCTGGCCGCTGTCGAAGAGGGGCAGGCGAGGTCGGCGCGGTTCCTCCGCTGCCGTAACCAGGGCAATCCCCTCGCGGATCAGCTCGGCCTCACTGACCCCGCGACGTCGAGCGGCGGCGGTGAGGATTTCCTTCAGCGGCGCCGGCAGGTAGACCGTCGTCTTGCTCGTACCTGCCTTCACGTTGGCAGGAGGATCCGAAAGCCCACGGAACGCACGACGCGTGCGATTTCACTCTGGAACGGAAGACCTTCCAGGACGACGCCTTTTCGGCGTGGCGACAGAAGCTCGATGCCAATCACCAGTCCGTCAGGGCCGTAGTTGAGTGCCCGCGCATCGTCCAACCGCTCCTGGCGCACCCACGGTCCGTCGCTGAAGGTCAGGTACGCGGCATCAACTGTCTCGTCGTACTCCAGCAGGGGTATATCGCCGATCATCTCGATTGGTATGTTCCCACGTCGCGGATCGAACTCGTCCAACTGTGGCGAACATACAAGCCGTCACTTATTCGGCGCTTATCGCCAAAGTCAGGACTGCTTGCGCCGCAGTGCCGTGCCGTCAAAGTTGCGTGTCTTGGCCGAGGCGTAGCCGCGGAAGTACATCTCCTTGACGGCCGCCGGCGCCATCGGCGCGGCAAGCTGCTCCGACTCCCTGTCGAGTTCGCTGATGAGCATGCGCATCAACGAGTCGCGCCCGGCGTAAGAGCGGATCCGCTTCGCGACAGACGCCAGGGCGTCCTGCGCTGCGGGGTAGTTGCCCGCCCGATTGAGCTGGCTGGCCTCCTGTCGGGCCCGCGCAGCGAAGACCGAGGCAACCGCCCGGTCGACCTCGGCATCTCGCTCCTGCAGGTCGTTGGCCTTCCCGCCGGCGTACTCCCATGTCAGCGACTGCGAGGCGTCGTCGACTGACTCGCCCCCTGCGGAGACCGAGATCACCGCGCCTGTCTCGCGGCCCATCTCGCCCAGCGGGAAGCTGAGCCGTAGCACGAGCTGGACGACCTGTTCGGCGACCATCGAGCCAAGCGAGATGGCACTCCGGCCACCGCGCTGGTCGATCGGGAAAGGCATCAGCGACTCGACCACGACGCCTTCAGGTGCGACGACATCGAGCGTGACGTTGCGCGCGACCACGTCGAGCGCCTCGCCTACCTCGCTGGTGATGTAGTCGGGGATCGCTCGACCGTCCGCGATGTAGTAGAAGTTGCCGCCGCCGGCGGTCGCCAACTGTTGCAGGAGCACCTCGTCGAAGTCGGTGCCCACGCCAAAGGTCGACGTCTGGACGCCCCGACTGCGGAGCTCAGCCGCGTGGCTGGCCAGGTCGTCGCGATCGGTGATGCCCACGTTGGCCAGGCCGTCGGTCAGCAGCAGAGTCCGGTTGACTCCCTCTGCCTGGAGGTGGAGCGCGACCTGTTCGCAGCCGCGCAGCCAGCCCTCGCCCAGGTTGGTCTGGTTGCGGGCGTCGATCCGGGCGACGGCCGTGATCGCGTCGCGCTTGGCGTCGTGGGTCGCGAGGGTGGAGGGGATGACGACGTCGATCTGGTCGTCGTATACGACCACGGAGAAGCGGTCACTGGCCTGGAGACGCCCGATCGACTGCTCGACTGCCTGCTTTGCGAGGGCGATCTTCTCGCCGGACATTGAGCCCGACCGATCGAGCACGAAACAGAGGTTGACCGACGGGCGCGTGCGCTGGCTGTTGGTTTCGGCGTGCTGGTGAGGTGCCGTGACCTCGGCCAGGATGAAGCGGTTGCTGCGGTAGGTCGAGCGGATGTAGCGCCGATCGGTCTTGGCGCGCAGGGCGAGCTTGGTGCAGGGCATGACTTACTCCTCCTCGAAGAGTTGGCGCGCGATCTCGATCAGGCGGTAAACGCGCTTGTTGTCGCCGCGCGTTAGCGGGCGTCGGATGTGGAGTTCGATGTCAGGGGTGAGCCCGACGCGTTCCCACTGCGAGCGCTCCAGCTCGGGTTGGCTGGCGGGTGGGGCGGGCGGCGCTGGAATGCTGGCTTGTGGTGCCGGCATGGAGGGCGCCGATGGGGTCGTCGCCGCGGGGCGTCGAGCCAGGATCTCGTGGATGTAGTCGACCGCCGTGCTTTGGGCGGGCGCCGCCGCCTCTGCCAGGCGCGCAAACTCGTCCGGCGCAGCCGCGTGGAACTGGCGCCGAATGTCCGCTAGGGGCAGGTGGGCGGCCTGGAGCCTCTTGATCGCGAGCAACCGCTCGAGGTGCTCATCCGTGTACGTCGTCCTCGGCCCCTGCTGTTCCGGTGACGGGAGCAGTCCTTGAGATATGTAGAAGCGGATGGTCCGCGGCGTTACGTTCGCCAGCTTGGCCAGGTCCGTGAGGGAGTAGTCGGGCATAGGCCGAGTGTGACAGTCTTACGTGATACTGTCAAGATGTAATGCGTGTGGAATCGGCGGCAAGCTGGTGGCGCTCGACCTGTTCGACTCACCCGTGACGCTACGTCTTCGTTGACAGCGCGCTTAGGCGTAGACCTTGAAGTGCCGCTCTTCGAGCAGCTTCGCGACGTGCGCTCGCCGTGGAACCTGGTCAAGGTCGATTCCCAAGCTGACGTTCAGAAACTCCACTCCCAGCGGACGACCGTCGGCGTCGTAGTCCACGGCGACGCTGTCGCTTAGTTCCTCCGTTCGAGTCACGATGCTTCGCCGGAACTGAACATAAACCGCGTCAGCCTTTTCGTCATAGGTCAGAAACATGGCTCTACCGTCCTGATCAGCGAGATCACCAAGCAGAGGTTAGCGACGGGTCGTAATACCGTCGGTCCGCACTACCTGTAGGTTAGTTGCGTTTGTTGCGTTTGCAGGCGCATACTTCCGGAAATCGGTAGATGGAAGGAGGCCAACAGCCGTGGTAGCGCCCACACTCGATCGTGAGCCGATCGCTGCTGCACGCGAGGAACGCGAAGCCTTGGAGGCGATCGAGGAGATCGCGCAGTCCGCCGACGCCATGCTCGTTGAGCCCGGAACCGGCCGCCAGGTGGCGCTGCCTAAAGCCGCGCGCGCGGTCCTGCTCGCAGCCGCACACGCCCTGCGGCGAGGCAGCCGGGTTTCGTTGATCCCAGTCGGTGCCAGCCTCACGACTCAACAGGCGGCGGAGCTGCTCAACGTCTCGCGGCCCTACTTGATCCGAATTCTCGAGGCCGGTGACCTGCCCTACGAAATGGTGGGCACGCACCGCCGGCTGGATCTGGACGATGTCCTTCGGTATAGGGCTCAGCGCACCCAACGGCGGCGCGATGCTCTCCGGCGACTCTCCGAGGAGGCCGACGAACTCGGCATCTACACCGAGTAGGCGATGGCTTACGCCGTCGTGCTCGATGCGGATGTCCTGCATCCATACAACCTGGCTGACCTGCTGCTACGCCTGTGCGAGCGAGGGCTGTTTCGCGTGGCGTGGAGCGAAGAGATCATCGACGAGCTCGTCGAGAGCCTCGTCCGGAGAGGGTTGGAGCGACCGCGGGCTCGACGCCGGGTTGAGGCGATGTCTCAGGCATTCCCGGAGGCGCTGGTCGCTGGCGTCGGACGTTTCCTGGCTGCAGTTCCCATCGAAATCGACCCCGACGATCGTCACGTTGTCGCGGCCGCGCTTGCGGCGAAGGCTGATTGCGTGGTGACGAACAACACGCGGGACTTCCCGCATGACGCTCTCGTTGCCTTGGGCATCGACGTATAAAGTGCGGACGAGTTCCTCGTCAACCAACTGACGCTGGACGAGGAAGCCGTTGTAAGCGTGATCCGAGAGATGGAGGCGGATCGATTGAGACCGCCGCGGACCCCGCACGAATTGCTAACCGCGCTCGAGGGTGCGGCGCCACGGTTCGCTGAACTCGCTCGCGAGTTGTTCAGGGATGACTGAACCCCTAGCCGATCACCACGAGATGCTGACGGGCGCGCGTGGCGCCGACGTACATCAGTTGAGCCAGGCGGCGGTCTGAGTCATCGAGCTCGACGAGGACGATCACCTCGCGCTCGAGGCCCTTGAAGCGGCGGATCGAGTCGCACAGGATCGTGTCGGTCGGTTGGTCCGGCGTGGCGTCCGCGGACAACCCGAGCGAGTGGCCGGCGTCGTCGTACGAGCCGTTCCAGAGCACCTGGTTGCCGAACTGCCGCTGCTTCCAGACCTCGCTTCGCGACAATGGCACGCCGGTCAGGACCGCGATCTGCCACGGGGCCAGCCGCTCCTCGACAACCAACCGATGGAGCACCTTGCGGAGCGCCTCCACGACGCCACCTTCGCCAACCGAAATCGTTTCGACGGCCCGTCCCTCCTCGTGCAGGACCGGCGCGGACGCCAGCGCGGGCGCGTAGGTGGCGGCAAATCGGTGGATCGGTCCCGTGTTGCGGCAGTTCCAGTCGAGGTAGAACTCGGGCAGCCCGAGCGTGTCGACGATGTCGTCGCGGTAGAGCGCCTGCTCGGGATCGTGGAAGACGTACAGGACGTCCTCGTCAGGGTCGACGAGCATCAGGTAGAGGGACTCGAGCCACGGCTGGGCGAAGTGCTGGCCCTCGTCGATGACGGTCGCGTGCTACCGGCCGCCGACCTCCGGGATCGCTGCGTCAAGGGCGTGGGGCAGCACGACATCCCACCAGTCCTGGATCTTCTCAGCCGGCTCCGGGACGGGAAGCGTGCCGGCCTCACGACCCATCCGCAGGCACAGCTCGTGGAAGGTCAGCACGTCGAGCCCGCCTGGCGCCGGCGCCCCGGCCAGGTCATCGGCGAGCGTGCGCGCCAGCGGCTGGTTGAAGCACACAAGCAGCGTCCGAAACCCCTCGGCCGCCAGCCGGCGCGCCTTTTCGCGCGCGAGGATGGTCTTGCCGGTGCCGTCGGAGTGATACTCGACGGGCTTCGCACCAACGTGGTCAACGAATTGGACGAGGCGGAGCGACTCCTGGCCGCGTCGGCGCCCGTGTCGGAGGCCGTTCACTGAAAGACGTGATCCCGTCGAGACGTATTTGGCTCGGTGTCCTGAAATGCGGAGGTACGGATGACAAACAGCAAGCGTTTCCTCGACGCCTTCAACCAAATCGAAGGCCTCTTGTTTCATGATGTAGACGGCGGTCGAGAAATTGGCTTCGCCGGCGCAGTCAGAGCGAGCCGCAATCCGATCGTCCGGCGGTACGAGCGGGATCTGCGCGAGTACGCAGAGCTTAGGAACGCGATAGTCCATGCCGGGACCGGGCGGGTATTGGCAGAACCAAACGATGGCGCTGTTGAGGACATCGAGCACGTTGCTGGCTTGCTAGCGGCACCTCCCAGGGTCGATCAAGTCATCCGTGGGCGTGCTGTCACCACCACACGTCCCGACGTGTCGATCCGTGAGCCCGTGCTCGCGATGCTAAATGGAGACTTCTCGCAGATCCCGGTCTACGGTGACAAAGCATTCATCGCGCTTCTCACGGCAGAGACGGTATCTCGTTGGGTCGGGGATAGCCTGCAAAGAGATGGTGGAATTCTGGACGACACATTGGTTTCCGATGTGCTGCCACATGCCGAGCATGACGACAACAGTTCGTTTCTAGGTCCGACCGCAACGGTTTTCGACGCTCTCTCGCTGTTCGAAGAGTTCCGGCGCAAAGGGCGGACTCTCGACGCGATCATCGTGGCGCAGGACGCGAGGCGCGACGTTAAGCCACTGAACATCGTCACGATTTACGACGTGCCCTCCCTACTGAAGGCCACGTAACGAGGGTCCTGGCTTGGCACGGTTACCTCTGGAGCTGGCTGCGCCATGCTCGTGCGACTCAGGTCGGCGGGAAAAGGTCGGCGAGTCGCTCAAGAACCTGTTGCTCCGAGGTCGGGCCGTCCAGATTGAGGACCATCGAAGCGTCGGGCGGCGTCTCGTCGCCGAAGTCGAGCGCTGATACGCCTGCCCAGATGCCATCCGCGTCGAAACCGGTGGGGCTGATCGCGCGAGCGTGGACGACGAGCGTGTGGTAGTCGACGTCGAGCAACTTCGCGGTCTCGCGCAAGAGCGGGTACGGGCCGCCGCGGTGGGCTGGACTCCAGCGACAGTGATGGCCGAAGCGTTCGACGTAGAACAGCGACCTGGGCCTGCTTGCGTCGGCAATGGCCTGGGCAACGGCGGGCAGCGTCGAAATCACGCCAAATGGCGCGCTGGTGGTGGACATCCCTCTGTCTCCTATCGCGCCTGGCAGTGGCACCGTTCCGACGTGAGGGACGTCGGTGGTTGCCGGGCCGTCAACGAGCCAGGACTCTCGGGCCGCTCTGGATAGGCGGCGCGCTGAATACGCGACTAACGCGATGCTACGCGAGCGCAGAATTGCAGCATGAGCGATGTCGTGGCTGAGCTATCCGAACAGACATGCGCCGAGTGTGGCTACCGAGGGAAGCCCAAGCGCATCGTCTATGGCCTTCCGACCGCCGAGACTGGAGAGCGCGCAGCGAAGGGCGAGTTCTGGCTTGGCGGCTGCGTGGTAAGGGGCGACGATCCGCTTTTCGGGTGCGGCCGTTGTGGCACGCCGTTCGAGGGTCTCCGGCACCGTGGGTGATCTCGAGGATCTTCTCGCGAAGGCTCGCTCGGCCGAGCCCAACGACCGGATCATGCTTCGGGACCCAATCGCCGCGTGCGGGACTGCTGCCGTGGCCGCCCTGATCCCGTGGCTATCCGACCCCTCGGTCGCGTCGTTTGCCATTCGCGCGATCGGCGCGGCTGGACGAAAAAGGGGCGCGAGGTCGCGGTTGCGGCGCTACGTTCAACTCCGCGCACGATGCCCACCCGCGTGCTGGCCGATGCGGAGGCTGAACTTCAAGCTCTCGGCGAGAGAGGCGGTCTTGGGTCGGGCATCAATGCTCCACTGCGCGAACGACTGATACAGGCTGCCCAGGCTGGCGAGTTCCTCACCTACGGAGATGTCATTCCGATCGCAGGCCTCTCGCTGAATAACCTCCACCACCGGTTCAAGGTGATCGGAACGATGCTCGGTGCGATATCGGAGGCTGAGGTCCTTCAGAGTCGTCCGATGCTGTCGAGCATCGTCAAGCAGAAAGGTGGCGGCATTCATCTCGGCGTCGGTTTCGCAAATCTCGCCGAGCAACTCGGGCTGAAGCCTGTCGGTTCCGATCCGGACGAGTTCGCGCGCGCGGAGGCGCAGCGGACATTCGATTACTGGCGAACGCACTCCGAATGAGCATCTCTCGCGGCGACCGTTTGGCAGGAGGCGTCTGGGGACATCTGATCGGGGATGCGGTCGGCGTGCCCTACGAGTTCGGCCCAGCGGTTCCGGCCGAGAAAGTGGTCTGGCGTGGTCATGGCGCCCACAACCAGCCGGCAGGCACCTGGAGTGACGACGGCGCGCTGATGCTCGCCCTGCTCGATTCGCTGCTCGAAAAGGGCTTCGACACCGCAGACCAGGGCGAGCGATCGCTCGCGTGGTACCGCGAGGGCAGATACACGCCCGATGGCAAGCGTTTTGACGTCGGGAACGCAACTGCGGCTGCTCTGCATCGCTTCGAACCCGGCACGCCTGCCGAGGAGTGCGGCCTGCCAGACGCTGCCGGCAACGGGTCGTTGATGCGCATCCTTCCGCTGGCGTTGGTCGAGCGCAACGCATCCGACGAGGAGCTCGTGTCTCGCGCCCATCGCGCGTCCCGCGTAACCCACGGCGATGTCCGCGCGCACGTTGCATGCGCTCTATACGTGTTGGTTGCGCGCGCACTTCTCCGAGGCGAACTTGGACGCTCCGACGTTCTTGAGTCGGCCACCAACAGGCTTAGAAAGCTGTACGCCTCAGCCGAATTCGAAGACAAGTTTGGCGAGGCGCTCGACTTCCTTCTCGCGTATAGCGAGCGGGGCGGCAGGGGGCGAGCATGGGACTCGTTCTGGTCCGCATGGGACGCTTTCGCCGGCGCCGAATCTGCGACTTGCGACCCGGCTCGTGCGCGACGCCGACCAGGCGGAGGACTGCGCGCAGGAGACGATCATCGGGGCGTGGCGCCGACGCGACCAACTTCGTGATCAGGCGGCTCTCTCAGCCTGGCTCCGGCGCAGTCTGGTCAACCGCGTCATCGATCGGTCCCGTGTGCATCGGGATGAGCTCGACATCGACACCGTCGAGGCCAACTGGCGTGATGATTCCTACTCTGTCGCACCCGATCGGGTCCTCGA